>CAYWRO010000006.1:0-86336 GCA_964460345.1 uncultured Phycisphaeraceae bacterium | reverse complement strand
CGGGGCTCTGAGGAAACAGAATCTCACGCAGAGGCGCAGAGTGCGCAGAGAAGAGCAGCGGGCGCGCGCGCCCGCTGCTCCATCTCTTCTGATTCTCTGTCCCTGCGATCCCTGCGCCTCTGCGTGAACATTCCTCGCCCACAGCCCCGCGCGGAGTACCGCGTGGGCATGCCACCCAGGGTTTGGGGCATGCCACCCGAGTCTTCATCTGCGCAATCTGCGAAATCTGCGGCTCCTCCCCCCTTCCCCTCTGTGCCTCGGCGCCTCTGTGGTTCCATTCTTCCGCTTTGCGTGAGAACTGCCCCCGGACAGCCCCGCGCGGAGTACCGCGTGGGCATGCCACCCAGGGTTTGGGGCATCCCACCCGAGTCTTCATCTGCGCAATCTGCGAAATCTGCGGATCATCCCCCCTTCCCCTCTGTGCCTCGGCGCCTCTGTGGTTCAATCCCCCCCCTCCCAGCCCCCCAGGGCCGGTTTTGACCTTTTCGGAGCCGGATCCAAGCTCCTCAAATCCGCTTCTGCGCTCCTCAAATCCGGATATGAGCTCCTCGAATCCGCTTATGCGCTCCTGAAATCCGCTTATGCGCTCCTCGAATCCGGATATGCGCTCCTCAAATCCGCTTCTGCGCTCCTCGTATCCGGATACGCGCTCCTTAAAGCCGCTTATGCGCTCCTCGTATCCGCTTCTGCGCTCCTTAAAAGTGGCCATATGGGACGTACCGCGCACTTTCCGCGCCATCCGGCCGGCCTGCGGGGGCGTGGATCGGGGTGGGCGGGGCGGCGGGGCGGAACCGCCCGGATCTGGGGGGTTTTGTGCCCGGTCGTCGCCGGGCTCCCCCTTCGCCCGATCCGGCCGCCCTCGTGCAATGGCCCCTCCCCTTTGGCGTTCACCTGTGATACAACAGAGACGGTGCGCCCCCGCTTCCTCACGGGCCTCGTGCGGCCGGAGGGTGCGGGGGGGTGACCGTTTTCAGGGAGATTCCCATGCGCAGCCGCCTCATGCTGACCGTCGCCACGCTCCTTGCTTCCCTGCTGATCGCCCTGCCCGCGCTTGCGCAGGGGTGGCGACAGTTTGAGAATGGGGACAACCTCTTCGACCCCGCGGTGAGCACGAAGCAGATGGAGCGCTACGCCGAGATCCTCGGCTTCACCGCCGATCAGCAGGCGGCGGCCCTTGCTCTGCTCGAGGCGTACCACGTCGAGTTCGACGCCGCGGCGCGCCCCGTGCGGGACCGCATCGAGGAACTCCGCAATGAAGCCCGCGAGACGCGCGATCGCGCGCTGTGGGGGGAGATCATGCAGGCCCGCGGCGACTTCGAGCAGCAGGCGGAGAAGATGGCCGACAGTTTTCTCGCGGATGTGCAGACGCTGCTGACGCCGCAGCAGGCGCAGGAGGGCTGGCCGAAGGTCCAGCGCGAGCGGCGCAGGGAACTGTCCATCCCGCGCGGGCTGATGAGCGGCGAGCGCGTCGATGTCATCGCCCTCGTCGACGCTTTGAGCCTCGATGAAGCCCAGCGCGCCCAGCTCGACGACACGCTCAACCAGTACGCTTTGGAGCTCGATCAGGCCCTCGTCAAGCGCGACGAGGTGCAGGACGATTTCCGCCAGAACATGCGCGACATGTTCCGGGAGGGCGATCAGGAAGGGATCAACGACATGTTCGAACGCGGCAAGCAGGCCGCGACAAGGGTCCGCGACATCAACAACCGCTACGCTCGACAGATCGAGGCCCTGCTTCCGGAAGACGCCGCCCCGACCTTCGCCGCCCAGGTCCGCCAGCGCGCCTTCCCGATGATCTACAACCCCTCGCGCGCCGAGCGCCTGCTCGAGACCGCCTCGAAGTTTGACGACTTGAGCCAGGAGCAGAAGGAACAGATCGGGACGATCCGCGCTTCCTTCGGCCAGAGCCTCACGAGCATCAACCGCCAGATGGAAACCGCCCAGGTCGAGATGGAAGAGAGCATGACCGCCGACAGGATGGGCCAGATGTTCCGCAACGGCGGCGAGAACGACGCGATGCGCGACCTGCGTCGACAGAAGCGCGACCTGGAACGCTCGACCGTCGAGAAGCTCCGCACGATCCTCACCGAGCAGCAGGCCGAACGACTCCCGCAGCGCGGCGAGGGCGAGGGGCAAGGAGACGGCCGCCGCCGCTTCGGCGGCCCGCGCGGCGAGCCGGAGGGCGCTCGCGACGGCGAAAGCGGCGAGCGCCGCGGCCTGCAGGGACGCCGCAACCGCGACGGCGACAGTTGAGGCGGGCAATGGTCGCCCCGCCCGTTCGTTCAACCGGCCGGAAGCCGGCCGCGGGCGCGGCCGGTGCGCGTGCGCAGCGCTGGAGGCTCACCCCTAAACTCCGCGCACCGGCCGGGACGCGGTCGCCATGGAGAAGCGGTACGTCGGCATGACATCAACCGAGGCACACACCAGCACCCCCGCCCCCGGAGCCGCCCTCACCAACGGCGCACGCCCCGCCGCGCCCCCGCTGACCGAACTCCCGGCCGTCCAGCCGGAAGCGGCGCGGCTGATCACCGCCGAAGGGGCCGTGCGACTGCGCGCGGTGCCGTACGCGATCGACTCCGGCCGCCTGCTGGCCGCCATGGTGGACCCGGCAGACTTCGCCGCGGCGGATGAACTGGCGATCCTGGCGCAGATGCCCGTCGCGCGGCGGGGGATCGCCCCCGACCTCTTCAGCGCACTCCTCCGCAGCGCCTTCGGCGCGACCGCCGCGCAGATGGCCGCCCGCCTGGCGGGGGCGGCGGACGATGACGACGACCTGGCCGCCAACCTCGAAGCGGTCGAAGCCGACGACATCGAGCGCATGGCCGAGCAGCCGACGCTGATCAACCTCGTCAACCTGATCATTCTCGAAGCGATCCGGGCCCGGGCCAGCGACATCCACGTCGAGCCCTTCGAGAAGCAGCTCAAGGTCAAGTACCGCATCGACGGAATGCTCCGCGAGCAGACCAGTCCCCCCAAGCACCTGCAGCCGGCGATCACCAGCCGAATCAAGATCATGGGCGGAATGAACATCGCCGAGCGCTACGTGCCGCAGGACGGCCACATCTCCCTGCGCTTCGAAGGGCGGAAGGTGGACATCCGCGTCTCCACCGTGCCGACGATCTACGGCGAAAGCGTGGTCATGCGCATCCTTGATAAGGAGGCGATCTCGCTGGACCTTGAGGCTCTCGGCATGGCGCAGCGGGATCGCGACGCCATGGACCGGCTCATCGCCCTCCCGCACGGGATGGTGCTCGTGACGGGGCCGACCGGATCCGGCAAGACGACGACGCTGTACGCCGCGCTGACGAAGCTGTATGACCCGGGGCGGAAGATCATTACCATCGAGGACCCGGTCGAGTACGAACTGCCGGGCGTGAACCAGATGCCGGTCAATCCGGAGCGCGGGCTGACGTTTTCCAGCGGCCTGCGCTCAATCCTGCGCCAGGACCCGGACGTTATCATGGTCGGCGAGATCCGTGACGGCGACACGGCGGACATTGCAGTTCGCGCTGCGCTGACCGGGCACCTGATCTTCTCGACATTGCACACGAACGATGCGGTCAGCGCGATCGGGCGACTGCTTGACATGGGGATCGAGCCATTCCTGCTCTCCAGCGTGCTGGAAGGCGTGCTCGCCCAGCGGCTCGGTCGGCGCATCTGCCAGGCGTGCCGCCGCGCGGTGCCGATGGATGAGGCCGTGCGCCACCGCTTGAACAGCGAAGAACTGGCGCTCTTCCCGGCCGGGGGCGCACAGGCCTGGCGCGGGGCGGGATGCGAGAAGTGCGAGGAGACCGGCTTCTTCAGCCGCATCGGCTTCTACGAGATGCTGGCGGTAACGCCGAAGATGCGGGAAGCCGTCACCGAGGGCAAGACGAGCCGTCACCAGCTCCTGGCGACCGCGCGCGCCGATCACCTGACCATGCGCCGCGAAGGGCTCCTCAAGGCGGCCGCGGGCCTCACCACCGTCGAGGAAGTGCTCCGCGCCACGCAGGATGCGGAGGAGAACGGCAACGGCCACGCCGGAGGACACGGCTGATGCCGACCTTCCAGTACGAGGCGATCAACGCCGGCTCCTCGACCGGCGGCAACGGCGCAACCGCAGACCGGACCATCGACGCCCCGGACCGCTCCGCCGCGCTGCGTCTCCTCCGCGCCCGCGGCGTCACCCCCACCCGCCTCGACGAGGTGAAACAGCGGCGCCGGCCTGTTGCCGATGAAGGACGCGCACGTACAACCCGCCGGCCGCCGGCCGCAGGCCGCGCCGTTCCGACCTCCAGCCTCCAGTTGCAAGCCTCAAGGCTGCTCTCGCGCCGTGCCATGTCGCGCTCGGAGTTCGCCGCGTTCATCCGCGAACTGGCCACCGCCCTGCAGGCGGGCCTGACGATCATCCAGGCGATGCGCACGATCGCGCGCCAGGGCCGCTCGCACGCAGGCAAAGGCGGCAGGCAGCGGGAGATGCTCGACTTCCTCATGCACGAGGTGGAGCACGGGCGATCATTCGCCGACGCCGCGGAAAGCTGGGGCGCTCCCTTCAACAACCTGACGGTGAACCTCATCCGTGCAGGCGAGGCATCAGGGCGGCTGGAGGACGTGCTGGACCAGGCGGCGACGCTGCTGGACCGGGATGTGGAACTGCGGCGCGCCCTGCTCGGGGCAACGCTTTACCCGATGATCCTCGTGGGTTTGATCACGATCGCAGTGGGCGTGATCGTGACCGTGATCGTGCCGAAGATCCTTGAGCCGCTCAAGCTCTCGACCGCGGACCTGCCCTTTCCGACGCGCGTGGTGCAGGGAGCGGCGGACTTCTTCAGCGGATACTGGTGGCTTGCCCTCGGCGTGCTCGCGGCGGCGCTGTTCTTCGGCGCGCGCACGTACGCGCAGCCCGGGCCGCGGCTTGCGATCGACCGGACGCTCCTGCGGGTGCCGGTGCTCGGGCAACTGCTCCGCGATGTGGCCGTCGCCCGCTTTACGCGAACGCTCGGGACGCTCATCAGCGCGGGGCTGCCGGCATTGACGGCCCTGCGCGTCACCCGGCTGACGCTCGGCAACCGTGCACTCGAAGAGACGATCGAAAGTGTGTGCGACCAGGTCAGCGCCGGCCGCACCATCGCGGATCCGCTGGAACAGAGCGGCTATTTTCCGCCACTGCTCGTGCAGATTGTCGGCGTCGGCGAGCGTTCCGGCCGCCTGCCCGCCATGCTCCGCCAGGCCGCGGACGCCTTTGAGAAACGAACAGAGGCGAGCATCCGCCTCTTCACAACCGTCCTGCCGCCAGTGCTCGTGTTGATCATGGCGCTCGTGGTCGGTTTCGTCATCGCGGCGGTGCTGCTGCCGCTCTTGGAAATGCAGGAGAGCATTGGATGAAACGCACTCAGCACTCAGCACTCAGCACTCAGCACCTCTCCCGCGCGTTCACGCTGATCGAGGCGATCGTCGTCATCATCATCATCGGCGTCCTTGCAACGTTGATCGCGCCGCGCCTGATCGGCCGCATCGGCCAGGCCAAGCGCAGCACCGCCGAAAGCAACGCGGCCGTGCTGGCGAGCCAGATGAAGATCCTCCTGGCCGACCTGGGCCAGGTGCCGACCGGCGCCACCATCGACATCCTCTGGGAAAAGCCCGGCAGCGTTGCCGAAGGCGCCTGGAAAGGCCCATACGTCGACACCGCCGACGACCTGATCGATCCCTGGGGCAACAAGTACATCCTCAAGATCCCCGGCGACCGCCGCCCCGACTACGACATCGTCTCCTACGGGCAGGACGGCAAGCCCGGCGGCGAGGGGGAGGATGCGGACATCGTGAAGTGATGATCGTGCGTGCGACGATTCGGATGCCCAAGGGTGCAACGGCTCGCCGCTGCTTCGAGCGGCGCAGCCGTGCGGCCTCGCTGGGAACCTACAAGCGTCCCCTGACATCCGCGCGGCTGCGCGGACCGGCGAGCACTCAGCACGCCGCCTTCACCCTCATCGAACTCATCGTCGTCATCCTCATCGTCACCGTGTTGGCGGGCCTCATCGTCCCGCGGGTCCTCGATACTTCTCTGCGCCGCGCCGAGGCCGAAGCCCACGACGTTGCCCGCCTCCTCTCCGCCGCGGCACAGAAGGACGCCCTCACGCCGCGGACGCTGGCGATCGCGTGGAACGCCCAGACGCGGCAGTTCGAGCTGCTGGTTCAACAGCACAACGACGGGACTGCGACCTGGCGTCCGGACCCGCTGGTCGAACCGGTAGAACTGACTCACACCGAGTTGACGGCCGCCGCGGCGGACGCAGCGCCGCTTGACAATCGCAACTGGCTGGTCTCCTTCCCGCCCGCCAGCACAAGGCCGGCGCTGTCGATCCTGCTGGTCTCCGAAGAAGCCGGCCGCGCGTGGCAGATCGATCTGGCGCCGGAGGCGAGTTCGGCGGCCGTCGCCCCGCGAGGCCAGCAGCGTTCCCTGCTGCCGATCACGATGCGCACCGTCGACCTGGACGATGCCGGACGGGGGACGGATCCATGGTGATGGCACATACCGCCGCGCATCAACTTTCGAGGGGTGTGACGGCTCGCCGCTGCTTTGCGCGACGCAGCCGTACGAGCGCGCCGGAAAGGTACGAACGGCTTCTGACGTCCGCACGGCTGCGCGGAGTACCGCGAGCCGTGGCACCCGGCGGACCGTGCCGCGCGACCTCACCGGTTCACCTCCCCACCTCTTCACCCCTTCATCCGTACCGCGGCTTTGCGCTCGTCGACGTCATCACCGCCGCGATCCTCCTCGGTGTTGCGCTCGCCGTCGCGATTGGCCTGATCAGCCGCGCCATCTCGAGCCAGCAACTCGGGGAAGACCTTCAAGTCGCGGCGATGCTCGCCGATGAGCAGCTCAACCTTGTGCTCGCGCGAGGCCCGGACGACTATGGCAAACAGTTCCCTCTTGCAGGGTCGTGCGATCCTCCATTCGAACGTTTTCGATACGCCCTTGAGCTTTCCGGCGGCTCGGAGTCCAGCCCCTACGGGGTCGCGGTCACCATCGCCTGGGGGGCGGGCGTCGGCAGCGGGCGTGCTGTGACCGTTCACACGCTCATGGCCTCGCGCCTGGGGGATGATCCCGACCCGGACCGCCTGCCGGTGGAGCCAATCCAGCGATACTGAACGATGAACGGCGCACCTGCCAACCCGACGCCCGCCGATCGTCCCTGCCGACTGCGCCGCGGCTTCACGTTGGTCGAACTGCTTATTGCATCCATCATCACGGTCTTTATCGCGGGCGCGACCACCACCGCTGTTTCGCAGGCGCTCCGCGCTCGAACGGCGACGCAGGCACGGCTGGAAGCCCGCGCCCGCGCCGATGCCGCCGCGGCACGGATGGGCGATGATCTCCGACGCGCGATCCGCGACACCGACCTCTACTTCGGCCGTCTGGCGATCATTGACGGCGGCGATCAGTCACCGGATGAGCTCCTGTTCTTCATGCGCTCCGATCGCGTGGTGCGCCCGCACAGCGATCAGGCCGAGGGCGATGAATACGAGGTGCAGTACCGCCTTGTCATCGAAGCCGGTACAGCCGGCACGCTCTGGCGGCGGGTCGATCCCGTTCCGGATGAGTACCCCGATGCCGGCGGCGTCGCATCTCCGATCGTCGATGGTCTCACCTCCCTCTCGATCGAGGCGACCGACGGGCTGCTCTGGTACGCCAGTTGGGATTCTGATTCCGACGGCTACCCCCACGCCGTGCGCATCACGCTGACCGCGGCCGACGACACCGGGCGCTACACCGCCGCCGCGCGCCGAACGATCGCGCTGGATCGCACGCCGCAGCCGTACGACACGCTCCTGGAGCGCATCGCCGAGGAAGAGGAGGGCGCGTGAGACCGTCACCGCATCATCGCTCGCCCCAGCCAGGACCCGGCGCTCCCGCGTTCGCCACGTTCCTCGTCCTCTGGGCCGTCGCACTCATTGCGCTCATCCTCCTGGCCGTGCAGGCCTTCTCCTTCCGTCAGGCCGCGGCGGGACGTGAAGCCGTTGCGCGAGTCCGAGCTTACTGGGCAGCCCGCGCCGGCGTTGAGGCCGCGATCACCCAGATCGCTTACAACACCGTGGAACCGGACGCCACCGGCGCCGCCACAATCCGGTACGACCTCGAGGACGCCGCGTACGGCACACTCGGTGGAGGCAGAGGCCGTGCCGCAACCGCCTCCTTCAGGGTTGAGCACTGGGCGAACAAGCAGGTGTACCGCGGCCCCGCCGATACGCACGCGAAGATCAACATCAACACGATGGACGCCGACTCCCTCATGACGCTGCCGTACATGACGGAGGACGTCGCCGACGCCATCCTCGACTGGATCGACACCGATGAGGACGTTCGCCCGCTCGGCGCAGAACTCGGGCATTACTACAACCTTCGTTATCCCTACCAGCCGCGGAACGGCCTTCTCCGTTCGCTCGCCGAGTTGGAGTTGATCGCGGGCGTCGACCCCAGATCCGTCCGCGGCGAGGACTGGAATCTCAACGGCCTGCTCGATCCCAATGAGAACGATGGAAACCTCTCCTGGCCGCCGGACAACGCCGATGGTGTGCTCGATGCCGAGTGGTCGGCCATTCTGACTGTCCACAGCGTCGACGGCGGGCTGGCCGCTTCGGGCTACCCGAGACTGAATCTCACCCGCGCTGAGCCGAACGACATCGTCAGGCGACTCGGCGTCGACCTGCAGCAGGCGACGGTCATCGCCACCTACAGCGCCTCAGGTCAGGCGGAGATGGTCGACTTCATCACAAGCGACCTGGCGACCCTCACGGACCCGGCCACCAACCAGCGGATCAACCCGGCCGCCCGCGCCCTCACACGCGCCGAACTCGGCCTGCTGCTGGACGAATGCACACTTGAAGATGAGTACTCCGCCGGCCTCTACCCCGGCAAACTCAACATCAACACCTGCGACGCCGAGATCCTGGAGTACCTCCCCGCCATTGATTCCGCCCTCGCGGACGCCATCATTCTCGCCCGCGACGGCCGGGCCGGGGGGTTCACCTCGCTGGTCGACCTGCTCGAGATCCCCTCCATGACCCGCGCCCGGCTGGCGGCCCTGTACCCCCTGATCACGGTGCGCTCCAATGTCTTCACCGTCACCAGCCGCGGCCGGGATGAGGCCACCGGACTGGAAATCGAAATCATCGCCGTCCTCGATCGTTCTACCCTCCCGGTGATCATCAGGGATATCCGTACGCCATGACCGAACCAACCCTTACAGCCTCCCGCCGCAAACGGAAAGGCGCCCGCAACGGGTCCCGGACCGAGCGCCTCGCGGCCGTGCACCTCCGCGGCGACCGGCTGTTCCTTGTGCTGGCGGTCCCGGAAGGCGACGGCATCCGAATCACGGAGACGCACGCGTTCAAGCGTGCCGAGGCGGACCAGGCGGCCCGCCTCATCAGCCGCCAGAAGGTGGACCGGCTCATCGGCGTTGTCCCGAGCGCCCAGAGCATCGTCCGCATCGCGGCCGCCCCTGCCACGTCCGGTTTGGATGAACAGGCGCTGGCCGGAGCGCTCGAACTGCTCGCCGAGGCCGAAGTCGGCCCGATCTGTCCCCCCCACCGCCGCGGCGCAGGCGTGGTGACCCCCGGCGGACCTGAGACGAAACCGGTGGCCCTCGCTCAGGCATGGGCCCCCTCGGCGGAAGGCGAGCTCGCCGGCCACATCGAGCCGCACATCTGGATCACGGCGCCCGCCGCCCTGGCCTGCCTCGCCCAGGCGCTCGGCGGGGCGACACTGGCGACCGATGCCGACCCGGAAACGGGCGCGGCGTCGATCATCGCCACCGACAACACGCGCACGGTCGCGCGAGTGACGCGACTGGCCAACAGCGACCCCCAAACATGGCAAACCGAACTCACCCACGCGTGCGAGGAGATCATCGGCAGCGATGGCATCGCGGACGTGGTGGAGAGCGGCACCGGGCTCTGGCCCACGACGGACGCCGCCGGGGCGGCCTCCGCGCCGAAACCTCGCGCCGGCATCAAGGGCATCCCGCCGGGCGCGGATGCCGCTGCTGCCTGGCTCCGCGACTATGGGCTCTGCGCCGGCGCGCTCGCCGCGGCGGCCTCGCCGGATCCCGCCCTCCGCGCGCTGGCCGGCCTCCACCGGCGCCCACCGCAGCAGGAGATGCCGGCAGTCATGCGCCTCGCGGCGTGGCTGAGTGAGCCCAGGAGAGCCGCCGTCGTGGTTGCCGCCTGCCTTCTCGCCGCCCTTCTCCTGCCGGCCGGCGCGGCGTACGGCCGCTGGTGGATGCTCACCCAACAGGTCGGCGGCCGCGCAGCACTCGTCCGCCAGTTGGAAGAAGCCCGCGACGCCGACGAGTTCCACAAGCTTCTGCGGGATGAGCGATGGCCCATGACCAAGCTCCTGGCCGATGTCGCTTCGAGCGCCCCCGAAGGCGTACAGCTTGACGTCCTTGACCTTTCCCGCAGCGGCGGCCTCTCCGTCCGCGGCACCGCCGAATCGACCGGCCTGATCACGCAGTTCCGCGAAAACCTCGCCAGAACACGCGTGTTTTCCGCGATTGAGGTTCCGACGCGCGCCGAGTCCGCCGCCGATGTTGAGTTTCAACTGAACGCACGTGTCGAGAGTCCGCACTTCGCCCAGGTCGTCATTGATGACTTCGGCACGCGCACACTGTTTCACCGGATCTACGGCGAAGATGCGGTTCCCTCTGACGGTCCGCCGCGCACAGTCGGCGCGGATGAGCAGTCGCCGCGTGCAGGCGCCGGTCGCACCGCGCGTTCAAGCCGAGCCGATACCGAGGAACCCGACACCCCCCGCGGCGCCTCGCGACGCGATGCGCCCACCGCCGCTCCGATCCCGCCCGAACTGAGCGACGAGCAACTCGCCGCCATGAACTCCACCGCAGCTCGAGAGGCGATGACCCAGCGCACCACCGCCCTCAAGCGGAGCGACCTTGACGAGGCCACACGCGCGCGTCTGCAGGATGAACAGGCCCGCGCCCGCGCCCGCATGCTCCAGGCGTTCAATGAGGAGCGCGAATGACGCACCCCTCCGCCGAAACCCGCCAGGAACACGGCCTGCTTGACCGCGCCTGGTTCAGCTTTACCGCGCTGCCGCGGGCGATCCGCTGGCTCGTGTACACGGCACTCCTGCTGGTTGCCTACTTCGGCATCGTCGAGCCCGCCCTTGATGCGCGGAATCATTTCGCCGCCGAAGCCGACGCCCTCGAACGCGACCTTACGGCGCTCCGGGCGTACACCGGCCCCGATTCCCAGGCCGGCTTGCGTCGCGAGTTGGTGCTCACGCATTACGGCGAACCCACCCCGCCCGCCGCACCGGATGCGTTCGGACGACCGGCCGAGTTCGAGGCCGCCGTCAACGAGATCTTCCGCCGGCACGCCGTCCGCAAGGATCAGATGGAACGCCGCAGCGTGGTGAATCTCCCGCAGGAGGCATCCATTCTCGGCCGGGACCAGACCTTGCAGCGCCAGGAACTCACCCTCACTTTCGAAGCGCCTCCCCAGACCGTCTCCCGCATCATCGCCGACCTCGAGGCCGAACCCCTCGTGACCAGCATCACCCGAATCCGCCTCGACAAATCCGCCGCCCGCCGGTCAGAATCCGGCCCCGCCGGCGTGGTAAAGGCCACCATCGCCGTCGAGACCTGGATGGTCATTGAGCGTGAAAACAGCTTCGCCGCGGCGGGAGGTGCACGCTGATGCACGCGCGCATTCCCCGCCTGGGCTTCGTCGTGCTGGCGGCCCTCCTGGCCACGATCGCGTTTGCGATCTGGGTGGCCCTCCCGGTCGTGACCCTCGCCACCGCGGGAGCGGGCGCGGGGGCGGCCGATGACGGCGATACCTCAACCGAGCGCTTCGCCGCCAACCTGCAGACCTACACGAGGCGATTCGACGGCCGGTACCTCTTTTTTGACCCACCCCCGCCGCGCCCCGAGCCACGCCCAATCGTGCGCGAAGTCCCGGACGATCGTCCGCCCCCGCCGCCGGCCACCTACGGCGGGCCGCGCATCGTCGCCATGTTCGCCGATGAGGTCTGGTTCGCCGACGGGCGCCGCCTGCGCGCCGGCGGTGAGGAGGACGGCTCCCTCCGCGTGATCTCTCTTGAGTCACCCTGGAGCGCCAAGGTCGAGTGGCGCGGCGTTCCCTTCACGGTGAACTTCTTCCCACGAAGCCGGCTCGTCCCCACCGCCGCACCGGCCGACTCCTCAGCCCCGTCAGAGCAGGAGCCCACTTCCGCTCGACGCGATTCTGATGTCGATACCGACGTCAGCATCGACTCTCCCTCGCCCCCCTCTGCCCAGCCGGCGGTCGAAGCGCCGCAGATCGAAAGCGATCCAGGATCCGCTCCCCGCCTCGAGACCGCCATCGCCGCGCCCCCCGCGACACCGGAGACCCAACAGCAATGACCTACCCGCCCCCTCCCGCTCAGCGCGGCCGCCGTTGCGCCCTCCTCGCCGCCGCCGCCGGCGCAGCGCTCTCCCTCGCCGCGGCCACAGCACAGGACGCCGCACCGCCGGCCGACGCGGGGGCTGCCGCTCCGGCCGCCGCCAGGGCGCCCGCGCGTGACTCCCTCAACCGCCGCGTCGCTCCCGATGATCTCGTCCCGCTCGCCTTCGAGAAGGTCTCGGTCGCCGATCTCGTCCCCTTCATCGCCGAGGTCACCGGCAAGGTCGTTCTCCCGCACGAGCCAACGCTGATCTCGCGCATCACCATCCTGTCGGACACCCCGGTTACCCGCAGCCGGGCCCTGGACATGATCTTTCTGGCGCTCCACCAGCAGGGCATCGCCGTCGTCGAGACCGACGACCTCATCATGCTCCGCAACATCGATGATCTGGCCCGCCAGGACATCCCCGTGATCGGCCCCTTCGACTCCGTCCTGGAGCGGACCGACCAGGGTGCGTTCTTTCAAAAGGTCTACGCCCTGCGCTACGCCAGCGCAGCCAACATCGGTGAGATTCTTAAGGAGAACCTGCCCGACTACGCGCGCCTTGCCGTCGATGCCGACTCCAATCAGGTCGCCATCATGGGCAACATCGGCCTCCTGCAGCGCATCGAACGCCTCATCGACTCGCTTGATCAACCCGCCGCCGCCGCCCTCCGCACGGAGACGTTTCAACTCCGATACGCCGACGCTCAGCAGGTCGCCCAGAACATCAGCGAGCTCTTCTCCGCCGAAGAGAGCGCCGGAACCAGCGGCCGCGGCGGCCAGAACACCCGGGGCGGGCGCGGCAACCAGGGAGGCGGCGACCGCGCCGCCCGCATCGAAGCCTTCTTCGCCAATCAGCGCGGCCAGGGCGGCCAGAACGGCCAAGCCGAAGCCGCGGCCGCGACGTCGGCGAACCTGCGCGTCACCGCCAACGCCCAGCAGAACTCCGTGACCGTGCTCGCCGAGCAGAGCGTGCTCAGCCAGATCCGCTCTCTCATCACCAACTCGTGGGATCAGCCGATCCCCGACGAAGCGGTCATCCCCCGCGTCTACGACCTGGCCAACTCCGATCCCATCAAGGTTCGCAATCTGCTTGAGGAACTCTTCGGTGAAGGAACATCCGGCACGGGCGGACAGCAGTCCTCGCAGGGCGTCGGGCGGCTTGCCGGCCAGTTCTCCTTCGAAGCCATCCCCGATGCCGGCCGGCTTGTCGTCATCTCAAAGTCACCCGACCACATGAACATCATTGATCAGATCATCTCTGATCTCGATCAACCCCTCACCGCCGGCCTGCCGAGAATCGTCTCCCTCAAGCACGCCAGCGCCGAAGAACTCGCCGAGCAGCTCAACACGCTCCTCGCCGAAGAAGGCACGCTCGCGCAGCTTCCACGTCAGGAATCCGGCCTTACCGACGACGCCGCTACCGCCTCCCCCTTCGCGTCGCAGCAGACGAATCAGAACCAGCAGACGCAGGAGAGCAGCGCGGAGTACATCTCCTTCTGGTGGCAGCGCGCCCGACCGCCGACGGAGTACGCCGGCTCGTCCAACCTCGTCGGCAAGATCCGACTTGTGCCTGTGTGGCGGCAGAACGCCGTGCTCGTGATGGCGCCGCCGGAATACCAGTCCAGCGTCGTCGAGCTCATTGAGGAGCTCGACCGTCCCGGCCGCCAGGTGCTCATCCGCGCCATCATCCTCGAGATGTCACTGGAAGACGCCACGGCCCTCGGCCTGCGCTGGTCCAGCCAGCCGCTCAGCCCGAACCGCGCGGACAACTCCATCGGCCTTTCCAGCGACTTTTCCGGCACGAAGAATGAGCTCATCAACGCCCTCTTCGATACCTCGGTCCTCAACGTCGGGGCCGACTTGAACGTCCTGCTCCAGGCGCTCAACGAGACCACCGACATCCGCATCCTCTCTGAGCCGCAGATCTTCACCAGCGACAACCAGGAAGCCGAGTTCTTCGACGGTCAGGACATCCCATTCATCACCGACGCCCAGAGCACCGATCAGGGCGGCCTTATTCAGTCCTTCGACTATCGCGCCGTGGGCATTCAACTCCGCGTCCGCCCGCGGATCACGCCGAATCGCCAGGTCGATGTCCTCGTCAACCTTGAACTCTCCACGATTCAGCCGGAGCAGACACTCTTCGGCGGCTTCATCGTCGACCGGCGTGAGACCACCACGCACACGATCGTGCAGGATGGGCAGACCATCGTCATCTCCGGCATCCTCCGCAACGAAGAGTCGGATGTGCTGCGCAAGATCCCCTTCCTGGGCGATCTGCCGCTCATCGGCGGCCTCTTCCAGTCGCGCGAGAAGGTCAACGAGCGCACCGAACTCTTCGCCTTCATCACGCCGACCGTCATTGAGAACCCGGAAGAGGCCGCTCGCCTCAACGAGCAGCCCGGCCGCCGCCTGCGCGAGCTGCGCACCGAGATCGCCGGCCCCGAGGACGCTCCGGAGCCGATCGACCCCGCCGCGCCGCAGAACCCGTAAACGAGGATCACGACCAGTGACCCGTCGCCCCCCTTCTTATGGCGCAATGTGCATTCTGCATTGTGCACTGTTGCTCCTTCTCGCCGCCTGCGTCACCGAGCACCGCCGCCCCGCGCCCGCGATCAACCGGCCGATCCCCCGCACCGAAACGCACCACGCCGCCGAGCCTCTCGCCACGCCGGTGCCCGACGCTGCCACGGTTCGCTCGCACGTGCGCCTTGCCGTGCTACCACTCGGACAGATTGAGTATGACGGCCAGGTACTCCCCCTCACCAGTCCCGACGGCGCACACATCGCCGCCGCCATCGGCGCAGCCCCCTCCTGGCCGGCCCTCCTCGGCGAACCCGGCGCATCACCGCCCGCCGGCGCGCGCATCGTCATCTACGACATCGACGACACTCGGCTTCGCCGCGCCCACGAACTCCCCCACGCCGCCCTCATGCTCGGCCGCTCCACAAATGATCGCGGCTTCCTCGTAGAAAGCCCGCGGCCGGACGGGTCTCGCTGGATCGGTTTCGCGCACTGGGACAACGCTTCGCTCGACTGGCTCATCCGCGATGAACACGTCAATGCCCACGCAGCGCTCGCGCCCAACGGCACGCTGGCCTTCACGCGCAGAGACGATGCAACGTCTCCAGCAGAACTCGTGTTGCTCTTCAGCAGAGACGCGACCGAAAGGGAGCGTTCCCACGATTCTCTCACCCGTCCCTCGTTCAACTCGCCTTCGAACAACTCTGCTGTCACACGCCAACTCACCTGGCGCCCCCCCACCCACTCCACACAACTCATCGCCCCCGCCTTCGACGCCCACGGCCAGCTCTACGCCTTCGTCATCCATCACGACGACACACCCGAATCCGACCGCGGCGTCGAACTCCTCCGCTTCACGCTCGCAGAGTCCGGCCTCGAAGTCGACGCCCGCGTCTACCTGAGCCCCTCGACCAACCCTCTTTGGGTCCACCAGGCCCTCGCCCCCATGAACGGGTGGCATGGGTGGCACGACTCTCCGAGCCGTGATCCGATAACGCAATCCTCTTTCACCTTCTTTCACCCCGACCGCCGCAACATCGTCACCTGGGCTGCCGACTCCCAGCCGGCCCCCGGGGCCACCCGGCCCCCGACGGGTTCTCCGACCCCCGTCGGCCTCATCGATTGGGCCGAGGGCTCAGTCGCCTGGGCCCCCGCCGGCCCCGCCGCGGCGTTCCTCACCACCTCCGACGGCCTGATCTACCAGCCCGACCCGTCCCACACCCGAACCGAACCCGATCAGACAGTCGCCAGAGCCCTTTCCGTGCCCGGCATTCCGCGTGCAACCCGCGATTCCGCGCAGTTTCTGCTGCTCGCCCCCCCATCAAAGGGGCACGCGCGCGCCCTCGATCTGTTCCAAATTGGGATCCCTTCCGCCCCGACAGACGAACAGGAACCCCCCGTTGTCGAGCCGTAACGACCGGAGTTTCAGGAACTTGCGCCCCAAAGCGCACACCCGGAGCCCGGTTCGCCAAGACCGCACAAAGAGGGGTGTTTTTACTACGAAACCTCTTGACACACCTTGAGACTTGATGTACCTTTGGCCCGTCGTTGTATGTGGTTTCCCTTACTGCCCCAATAGTTGAAGGAGAACTCCTGTGAAGAAGATTGGTTTGATTGCTGCGGCTGGTATGCTCGCAGTGGCTGGTACCGCGATGGCGCAGACCGTCAGCTTGGACCTTCGTACCCGCGAGATCACTGGCACCGGTGGGACGACGCCGGCGACCTATGCGAACCCCGGCGTTATCTCGGTCGACCTGACCGGTGCGACGGAGTTCAGCATTGACCTGTACGCGTTCGTCGATGTTACCGGTGCCTCGGCGGGCGACGTTTGGTTCGGCGGCCCGCTCATCGTGAGCGACGATGGCTCCGGCTCATTCAGCAAGAACTTCTGGTCGCAGTTCGAGACCGCCGGCCAGAACCCGATTGTCCTCCCGGGTGTCTTGGACAACACAGTCGACAGCGAGCAGGCTGGCCTCTTCGGGGCTTGGCGCTCGGTTGTCAACATTGCTCCCGAGACGAACAACCACGTCAGCAACGGTGAACTGCTTCCTGATGGCACGTGGCGTTTCCTTGGTGCTAACACCACCGTGGGACCGGATGCTCCGGGTGGCGAAGGCAAGTTCTACACCTTCACTTGGTCCACCACGGACACGAGCGCTCGTACCGTCACGATCTCGCTCAACTCCGAGAACCCCTTGGGTTCGGTCATCCGTAATGCTGACGGCAACGTCCTGACGCCCACCACGGCTGGAACCATCACGATTGAGATCATCCCGGCCCCGGGCGCTGCGGCGCTCCTCGGCCTCGGCGGTCTGGTCGCGATCCGTCGCCGCCGCTAACCCTCACATCTACGCTGAGGGACAGTAAGGTCTTGATAGAGCCCCGGCCCAAGCGGCCGGGCTCTTCTTTTTGCACTTCTGAAGGGGGTGGCACTGGCATGTACTCATGCCAGTGCTGGTCTGTGCTGCCCACAGCATCATGGGCATGAGTACATGCCCATGCCACCCAGCGCAATGTACAATCCCCCATGAACCGCCAGCAGGCCTACGAACGACGCGTCTGGCGGCTCGCCCATCTGCTCGCCTCCCCCGACCAGGCCGTTCCCCTTGTCCGCCGCGTCGTGTGGCGCCGCCGCGGCGACCTCGACCGGCTTGACGCAGCCCATCTGGACCGCCTCGTCATCCTCACCGCCCGCGAGCTGCCCTCTGGCAGCAGGGTGGCGTGGGCAAATACTCTTGCCCATGGCGAATCGACCGGAACTCAGCACCGGCACGAGTACATGCCAGTGCCACGCCCGCCAACCCTTGCAGCCGAGCTCCTCCGCCACCTCCACTCCATGCCGCGGCAGCCGATGGAGGCCTGGATCCTTTCACGCCTGGACGACCTCGATCTCATGGCCGCGAGCCGTGCCATGGACTGCTCCAAGACCGCCACGGCGCGCCACCTGGAGGCGGCGGATGAGCACCTGCAACGGCAGTTCGCGCGCGCCGAATCCGATGCGAACGCCGACAGCGCCTCCTCCGAGGTGAACAACGTCACTGCGGCCACAGAGGCCCTGCGCGCCTGGCTGGACGATCTGGATCCCGCCCCCGCCCTGGCCCGCGCCCACCGCGAAGCACGAATCCGCCGCCGCGTGACCCTCGCGTTGATCGTCCTCGGCGCAATCGCCCTTGCGGCGGTCCTCGCCTCTTCACTCACCTGACGTAACCAAGGGCGGGGTCAGCACCAAAGGTGCGTTTCAGCCCCAGCCCAGGGCAACGCCCTGGGTAAAGGCCTGCGACTCGCGCAAGGAGTTGGAGAGACCGGAGCCCTGAAAGGGCGGCTCATTAGCGCGTAGAACTTGTGGGCACCGCAAACGTGTACAAACTCGCCGACGAAGCTCCCTCACTGTCGCGTCGCCGACATTGCCGTCACACAACTTCAAACGCCAGCTTTCCCGTCGAACTCCGCGGGTATCGCTCCAGCGTCGGATCGATGTCATACGCCCACAGGTCGATTCCGCCAGCCATTGACTTGACCTTGTCAAACCCCGCCTCGCGCAGGTACAGCGCCGCCCACAGCGCCCGCCGGCCGGAGTGGCAGTACACCACGATCTCCCGCCCCTTGCCCCCGCACATCTCGGCCAGATCATCCGTCCGCTGGGCCAACTCCTTCACCGGAATCAGCGTCGCCCCGTCGATGTGACATCGCTCCCACTCGGCTTCCTTGCGGCAATCCAGCAGGAACAGCCCGTCGGCCTCCAGCTTCTCCTTCACCTGCCGCGGCGTCACTTCCCAATCCGCCCGGAAGTAGTACCCCAGCGGCAGTCCGCGCTCGTCCAGACCTTTCCCGCTCATCCGCCAACCTCCAGCGACGGCCGCCGCGGCGGTTCGGGCCGGACCGGTTCCGGCTCGGCCTCTTCCCAGGGCCATCCCGTCGGCGGTGTCGCTTCATCATCGCCCCCGCCCGCTGTTTCTTCGCCGTCGGCGGCGACCTCCGGGCCAGTCGGATGGCCACCCGGAGCACGCTCGTACGGCTCCAGCGGGCTCGCGACCGTCTCCCAGGGGTGGGCGCCCCACGTCTCATCCCCCACTGC
Source organism: uncultured Phycisphaeraceae bacterium (assembly GCA_964460345.1). Taxonomy (GTDB): domain Bacteria; phylum Planctomycetota; class Phycisphaerae; order Phycisphaerales; family UBA1924; genus CAYWRO01. The sequence goes on along the minus strand of CAYWRO010000006.1, from coordinate 67,311 downwards.
CCCGGCGACTGCCCGCGCCGGGAACATCGCAATGTCAAACAGCGCCGAGACCGGTGCAACGAGCAGTTCCAGAGCCTGCTCGTCCATCATGTCCACCGTCTCGGTATCGAGCGCCGTCTCAGCCGTCGGGTACTCGCCCCGCTGCCGCGCGGTCTGCCAGAGTTGGTGCGGGTGTTGCGTATAGATCGGCTGATGCTCCGCCGCATCCAACGGCACCAGGAACCGCATTTCCTCCCAGTTTGACCGGTCCAGCGACACCACGGAGATCGGCTGCCATTCCCGCTCCCCCCGCTCCAGTTCCGGCGTGACCGCATCCAGCGCCACTTCGCCGCCGATCAACCGACCCTGGTTCAGCGGACTGGAGCACGCCGCCAGCAGCAACGCGGCACAAGGAGCCGCGACTCGCGCCGCCACTGCCATCGCGCGCGAGATCCCCGCAAACCTGTCCCCTCCTGCACTGCTGCGCGGAGCACCGTGAGCAGTGGCACCCTCATTCTTCACTCTACAGCCGTCATCCATGCCGTTCCGCTCCCGATGTGGGCGCCCCCACTCCCCGGCCCCCCACCACCCTATTGGTCACAGCGTATCCCCACTGTCCTGCTCCGTCCGCTCTTCGCCGCTCTCCGCCCCCCACTCTGCCGTAGCCGCCCGCACGGCTCCCGCACAGACATCCGGCGGAAACCCGCGCCGTGCCAGGTACCCGTACAGCCGCGATCGCACCTTCTCCAGCGGCAGCGACGGCGACATGGTCCGCACCCGCCGCTTCGCCAGTTCCTCCGCCCCCTCCGCCTGGTCCACCCCCTCCAGAGCCGCCGCGACGACCTCCTCTGCAATCTCCGGCGTCACGCGACGCTCGCGCAGGCGTCCCATCAACAGCGAGCGGCCCGCCGGCTTGCCGTGCAGCAAGCCCCGCACGACCGCCGCGGCGTACGCCCGCTCATCCAGCAAGCCCACCCGCACGGCCTCCGCGGCGGCGACCTCGGCCGCGCTGCGGTCGTGCCCACGCTGGGTCAGCCGGTCAACCAGCCGGCCGCGGCTCATGCCGCGGGCAGACAGCAGCCGCTTGGCGTCGTCCATGGCTCGCACTCGGCCCGCCGCGGCAGTGATCCGCTGCGCGAGCTCTTCGGTGAGTTCCACGCCCGGCGCCAGGTTCAGGGCAGTCACGTCGCGCTGGTCCAGCACGGCGACCGTGCGCCGCTCCAGCTTGATCGCCCACCGCGACGGGTCTGGCCCGTGCGGCGCGACGGCTCCGATCACCCCCTCCGCCGGCACGGGCTCAGGCGCGGTCCGCTTCCGCCGGCCGCCGCGGCCGCGAGATCCCCGCTCGCGTTTGCCTGCCCCACGCCCTCTCAAGGTCGGATCTCCTCAAGCAGGGCGCTCATCTCGTTCTGCGCCTTAGAGTCCCCGGCGCGCTGCGCCACGCGGACTCCCTCCTCCAGCGTTCGCACGGCCGCCTCCACGTCTCCAGATTCCCGCTCCGCCACCGCCTTGTGGTACCACGCGTAGCAGTACTCCGGCTCTGCCTCGAGGCATCGCGCGTAGAACTCGATCGCCTCGGTCCACTGCTGCACACCGGCCTTCTCCTGAGCGATCGCGTACAGCACGAATGGATCATCCGGCTCGCTCTCCAGCAGTTTCATCAGCTTGTCGAGTCGCGACATGGGGGCCTCCTGACTGGCGGGTCTATCCTATCGATCCGGCCGTCCCACGGCCCATTTCCCGCACAATCCGAGCAACGGAGATCGACATGCACAACGTCAAGACCATCGGCGTCATCGGCGCCGGCCAGATGGGCGGCGGCATCGCCCAGGTCGCCGCGACCAGCGGCTTTTCCGTCATCCTCCACGACGCCTCCGCCGACGCCCTCGGCCGCGCCCGCACCGGACACGACAAGCGCCTGGCCCGCGAGGTCGAGAAGCAGCGTCTCACCCAGCAGCAGGTCGACGAAGCAAAGGCCCGCCTCACGTATGCCGAGTCCTTCGACGCGCTCGCAAAGGCGGACATCGTCATCGAGGCGGTGGTGGAGGATGCCGGCGTCAAGAAGCAGATCTTCCAGCGCCTCGCCACCCTCCTGACAGGCGGCCAGATCCTTGCGACCAACACCAGCAGCATCAGCATCACCGAGATCGCCGCGGCTATTCCCGATGCAGCGCCGCGCGTGATCGGCATGCACTTCTTCAACCCGGTTCCGGTCATGAAGCTCGTCGAGGTGATCAAGGGCCTCGCCACCAGCGATGACACAACCCAGCGCACCATCGCGCTCGCGCAGGCGATGGGCAAGACGCCCGTCCCCGCCAACGACCGCGCGGGCTTCGTCTCCAACCGCGTCCTCATGCCGATGATCAACGAGGCCTTCTACGCATGGATGGAAGGCGTCGCCGAGCCGGAGCACATCGATGAAATCATGAAGCTCGGCTGCAACTTCCCCATGGGCCCCCTGCGCCTCGCCGACTTCATCGGCCTCGACACCTGCGTCCACATCATGGACGTCCTCGCCGACGGGCTCAATAGCGACCGTTACCGCGCGTGCCCGCTACTGAAGCAGCTCGTCACGGCGGGACGCCTCGGCGACAAGACCGGTCGCGGCGTGTACGAGTACAACAAGCAGCACTGACCAGGCTTGGGCATCGTGGTCGCGCCAACACCACACGAGGGGTGCCACGGCTCGTCGCGGTACTCCGCGGCGCAGCCGTGCGAGCGCACAGGAAGTTAATCGTCTGCCGCGACGCCTCGCCCGTAAGGATCGATCCAATGAGCCGCCCGCCCGCCCTCCTTGCCTTACTGGTCCTTTGCCTGGCGCTGCCCGCCTGCGATCGCCCGGACCCCGTCGCACTCGCACAGGATGCCGAGGCGAAGCTGGAAGCGCTCTACCCCAGGTCGGACGCAGCACAACCAGCCATTGACGCCGACGTGTTCTCACAGCAGCTCGCCGCGATGATTGCTCCGCTGGAGAGCGTGGACTTCGATGCCTGGGAGGCCCGCGGCGGCGGCCCGCTCGGCCCTGCCAACGACGTCGACACGCTCCGCAACGGGCCGCTCCCCCGCCCCGAAGCCGAGCCGGCCATCGCGCTGCTTGACGAGGTGATCACGGACGAGTGGCTGCAGCCTCTGGCAGACCTCCGCGCAGCGCCTCGCTTCGTGCGCGAGTGGAAGGTGAACTCCACGGGTGAGAGCATCGATCCACTCAGCGGTCGCGTCCGCGCGACGATGCGCGTGCTCCTGGCCCACTCGCGCATCCATCACCATCGACAAGACTGGGACGCCGCAGCCAAGTCCATCGAGTACGCCCTCGCCCTTGGTCACGTGATGCAGCACGACCCAGTCGCTCTGCATCGCCTCGTCGGTCTCTCTGTGCAGAACGCCACGCTCGAAGAGATCCGTCTTCAGCTCACCGAGAGCGGCCACGATGAGGCCTCGTGCGCACATCTCCTTCGCGTCATCGACGAACTGTGCAGCACCCCGCCCCTGCGGCCCACGCTGGAAGTCGAGGCTCTATTGATTCCGCCCTCGCTCGCCAGTCAGGGCTATAGCAATCGAGACATTCAGGCCTCCCTCGACGCGGTGACGGCCGACTTCGACCGACTCGTTGCGCTCCAATCGGAACCGTACATCGAACAGGATCAGGACGCCGACTTCCTCGGCATGCTTCTCTCATCAGGCATGGGCGAACGCCTCAAGCGCCGTGAACTCATCAGCCTGCAGCGCAGCATGCTCGCGGCCATCGTCCGTCAAGAAGCCCGCTGGCGCAATGACCGCGACGCCACCACCCTCCTCCTCCACATCCACCTCTACCGCCACCGCCGTGGCGACTTTCCCGCCTCACTCGACCAGCTCGTCCCCGATCAACTCGCCGCCATTCCGCCCGACTTCATCACCGGAGCGCCGTTCGTCTACCGCGTGGAGGACGGGAAGCCCATCCTCTACTCCGTCGGCCTCAACGGCGCCGATGATGGCGGCAAAGCCATGCCGCCCGGCATGCTCGCCGACCCGGTGGAGGGCCCGGACATCGTCTTCACGCGCGACCGCCGCCCCGTCCCCGATCTCGACCTCGGCTGGGGCGATTAAGACCCTTGGGCCAGTTCGACTCCGCCCCACCGCTGCCCCGGGCCATCATCCTCTTCACCGTCAACTGCCCATCACCGCTTCCATCGCCCCCACGATGTCCTCCTCGCTCACCGGCTTGGTCAGTCGCCGCCGAAACCGGTGATGCTGTGGCAGCATGCTCGGGCTCCCATAGCCGCTCACGAAGAAGAACGGTGTCTCCTTCTCTTTAAGCGCATCCGCCACGCCCGCGCTGCTCCGGCCGCGGAGGTTGATGTCCAGCACCGCCACGTCCACCGGCTCCTCCTGGATCAGCCGCACCGCCTCATCGACCGTTGACGCCGGCCCAACCACCTCCCACCCGCGGCCGCTCAGGACGCGTTGCAGCCACAGCGCTGAAAGGTAGTCGTCCTCGACCACCAGCACGCGCATGCCCCGCGTTGCCGACCCGTTGTCCATCAGCCGCCCCTGTCCACACCCACCCGGTTCGCCGCCCCCGACCACCCCCACAAAGCGCGCCTCTTGCGCTCAGGCTGGGCCGATCCTTCGCCGATGATAGCATGGCCCGGATCGCCTCCCATTGCAAGCCGGAAGGACGGCAATCCCACCTCCACCCCCCCTCCGGGGTTGCAAGACCCGGCCGGTTTGCGGTACGCTGCGCTCTTTCAGGAGACCACCCATGAAAATCGTCAGCGGACTCATCGGCGCCGTCATCGGCGGAGCAATCGGCGGCGCGATCTGGGCCGCCGTCGTCAAGTTCACAGGCTTTGAAATCGGCTGGCTGGCCTGGGGCATCGGCGCCCTCGTCGGAGTCGGCTTCCGCGTCGGGGCCAGGGAGTTGGCGAACCCGGGAACGGGCGTTCTTGCCGCGGCTGTCGCCCTGCTGGCCGTCCTCGGCGGCAAGTATGCGGTGGCCCACCTCTACACCCAGGAGTTCATGGCCGACTTCAACCTCGCCGAGTCGCTCGAATCGGACGAGTTTGTCATCTCCTACATCGCCGACGCAGTGGTTGAGGAATGGCAGTCAAGCGGCCGCCCGGTTGCCTGGCCTGATGGCGTGGATCCGGACTTTGCCGCGGAGGAGGCCGACTACCCGCCCGCTGTGTGGACGGATGCCGTGCAGCGGTGGAACGCCATGTCGCCCGATGAACAGCAGCAGTACCGCGACGATCTCCTGGCCATGTACGGAGACATGACCGGGATGGAAACCGCGGTCTCGCTCGATGTCTTCATCGCCAGCTTCGGCCTTTTCGACCTGCTTTGGGTCTTCCTGGCCGTCGCGACCGCCTTCAGCATGGGGGCTCGCTCGGAACTCTCCCAGGGCTGAGCCAGCGGTCAAACTGCTCCAACCTGTCCCTTCCTTCCCGCAGCCTCCGGCGCGCGCCGGCGGTACGGACTGGTATGTCCACGCGCAAACACTGGTACCGCCCCCGCAACATCATCCTGGCTGTCCTGCTGCTGATTGTCGCCCTGCTGGGCATCGAGACCTACCGCGCGATCACGGCCAAGCCCGGAAATCCGATCGACTACACGGCAAAGCTCAACGAGCTTGTGCTGTCCTGGCAGCCGGCGGAGGCCCCGAACGGGTGGGACGCCTGGATGATCGCCCTCCAGACCATGGATGCGCAGATCGCCCAGAACCGCCAGAAGTACCTGAACGTCCCGCCGACCGATCCGGCATACAGCTGGCCGTATGACTTCAACGCACTGACGGATCCACAGGCGCCGGAGGATGTACGCCGGCAGACGCAGGAGATTGTCGACAACGCTGTCGCCGCCGGTCTCCACGAGCAGCTCGCCCGCGCCGCCGCGTACGACGCCGCCTACCGCGTCTTTCCTCCGACCGAGCGCATGCTCGAGATCCTCCTCCCCGAGCTCGGACAGTTCCGCAACGTCGCTCGCTACCAGGCCGCGCGCATGCGACTGGCGGCCGCGGCGGGCGACTGGACGGAGTTTACGGCCGCCTTCGATCAGACGGCGCGATCAGCGCACGTCGCCTCCCACCAGGGGACGTTGATTGATCACCTCGTCGGTTATGCGATCCAGCAGCTCGCCCTCGGTGAACTCAACCAGGCGCTCTCCCAGTATGAGCTCGACGCCGAGACCCTGCAGCGACTGGCCGAATCCCTCGACCGCTCGCCGCCGGGCCCGCTTGAGCTCGCCCTGCGCGCCGAGCACAACTTCGCGTTAAACACCATCCAGTGGACCCATACCGACAACGGCCGCGGCAACGGCCGCCTGATCCTCTCGGAGCTGCACACGTTCTCCTCGCTGGCATCCGGCACAGGGCCCAGCCTTCCCAACAACCGCCTGATCAACGTCCTGGCGCTGGTCGCCCCCTCGAAGAAGCAGACCACCGCGCGAGCCAACGAGCTCTATGAAAACATGATCGAGTGGGCCGGCATGACCGTCTCGCAGCGAAAGGCGTCCGGGTTCAACCCGACGATGTATGTCGAGAAACTTCCCCGCGGCTACCTCCTCCTCCGAATCATTCTGCCCGCCTTGGACAACGCCGTGCGATCGCACGACAGGGCGCTTGGCGAGTACGTGCAGGCCCGCTTCAGGCTCGCCATCGAACGCTTCCACGCCGAGCGAGGCGAGTACCCGGCCTCCCTCGATGCGCTCGTGCCGACCTACATGACGGAGCTACCCGTTGATCCAACCACCGGCGCCCCGTTCGGCTACGAAGTCTCGGCGGACCCGACGCGGCTGGCCCCGTACTCGCTCTGGCCGAGCGAGAGCGAAACGGCTGCGCCTGCGCCCTGACAGCCAGACGCAATCCGGCAACCCTCGTCGGGTCATCGCATTCGTATCATCGCCGCATGAACCTCATCCGAACCCCTCTCGGCGTCGCTGTCGAACGTCCGGACGCTGAGCCGCTGCCCATCCGCCACATCCTCTGCATCGGCCGCAACTACGCCGACCACGCGAAGGAAATGGGAGGCGCCGCCCCCGAACAGATTGTGGTCTTCACGAAAAACCCCGCCGCGGCGATCCTCTCCGGCGATGCGATCGTCATCCCGAAGATCTGCCAGGAAGGGGTCGGGGGGGTTGGGGGCGTGGGGGGGCGCGAGCAGGTCGATTTCGAAGGCGAACTGGCCGTGATCCTTGGCAAGCCCGCCCGCGACGTCCCCCTCGACCGCGCCCTCGACTGCGTCCTTGGCTACACCTGCGCCAACGATGTCTCCGCGCGCTGGTGGCAGAAGCACGGCTCCGGCGGCCAGTTCTGCCGCGGCAAGTCCTTCGACACTTTCTGCCCCCTCGGCCCGACGGTCGTCCCCGCCGCGGCGGTCCCCGACCCGCAGAACCTCACCCTCACGACGCGCGTCAGCGGCGAGGAGATGCAACGGGCCTCTACCTCTCTCATGCTCTTTCCCGTCGCCACGCTCATCCACGAACTCTCCAAGGGCACGACGCTCCTGCCCGGCACCGCCATCCTCACCGGCACCCCCGCCGGCGTCGGCGCGGGCCGCACGCCGCCGCGTTTCCTCCGCGAGGGCGACACCGTCGAAATCGCAATCACCGGCCTCGGCACGCTCACCAACCCGGTCCGGCTCGCTTGACCCGATCCACTCTCTTACTCGTGCACCCTGCATTGCGCATTGTCGATTGACCATTGACCCATTGCTCATTGCCCACTGGTACGATCCCGTTCCTCATGGCCAAACGCCCCGCAAAAACCGACAGCTCCCCGGTCATCGAAAACCGCCGCGCACGCTACGACTACCACATCCTCGACACCCTCGAGTGCGGCATCAAGCTCACCGGCACGGAGATCAAGAGCATCCGCAACGGCCAGGCCTCACTCGCCGAAGGATTCGTGCGCGTCGAGGGAGACCCGCGCAAGGATGAACACACGCTCATCCTCCACCAGGTCAACATCCCGGAGTACCCGCCCGCCGGCCCCTCCGGCCAGCACGAACCCACCCGCAAGCGCCGCCTTCTGGCCCACAAGCGCGAAATCCTCAAACTCCGCAAGCAGACGGATCAGAAGGGCGTCACGCTCATCCCGCTGAAGATCTACTTCGTCCGCGGCTTCGCCAAGGTGCTCATCGGCGTGGCGCAGGGCAAGGGCAAGGCGGACAAGCGCGCCGACATCGCCAAGCGCGACACCGAGCGCGATATTCGCCGCGCCATGTCACGCAAGCTTTGAAACAGCCGACGCGACTGCCCGGTCAGCATCCCTCGAACCAGGCGTTCATGAACGCCAGCAGGTCGAAGATGTCCACGACGTCTGGCGACACGCCTGCGATCTCCGCACGCGGATCGCCCATGTGCCACCATTCCAGGTAAGCCAGCAAGTCAAAGACATCGACCACCCCGTCGCCATTGGCATCGGCAACGCATTCCAGGCCGCCGGACTGCCAGACTGCCATGTAATCGAGCAGATCCATGATGGTGGACTCGCCGTCTCCGTCGAAGTCGGCGCCCCCCGCCTGCCACGCATTCAGAAATGCCAGCAGGTCATCAATGTCCACCAGCCCGTCAACCGAGTAATCCGCCGGGCCCGCCCAGTCGAACTCCTGCATTGCCCCCCCGTCGGCCGGCCGGATCCGCAGTTTCACAACCCCAGCGCGTGGCAGGGCAAGCGTGATTCCCTCACCCGCATTCACCACGTTCACGCGCCGCAGCGGCAGCAGCGTGCTGCTCCCCTCGCCGTAAACAGCACGCAGCCACTCATCCATGCCGCGGCCGGCCGTATGCCCGACCTCGTACAGGCCCCACGCCGCGTCGGCGGCCACGTACGTCGGAGGGTGCGCAGCGCCCTCAACGACCTGCACTCGATCCTTCGCTTCCGTGAGGGCCACGGCGTACATCGCCTGGTGAACGGACAATCCTTGCGCAGTCACCAACAACTCGATCATGTCACCCCTCTCTCGCCTGGAGGAACTGGGAAACGCTTACATCCTGAACTCCCGTTGCCGGGCGTCCACGAAAAGTCCCATAAATGGGAACCTGGCCTCTTTGTAGGTGCTCAAATCGGGAGATTCCCCAGACAAGATGTCCAAGATTCCCCCTCATTCGTGGGACAATCGTGCGGCACACCCCCAAAACGAGCGGAGGCCGGCCGCGCTATTGACAGCGCCGCCGGCCACACACCTTCCCGCTCTCGTCGACTAACGCGATTCGAATTCGATCAGCACCCCGTGAACCACGCGTCCAGGTACTCGAGCAGATCGAAGACGTCGACCTCGCCCGCGGGCGGTGCAAGGTCCGCGCCGGGCAGGCCCGGGAACCACATGTCCAGGTACATCAAGAGGTCTGACACGTCGACCTGGTCATCCAGCGTCAGATCTGCAGTGCACGGCTCAGAGCCGCTCCCTTCCCACGCTTCGGTGAAAGCCGTGAGATCGGCCTGCGTGACGCGGCCGTCCTGGTTGAAGTCGGCACGGCTGCTGCCGCTGTTGTACGCCGACATGAACGCATCCATGTCCGCCTGCTGCACCGAGCCGTTCACGTCGAAGTCCCCGGTCCCGGCCCAGCGACGGCGCTCCACCCGAGTGCCGTTGCGGTTCCGAACCTCCAGTTCCACGACCGTGTTCTCGACCCGGATCTTGATCCCCGACCCCCGATCAATCACGTTAACACGTCGGCGGGGAAACAACATCCCCGTCGGCATCCCATACACCCCCTCCACCCAGGTCGCAGAGGGCTGCGACGGGGGGTACGCCCCCTCGTCGAACAGTCCGAACTCTCCCGCCTGATCGACGAAGGTCGGCGGATGGGCGGTGCCCGTAAGCACGGTCAACGGCTTCATCGCCGGCGTCATCGTCTTGGCGTGCATGCCGTTCTGAATCAGAAGGCCTTGCGCGCTCACCACGAACTCGATCATGTCGGTCTCCACAAGAGGTGGGCCGGATCCCACTTGACCCGGCCGCGAGGTTATCGGAACCCCGGGGAGACATCGGGTTCGTGTGAAAATGGGTAGAGGTTCCTAGGGTGTTGCCTAGGTTCTGGAAAACTTCATCCCTTTCAAACACCGAATACTTGCATGCCGATGGGCACATGTTAGGCTTGTGTCTGGATACAACCGGAGACAATCCCATGACCTCTACACGCCCCCTTCTCTTCGCCCTCGCCCTCCTCCCCACGCTTCTCATCGCCTGTGCGCGCGACCGATCCGATCTGAACGCCGCCGCCAGGTTCGGCGCAGCGGCATCCACACTCGCCCAGACCGCCGAGGCCGAACTGCTCCACATCCGGCGCGAGGTCATCGCCCTGCGAACCGAGCGCGCATCCCTGGACCCGCCTTCCACGGCGACCGCCAGCACCGCGCTCGCCCCCTCCGCACTCGCAATCGACGCCGGCGTTGATGCCGCCCAGGCCGAAATCCGCATCGCCGCCACCCGGGCGCTCGACTCCTTCGGCACGCTCCTGACGCTCGCCGCGGCGGATGCGGACACCCGCGAACCCCTCGCCCAGGCGATGGAGGCAACTCGCGCGCAGCGGCTGTGGCGGACCGACGAGCTGACCGATGCCCGAGCCGATGCGCTCGTCGACCTGGCCGACGCCGTCGCCGCTCGCTCGCTCACAGCCCGGCGCGCCGCCGCCGTCCGCCGGGCCCTCCTGCAAACCGAAACAGCCATACAGGAACTCGCCGCAGCGCTCCGAGCCGACTTCGATCCCGAGGCCGGCCGCTGGATCACCAACATCACCAACGAGCGCATCGAAAGCCAGCTTCTCTGCGAGCGGCTCGAGGCCGTCACCGCAGCCGATGCACGCGATGGGCAGCACGAACGCCTGCGCAGCGCTCGCGCACTCGCCGCACGCGCTGGGCAGGCCGACGCGGCGGCACTCCACGCCGCCGAACGCCTCCACGCCGCGCTCGACGCCCTGCTGCTGGCCCATCGCGATCTTCTCGCACGAGTTCGATCCGATCAGCCAATCACGCTCGATGAGATCGATGCCTTCCTGGACGAGGCCGAGCGCCTCAAACTGACCTGGGACATCCTCCGCGCAAACTGACCAACCACTGACATGCTTGTCGCAGGCCGCATGTGACGGCACACCACGGACACACACCATGCACACACCACCCACCACCGAAAAGACCGCTCCCGCCGGCGCCACCCCTCTCGAGCTCGCCCGCCAGCTTGAAACGATGCGCAAGCGCCTTCACGACCTGTGGCTTCGGCCCGAGTCGGCCGATGAGCGCCCCGAGATCGATCGACAATTGCGTGCCGTCAGCCAGGAAATCATCCGCCTCATCTCAATCAACGTGGCTGCCGCGAGCCCGACCTATGCCGCGGCGACCGCCTCCCTTGAACAGGCAAATGAGCAGCTCGCCGCCGCGCTCCGCGAGGATGCCGCAGCGCGCACGGCCATCGAAGCCGCCGCCCGAGCGGTGCAACTGCTCGGACTCGTCTCCGCGCTGGTGACATAACAAAAGTGCTGTCTTCGACGCCTGCCCGCCCTACTCCGGGCGAATCGGCAGACCGTATGAAATGCCGAACGATGAGGGAACCACCGGATGATCGACCTCGACCCGATGCAGCCGGAACTCTTCCGGATCCCAGCCCAGGCGCTCGAAGGCGTAGCCGAGCATCTCCGTGTACCGCAAATAGTGCGGCGTGTAGGCACGCTTGATGCCCCAACCGAGCTTTTCCAGCTTTTTCCAGGGCATCAGCCGGCGGCGCTCGCGGACGGCACGCGGGAACGATCCCAAACGCGACTCGAGATCGCCGTAGATCGCCAGCGACGGCGGGCTCGCCATCTCAATGTCACGATGCACGAGATAGTCGAAGACGAACACCTCGGTCGGCGTCCGCGCCCGCACGTTGTACGTGCATTCCTCCCAGTCCTCCTCCACGTACCGCGGCATCCAGCCGTAGTTAATCTCGCCGATCAGGCAGGTGGTCGTCGATGAACGCCCGACATTCGATTGAATGATCTCGTCCATCACGAGCCCGTGGGCACCGTGCACACGCTGCATCGGCGGGAACGGAGTGGAGCAGTAGTCGCGCAGCAGCGGGACATCCCCCGGCTGCAGGCCCGGATCAAGCGGCCGGTGCTCGCCGATCGGCAGCTCGCCTCCGACCTCGTCGAAACGCATGCGCTGGTTGACGATCCACCCGACGTTGGGACGGATCCACTGCATGTCGACGACGCCCCCCATGGCCACCACGTCGATCGCGCCGGCATGATCCGGACGACAGATATAAGTAAGGATCTGCGCGCGCGCCAGGACGCCCCAGATGTAGCTGAGCGCCCGCGTCGCTTCCTTGCGGTGCACCAGGTCCGTCTCTTCCAGGTCCTGTCCCGCGTGCGCGGAGAGCATCAACTCAAACGCGCGGCGGCTCTCGGCATGCTCCTGGATGAACGCGTCAAGTTGCTCGATCGATCGCCGCGCCCGTTCAATGAGTTGAGGCGAAACGTGCTCAGCCTCGGCACGTTCGAAGAGGGATCGCATCGCCGCTGCCCCGGGCATGTGCCGCGCCGTTGAAAACGGATCATCCGCCTGCAGCACCTTTGACAGGCGCCACGCCAGCATCTTGTCGACGCCGAGCTGGCGGTAGGAGCGCTGCACGGTCTGCACAGGCACGCCGCACGCTTCGAGCATCTGCCCGACCGCCGTTCGCACCTCCAGCAGCACCTCGCCGGCCTGCGCGGCGAACGGCTTCGCCTCCGCAGTGCTCCCGTTGTCCTGTCTCATGACTCGGAGCATACCTGTTCTCCGCCTGGTTCTCCGCCTGATTCACCGCATCGGCAGCATGGCAGCCGCGGCCGCATTGCCAGGCTGCGGAGCCGGCTGCCAGGGTCGCACGCCAGCAAGAAATCGCACTTGCCGCAAGAAAAATACCTTGACTTGTCACAAGAAACAAGTATCTTGAAACAAAATCGCGGCGGGGAATCTCAAGCCATCGCTCTCTCGACCACCCTTCCCCGCTCCCGTGAATGAACCTGACCCTGACCCCTTGCCCCACAGACCATCGCCGCGGGCGATGCATCGCAAACTCGAGGCGCGCCACTCACCCCCATCCGGCGCACAGCAGGAGAACCTCCGATGACGAGAACGACTCGGGCACACAAGGCAAACTCGGGCGGCCGCCGCAACGGCGCGCTGCTCACCGCTGCCATGCTTCTGGCAACTGCGGGTGCAACCTCCCAGGCCAGCGCCCAGTGGACGGTGATCAACCTCCACCCGGCCGGCGCACGCAACTCCGAGGCCCGCAGCATTGAGAACGGCCAGCAGTTCGGCATCGCTAATTACGCGCCGGGCACCGGCTTTGAAAACCACGCCATCCTTTGGACCGGCTCGGCCGCCAGCGCGACGTCCCTCAACCCCACGACCTACTCGGGGATGGGCGAGTGCATCTACGCTGGCGCGCAGTTCGGCATGGCGGAAGTCTACGACGAGTCCGTCGGACTGCCGCGTCACCATGCGGCGATGTGGACCGGCTCGGCAGGCTCCTTCGTCGATCTTCATCCGCCGGAAGTCGGAGCAACCAACTCCCATGTTTACACCGCCAGTGATGGCGTGCAGGGTGGATCGTGGTCCCCGCAGGGTGACAGCGGCGGTGGCGGTATCGGGCTCGGCTTCGGGCACCCGTGCATCTGGCACGGTACGGCCGAGTCCTTCGTCGACCTCACGCCGGTCAATGGCATTTCCACCGGCGAAGTTCGCGGCATCCACGGCAACCAGCAGGTGGGCGCGCACTTTGACTTCGGGTTCTCAATGGCCTGCATGTGGACGGGCACGCCCGAGTCGTACGTCGATCTCAATCCCCCCGGCGCCTTCGCGTCCATGGCCCAGTGCACCGACGGTGTCCACCAGTACGGTGCCGCTTTGTTCTTGGACTTTGTGACTGGAGACGCAAGCTTCCAGGCGGGTTACTGGAGCGGCACGGCGGAGTCGTGGGTCGACATGACCCCCGCAGGCACACCCGGCGGCGCAATCAACGCCGTCGATGGATCGCAGCAGGTCGGCGTCATCTGGGGCACGCCCCTTGGTGAAGGGCCCTTTCGCGCCGCCCTGTGGAACGGCAGCGCCGAGACCTACGTCGACCTGCACGCCCTCCTGCCCAGCGGCTACAGCGAATCCCAGGCCCTGGACATCTGGCACGATGCCGAGGGGTACGCCTGGATCGCCGGGTACGCCGTCAACGAGGCCACCGGCGAGAACGAAGCCGTGATGTGGATTCCGGCTCGCCCAGGCGCCGACCTCGTGACCAACCTGATCGGCCCGACGGACTGCACCGCCGCGCCGGGCATGCCGATGAACTACACGGTGCAGGTGACCAACGGCGGTCTCGATGCCTCCGGTCCGGCCACCGTCACCTTCAACCTTCCCAGCGAGTTCGCCGCCACGTACGCCAGCGCCAGCCCAGCGCCCTCGTCTGTGACGCCGACGACGGTCACCTTCGACCTGCCCGCCGTCGCCGCCGGTGCGACGCATGAGATCACCGTCACGCTCACCGCCGTCGCGGCGTTCGACCAGATCGGTGCGAGCGCCTCGGTCTCCGCTGCTGGAGATTACGACACCAGCAACGACATCGACGATGTGATGACCTGGACGCTCCCGGTTCTGCCCGCCGGCGTCTATGTCGAGACAATCGATGCGCCCGAGGTCGCCGCACAGGCTGTCCCGGCGGGCTCGCTCACGGCCATCGAAGGTCGCCTGAAGGGAGATGCCGACCTGTACGAGATCAAGGTGGACGACTGGGCCTTGTTCTCTGCAACGACGACCACCTCGTCGCACCTTGCATCCTGCAATGGCGCCCCCAATACGCTCGGCTACTCCAACCTCTTCCTGTTCGATGCCAACGGTGTGGCCATCGCCTTCTACCAGGGCGACACCTTCTCGTCCATCTCCGGCGCTGAACTCGACCTGACCAACCGCGTCAACGGCGAGACCATCTGGCTCGGCATCTCGCAGTACAGCTACCTGCCGACCTCCGGCGGCGAAGGCAACTTCATCTGGTGGCTGGATCCCGACCACATGGTCCGCACGCCGGACGGCCCGGGCGCCTTCGGCGCTGTCGACGGCTGGGAGTTTGCCGACACCAGCGGCAGCGGCACCTTCTTCTACCGCATCGATCTGACCGGCGCCTCGGGCGTCCCCAGCACGCCGGCCTGCCCGGCCGACCTGGACGACTCCGGCAGCGTCGACGTCTTCGACCTGCTGGCCTACCTCGACATGTGGTTCGCAGGTGACGCCGGCGCCGAACTCACCGGCGACACGCCCGCCAACGTCGACGTCTTCGACCTGCTGGCCTACCTCGACGGCTGGTTCGCCGGCTGCTGATCGGGCTTCCTCCTCTTCTTCGCGGCGATCCTTCCTCTCGCCACGAATGAGTGCCCAAGGGGCGCAGCGCTGAAAGGCACTGCGCCCCTTTTTTTCGCGCGTTGGACGCGTTCCACGTCTTCAGGCGGTTCTCACCCAGCTTCGCCGCAGGAGCCAGATAAAGACCGGGCCGCCGATCAGGGCCGTCACCACACCCAGCGGTACGCGGCCGGCGTCGGTGCGGACGGCGCCGACGAGGGCGTCTGCGCCGACGATCAGGACGGCCCCGGCGATCGCCGCGCCGAGAACGAGCGGGCGGTGGCGCGGACCGGCGGTGAGACGAACCGCGTGCGGGCAGACCAGGCCGACGAAGCCGATCGGACCGGCGATGATCACCGCCGCGGCGGTCATAACGCCGGAAACGATGAACAGCACGAGTCGCAGGCGCGCAAGCGGGACGCCCACGCTGATCGCTTCATCATCGCTGAGGGACGCGGCGTCCATGGCCGGGCCGGCCCACGCGCCGAGGGCGATGCCGGCAACGGTGACGACCGCCGCGGTGATGATCAGGGAGAGCGGGGTCGCGTAACTGAGTGAGCCGAGAAGCGGGCGCATGCTGGCGGTCGGCATCAGCGAAAGGATCAGCGTCACGCCCGCGCCGCAAAGGATGCTGACCATGACGCCGATGAGGACGAGCGTTGGCGGATCCACCATGCCGCCGCGGCGGGAGAGGGAGTACACGAGCGCCAGTGCGCCAAGGGAACCGATCAGGGCAGGACCGGCTTGCCAGGGGGACGCCAGATACGAGAGGCCGGAACCGGATGTCGAAGAGGCCTGCTTCTCGAAGCTGGGATCAGCGACCGGAGGGCTGAAACTGGAGAGGTCAGACTCGGGTCCCGACCCCACCGACATGGAGGCCGACTCGGCGTCTGAGAGGCCGTCGACTTCACGACCCCCGGGCATCTGCGCGGCGACAAAGATCGACACCATGACCGCCAGCCCCGCCCCCGCGCTGAGGCCGAGCAGATCGGGGGAGGCAAGCGGATTCCGCAGAAGCGCCTGGAGCAGCACCCCTCCACCGCCAAGGGCTGCACCGACGATGACGCCCTGAAGCGCCTGCATCGCCCGGATCTCCAGGATCTGAGAACGGACTGACGCCGGCAGTGCCGCCAGATCCTGACCCACGAGCAGCCTCGCGGCGAGCGCTGCCGCGAGCAACACGCACAGGGCGAGAATGGTCATTACGGTCCGGCGTTTCATCGCGCAGAGCGTAGCCGATGGGTGGCCGGAGCCCTACGATTGGCCCCTCTTTCGGAGAACCCCGTGGCCAGCAAGAGTTTCAACTGCCGCGTCATCACACCCGAGGCCAAGATCCTCGATGAGGCCGTCGTACAGGCGGTCGTCCCGGCCTGGGACGGCCAGATGGGCTTCCTGGTGGACCGGGCGCCGATCGTGACCAAGCTCGGGACCGGCGAGCTTCGCCTCGACTTCCCTGATTCAGGGGAATCCAAGGGCGGGTCCCGCTCGTACTTCGTCGAGGACGGCTTCGCCCACATGGTCGGGAACAACCTGACGATCCTCGCCGGGGCGGCCATCCCGGAGGAGCGCCTGAGCGAGTCCGAAGCGCAAGCTGAGCTTGCAGAGGCACTTGCGCGGAACACTGAGGGTCTCAGCCCCGAGGAGGCCGACAAGGTCCGCCGCGACCGCGAGCGGGCACAGGCCAAGGTCTACATGGCCCGGGCGTTCCGAGCCCGCGGCGGGGCGATCTGACGTCCGGGGTTTCGCATCACCGGGGAGGCAAGCGCCGCCCTTCAGTTGCCTTGTGGAACCGCCGATAAGAAGCGCCTGGACACACCATGGCGCTTCCCCCATCCAACGCAATCACCGTGCTGATCATCGATGAGCACGCCGCCGCGGCGGCCCGGACGGCGGCCGCGCTGGCTGAGCGCCTTCCCGGCGTTCGCCTGGTGACATCCGCCTCGCGCTCTGCCATGCGGCCGACGGGCGAGCCGGACCTGATTATCTGGAACCTCGCCGACGACTCTCCGGAGCGGATCGGAGCGCTCGGCCTCTTCCTGCAAGCCGGGCCGGATGCGCCCACCGTCGTGATCGTGCCCGACTACGCCCCGGGCCTTGTCAGCGTGGCGATCCAGGCGGGAGCGGAAGACGCCGTCGTCCGCACGACCGGCTCGATCGAGCAGCTCGCCGCGGTGGTGATGAAGCACGCGGTGCTGATGGGGTCGCCCACTCGTCGCCGCGGCGGAAGCGACCATCCGCGAGGCTCGGATGGGCAAACTGCCGGGCGGAGCGCCACGCCCAGGCAAGACCGCAGGCCTCCCGCGGGGCCGAGGGGGCCGGGAGGGCTCCCATTGAGCGACTGGCGCCGCGTGCGCGATGCGGTCGCGGAACTGCAGCGCGAAAACCGCTCGCTCCGCGCGATGGTGTCGCACCTGCGGAACGCCGCGAACACGGACGCCCTGACGGGCCTCGGCAACGCGCGGCACCTGGATTCACGCCTCGAGGAGTTGTTCGACGCATGGAAGCGCTATGGCGGCGACCTGTCGTGCGTCATGCTGGACCTGGACGGGCTGAAAGCGGTAAACGATGCGCTGGGGCACAGCGCGGGGGATGAACTGCTCCGGATCACGGCGGATGTCATCCGGCGATGCACGCGGCGCTCCGACGTCGCGGCCCGCGCTGGCGGAGACGAGTTCGTCATCCTGCTGCCACAGACAGCGCCGGAGATGGCCGCCCTGCTGGCCGCAAGACTCCAGCGTGAGCTCAACGAACGCACAGCCTGCCTGGCCGAGCGCCTCCACGCAGCGCGAGCACCGCTGCGACTAGCCGGATCCAATGAAGATCAACGATGCAGCGCTGCGCTCGGCGCTTCCATCGGAATCGCCAGCGCCGCCGCGGCGCAGCCACAGTCTGCAAGCGATCTGATGAACGCAGCAGACCGGATGATGTACGAAGCGAAAAGGCGCGGGAACGGACAGATCGCCCAGCACGACGCGCCCGCCAATCATCGTCGCAGCGCGGCGTGATCGGCAAGTGGCCGGGACACATCGATCACAAGCGTGGGTCGACAGGCTCGCTCTCGAGCGCCAGGATGCCGAAGACACACTCGTGGACGCGCCGGAGGGGCTCACGGCGGACGAAGCGTTCCAGGGCTTCCACGCCAAGGGCGAACTCACGGAGTGCGAGGGAGCGTTTGTGCTTCAAGCGGCGTGAACGAAGGCGGTCGAGGTGTTCCGGGCTGAGGTACTCCGGGCCGTAGATGATGCGGAGGTACTCGGGGCCGCGGCACTTGATGGCGGGTTGGAAGAGGCCGCGTTTGCCTTTGGCGATGAAGCCGCGCGGCTTGACGACCATGCCTTCGCCGGAGTTCGAGGTGAGTTCTTCCCACCACGCGGTTGCGGCGCCGACTTCGGCTTCGTTCGTGAGGTTGACGAGGCGGTGAGTGGTCGCGATGAAGAGATTGTCCTGCGCGGCCAGGCGGGCGAGAGTGGCCATGTGCCAGAGGTGATCCTTGTCCGTGTGGACGGCCCCCTCGCTGGCGAGCAGGTGGAAGGGGGCGAGGCGGAGGTCGTCGAGTGATTCGACTGGCCAGCAGTAGGCGCGGTACGCGCTTGTGTACCTTTCCATGGCTTCGGCGCGCGCTGTCGTCCGTTCGAGCAGGGCAGTGAGTTGATCGGCCGGCGCCCGCACGGCGGCGGTGCCGATCGTTGCCGCGGCCTCGGCGAGCGCGGCGCGGCCGGCGCTGCTGACGGCGGCGTACTGGTCCCGCAGGAGCGCCTGGGCCTTGGCCGACCAGGGCAACAGCTCGCAATCGAGGCAAAGCCAGTCCGTCTCCAGTTCGTCCCAGAGGTTTGCACCGGTCGCCGCGTGGCGCAGGCGATCAAGCAAGGCCGCCTCAAGCTGCGCATCATCGAAGAAGCGCCGGCCTGTGCGGGTGTAGACGATGCCGGCCGCTTCGGCTCCCTCTGCTTCAGTCACGCCGAAGCGGCGGCGGGCCGCAGCTCCATCACGGCATAGGACGACGACCGCACGCGAGCCCATGTGCTTCTCTTCACAAACGACGGATTCGACGCCGCGGTGCAGGTAGTGCTCGAAGGCCTCGGCCGGATGCTCGAGAAGCCCGGGCCGCTGGCTTGTCTCCGTCGGAGACATCGTCGGCGGGAGATAGATGAGCCAGCGCGGGTCGGCGGCGAAGCGGCTCATGACTTCGAGCGCGGCGGTGGCGTTCTCCTCGCGGATGGTGACGGTGGATTGCAGGCGTGTCTGGATGATGCGCTTGCCGACGACGTCGGCGAGGGGGAGCATGTCATCCGCCTGCTGCTGGGCGGAGAGCGCGGCCGCGCCATCTCCTGGGCCGGCTTCTGGCGCCGGCAGAAACGGGCGGGCCGGCTCGGCGTACGTAGCGCGCGCGGGGAGGGACACAAGCTCGCGCTCCGGGTAGCGAAGGGCGGTGAGCTTGCCGCCGAAAACGCAGCCGGTGTCGATGTTGATGGTGCCGTTGAGCCACTCCGTTTCAGGAACGGGCGTGTGGCCGTAGACGACGGCGGCGCGGCCGCGGTACTCGGCCGCCCAGTTGTAGCGGATGGGGAGGCCGAACTCATCGGTCTCGCCGGTGGTCTCGCCGTAGAGGCAGAACTCGCGGACGCGCCCGGAGCCGCGGCCCTGCATCTCTTCGCGGAGGCCCGCGTGGGCCACGACGAGGCGGCTGTCATCGAGGACGTAGTGGCTCACAAGGGAGTCCAGGAAGTCGCGGACCTGCCTGCGGAACTCGGGCGACTCGGCTTCGAGCTGCTGAAGGGATTGAGCGAGTCCGTGAGCAATCTTGACGTTCTTGCCGTCAAGGGCGCGGACGAGCTTCATATCGTGGTTGCCGGGTACGCAGAGCGCCTTGCCTTCGGCGACGGCCCGCATGGCGAGGCGGAGGACGGCGGGGGTTTTCGGGCCGCGGTCGACGAGGTCGCCAAGGAAGATGAGCTTCCGCGCGGGACTCTCCGCGCCATCCGCCGTGGCGTTGCCGGGCGGCGGCGTGATAGACCAGTCACCTTCCGCTTGCTCCGGATCGCGCTCCACCGCGTAGCCGAGCTTTTCGACCAGTTCGATCAGTTCGTCAAAGCAACCGTGGACATCGCCAATGATGTCGAAGGGGCCGTGCTCGTGCTTGCGGTTGTTCCAGAGGGGGACGCGCTCGACGGTCGCCGCGGCGACTTCCTCTTCCGTGGTAAACGTGAAGACATGACGGAAGCCTTCGCGGCGGAGATTGCGCAGGTCGCGGCGGAGGGCGCTGCGCTGCTGGCGGATGACGTGCGGGCCGAAGTCGCGGTCGGGCCGAGCGCGGTTGTGCTCCTGGCAGAGGCGCTCGGGGAGGTTGAAGACGATCGCGACGGGGAGGCAGTGGTGTTCTCGAGCGAGGCCGACGAGGGGACGGCGGTCTTCCGGGCGCACGTTCGTCGCATCCACGACCGTGAGCAGGCCGCGGCGGAGGCGCGTGCGTGCGATCGTGTGAAGTAGGTCGAACGCGTCGTCGGTGGCGGCCTGGTTGTTCTCATCGTCGCTGACGAGAGCACGGCAGAAGTCGGAGGAAAGGACCTCGGTGGGCTTGAAGTGCGTGCGCGCAAAGGTGGATTTGCCGGCGCCGGAGGGGCCGATGAGGACGATGAGGGAGAGCTCGGGGAGTGAGAGGTTCATGATCGCTCAAACACCCCCATCTGGGTCGGCGGCCCCACTTCCGCATTCTCCGGCCCGACCGGCAGGAGTTGGACGGTGTAGCCGTGCTCGGCAGCGACGCGCTCGGCCCATTCCTGAAACTCGGCCCGCGTCCATTCAAACCGGTGGTCGTGATGGCGGAACTTGCCGGCGGGGAGCGTTTCCCACCGCACGTTGTACTCTCGGTTCGGCGTTGTGACGATCACCGTGCGAGGCCGGGCGAACTCGAAGACGGCGCGTTCGAAGCTGCGGAGCCGCGGCGGATCGAGGTGCTCGATGACCTCGACGATGGCGGCGGCGTCGAAGGGCTCGGGCGCGGCGAGGCGGTCGTCGCGGTAGATGAGGGAGCCGTGCAGGAGCGTGAGGCGGGCGCGCTGGCGGTCGGGGAGGCGGTCGAGGCGCAGCTTCTCCGCCGCGCGCTGGAGGGAGCGCATGGAGACATCGACCCCGACAATGCGCTCGAACTGCTTGTCGGTGAGCAGTTCGCGGAGGAGTTGCCCCTCGCCGCAGCCGAGGTCCAGCACGCTGCGGGCGCCGCTCGCCTTGATCGTGGCGAGCACTGCGCCGATGCGCTGGCGGTTCAGCGACAGCGGCCGCTCGATCGCCTCTTCCTGGGCGTCATGCTCCGTCGCCGCGGCGTCCGGGTCGGACTCATCCTCCTCGGCGAGGCGCGCCAGGGCGTCGCGCGTGAGGCGCGACTGATGCTTGAGGTAACGACGGGCGATGAGATCCTTCTCGGGGTGCCGCGGCAGCCAGTCCGAGCCGCGGGCCAGGAGTTTGGCGATTTCATCCTCGCCGACCCAGTAGTGCTTGTCGTTGTCGAGGACGGGGATCAGGACATAGAGGTGCTGGAGGAGAACCTGCAGCGTGATGGTGTGCGACAGCGTGACGGTGTGATAGCGGCCGTCGCCCCACTCCGGGTGCGCTTCATCGAGCGGATGCGTGACAACCTCGACATCGTACCCGAGCGGCTGAAAGAGGCGCGAGATGAGGTCCGGGTGATGCGATGGAACGACAGCGATGCGCGCGATGAGGGGAATCGGACGTGCAACGAGTTCCGGCCGCTCCTTCGATTGTCCGTTCAGTGCGTTTCGAAAGACGCTGTTGAGCGCGACGGAAAGGAAGGATGATGCGACGTAGGGACGGTCGTTAACGTACTGGTCGAGGGAGAAGCCTTCGCCTCCGCCACTTCCGCCACCAGCGCGGCCACGGCGGACAAGTCCGACGGGGTCGATCTCGAGGAGGAGCGCGGCGGTACAGCGATCTTCGGACGCGTGTGGATAGAAGATGTGCGCTGTGCCGAAAGCGGTATCAAAGGTTTGGGGGCGCGCAGGGTTCTTATGAAGGAGGTATCCCAGGTCTGTCGCCGGGCGGTGGGTTGTCTCGATCGTGAGGATCATTGTGTGGGCAGAATAGCACAACCGCGCGCAGCGGGCGCGCTTGCCTGACAGTGCTCGTACAAACTCATCCCTCCCGCCAGTCGATCACCACCTTGCCGAACTGCTCACCGCTTTCCAGGCGGGCGAAGGCTTCTGCGCCGCGGTTTGCGGGCGTGATTGTGTCCACGACTGCGTCGACCTTGCCGGCGCGGAAAAGGGCAGCGACTTCGGCGAACTCTTCGTTCGTGCCCATGGTGGAGCCGAGGATTCGGAGTTGGTTCCAGAAGATGCGAGTGAGGTCGGTTGTCGCGTCGGGGCCGGTGGTCGCGCCGCAGGTGACGTACGTGCCGCCGCGGGCGAGGGATTTGATGCAGTTCAGGTGCGTGGCCTTGCCGACGGAATCGACGGCGATGTCGACGCCGCGCTTGCCGGTCCAGGCGCGGACGGGCCTGGACCAATCGCCGCCATCGTCGAGAACGGTGTGGTCTGCGCCGAGTTTCACAGCGCGGTCGAGTTTGTCCTGACTGCGGCTGGTCACGACGGTGCGGCAGCCGATGTGCCTGGCCAGCAGCAGCGCGGCGAGCGCGACGCCGCCGCCGATGCCCGTGATCAGAACGGTCTGGCCGGGCCGGGCCTGGGCCTTGGTCACGAGCATGGAGTAGGCAGTCAGCGTGACGAGGCCGTACGCCGCGGCCTGCGCCGGGTCGGCGTCGTCCCCGATCGCTTGCAGGTGCGTCGCGGGAACATTCAGACGTTGACAGTGCGCGCCGTTGGTGTGTTCGCCGAGCAGCTCATACTGCGGCGCAAGCGTGCTGCGCGGCGGCTCATCAGCGTGCGGCAGCGGCGTGCGATCCATCGCGGCGTTCATGATGACGCGGCGGCCGATCCAGCCGGCATCAACCCCCTCGCCGACTTGCGTGACCTCACCGCAGACGTCGCAACCGGAGATGCGCGGGAAGTCGCTCACCCCCGGCAGCCCCATGCCGACCCACAGATCAAGATGGTTCAGCGCCGAGCAGAGAACGCGAACCTGCGCCTCGCCGGGACCGGGGGCGGACGGCTCCGGCCAGTCGGTGACGTACTTGACGTTGGGCGCGACGGGCGCGCCTTGCTTCTGGATGGTGAGTGCGTGCATAAGGGGAGGGTAGACCAAACGACAAGACCCCGACGGACCGTCGGGGTCTTGGCTTGGTGTTCACATGATCAGGACGGCGATTACCCGACGGTCTTCACGCCCTCGACGTGCTTCAGACCGCGACGGCGGTCGCGGAGACGGCGCTTCTTGCCGACGCGGTCGCGCAGGAAGTAGAGCTTGGCGCGGCGGGCGTCGCCGCGGCGGACGACCTCGAACTGCGCGATCTTCGGCGAGTTGATCGGGAACGTCCGCTCCACGCCCATGTTGTCGACGATGCGGCGAACGGTGATCATCTCGTTGATGCCGCGGCCGCGGCGGTTGATCAGCACGCCCTGGAAGACCTGCACGCGCTCTTTGGCGCCTTCGATGATGCGGTAGTGCACGTTGATCGTGTCACCGACGTCCATCAGGGGGATGTCGCTCTTGAGCGAGGCGCTGTTGATGCTGTCAAGGATGGCTTGGCTGTTCATGGCGGGTCTTCCCGTCGTCGGTGGTGGGTTGGTCGGCGTCTCAGGGATGGGTCGGCCGGCACGGGCTGTGCGCCCGCCGGGCCGGGCCCTGAGGTGATCGCAAGTGTAAGCGGGGTCGTGGAATGGGTCCAGTTCTCCCCTACGGAAGCAGGTCCGGCCGCCGCGACCGCGTGCGGGCCGCCATCTGCTCCAGCCGCCAGCGGGCAACGGCCCGGTGGTCGCCCGAAAGCAGGACCTCCGGGATCTCCCTGCCCTCCCAGACCCGCGGCCGCGTGTAGTGCGGGCAGTCCAGGAGGCGGGCGCCCTCCGGGATGCCGAGCTCCTGCCGCCACTTGGCCAGCGTCCGGGCGTCGATCGGATTCCCCGCGGCGTCCGTCGCGGGAACCTCGCCGAAGGAGTCCTGCAGGGCCGATTCTCCGTGCCCCAGCGCGCCCGGGAGCAGCCGCACGACGGCGTCGATCAGGACCATCGCCGCGACCTCGCCGCCGGAGAGGACGTAATCGCCGAGGCTGACTTCCATGGGGGCGAGCCGCTCGATGACGCGCTCATCGATGCCCTCGTAATGACCGACGATCAGCAGGAGCCGTTCCCGGCCGGCCAGATCCTCGGCCAGGCGCTGATCGAGCACTTGGCCCTGGGGCGTAAGCAGGATGCGCGTGGCCGGGCGCGGGTCGGCGGCTTCGACCGCCTGCACGGCGTCCCAGACCGGCTGGCACATCATCACCATGCCGGGCCCGCCGCCGAAGGGGCGGTCGTCGGTCTTCTGGTGCTTGTCGGTGGTGAAGGCACGGATATCGGCGGCGTGGTACTCGACGAGGCCCGTCGCCCTGGCGCGCGCGGGGATGCTGACCCCCAGAAATGCGGGGGGTTCAGTCGTGAAGAGTTCCGGGAATGTCGTCAGGATATCGATGCGAAGCGGCCGTTGCGGGCGGCCTGCCCCCGGCTCGGCCCCGATCGACTCAGACACGCGCTCACTCCGACGCCGCTTCGCCCTCGGCGGCGGCGCTGGCCGCGGCGGCCTTGGCCCGCTCGGCCTGGAGGGCCTTGCGGTGCTCGATGCGCTGGTTGCGCTGGGCGACCAGCTTCTGATCGTCGATGACGTTGTGCCGGACGAGCAGGTCGAGGACGGACTCGGAGGGCTGGGCGCCCTGGCTGATCCAGTGCTTCACGCGCTCGGCGTTGACCTTGACGGACTTGCCCTCTTCCTTCGTCAGCGGGTCGTACCAGCCGAGTTCCTCGATGACGCGGCCATCGCGCTTCTCGCGCTTCTCCACCGCGTTGATGCGGAAAAACGGGCGATGCCGACGGCCCATGCGCTTCATCCGGATACGAACCACTGCAAGCACTCCGGCGGGCCAACGCCCGCGATTGGTCAAGGAACTTCCTTCGAGGGGACCGCAAGTGTAGGCGGAAAACGGCCGCGGGCAACGCCCCCTCCCCCCTGAAGATGACAGGGGTGACCGCCCGGCCGGCCCTGCCCTGAGCAAGGATACGGGCCTTGCGTCGGCCGAAGGCGGGCTTCACCCTCGACGCCCTCGACCGTTCCAGTATGCTCTGGCGATGGGCATTTTCAGCAGAGTCGCCGCCGCGGCGTTTGGCCTCTCCCTCGGTCTCTCCCTCTGCTGCACCGCACAGGTGCCGCACATTGACCCCGCCGAAGGGAGTGTCCGCGCCGACCACCTCCTCCACATCGACGCCCTCGTCGAGGAGGCCCTGGCCGACAAACGAATGCCCGGCTGCGTGGTCACGATCGGGCGTGCCGGGGACCTCGCCGGAGGGGGCTCACACGGCTGGGCGGGCGGCATCGTCTTCCAGAAGGCGTACGGCCACAAACGCCTTGAGCCCGCGCCGGAGCCCATGACCGTCGACACCCTCTTCGACATGGCCTCCATCACCAAGCCCGTCGCGACCGCCACCAGCATCATGATCCTGCACGAGCGCGGCCTCCTGCGCCTGCGCGGCAAGGTCGCCCACCACATCCCCGAACTGGCGAACAACGGCAAGGAGGAGATCACCGTCCTCCACTGCCTCACGCACCAGGCCGGCTTCATCCCCGACAACGCGCTGGCGGACTACCAGGCAGGACGGGAGCAGGCCTACGCCAACATCCACAGTCTCACGCTCACCTGTGAGCCGGCAAGCCGGTTCATCTACTCCGACGTCGGCTTCATCCTCCTGGGGGAACTCGTCGAACGCCTCAGCGGCCGCCGCCTCGACGACTTCGCCCGCGAGAACATCTTCGAGCCGCTCGGCATGCGCGAGACCGGCTTTCTCCCCGCCGAATCCCTCCAAGCCCGCGCCGCCCCCACCGAGCAGCGCGACGGCGAGTGGATGGTCGGCCAGGTGCACGACCCGCGCGCCCACCTCATGGATGGCGTCGCCGGCCACGCGGGGCTCTTCTCCACCGCCGACGACATGGCGATCTACGCCACCATGATGCTCCGCGGCGGAGAGTACAACGGTGCGCGCATCCTCGCGCCGGCCACGGTCGACCTCATGACTCGCGCGGAACAGATCGTCGAGACCGACACGGCCTCAGGCAAACAGCGCACCACGCTGCGCGCCCTCGGCTGGGACAAGGCCAGCCGCTACTCGGCCAACAAGGGCGAACACCTCTCCGACAGCGCCTTCGGACACGGCGGCTTCACCGGCACCGTCCTCTGGATCGACCCTGAGCTCGACCTGTACGTCATCTTCCTCTCCAACCGCGTCCACCCCGACGGGGTCGGCAGCGTCAACGAGTTGGCCGGCCGCATCTGCAACGTCGCGGCGGCCGCGCTCGAACGCACGCCACAACTTCGGCCGGCGCCACGGCTTGTCCCGTCAGGGCAAGGCGTGCCTGCCGCGATCAAGGGCGCCGCCGCCGTCCGGACCGGCCTCGACAACCTCATCGCCTCCGGCTTTGAGCAACTCAAGGGCAAGCGCATCGGCGTCATCACCAACCACACCGGCGTCGATGCAACCGGACGCCACATCATCGACCTCCTGCACGAAGCGCCCGACGTCAATCTCGTCGCCATCTTCTCCCCCGAGCACGGCATCGCCGGCGCGCTCGATGAAAAGGTCGGCGACTCGCGCCACGAGCCGACCGGCCTGCCGATCCACTCCCTTTACGGCGACTCGCGCAAGCCCACGCCCGAGCAGCTCGCCGACGTCGACGCCCTCGTCTTCGACATCCAGGACATCGGCTGCCGCTTTTACACCTACATCTCCACCATGGGCCTGGCGATGCAGGCCGCCGCGGAGAACGGCAAGGGCTTCATCGTGCTCGACCGGCCCAACCCGATCAACGGCGTCGACGTCGCCGGCCCCATCCTCGACGACGGCGCACAGTCCTTTGTCGGCTTCCACACCATCCCCCTCCGACACGGCATGACTGTCGGCGAACTGGCGCGCCTCTTCGCCGACGAGTTCAACCTCCCCTCCGACACGCTCACCGTCGTCCCCATCGAGGGCTGGCAGCGCGAGCGCTTCTACGACGAAACCGGCCTCCTCTGGATCAACCCCTCCCCCAACATGCGCAACCTCGACCAGGCGCTCCTCTATCCGGGCGTCGGTCTGCTCGAGACCACCAACCTCTCCGTCGGCCGCGGCACCGACACGCCGTTCCAGCTCTTCGGCGCGCCGTGGATCGATCCCGTCCGCCTCGCCGCGGCGCTCAACAGCGCGCCCGCCGAGCACATCGCCGGCCTCCGCTTCACACCGCGCCACTTCACGCCGGACTCCAGCAAGTTCGCCGGCGAGCGCTGCGGCGGCGTGCAGATCTCCATCACCGACCGCAAGGCCGTCCGCCCCATCACCGCGGGCCTGGAGATCGCGCGCACCTTGCGGGCGCTCTACCCGGACGACTGGGAACTCGACCGCTACAACCGCCTGCTGGCAAGCGAAGCAACGCTCCATGCGATTCAAAACGGAGCGCCCACCGGCGAAATCCTCCGCTCATTCCAGCCCGGCCTGAAGGCGTTTCGCGCACGTCGCGAGAAAGCCTTGCTTTATTGATTGATTCAACCGCGCAGAAGAAAGGGCCGCGCTCGCCGGGGCAGGCAAGCGCAGCCCTTCCACGAACTCATCCCGGCACCTCGCCCGGGCTCAGCAGCCCGCGAACCAGCCGTCCAGGTAACCCAGCAGGTCGAAGACGTCGATCCCCGCGACTCCGTCCTTGTCCGCCGCCGCATCGCCGCTGAACCACAAGTCGAGGTAGGCCAGCAGGTCAAAGACGTCGACGCCCGGCGTCCCGTCGATGTCCGCCGCGCACGGCGGCTGCGAACGGATCTCGATGTTGTCCAGCATCACGCACGCACGCGTAAACACATCGCCCGGCGTCACGACGCCCTGCTTGTGGCAATACAGGTGCAGCGTATCGAACTCCACGCCGCTGATGCTCATTTCGCGCGCCGACAGGTGCAGCCGGCCATCACCGCTCCACCCGATCTGAAACTCATCCGTCGCGACCACCACGCCCTCGCGCAACGCATCAAGCGTCACCCACACATCCGCCCACACCCCGGCGTCTCCGTCCATGTAGATCGCGTCAAAGCGCGCATACCGCTCAACCTCGCCCGTCGTCATCTTCAGGCTCGTCATCAACGACAGGTTGAAGTTGTCGCCGGGGTAGAAGCCGCTCCCGACGATCAGCAGGTTCGGCCGCGTAAACGCACCGTCAAAGTCCTCCACGAGCGCATCGGCGTTCTCCACCATCGTCCCGTGCGTCCGGAAGTCCAGGTAGAAGTACCCCTCCACCCCGCTCTGGCCCGTCGGCCCCGTCTCAAACGTCCAGATCGGGAATGGCTCACCCTCAGCGCTCTCGCCCGGAAAGTCCGGCAGCGGACCGTCGACCGGCCACACCGGCGTCACCGCCAGCGGGTTCTGGTTGAAGGGATAGTCCACGTCGAAAAACGTGATCCCCCCCACCGTGTAGTCGCTCGCCGGGTGAGGCGGCTGCAGCTCCGGCGGGAGCCCCTCCGCCGTCCACCCCTCCGGCTCCGAGTCGAAGTTCGTCGCCCCGTCCCCGAGCGCCACCCCCGCCATCGCCCCCACCACCGCCGCGGCCGCGGCCGCCATCAGTCGTCGCTCCATGCCGATCCTCCTTTGTCCCCGCCCGCCTGTCCGCAGGACTGCTTTCAGGACAACTTGTAACCCCGACACCCGCCCCCGTCAAGGAAAAACCTCTGCCCTCCTGCAAGACCAGTTGCCGGCCGCCATCCGCCCATTGCCGTCCGCCTCGCTCGCCCGCCCCTTCTGGTATCATCCGCCAGGGAGGAAGCCGAGCCAATGAATCAGTACCTCGATCTGTTGCGGCTCGTCCGCGAGACCGGCGTCCAGAAGGCCGACCGGACCGGCACCGGCACGCGCAGCGTCTTCGGACACCAGATGCGCTTCGACCTGGCCCAGGGCTTCCCCCTCGTCACCACCAAGCGCATCCACCTCCGCTCCGTTATTTTCGAACTGCTCTGGTTCCTCCGCGGCGACACCAACGTCAGCTTCCTCCGTGAGAACCGCGTCACCATCTGGGACGAGTGGGCCGACGAGCGCGGCGACCTCGGCCCCATCTACGGCCGCCAGTGGCGCTCCTGGCGCGACTACGACGGCGGCGCCATCGACCAGATCAGCGGCGTCGTCGAAGAGATCAAGACCAACCCGGACTCCCGCCGCCTCGTCGTCAGCGCCTGGAACGTCGCCGACTTGGAGCGCATGCGCCTCCCCCCCTGCCACATCCTCTTCCAGTTCTACGTGGCGGGCGGCCGCCTCTCCTGCCAGCTCTACCAGCGCAGCGCTGACCTCTTCCTCGGCGTCCCCTTCAACATCGCCTCCTATGCCCTGCTCACCCACATGATCGCCCAGGTCACCGACCTCGCCCCGGGCGAGTTCATCCACACCTTTGGCGACGCCCACATCTACGACAACCACCTTGATCAGGTGAACGAACAGCTCAGCCGCACGCCACGGCCGCTCCCCACCCTCCAACTGAACCCCGAAGTGCGCAACATCTTCGATTTCACGTACGAGGATGTGCAGGTGATCAACTACGACCCTCACCCCGCAATCCGCGCCCCGGTGGCCATATGACCCTCTCCGCGATCGTCGCCATCGCCGACAACGGCGTCATCGGGCGCGAGGGCGGGCTCCCCTGGCGTCTGCCGCGGGACCTGCGCTGGTTCAAGGAAAAGACGCTCGGGCACGCGCTCATCATGGGGCGTCGCACGTTCGACTCCCTGGAGGGGCTGCTTCCCGGCCGCCGCGCGATCATCCTGACCCGCGATGAGAGCTTCACCGCCCCCGGCGCAACCGTGGTCCACACCCTCGATGAGGCCATCCGCGAGGCCGAGCGTGACGACGATGAGCCCTTCATTGCCGGTGGTGCGGAGATCTACCACGCCGCCATGCCCCGCCTCGAGCGAATCTACCTCACACGCATCCACGCGCGCCCGGAGGGCGACACCTTCCTGGAGCTAGACCTGTCCGGCTGGCGCAAAGTTTCATCCGAGCGCTTCGAGCCCGACGAGCGCAACGCGCACGCAATGACCTTCGAAATCTACGAACGCTGAGCGTTTTCACGCCGCGGCGCGGTAGCCCCGCCGTCCTCCGCGCAATGGGCATTCGCGCCCAAATGCCGCGCCTCCGCCCCAACAGGGGATTGTCGATTGTGCCATGCTGGTCACAATGAAGGCGATGGGGGCGGACGCACACGAAGGGCGGGACATCCATGGTCAATCAGATCGACAACGCAATCTTTGAGTTCAGCATCTACCTTCCCCACGCGACCACCGTGGAGCTTGCGGGAGATTTCACCGGCTGGCGCACGCCCCTCCGCATGCAGCGCGATCACGAAGGCTGGTGGCGCGTCCGCACCACCGTTCCGGATGGCGATCACGAGTTCTTCTACTACGTCAACGGCACCGCGCGCATGCCCGACTACGCCGCCAACGGCGTCCGCTTCGGGCCCGACGGCCGTCTCGTCAGCCTGCTCTCGGTTGACACGCAGGTCGCCGCGTGACGCTCAGTACTTCAGCACCGCGTGCAGGTCGCCGTACCGGCTCAGCCGCTCGCGCCCGTGCAGCACCGTCAGCTCGATCAGCACCGTGATCCCCACGATCCGGGCTTCCATCTGCGTGACAAGCTCGCAGCACGCCTGCATCGTGCCCCCCGTGGCCAGCAGGTCGTCCACCAGCAGCACCCGCTGCCCCTTCATGATCGCGTCGGTGTGAATCTCCAGCGTGTCGGAGCCGTACTCCAGTTCGTACGTGATGCTCCGCTTGCTCGCCGGCAGCTTTCCGGGCTTCCGCACCGGCACGAACCCCGCGGAGAGCGACTGCGCCAGGGCGATCCCGAAAATAAACCCGCGTGACTCCGCCCCCACCACCAGGTCTACCTCCTGGCTGCGGTAAGGGTTGGCCATCAACTCCACCGCCAGCGCCAGGCCCGCCGGGTCGCGCAGCAGCGGCGTGAAATCTTTGAAAACGATCCCCGGCTTCGGAAAGTCCGGCACTTCGCGGATGAGCTTCGACAGTTGCTCCAGCAGGATCATTCGCGCCGCTCTCTTACCCCCGACAAAAAAACCGCGGAAGCGTAGCAACCCCCGCATCCGCCCATCACACCCCTACAGTCCCCTGATGAGTAAGCCCCGAAAAGCCCCGGCAAGGCTGGAAATCGTTGAACCCATTGGCGCACGCGTCCTGATCCGCAAGGACGAGGACAAGAAGCAGACCAAGTCCGGCATCCACCTGCCCGACAAGATCGAAATCCCCACGCTCACCGGCCGCATCGTCGCCATCAGCGCCCAGGTCGCCAACGACGACGACTATCCCATCCGCAAGTACGACCGCATCCTCTTCAACCCCAAACACGCGATCCCGGTCGAGTTTGAGGGAGACAACCGCCTCTTCGTCATTCCGGTCGAGGATGTGGTCGCTGTCTTCCGCGCCTCCGACGCCGAAGCCGACCAGACGGACGCACAGTAAGCCAGGAGAAGACGCCCGCGCAGGGCGAAAAGGACTTGTTTCGTGATGCGACGCCCGCTCGCCGAGCTCCCCGACATCCTCCCCGTCAGGCCGCTCCAGCGCCCCTTCGACGTCGTCATCCGCCCCCCAGGCTCCAAGAGCATCACCAACCGGGCCCTCCTGCTGGCCGGGCTCGCCGCGGGGGAGTCCTGCCTGCGCCGCCCCCTCCTCGATGCTGACGATGCGGAACGCATGATCGCCGCCCTGACGGCCCTCGGGGTCCGTTTCGACCTCCAGTCGGACGGCCTGGTGATCGAGGGCGTCGGCGGGCGCTGGGAGCACCCCGCCACCGGCGAATCCCTCATCCTCAATCTCAACAACGCCGGCACCGCGACCCGCTTCCTCGCCGCCGCCGCCGCGCTGGCCGACCCCGACTCCCGCGGCGTCACCATCGACGGCAACGCCCGCATGCGCAAGCGCCCCATCGGCGAACTGGTCGACCTGCTGCGCCAGATCGGCCTGCGCGTTGACGACCTGGCCGAGCCCGGCTGCGTCCCCATTCACATCTGGCCGCCCGCCAGCATGGCCGCGCTCAACCACGAGCTGACCATCACTCCCACGCTTTCGAGCCAGTTCGTCTCGGCGCTCATGCTCGTCGCGCCCTTCCTGCCCACCGGCCTCCTGCTCCACCTCCACGGCTCGCCGACCAGCCAGCCGTATATCGAGATGACCCTGGGCCTGCTCCGCACCGTCGGCGTCAAGGCCGCCGCCGAGTTGCCGGATCCGACGGCTCACAACGGCCACGCCGCGGCCCAGCAGGGGTGGATCCGCATCTTCCCCGCCGAGTTCAGCTTTGAGAGCCCCGCAACTCACGAGGAGCCACCGCCCGGGCCGGGTGCAACGCCTCCCCGCCGCGCGGCCCAGTGCATCCTGGAGCCCTTCGACCTCGAGATCGAGCCCGACGCCAGCAGCGCCACCTACTTCTGGGCCGCGGCGGCACTCGTCCCCGGCTCGCGCTGCCGCATCCCCGGAATTGACGGCGGGTCCATTCAGGGCGATGCCAGGTTCGTTCACCTGCTCGCCCAGATGGGCGCGCAGATCGACATCGACTCCGACGGCTCCGGCGCGACGACCGTCGAGTGCGGCGCCCGCGCCGCGGCCCCCGGCCGGCCCGCGGCGTTGCTCCGGCCCATCACCGCCGACCTGTCCCGCATGCCGGACGCCGCGATGACGCTCGCCGTGCTCTGCTGCTTTGCAGACGGCAAGAGCCGGCTCACGGGGCTGCGAACCCTCCGCGTCAAGGAGACCGATCGCATCGCCGCCCTGCAGAACGAACTCGGCCGTCTCGGCGTCCGCACCGAGCCCCTCCAGCAGGAAGGCGATGAGGGGCTCCTCATCCTGCCCCCCGCCGGCGGCATCGACCTCTCCCCCTCGGCCCCGCCCATCACCTTCCAGACCTACGACGACCACCGCATGGCGATGTCGCTCGCCCTTATCGGACTCGTCCGGCCGAACGTCACCATCAACGACCCCGCCTGCGTCGGCAAGACCTACCCAACCTTCTGGCGCGACCTGGCCGCGCTCTACGGGCAGCAGGGTTGATCCCGCCACGGTGATAGCCGCGGTCCGAGAAGCCCCTCCGCACGATCACCCACATCGAACAGACGCGCTTGCCCGCGCCGTTTCACCACCCGCAGCGCGCCGCCGCCGCGCCGCGCTCGCGTTGCACGCGCTGCCACCCGAAATCATGCCCGGAAGCGCCTCCTCAGCGGGAGGCACGTTGTCGGACCCACGACCGCGGCCAACAACGCGGATGTCAGACGCGCCGGGCAAACGCCCCACGGAGTCATCCATGCAGCTTGATGAACAGCACGAGTCCACCTTCGAGGAACTGGCCCCCGCGGGCCCCCCGGCGCTGGCAGGTGCCCCCGTGCATGTCTCCTTCGACGACCCGCGCCCCTACGCGCAGCAGATCCCCAAGCGTCGCCTGGCGTTCCTTCTCGGGACCATGGTCGCCCTGATCGTCTTTGGTCTCTGCTGGCGCACGCTGCGCTCCGGCAACGAGCCCGACCCTGTCGCGCCCGTGCTCCAGCCACAGGCCGCCGCGGGCCAGACCGATGCGCCGCCCGCCCCCGAAGCGGTCGAAGACGAGGCCCCCGCCGCGGAACTCACCACGCACGACCAGGCCGGCTCCTGACGCCATCAACCGAACGAGCAACCGCGGCCTGCGGATATCGTTCCGCATGACCTACACCCGATTCGTCGGCGCAGCCGTCGCCGCAGCCCTCACCCTGCCCCTCTTGGGCGCGCCGCCCGAAGATCTGCAGGCGACGCTCGATGAGATGGAAGCGGCCGTCCTCGCCGGTGATCCGGCGGCGTATCTCCGCCACGTCTCACCGACCGATCCCGTCTTCTATCAGGAGCAGGCCAACTGGGCCGCCGACCTCAAGCTGCACGTCCCGACCGCCTTCACGCTTGAGATCATCGAGCCCCAATCCCTCGAACCCGCGGCCTCGACGGACAACGAGCCCGACGAGCGCGCCGACTCGCCCCGCTCCGACATCCGCGAGCCGGTCTACACCGACACGCGCGCGATCGTCGAGCTCCGCACCACCTGGACGCTCGGCCCCGAGACCACCGGCGGCGATCCCATCGAGCGCACCATTTCATTCCCCGCCGTCTTCGAGAAGGCCGACCTGAGCGATGCGGGCGAATCGGCCGGCCGCTGGCTCTACGCCGGCGAAGAGTGGATTGTCATTGACGACGGTGAGAACCGCGTCATGTGCCCCGCCGGCTTCGAGTCCGTCGCCGAGCAGGTCGCCGCCGAGCTTCCCGAAGTCCGCGAGCACGTCGACCAGCTCTTCGGCCGCCCCATCGAGCACCTGCAGGAAGTCAAGATCTACCCCAGCGTCCTGCATCTCCAACACTCAATCTATCTCAGCTATCTTGACGGCCTCGGCGGTTGGAATGAGCCGGGCGAATCCATCAAAATCCTTGCGCGCCCAAGCCGCCGTCAGCGCTCCCTCAAGCCCCTCCTCGCGCACGAATACGGCCACGTCGCCACCTTCGAGCTCGGCGATAACGCGACCAACATGCCGTGGTGGATTCTCGAAGGCGTCGCCGAGTTCTCCGGCGCGGCCTTCGCAAACTTCCGCGAGCGCTCCGACCAGTTCGTCCGCCACCATCACACCGAAGGCGCTCTCGCCGACTGGCCCGACCTGGCCGACTTCCGCAACATCAACCCCGAGTTCACCGGTCATGTCTACCGGCAGGGCCACCACATGATCGAGTTCATCGCCGAGCGCCACACGCGCGCCAAGCTCATCGACTGGCTCGACCGCATGGCCGACGGCGCAACACTCGAAGAAGCCACCCTTGCCGCCCTCAACGAACCGTTCGAAGCCCTTGACACCGCGTGGCGCACCCACGTCGCGAGCCTGGCGAGCACCGAGGCCATCGATCAGCGCGAATGACTTTAGAAGAGAGCGATTACGATTGAGGTTCCCCCTCCTGGCCCCTCATCCCCAAATCTGCGCTATCTGCGAAATCTGCGGATAGCTCCCCTCACTCCACCCCGCTGATCACCGTCGGCACTTCCTCCTCCACCGCCCGCGCCTTCTCCGGCGTCTGCAACATCACGAACGTCCACGCCCCGATCGCGTTCAGCAGCGTCCAGATCGCGACGAACTTGATCGTCGCCCGCGTCCCGGCCGACAGCCCGACCGTGAACTGCTCCAGCCGCCACGCCAGCCGGATCGCGTGCGGCCGCGCCGACGCCGCCGCGCCCGCCACGCCGTGCACGAAGACATCCAGCACGCGACGTGCCCACCCCGGCCGCTCCGCCGCGGGCGCCATGGTCGCCGCGGGCGCGGTCCGCGGCCCCGGCATCTCCCCGGCCTGCTCGGCCGCGCGTCCCCCAAGCCCCAGCGCCTCGACCACGCCCACCACGTCCACCCCCGCCACACGCCCCTCGGCCGAGGCGGAAACCACGCGCCTCGCGGGCTCCCCACCCGCCTTGTCGCTGACCGAATCCGCCTCATCACCCCCGTCATCCGCCCCAACCGGCTCAACCTGCTCAGCCGGCTCAATCACCACCGCCGGCTCCACCACGACGGGCTCAACCGCCGTCCCGATCGCAGCCTCGAACTCCGCCCCACCCTCCGGCTCCTCCTCATCCATGAAGTTTGTCACCGCGGCCGCCAGCCGCTCATCCAGCGCCTCGACAGACTCGCCCCCCGGCCCCGCCCCGTCCCGGGCCAGTTCCGCCGCCGTCGCCGCCAGCAGTTCACTCGCAGCCCCCGAGCCCCGTCCCCGCACATCCCCGCCGCCCTCGGCGGCCGCCTCGCCGTGGACGTCGCCATTCGGCTCCCGCTCCCCCTCCGGCCGCGGCAGATCCTTCAGCGTGGGCGCACCACCCTCCGATTCCTTGATCTTCCGCGCCACGCGATCAGAGGTCCCCTCCATCTCGCGCAGCAGCGCATCGACCCGGGCATCCAGGTCTTCCTGCACCACGCCATGTCGTTGGGCCTGCTCAGGCATTGTGTCCGCCACCGTTTCCCTATCATCGACGGTGAGCGCGGCCCACTCAAGGCCGGCCGAGGCGCCTTGCCCGATCATCGCCTCATCTACCCGCGCCACGCCGGCAGAAGTGGCCATCGTCCTATAAGCGTCTCTCTCCAAGCGAGCAAGTCTATGGCCCCGGCACACAGGATCCTCGTCGATCACGCCGATTTCGAGCCCGGCCAGACCCTCAAAATCGAAGCCGACGAGGCCCGACACGCCGCCCGCGTCAAGAGGCTCCGCCCCGGAGACGCCCTGGAACTCCTCAACGGCCGCGGCGGCATCGCCCAAGCCACCCTGGAAGAGATCGCCCGCGATCGCTCCGGCCCCGTTCTGCTCCTCCGCATCACCGAAGCCGCCACCCTGCCTCCCCTTTCTCCCCGCCTGACGGTCCTCGCGGCGACACCCAAGGCAGCTCGCGCTGATGAGCTCGTCGACGCCCTCAGCCAGGTCGGGGCCGCGGCGTGGCGTCCCTTGAGCGCGGCCCGAACCGTCGTCGATCCGCGGCCGACGAAGCTGGACCGCCTCACCCGCATCGCCGCCGAGGCCGCCAAGCAGTCCGGCCGCCCGTGGCTGCTCCGCATCGGCCCTTCCATCACCCTCGAGCAGGCCCTCGCCGAAGCGCACACCAGAGACGTTGTCCTCGCCGACGCCTCGGGCGATCCCTACCAGCCGAGCGGCGCAGAAGAAATCCACCTTCTCATCGGCCCCGAAGGCGGCTTCGAGCCGCGTGAACTCGAACAGGCCCGCCGCGCAGGCGTCCGCATGCACTCATTCGGACCGCACATCATGCGAATCGAAACCGCCGCCGTCGCCGCCGCCGCCATCATCCTCAACGCCGAGCGTTCCGCCGCGGCGGCAACATCCACCTCTCACGCAGGTAATGATCTCACAGACACACGAACCGCCTGACAACATGGAAAGGAACCCCATGCCACGCACGGCCGTGAACGTCGCCCTTCTCCGTCCTCTCTCCCTGGCTGCCGCCATCATCACCGCCGCGGCGGCTTCTCCTGCGATCGCCATCGATGAAGCCCACCGCGCCCAGGCCCGCGAGATGGCGGACAAGGCGATCGACTACCTGCTCAGCCAGCAGGATCCCGCCACCGGCGGCTGGCTCGTTCCTCCGGAGACGGACGGCCGAGCCGAGCGCCCCGAATTCCCCGCCATCACCGCCCTGGTCATCAACGGCATCCTTCTGGATGATAAGTTCGACTCCAACCACCCCGCCGTCCTCCAGGGCGCCAAGCACCTGCTCAACAGCCAGCAGCCGGACGGCGGCATCTACGACAACGTCCTGCCCAACTACAACACCTCGATCGCCCTCTCCGCGCTCGCCGAGGTCGACCTCCCCCAGGCGCGCGACGCCATCACTCGCGGCCAGCGCTTCCTCCGCAACCTCCAGTGGAGCGAAGATCCCGACGAAGAGATCGGCGGCGCTGAAGCAGCCGCCCCGGTCTCACCGGAGCATCCCTTCTACGGCGGCGCGGGGTACGGACGTCACGGCCGCCCGGACATGTCGAACCTCACCACAATGCTGCAGGCGATGCACGACACGGGCGTCTCCCCCGATGATGCGTCCTTCCAGCGCGCGCTCCGCTTCATGGAACGCTGCCAGATGCTCGACGAAGTCAACGACATGCCCTACGCCAAGGGCTCAAAGCAGGGCGGATTCATTTACGCCACCGCTCCGAACGCCGCGGCTCTTTCCGTCGACGGCGGTCTCGGCCAGTCCATGGCGGGCGAGATCGAAGAGACGCTCGACGATGGCACGACCATCAGCCGTCTGCGCGCGTACGGCAGCATGACCTACGCCGGCTTCAAAAGCTACGTCTACGCAGACCTGCCGCGCGACGACGTCCGCGTCACCGCCGCCCTCGACTGGATCAAGCGCAACTACACGCTCGAAGAAAACCCCGGGCTCGGCAGCCAGGGCCTGTACTTCTACTTCGTCACCTTCGCCCGCGCGCTCGACGCCTGGGGCGAGCCGACGCTCGACATCCTCACCGACGACGGCACGACCGAAACGCGCGACTGGGCCAACGATCTCGTCGACCGTCTCGCCGAACTGCAGAACGAAGACGGCTCCTTTCAGGTCGTCCACCAGCGCTGGATGGAAAACGAGCCCGTCCTCATCACGGCCTACAGCCTGATCGCCCTGCAACACGCGCTCGATCAGCCGGTGACGGATGATGAAGTCCACGACGATGAATGGTGAGCGAACGAGCGCGGCAACGACATGCGCGTGCCAATGAGAAGCGAGAATCAGCGTTGACCTTCCAACTCTCCAAGCCCGCCCCGCAACGCCGCCGTCACTTCCCCGGCGCTCTCCTCTCCCTCACGCTGTGCGCTCTGCACCCTGCACTCTGCATCGCCCAGGTCGCTCCCGCGGACGAAACCGCCGCCGCCATCTCGAGCTCCCCCGAGTTCCGCGCCGCCGCCCCGCCGCGGCTCCAGCCCGGCTCCGTGCCCGTCGGCGAAGGCGAAGGCGAGTGCGTGCCCGGCCGCGTCTACGAGTGGACCAGCGAACAGGGCCTGCGCTACACGTGGTCACTCCCCCCCTCTTACGAAAAGGGCAAGGCGTACGACCTGATCGTCCTCTGCCACGGCACCGGCCTGGATTACCGCTGGGGACACGCCAACCACGACCCCGCCACCTTCCGGCCCAACGACATCATCATCTCTCCCGACGGCCCAAGCGAAGGCCCGGAGGGCACGCGCCTCTTCCTCGGCGAACCCGACGATGCGCTCACCTTTCGCGACTTCCTCCTCGAGATGGCGCGCACCTTTCCCGCCCGCGGCATTTTTCTCTATGGCCACAGCCAGGGCGGCTTCTTCGTCGCCTATTTCGCGGGCGAGTGGCCCGGCGCGACCGAGGGCGTCGTCGCGCACGCCAGCGGCGCGTGGAGCTGGTCCGACCGCGAGGGCGGCGTGCTAGGCGTTCCCATCGTCTTCATGCACGGCACCGCCGACCCTGTTGTCCCCTATCGACAGTCCCCCGCCGCGCGAGATGCTTACGCCGAGGCCGGGCACGAACTCGTCGCCCTTCGCCGCCTCCCCGGCTACAACCACTGGCCGAACCCGGTGCGCACCAGCGAAGCGATCGACTACTGCATCGCCATGCGCACCGAGAACGCGAGCGAGGCCCTTGACCTCGCCGACGCCCTGCTCGAACCCCGGCCGAAGGACACGTTCGGCTACGAAGCCCCGCCGCCTTTCGCGCTGGCCGCGAAGATCTGCCGCCGCATCCTCGCCAGCCACGCGCGCGAGGGCCTTCCTCTCGGCATCCCCGACTTTGAAAAGCCGGCGACGGACGATCACGCCGACCGGGCCCGCGCGCTTCTCGACGAGATGAACGCCCACGCGGCCAGGCACATCGCCGCTCTCAGCAGCCATGTCAGTTCCCGCGCCGCCATTGCCATCGACGGCTCACCCTGGCTCGGGCACATGCTCGCGCTCCGGGAAGACTTCCGCGGCGTCGACGCCGTTGAGGACTACGTCAAAAAAATTGCCTTCGATCGCGCCCGTGAGCAGCACCGCGAAGCCAGCGTTCCTCTCTACGAAGCGTGGTACGGCGATGGTGTCACCGACGCCGAGAAGTTCGAGACCGTCGTCGCGGCCCTGCACAACTGCTTCCTGCTCGACGGCCTTCCCGAGCTGCTTGACGAGATGCGGGCCCTCCACGCCCGCGCCGAAGAGCTCCAGCTTTCCGAAACCGCGCTCGAGCAGTTTGAACTGGTGCAGCTTCACCACGATTCACTCGAGTCCGGCCGCCTCGCCTACGAGGCGCTCTGGCGCACCTGGCGTCAGCCGGAACCGGAGCCGCAGCCCGTCGTCGCCGCCGCCGAATCCGCTGCGCCCGCGGAAGATGCCGCCGGCGCACAAGCCGACGCCGCCGCGGCGGATGAACCGACCATCGCGCCCGTCACCGAGCGGATCGATCGCTCCGGTGACACGCTCCGCCGCGCACTGTTGTGGGGCGGCATCGGCGCGGTTGTCGGCGTTCTCATCGGCGTGGTCTATGTCCTGCTCCGCCACCGCACGCGCCGCGGCTGAGCGCTGGATTTGCGCGCGGATCGCGGCGGAAGCTGGGCACCATGTCCCAGGGATTCGCGCGTGCGCGCGCCAGTAGCATGCTGGCATGCGGATCCGATGGACCTGGGCGATTCTCTCCGGCCTTGTCGGCGCGAGCGCCATGGTCGCACTGCTCACCCTCGTCCGCCTGGTCGGGCTCACCGAGATGAATCTCGGTCTTTTCCTCGGCTCCGCGCTCACGCGTGAGCTTTCGCTGGGGACGTGGCCGCTCGGCTTTGCGATCCATTCGGCAATGGGCGTCGTCTTCGCCATCATTTACGCCGCGCTCTTTGAGCGCTGGGACGGCGCAAGCTGGTGGCAGGGCATGATCATCGCCCTGCCGCACATCCTCGTCGCCGGCGCCATGGTCTGGGGGCTCGGCCTGCTCCATCCGCTCGTGCCGCAGCGCATTGAAGATCCGGATTACCTCTTCGCCGGTTTCGGCGCGCCCACCGTCATCACGTACATGCTCATGCACCTGCTCTTCGGCGCGGTCGTCGGCGCGGTGTACGCCGTGGGGCGACGCCCCGTGCTTCATCGAACGCTCCGCCGCGCTCCGTCGCGCCGACACGCCCACGCCTGACACACTCAAACTCCAACGCTCAAGCCGCACACCTCACCCTCAAGCCTCACAAGGAGTCACTCATGCAGACCAAAGAGATCATGACGACCGACGTCGCCTGCTGCACCGCCGACACGCCGCTCCCCGAGATCGCGCGCCTCATGGATGAGTGCGACTGCGGCGCCATCCCCGTCGTCGACGACGACAACAGCAACAAGGTCATCGGCATGGTCACCGACCGCGACATCGTCACCCGCGCCGTCGCCAGCGAACGCGATGTCCGCAACATGACCGCGCGTGACTGCATGTCCACCTCGATCCGGTCCGTCCGCGAAGACGACGACGTTCGCGAGGCCATCCGCGCGATGGAAGAGCACCAGGTCCGCCGCGTCCCCGTCACCGACAGCCGCGGCGGCTGCTGCGGCATCATCGCCCAGGCGGACATCGCGCGCAACGCCTCCGAACAGGACACCGCCGAGGTCCTCCGCGACATCTCCCAGCCGAACCGGCCGATGGCCCGCGGCAGTTGACCGCAGCCATCGCCTTCAGGCGACAACACGCCAAACCCAAACGCGCCACGGCTTGCCCACGCAGGGCAAGCCGTGGCGATGCGCACCCTACCATCGCCGATGCCTGCCCAAGCTCACCCGGATCGCACCTTCGACCTCATCATCGCCGACATCGACGGCTGCCTCACGCCGGAAGGGCCCGAGCCCTTCGACATCGCGCATCTCGCGCGCATCGCCGCGCACAACGAGCGCGCCTTCGCCGCCGCCGAGGCGCACGCGCCCCGCCTTCCTCCCATCACGCTCTGCTCCGGCCGCCCGCAGCCTTTCGCCGAGGCGATGTGCCGCCTCATCCACAACACGACGATCCCCTGCATCTGTGAAAACGGCGTCTGGCTCTATCACCCCGGCGCCAACGAATACATGATGGACCCCGCCATCACGCCGGAGCACATCGCCGCCGTCCACGAGGTCGAGGCGTGGGTCCGCCGCGAGCTGGCTCCCCGCGGCGTCTCCATTCAGCCGGGCAAGGCCGCGTCGATCTCCCTCTACCACCCCGATCCCGACTACCTGCGCCGCGAGGTCCGCCCGCTTGTCGAGCGCACCATCGAAGCACGCGGCGATGACTGGCCGTTGCGCATCAGCATGACGTGGTTCTACATCAACTGCGACCTAAAGCACATCTCCAAGTCCACCGGCCTCGACCGCCTCGCCGCGCACATCGACGTCCCGCGCGAGCGCCTCGCCGGCATCGGCGACACCCCGTCGGACCTGGCGATCCGCGACCGCGTCGGCTTCTTCGCCTGCCCCGCCAACGCCCACGAAGAGGTCAAACGCGCCGCCGACTTCATCGCCCCATCCCCGCAGGCAGCCGGCGTCCTGGAAATTCTCGAGCACCTGTCCCCCTGACCGGCGCCGCCGGGTCGGATCCCGCCCCGATCCACTGTCAACCGTCCACTCTCCACTTCCCACACGTGGCCTGCCCAGGCCAAAAGCTGTACTCCGCACGGGCCTTTGAGCGCACGCTCAGTGTCTGAATGCGTATGGGTGCCACGGCTCGACGCGGTACTCCGCGGCGCAGCCGTGTGGCGCGCAGCTCGCGCAGCGTTTCCCCGCACGCAACCGCCGCGCGCGCCGCGCTCCTCTTCGCCCTGTAAACCACCCTCTGCACTCTGCACTGTGCACTATGCACTCGTCACTCCCCCCACCGCCCCGCCGCACTCCGGACACCGCGCCTCCGCTCCCAACCCGCGCACGTCATACCCGCACGCTGCGCACACGATTCCCCTGAGCGCGATCCGCCGCCGCCGCGCGAGCATGCCCCACATCGCAACGCCCGCAACCATGCATGCAAGCCACGCAGCGCTGCCGACCGACACCGACAGCAGCGCCGCCAGCGCCTCGCTCTGGATGTACCACGGCCCGTGCGTCCGCTTCTCAAAGGCGTAAAACGCCCACGGCCCGATGACGCCGGCCGCCACGGACCCAACCAGCACCGCCCACGCCCCAGCGCCACCCGCGCTCCCCCCGCCACCGCGCGCAGCGGCCGCGCTCAGCGCGCCGAGCGCAAGCGTCGGCAAAGTCGACACGATGAACACCGCCCAAATCACCGCATCAACGCCCAGCATGTCCCGGTCAAACCAGCGCCGCAGCGCCAACGCGCCCAGCAGGTACGCCGGATACGCCAGCGCCGCCACGCCCGGCCCCCACCGCCGCCACCACGACCGTTCCAGAGCCCCCCGCGCCCCCCACGCGAGCCGTCCCGCCCACCACCACGCCGCGGCGAACGCCAACCCCGAAGCCAGAAAGACGGCAAGCACCATCCCCCCAGCATACCGGGCCGCAACGAGCCGGTGCTCCCCCCAGCACGCAACTACGCGTCGAGCACCAGCATCGCATCGCCGAAGGAATAAAACCGGTACCGCTCGCGAATCGCCTCCCCATAGAGCACCTTGAGCCGTTCCACCGCCTCCTCATCCGCACCAAGGAACGCCGCGACCATCGCCAGCAGCGTCGACCGCGGCAGGTGAAAGTTCGTCATCAGCGCATCGACGTTCCGGAACCGGTACCCCGGCGTGATCAGGATGCGCGTCAGCTTCCCCCCTTCGCCCTCTCCCGCCGCGATCGCTTCGGGGCCGGAGAACGATTCCAGCGTCCGCGCTGTCGTCGTGCCGACGGCGATGATGCGCCCGCCGCGTGCCCGCGCCTCCAGCATCGCCCGCCCCGTCTCCGCGGGAGCCGCGCACCACTCCTCGTGCATCGGGTGCTGCTCGACAAACGCCGTCTCCACCGGCTTGAAGGTCCCCATCCCGACGTGCAGCGTCACGCTCGCAAACCGCACGCCCCGCTCGCGCAGGCGCGCATCGAGCTCCGGCGTGAAGTGCAGCCCCGCCGTCGGCGCAGCCACGCTCGCCGCATCGCGCTCATCGGCGAAAACGGTTTGATACTCCCTCCGGTCACGCTCCTCGCTCGCCTCTTCGTGCGCCTGCTTGCGCGCTGCGCGAATGTACGGCGGCAGCGGCGTCAGCCCCACGCGCTCCAGGATCTGCAGGCTCGTCGCGCCCTGAAGCCCCGGCGCTTCACCCGCATCCACCTCCACGCGCCACGACGCCTCGTGCACTTCGCCACCCTCTCCCGCCCCCGCCCGCTCCAGCAGCCGCAGCTTCACACCGCTCGCCTCCCCCTCGCACGTGTGCAGCTCGACCACCGCCCCCGCCTTCAGCCGCCGCAGCTTCACCATCGCCCGCCAGAGCAGCGCCCCCCCGCGATCCCGCTCATCACGCTCCTCCCCCAGGTACAACCCCTCCATCCGGCCGCCCGTGTCCAGC
The DNA here is from genome assembly GCA_964460345.1 of uncultured Phycisphaeraceae bacterium. Classification (GTDB taxonomy): domain Bacteria; phylum Planctomycetota; class Phycisphaerae; order Phycisphaerales; family UBA1924; genus CAYWRO01. The sequence continues at coordinate 22,874 of CAYWRO010000006.1, read as the reverse complement.
CGCACGCCGCGCAGCCGCGCCGGCACAACCTTCGTCACATTGCGCACCAGCAGGTCGCCGGCCCGCAAAATCTCCGGCAACTCGCGCACCACGCGATGCTCAACCCCCTCCAGACCGGTCGCCCCGCCCCCGCCCCGCCGCACCACCATCAGCCGCGCTGCATCCCGCGGCGACGCCGGATGCATCGCGATCAACTCTCCCGGCAGGTCATACTCCAGCGCCGCCGTCGGCAACATCACACACTCCTCCACACAGGCGCGGAAGCATAACAGCGCCGCTTCCGACCACCGCCCTCCGCCCTCTTGCCGCATCGATAACAGGCTGGGCGCCAATGCCCATGGCATCGAGCACCCCATCACCTGATCATCACCGGCCCCCCGAACGTAGAATCAATGCACATGCCCGATCGCAAGGCCCCCCGCCACGAATCCGTCTCAGACGTTCTCGCCTCAAGGGACTGGTTGCGCGTCACGCTCGAAAGCATCGGCGACGGCGTCATTACGACGGATAAGGAGGGAAACGTCTCCTTTCTCAACAACGTCGCCCAGGCCCTCACCGGCTGGACGTTGGAAGACGCCGTCGGTCGGCCGCTTCTCGAAGTTTTCAACATCGTCAACCAGGACACCCGCGCCACCGTCGAAAATCCCGCCCTCCGCGCCCTCCACGAGGGCGTCATCGTCGGCCTCGCCAACCACACCGTCCTCATCGCCCGCGACCAGTCCGAGCGCAACATCGACGATTCGGCCGCCCCCATCCGCAACGCCGCCGGCGAGGTCGCCGGCGCGGTGCTCATCTTCCGCGACATCACCGAGCGCTACCAGCAGGAGCGCTACGTCCGCGATCAGCTCGAATACGTCCGCAACATCCTCGAAACCCAGCGGCAGCCTTTCCTCGTCCTTGATCGCGACCTGCGCATCGTCTCGGCCAACCGCGCCTTCTACCAGGCCTTCCGGCAGACCCCGGAAGCCACCGTTGGCCACCGCCTCGTCGAGCTCGCCGGCGGCGCGCTTGACATCCCCCGCCTTCGCGAACTTCTCGAAGCCGTCCTGCCCCAGGACGCCTCCTTCGAAGACTTTGAGCTGGATCGCGAGTTCCCCCCCATCGGCCGCCGCATTCTCCTGCTCAACGCCCGCCGCGTCATCAAGCCCGGCAACAACTCCAACCTCATACTCCTCTCCATCGAGGATGTCACCCAGCGCCGCGACGCCCTGCGCCGGCTCGAGGAAAGCGAGGAGGCCTACCGCACGCTCGTCACGCAGGTCAAGGACCACGCCATCTTCCGCACCGACACCGACGGCCGCGCCGTCACGTGGAACGAAGGCGTCAAGCGTGTCCTCGGCTTCGACAAGGACGAGTTCATCGGCGCCGACATCACCGAAGCCATCTTCACCCCCGAGGACATCCGCGCCGGCGTCCCCGAACTGGAGCTGCAGAACGCCGCCGAGACCGGCGTCGCCGGCAACGACCGCTGGATGCAGCGCAAGAACGGCCAGCGCTTCTACGCCAGCGGCGCAACCACCGCCCTGCGCGACGAGAACGGCCACCTCATCGGCTTCACCAAGGTCCTCCGCGATCAGACGGAAACGAGGCTCGCTCAGGACGATGCCGCACACCTTGCCGCCATCGTCAGTTCCTCTCAGGACGCCATCGTCAGCAAAAGCCTGACCGGCATCGTCAACACCTGGAACAAGGCCGCCGAGCACCTCTTCGGCTACACCGCCGAGGAGATGATCGGCCAGTCGATCACCCTGCTCGTCCCCGAAGAGCACCTTGACGAGGAAGACTACATCCTCGGGTGCATCCGCGAAGGTCGACTCATCGAGCACTACGAGACCGTCCGCCGCCGCAAGGATGGCCGCCTCATCAACGTCTCTCTCACCGTCTCCCCCGTCCGCGACCACGCCGGCAACATCATCGGCGCGTCCAAGATCGCGCGCGACATCTCCGACCGCATCGCGCTTGAAAAGAAGATCCTCCAGCAAACCGAGGCCCTCGCCGCCGAATCGCGCCGCAAGGACGAGTTCCTCGCCATGCTCAGCCACGAGCTGCGCAACCCGCTCGCCCCGATCCGCTCCGCCGTTCACCTTCTCAAGCTCCACCAGAAGGATGAGAACCCCATCCAGCGCCAGGCGCGCGAAATCATCGAACGCCAGGTCGGAAACCTCACCCAGCTTCTCAGCGACCTGCTCGAAGTCTCGCGCGTCATCAGCGGCCGCATCCGCCTCAACCTCCAGGCCGTCGACGTCAACCAGCTCGTGCAGCACGCCGTTGAGACCGTCAGACCCCTCATCGATCAGCGCCGCCACACGCTCACGCTCAACCTCTGCGACCAGAACCTCTGGACCCGCGCGGACGCCACGCGCATGGAAGAGGTCTTCATCAACCTCCTCAACAACGCCGCCAAGTACACCGATGAAGGCGGCCACATCCAGGTCTACTGCGAAACGCTCCCCGGCGACGACACCGTTCAAATCCGCATCCGTGACAACGGCGTCGGCATCGACAGGAAGCTCCTCCCCTACGTCTTCGACCTGTTCACCCAGGCCGAACGCTCCATGGACCGCGCCGCCGGCGGGCTCGGCATCGGCCTCAGCCTCGTCCACCGCCTCGTCGACCTCCACGGCGGCTCCGTCTCCGCCGAAAGCCCGCCGCCCGACGCCACCGTCGGCAGCGAGTTCACCGTCCGCCTGCCGCTCATCGAAGCCCCCTCGCCCGCCCCGCAGCCCCACCCCGAGCCGGACACCGCAGCGCCCCCACCCGAGGGGCTCCGCGTCCTCGTCGTCGACGACAACATCGACATGGTGATGATGCTCGCAAGCGCCCTGCGCGCCAAGGGTTACATCGTCGAGGTCGCCTACACCGGCGATGAAGGCCTCCAGATCGCCCACCGTTGGCGCCCGGACATCATCCTCCTCGACATTGGCCTCCCAGGCCTCGACGGCTACGAGATCGCGCGCCGCCTCCGTGCCGGCCGCGGCGTAAACCACGACCAGGCCTCCACTTACACCGGGCGGATCATCGCCCTCACCGGCTACGGCCGCGAGACCGACATCGAGCGGGCCCTCCAGGCCGGCTTCGACGCCCACGTCACCAAGCCCTACGACCTCGACAAGCTCGAAAAGACCATGCTCCAGGCCACCTAGCCGAGTCTTCCCATGCCCGCCGCCTCATAAATCAGGTACCATCTGGGCATGGACCCCCGCGGCCGGCCCATCAGAGTCATCTGCGTCGACGACATGCCCGACGTTGCCGCCGTGATCCGTCTCGTCCTCGACGCCGAGCCCGACATCGAGTGCGTCGCCGTTCTGGATAGCGCTGACGACCTCGTGGGCGAGTCAACCCGCCTCCATCCGGACGTCCTCATCATCGACGCCACCATGCCCGGCAAGGACCCCTTCCAGGCCATCGCGGAGATGCGCGACGCCCTCCCCGACGCCGCGGCGATCATGTACAGCGGCCACTCCGACACCCAGCTCGTCGACCGTGCCGTCGAGGCCGGCGCGTGGGGTTGGGTCGGCAAGCATGAGTCTCCGGAAGAGCTCATCCGCGCCGTCCGGCAGGTCGCCGAGGGCCGCCCCTGGTTCCCCGTCGGGGGTCACCCGGCCTGACTCACCGCCACTGGCCTTCTCGCCGGCCTCCCCTTACGGAATCTGCAGCAACCCCAGCGCCCCCGGCTCGTCCAGTGGCGTGATCTCGTGCACCATCACCGCGCCCAGACGCCGCGAGAACACCTGCAGCCCGCGCCCGACATCCCCCTCGCGCAGCCGCTTCCCGCCGCACCCCGGCGGCTCGATCACCAGCAGCACGTTGGTCTCATCCACCTTCGCCACCAGCAACCCCACCGTGGGACTCCACGACCCCGGCACGTAGTCCCACCCGACGACCTGCGCCCGTTCCGTCGGCCTCGCCACGAGCGGCTGTCCGAACATCATCGAGGCGTACTCGATGAACGCCGCGTCCGATTCACTCACCCACTCGGGCGCGAACCCATCCTTCTCCTTCGCCGCATACAACACGCGCGCCGGATTCGGCGGCCCGACCATCCCGCCGACAAGATCGATCCCCACAACCAGCACGATCGCCGCGGCCACCGCCCCCGCCACCATCCCCACCCACCGCAGCCGTGGCACCGACGTCCCACCTCTGATCGCCCGTGGCACAGGCGTCCCGCCTGTGACACCCCCCGACTCCCCTGCCGCAGGCGCCTCACCCGTAACCCGCGACCCCACCGCCACCGTCTTCGGCGGCACCAAGCGCCGCTGCAACGCCCCATCAATCTCCCCCTGCAGCACCAATTCGCGCCGCAGCGCCGCATCCGTCGACAGCCGCGCGCGGAACGACGCCAGCTCCTCTTCCGTCATCAGCCCGTCCACGTACCGGCTGATGAGCTCGTCGCGTTGGATCTGATCGCTTGTCACGATCGCTCACCCCCCCTGCTCTTCTGCCCGTTGTCCCGCCCGTTCCGCCGCGCAGCCTTCTCCTGCTCCTCGATCGCCGCATCCGCCAGCATCCGCCGCATCACCCCGCGCGCCCGGTGCACATGGCTCATCGCCGTTCCCTCGGGAATGTCCAGCGCCAGCGCAATCTCCCGGTACGGCAGGTCCAGCAGCGTCCGCAGCAGCAGGCACGCCCGCGCCGTCTCCTCGAGTGAAGACAGCGCCGCCAGCACCTGGTCATCGAACGCCCCTTGATCGGCCAGAAGCCGCCCATCCGACGAAATCACCCCACTCCCCACGCGCGGCCCGATTCCCTCCCGCGCCCCGCCGACGCTGCCGTTGCCATTCCCCTCGGCGCTCCCCGCCGCGTCCAGCGCCGACGGCTCCGTCAGCGCCACCCGTCGCCGCCCCTGGCGACGCGACTGGTTCAGCGCCACGTATCGCACGATGCTCCCCATCCACGCCGTGAAGCTCGTCGACGGATCGAACTGGTCGATCTTGCTCAGCCCGATCACCGCTGCCTCCTGCACGATGTCCTCGGCCTCAACCCGATCGCGCACGATCGCCGCGGCGATGCACCAGAGCGTCCTCGACGCCCGGTCGAGCTCCCTGGCAAACTCGCCGTACGAAAGCACCGCTCGCTCGGCTCCAACACGCTCGCCCCCCGCGATCCCCTGGCCCGCACCGCCACACATGCCCCCCGCCCCCTCGGCAGCAGGCACACGACTTCGCGGCGGCACCCGTTTCATGTCCCCACGCGGCCTCGATCTTGCACCCTCCCGCAGCGCCCCGCCAGCCTACCACGCCCCACCACCCCCCACAAGCCCCGCGTCGTCACTGACACCTGTCTGTCAGCCCCTCCCGCAATCGCGCGGAAAACGCCCTTGCACCGCCTCCAAGTCTGCGGCACAATACCCAAACATATACCAACTACTTGATCTATCCCCCCCGGAGCACGACACCCATGAACGACTCCCATCACGCCTCACCCGACCCTGACGCCCCCGTTCACCAGCCTCCCGTCCCGATCCCCTCCGAGGCGAGCGGCTTCGCCGCCAAGATCATCGACAACATCCTCGACTGCCGCCGCGGCATCTGCAAGATCGCCGACGACAACGACATCGCCGTCCTTGAACTCTGCCGGCTCATGACGACCGACCAGATCGCCATGAATCTGATCGCCTTCCGCCGCGCCGCAACAATGCGCCGTCAGATCGCCTCCTCCGAGGGCGCCAGCACCGCCGTCCGCGCCTTGCAGGACATCATCCAGTTCACCCTCAACCGGTTCATCAACGAAGAACTCGTCGACAAGACCGAGATCCGCGCCCTCGAAACCGCGCGCCGAGCAGCCGAAGCCCTCCTCCGGGCCGCCGGTCCCCTCCCGAAAATTCCTGACGACACCCCGCCCCCCGACCCCACAGATCGCCCATCGCAAAGGCGAAAATCCGGGCCGCAACCCGAATCTCAAGCCCCAGAGCCTCCCGACCCCGATCCCCCGCCGGCCGAAGCCCTACGGGTGCCACGGCTCGCCGCGGTACTCCGCGGCGCAGCCGTGCGGTCCCCCGAGACGCCGCAATCCTTCATCCAGCAAAAAGAAAAACGCGCCCGGCAAACGCCAGGCGCGCAACTCGACTACCCACTCTCAATGGTCGCCGGTCAACTGCCGGTCACACCGTCACGCGCGTCTTCGGCAGACCCAATGGAGAGTCCTTCTTCGGGTCGAACTTCTTGTCCGCCTTCAGCTTCTCAACACGCTCCGCACGCGTCATCACGCTGCGAACCCCCACAAGGTTCCCCTTCGTCTTCAGTGAACGATCCAGGCTCATCTTCCGGCTCCCGATGGAACGCCGGCTTCCAGCCGGCCCACTGTCATCCTGCACACAGCACGCTTCCCGGCCCGGTCACTTGTACCGGTACCAGGTTGCATCCGAAAAGTCCGAACCACCCCCCGCCTGCTTCCACAGCTTCCCGATCTGCTTCACCTTCGCCGCCAGAGCGTCTCGCTCCGCCTTCATCGCCGAATAGCGATCCGACGGCACGGCCATCAGCGGGAAAACCACGTGGGCATCATTGTTGGCCATCGCCCGCTTCGGATCAACCTTGTCTGACGCGGGGCCCGCCGCCGCCGGAACCCCATGCTCCGTCAGGAATTGGGCGATCACCTCCGCATCCCGGAACGGCACCGTCGCCACCACAAGATAATTGTGCGCCGGCTGCCGCGGATCCGTCCCGGGCGTCCACTGGGCGACCGTCGCCGAGCCGGATTCCGGCTGCCGCGGCCCCGCCGGCGTCGGCGTGGGCGTCCTTCGGCTCGGTTCGTCCCCCCTCGGCACAGTCCCGCCCCCGCTCCCCGCCCGCTCCTGCCGCCCCCCCAGCATCGGGTCGACGATCTCCGGCGAGACCGGCTCCTCCGTCGCCCCGCCCGTCAGCTTCGCCTCTACGTTCTTCCCCCCCTGCTTGAACGCCACGATCCACGTCAGCGCCAGGACGACCATCACGGCCGCGATCCCCATCAGCACCGTCGTCTGGCTGATCTTCAGCGTCCGTTCCTTCTCCCAGGACGGATCGATCCCCCGCTCGCGCTCCACGCCCTCCACCGGACCGGGCTCCGGCCCCTCCTCCTTGACCTCACGCCCGCGGCTGGCCGACGCCGCAGCAGACGCCGCGGCGGCAGAAGCCGACGGCGTCACCTGCACAGGACGCAACCCCGTCCCCGGGGAGAGCGCAGACCCACCCGACCCGCGACGAGACGGCTCGTGCAGCACCTCAAACAGCGGCGGTTGTCGCCTCGCTCTGGCCATGGGCTCCATTATCCACGCCCCGCGCCCCGCTGACAAGGAACACAGAACCGCACGCTCCCACTCACCCCCGAAATCACCGTCATTGCAGCGCACTTTCGGTGCTCCCAAAAGTGCTGCCTCACACCTATACTCGGCTCATGACCATCTCGGAAGACGACATTCTCCTTCTCAAACCGCCGCGCCTGACCGCCGCGGAGAACTTCTACCTCCCCCAGATCTTCCAGGGACTCGGCACAACCTTCCGGCACTTCGTCACCTCCTTCGGACAGGGACGAACCAGCCGGACCATGCAGTACCCCGAGCAGCGACGCGAGCACTACCCGCCTGAAGAGGGGGGCATCGAACCCTCCAACTTCCGCGGCGTCCACCGCCTCAACCGCGACGAGGAAGGCCGCGTCAAGTGCGTCGCCTGCATGATGTGCCCCACCCTCTGCCCCGCAAACTGCATCTACATCGTCGCCGCCGAGTCCCCCTGGCCCGACCGCGAAAAGTACCCCGCCCGCTTCGAAATCGACGAGCTCCGCTGTATCTTCTGCGGCATGTGCGAAGAGGCCTGCCCCGTCGACGCCATCGAACTCACCACCGAGTACGACATCGTCGGCATGACGCGACAGGAACTCATCTTCGACAAAGAGAAGCTCCTCCACGTCTACGACGTCACGATCGACAAGAAGCCGATGTAACCCGCGCTCCGCGGCGTAGGCCCCACCGCCGTACAGTCCCCCGCAACGCCTGACCCGCGGGGAACACCGTGCGCGCCCAACCACTCCTCAAGGCCACTGCGATCGCGGCGGGATGCCTCGCCCTGGCCATCAGCGCGTACCTGTGCGTCGTCACCCTGGCCGGAACGAGCGGCCCCGTCGGCTGCGGCGCCGGCTCCGGATGCGATGCCGTGCTCAGCAGCCGCTGGGCGACGCTCCTCGGCGTCCCCGTCAGTGCCCTGGCCATCCCCGTCTACCTCGCGGGGCTTGTCGGCGTCACCCTCGGCGCACATCGACGTGAGGGCGCCACGCTCCTGGCCGCTTCCGCCGCGACCGTCGCCGCGGCCGCCTGCTGGTTCATGTTCGTCCAGCTCGTCCTGCTCAAGGCGATCTGCCCCTGGTGCACCGGCGCGCACGCGGCGGGGCTCCTCTTCGCTGCCGCCGCCGCCGGGCTGCTCGTTGCCACGCGAGCGCCCACAGCGCGCCTCTGGCCCGGCGCGAGCGCCGGGCTGGCCATGGTCGCTCTCGCCGCGACCCTGCAGGCCATAACAGCGCCGTCACACCCCGGCGCGCGGCTCGCAACCATCGCCGACAAGGGCCCGTTCGCCGCGCTCTTCGCTGATGACCGCTTCCCGCACCTCGGCGATGAGGCCGCCACGCATCGCATCGCCGTGCTCTTTGATTACAGCTGCCCTCACTGCCGCGCCCTGCACGGCGCACTGGTGCAGGCGATGCGCGACCACCCCGGATCCGTTCACGCGACGCTCGTCCCGACACCCCTCAACCCTGCCTGCAACCCGCACCTGTCCAGCCCGCTCGGTGACCGCTTCACCGACGCCTGCGCACTCGCCGATGCCGCGATGCGTGTCTGGATCACCGACCCCAGCGCATTCACCGCCTTCGACGAGTGGCTCTTCGCGCAGGAGATGCCGCGGCCGGGCGCTGCGGCTGCCGCCCACGCCGCCTCGCTCATCGGTCCCGACGAGTACGAAGGCGCGGCCGGGGAAGCGAGCGATCGACTCACGTTCGCGACACAGGCGTACGGACACCTGCTCACGCTCGAGATCGACCGCCTCCCCGTGATCATCGTCGAGAACGGCGACGCCGTGGAAGGACGGGTCAACAGTTCGGAAGAACTCCTTGAGCTTCTTCAACAGGCCGCGGAACAGCCCGGATGACGAGGGATCCGAACGGTCCCTCAGTCCGGACCTATCCTCGGACTCATCACCCGCATCGTGGGCTCAGCCAAGGGAACAAGTCAGCATGTTCCACGACGACTCTCAAGGGGCAGGACCGACGCAACTGGAAGGAGGCGACCTGGAGCTTCTCTCCCGCGCTGCCGGCGCGTGCGAGGACCTGCGGCAACAGGTCGCCCAAGTCATCATCGGACAGAACGAGGTCGTCCAGCCGCTGCTTGCGACGCTCTTCGCCGATGGCCACTCGCTTCTGATCGGCGTGCCGGGCCTCGCCAAGACGCTGCTCGCGCGGACGCTGGCCGATGCGCTCGGCTGGCGCTTCCGCCGCATCCAGTTCACGCCGGACATGATGCCAAGCGACATCACCGGCACCGAGGTGCTCGAGCACACGGGAGCCGGCGATGCAGGCCGGCGCATGCGCTTCGTTCCGGGCCCCGTCTTCTGCAACTTCCTGCTGGCCGACGAGATCAACCGCACGCCGCCGAAGACGCAGGCCGCCCTGCTCGAAGCCATGCAGGAGCGGACGGTGACCAGCCTCGGCCACACCCACCCGATCGATCGCCCCTTCGCCGTCGTCGCGACGCAGAACCCCATCGAGCAGGAAGGCACCTACCCGCTGCCGGAGGCGCAGCTTGACCGCTTCATGATCAGCCTCTGGATGGACTACCCCTCCGTCGAAGAGGAAGAGGAGATCGTGCACCGGACCACGCGGGATGATGAGCCGACGGTGCGGCCCGTGCTCGGACGCGAGGAGATGCTCACCTTCCAGCACCTCGTCCGGCGCGTGCCCGCCACGCGTTACGTGGTGTCGTACGCCGTTGCGCTGGCCCGCGCCACGCGCCCGAACCGCCCTTCCGCCGCGGACGTCACGCGCGACTACGTCGAGTGGGGCGCCGGCCCGCGTGCGGCGCAGTACATGGTGCTGCTCGGCAAGGCGCTGGCCGTCACGACGGGACAGCCGGCCGTGACGGCGGCGCACATCCGGCAGGCCGCGCCGTGGGTGCTCCGTCACCGCGTGATCCCCAACTATCGCGCCACCGGCGAGGGCATGACCAGCCTGGACATCATCGGGAACATCATCGAATCGGTCCGCGCCCCGATCGGATAGGAGCAGCCGTGAAGGTGCGGATGATCCGAAACCTCGGCCAGTCCGGGCGCGCGGAGGACTCGTACCTGCGCCTCACCGATGCCGCTGCGCTCCGCGGCCTGCAGTTCGCGCCCAGGCGGCGGATCGACGGCCGTTTCGCCGGACGGCACGCCACGACGCAGCGCGGCCGCAGCGTCGAGTTCAACGACTACCGCGCTTACCTCCCAGGCGACCCAGTCTCCGACATCGACTGGAAGGTCTTCGCCCGGAGCGATCACCTGCTCGTGCGGCAGTACGAGCACCAGTCTGACCTGACGATGCACATCGTCATCGACGCTTCCGGTTCCATGGCCTTTGCCGGGCTGGAAGCGCAGATGAGCCTTGCGCATGCCCGGGCGCTTTCCAAGTTCGACCACGCCGCGCGCACGGCCTGCATCATCGGCCTGCTCGCGCAGCGCCAGCGCGACCGCTTCGCCCTGCACATCGCGCAGGAGGGGAACCTGAGCCTGGACCTCCCCACCGCGCGCATGGCGCGGCTCATCGGACGGGCCAGGACGCTGGAATCGACCGAGCCCGCCGGCGCGACCACGCTTGCCAATGCCCTTGAGGCCCTTCACACGACCGGCTCCGTCCGGCGCGCCGTCGTCATCGTGCTCTCGGATCTCTATGAGGATCGCGACCGCGTGCTCGCCTCGCTGGATCGCCTCGTCCACGCGGGCGCGGAGGCGATCGTCTTCCAGACGCTTCACCCGGACGAGATCACGCTGCCCGACCTGGGCGAAGCGCTCTTCGTGGATGCGGAGGGCGCCGGAGAGATCCGGCTGAACCCCGGCGCGATGCGCGACTCCTACAACGAGCGCATGCAGGCGCTGATCGACGACTGGCGCCGCGCCCTGACCGGCCGCGGCATCGACCACACCATCGCGCGCACCGACCGCGAGCCGCAGCAGACGCTCGCCGCGTACCTGCAGCGCGCCGGAGGGCGCTCGGGATGATCACGCTGGACAGGGACCACGCCGCATGACGACGTTCGCCGCCATCTCCCTCCTCGCTCCCGCCATGCTCGGCGGGCTGGTGATGGTGGCGCTGCCGATCATCGCGCACCTGCTCACCCGTCGCATCCGCCGCCGGATCGTCTTCCCGAGCATCGCGCTGCTGACGAAGACCGCGGCCAGCAGCGCGTCGATCCTTCGGCTCCGCCGGCTCATCCTGCTCGCGGTGCGCACGCTCGCCGTCGCGGCGATCGTTCTCGCCTTCGCGTGGCCCGCCTGGTTCGGCCCGGGCGCGATCGCCAGGCCGGGCGCTTCGCACGCCGTCGTCTTCGTGCTCGACAACAGCGCCTCGACGCGCCAGATCGTGCAGGGCAGGAGCGTCGCCGACTTCCTCCGCACCCGTGCGGCCGACATGCTCGAACAGCTCCGCCCCGGCCGCGACGTCGCCAACGTCGTGTACGCCGAGGCGGAAGCTTCCGCTGAGTTCGGGAATCTCAGCACCAACCTCGAGGCGCTCGCGGCAGCCATGCGCGAGAGAGAACCAACCTATGGGCGCGCGGACCTGCACGGCGCGCTCCATTTGGCCGGGGCAATGCTCAAGGAGCACGCGGGCCCGCGGCGGCTCATCGTGCTGACCGACGGCCAGCGCACGGCATGGGAAGACGGCCTCGCCGCGCCGGATCGCCTCGCCTCCGCGCTTCCCAGGGATGTAGAAGTGACCGTGATCGCGCCGGAGGAGGCTGCGCCGGCCAACGTCTCACTGGCAGCGCCGCGATGGACGCCTGCGCGTCCATCGGCCGGCCGACCCGCCCGCCTGTCCGTCGAACTCACCAACCGCTCCGGCGCCGACCAGACGCGAACAGTCCGCGGCGTCGTCGGTGGACAGACCGCCTCGTTCGCGCCTGTGCGCATCCTGGCAGGCCAGACCATGGTGCTGACGGCCGACATCACCCCCGCGGCCGCCGGCCCGCTCACCGCGCAGCTCACGATGGACGCCGACGCCTACGCCCCGGACGACACGGTGTACGCCGCGGCGACGGTCAGCACCGCGCCGGGGGTCCTCGTCATCACCACGGACGATCCGGACCGGCCCGGCTCCGCGCCGTACTTCATCACCAGGGCAATCGCTCCGGCAGGCGGGAGCGCCGGCGATGCCTTTCGCCTCCGCACCGTGCGCCCGGGTGATGCGACGCCGGGCGTTCTGGCGGACGCGGAGACCATCGTGCTCTGTGAGACGGGTCCAGTCAGCGAGGAGACCGCCCGTGCGCTGCGCGACTGGACGGAAAGCGGCGGCCTGCTCATCGCATTCCTGGATCGGCAGGGGTCCGCCGCGGCGGTCGCTGCGCTTGAGCGCACCGCTGGGGCCGAAGGCTTCTGGCCGTGGATGCCCGGCTCTCCCGTCGATGCCGCCGGCTCGCAGCGCGGCGGCGCGTTCATCACGCGCGCCGCCGCGCGGCACCCGGTGATGGAAGCCCTCGGCCAGCGCTGGCGCTCCACGCTCGAACGCGTGTGGTTCGGCGTGATCGCGCGTCCGGCCCATGAGGTTGATCCGGCGGGCATCCTGCTGTGGTTTGAGGATGGCTCTCCCGCGCTCGGCGTGCAGCGCGCCGGCCGCGGCACGGCGGTCCTTGCCGGCTTCAGCCTCGATGCATCGGTCTCCGACTTCGGCCGCTACGGCGTGTTCGTCGCGCTCATCCATGAAGTCATCGCATCGTTCAGCGCCACCGCGAGCGCTGAAGCGTCCGCGCCGGCAGGGGCTTTCCTGGCCATTCCGATCGCATCGGGCGACCATCCGGTCCTCATTCGCGCACCGGATGGCACGCAGCGCGAGGTGCAGATCACATCGAACGCCTCCGGCGCGACCGCTCCCTTCGAGCGGGCGCACAGGCCGGGCCTGTACCTCGCAACCGCGGCGGGGCGCGACGCCGGCGCAGGCGCGGTCAACGTCGACCCCGCCGAGAGCGCGCTTGACCGACTTGAACTAGCAACGATCGCCGCGCGGCTGAAGGGACTGGACCCGGCCGCACACGTCGACGCAACGTCGGCCGAGGCGAGCGCCGGTGACACGACGAGCATTGCCCCGGACGGCCGCCCGTTGTGGCACATCGCGCTCATCGCGGCCGCGCTGGCGCTTGCCTGCGAAGTGGTCCTGCTCGCCGTGTGGCGCACCTGAGACTCGAGAGATCCATGCTTTTCGTCGTCGCCGACATCATCCTCGACCCTCAACTGCCGCTTGAAGCGATCATCGGGCTGACGCTCGCACTGACGGGAGCGTCGGTGTGGTCGTACGCCAGGCAGCGCCGCGCTGCCGCGGCGGCCGCTGCGCTGGGCGTCGTCAGGCTGACCGGCGTGCTCATCCTCGCCCTCGTGCTGCTCAACCCGTCGGCGAGGAAGCCCGCGCACGAGCCGGAGACGAACGAGGAACTGCTCCTGCTGATCGACACCTCGCGGTCGATGCTGACGGCCGATGCGGATGGCGCGGCGTGCCGCCTGCAGCGTGTTCAAGAGGAGTGGCTGCGCCCGGACCTCCTGCGCCGTCTCGAGGAGGTCGCCGACGTGCGCATGGCGCGGTTCGATGATGCCGCCTCGGCGGCGTCGGCCGATGAACTGCGCGGCGAACCGGACGCGATCGCCGGCGGGCGCTCGACGGACCTGGCCGCGGCGCTCCGCGCAGCGCCGGGGCTCTTCCGTTCACAGGCGCACGCGGGCATCGTCCTGATCAGCGACGGCCGCGACGGCGGCATGGCGAGCGCCGCCGATCTCCTTCTGCCGCTCGCCGGCCAGCGTGTGCCGGTGCACACCGTGTGCGTCGGATCGTCTCGGCAGACCCCGGACCTTGCCATCGCCGCGGTTCCGGAGCAGGCTTACACCCTGCCCGGCGAGCCGGGCCGCATCCGAGTCCGGGTTTACCGCTTCGGCCTTGACGTGACCCGCGCGACGGTGCATCACCGCGGGCCTGACGGCGATGAAACCATTCCGATTGCGTTTGCCGGGGATGAGGCTGCGACGGAGATCGAGGTCACACACGAGAAGCCGGGCTCACATGAACACACCTTCACGGTCGAACCCGTGGAAGGGGAGGAGGTCACGGCGAACAACAGCCAGTCGGTGATGATCGAGACCGCGCCGGAGCGCATGCGCGTGCTCATCATCGAGGGGGAGCCGCACTGGGATACCAAGTTCATCGCCCAGGCGCTGCGGGCCGATGAGCGTATCGATCTCACGCAGGCCACGCGCCTCTCCGCGCGGCGCACGGAGCTGCTCCGGTCGCGCGAGGGCGATGCGAACGATCCCCTTGCGCCGGGCCGGATCGCCGAGTACGACGCCGTTGTCCTCGGGCGGCACGTCGAGCGGCTGCTCTCGCCGAAGGCCGCGGCGGAGCTTGCGAGCGCCGTCACCAGTGGCGGCCGCCTGATGCTCGCCCGCGGGCGGCCGACAGAAGACGCCGTCATCATGGAGATCCTGTCGCCGCTGCTGCCGGGCGAACTGGGTCCTGAGTTGACTGGGCAGATCGTTGCGCACCCGACGCGCAGCGCGCGAGCGCACCCGGCCTTCAGCGAACCGGTCGCGAGCACGACGCTTGCCGACGCCTTCCCGGATCTTCCGGCCCTGTCCTCTGTTCATTCGATGCGCCAACTCAGTGCCGCGGCGACCGTGCTGCTGGAGACGAGCGCCGACTCGGGCGTGCCGCCGCAGACGCCGCTGCTCGTCTCAGCGCCCGTCGGCGACGGCGCTGTCCTCGCCTGGCTCGGCCAGGGCCACCACCGGTGGTCGCTTCCCGCGCCGGAAGCGGAGGTACCCGCGGAAGCCGCGGAGCTTCTCTGGTCCACGCTTACGCGCATGCTCATCATGGGCAGCGGCTTTGAACCGGGGGCGACTGTCTCACTGGAAACCAGCAATGCCGCCGTTGCGCTGGGTCGCGAGATCACGGTCTCGGTGCGTACGCGCACCTCCGTGGCCGATGCAGCCTCGTTCAGTCTGGAGGTCACGGGTGAAGATGGCCGCGCTGCGCTGATCGCGCTCACACCGGAGCCGGCAAGCACACGGCGGCTTACGGGACGGTACACGCCGACCTCCACCGGCTCGCACCAACTCCGCCTGAACGCACCCGGCCAGACGCCGCAGACGATCTCACGGGGTTTCACCGTCTACAACGACGATCGCGAGCGTCTGATGACCGCCGCGGACCCGCACCTGATGCGCCTGATCGCCGCCGAAACGGGCGGGCTTTCGCTCGATCGGAACGGGCCGGAGACGCTCCTTGGCCTGCTGGAGCGCAAGCGGGAATCACAGATGGTGCCGGCGCGGCTCGAGCCGATCTGGCGGAACGGCTGGGTGCTTCTGCTCATGACGGGCGTGTTCGGTCTGGAATGGTTGCTTCGCCGCGCCGCCGGTTTGATGTAAGATGGAAGGCAGGTGATCGATGTCCAGCGACGCGACAACCTGGGAGGACGCCACGATGGTTGAGGCGTTGCAGGCTCGCCTTCGGGCGGTCGCGCGGCGCGTGGTGTGGCTCGCCGCGGCTCGTACGATGGTCGCGGTCGCCACGGGCGGGCTTCTCATCGTCGCGGCGGCGGTGGTGATCGATGCGGCCTTTGCGCTTCCGGAAGCGGTTCGCCATGGGGTGCGGGCGGGGGCGCTGGCCGCGGTTGTGTTTGCGATCGCGGCCATCTGGCGCGCTGGTTGGCGGGCGCGCACCACGGCGCGGCAGGCGGCGGTGCAGGCGGAGGAGTCGCTGGGCCTTGGCGACAGCCGCTTCATTACGGCGCTGGACTTGACCAGCGATCCCGCGGCACGCGTCCATGCGAGCGCAGCGCTCGTCGAGCGGGCGATTCAGAGCGGGGTCTCATCGTCGCACCTGGTCGAGCCGGGTCGCATCGTGAGCAGCCGGCCGGTGCGCCGCGCGGCGCGGTCGCTGTTGATCGTGGCGGCCGTGCTTCTTGCCGCGTTTGCGGTCTACCCGCGGCTGTGGCTGATTGAGTTGCCGCGGCTGGTGAATCCTTCCGGGGACCATCCGCCGTTTACGTTTGTGAAGTTCAAGGTCACGCCGAGCGCGGATCCCGTGATCTATGGGGATCCGGTGACGATCGATGCGGAGTTGTCCGGGCTGTGGCGGCCGAGCCAGGCGGACGTCGTCTTTGTGGATTCCGATGGGCGTGAGCAGAGGCGCGTGCCGATGCTGGCCAATGTGGATGCGCCGGACGCGTATGCATTGGCGCTGCAGCGCGTGGAGGAGTCGCTGCGCTTCTACATCGACACGCCGCGCGGACGCAGCCGCACCCACACGCTTGCTGTTCGGCCCGCGCCGACGATTGATTTGGTGGAGGTCACGTATCACTACCCGGCGTACACGGGGTGGACGCCGCGGAGCGAGCCGCTGAAGCCTGGAGGAATTGTCGCTCTTGCGGGGACGCGCGTGGAGTGGCGCGTTCGCGCCACGCTGCCGCTGGGCGGTGGGACGCTGCGCCTGACGACGGACGGGGCCGATGGGGCCGGTGGGCCGAGCGTTGCGATTGAGGCCGATCCGGCTGATCCGCACGCAGCGCGTGGTTCATTCACGCTCACCGAGGACGGTCGCTTCACGCTCGCCGTGCAAGGGGTGGACGGCACGCCGGGGCGCTCGACGCTTGAGGGGGCGGTGCGCGCCATTCCGGATGCGCCGCCGCGCGTGCAGATGGATGAGCCTGCACCGGTGACGATCGCGCCTGTCGGTGCGCGCATTCCGGTGGATGTCATGACGACGGACGACGTCGGCCTTCGGCAGGTTGCGCTGCACGCGGGCGTGAACGGGATCGACCCCGAGCCGCTGCTGGCCGAGCAGTTCGTGCGCGAGGTGAGGCGCGATGATCGCGCGACGGAGCTTGACCTGGGGGCGATGCAGGCGGCTGCCGGCGACATCCTCCGCATTTATGCCAGCGCCTTCGATACCGCGCCGGAGGAGGGACAACTCGGCGTCAGTGCGACCCACGAGGTGCACGTGCTGAGCCGGGAGGAGTACGACCAGCTCGCGCGACAGCAGATGTCAGCCCGGCAGGTCGCCGAAGAACTCGAGGCGGCGCTCGCGGCAATTGAGCACCTGCGGGAGCAGAGAGAGCAGTTGCGCGAGCAGGCCGAACAGATTCTGCAGGCTGCCGCGGACCGCGGTTCGGATGGTCAGCCGTCGCTCACCGAGGAGGAACGCGCGCAGTTGGCCGAGATCGGCCGCGAGCTTGCCGCCAATGCGCAGGCGACCGAGGCGCTTGCCGGGGCGCTGCGCGAGCGGGCTGCGCAGGATCCGCTCTACGAGTTTGACCCGGCCCTGAACGCCCAGATGGAGCGCCTGGCGGAGCAGATGCAGGGCAGCGCTGCGGCTGCACAGGACGCCGCGCGGGCGATGCAGTCCAGCGACGCCGCGGAGGCGGCGGAAGCGCTCGCGGCGATGCAGGCTGCCGATCAGGATCAATCCGCGATGCAGGAGGCGCAGCGGAGCGCGGAAGAGCTTGATCAACTCCGCCGTGCGGCGGAGATGCGCGCTCTTGCCTCGCAGATCGTTCAGATTGCTGATGCCCAGATGCAGCTTGCTGATCTGATGAGCGAGTTCGACGATGCGCCGACCCTGAGCCGGGACGACCTGCGTCGGCTTCAGCACCTTGCGCAGGAGCAGCACGCGCTTCGTCAGGAGCTTGAGCGGACGCGCCGGGCGCTGAGCGAGGTCGCGCAGCAGTCGGCCGAGGACCTCCCGCAGATGAGCGCGGCCGCGGCGGGGATCTGCGAGCAGCTCGGCAACCTCGATCCGATGAGCAACCAGTCTGCCGCGGCGACTGCCGGGGAGGAGGGCGAAGGCGCGACGGCCGTCGCCGAGGCTCGCAGCGCTTCGGAGAAGCTTGAGTCGCTGATCTCGGAGTGCTCGGGGCTGTGCAACTCGCCGGGCGAGGGGCTGGACGGCTGCCTCGGGCTTTCCCGTTCGCAGCTCGCATCAGCGCTCTCACAGATGGGCCAGGGCATGGGCCAGGGCGGAGGCTCGGGGACGATGCCGGGGTTTGGGTTGACGCCTGGCATCGGGAGGGGCGCTTCGCCCGGGGGTGAAGGCCCGGGCGCGATGGCGGGCGGGCTGAGCGGGGGCATGGGCGAGTTTTCGTACAAGCTGGCGGGACCGCTGGAGTCGCGCCTCGCCGCGCATGCCTCCCTGCTGGCCATGATCGGCCGCACCGGGCCGGGGGACGACATGCCGGCGCTGCCGTCGCCCATGGCGCGGGGCGAGCGCGGCGAGGGGCCGGAGGTCGTGTCCGCCGCGGAGGCGGGACCGGGCGGTCTGGGCGGCCTTTCGGACTGGGCGTATGCTCCCCCAGGGTATCGGGAGCACACCCGGCGTTACTTCGCCGCTCTGGCGAATCGCGCTCCGGAGCAGGACTCAGACTCGGGGAAGGATGAACCATGACCCGCTTGCTCGCCTCGCTCGGCTCTCTGACGCTCGCGCTGGCCGCTCTCGCCGGCAGCAGTGAGACTGTCACGACGGCGCCGGAAACGGAAGATCCCTCCCTCATCGCGGTCGGCCAACTCGTGTACGGCAACGACCAGTCCGCCGTGTGCTTCTCCGATGAGTTCACCAAGGCGATCGAAGAGGACACGTACGTCCGGACCACGCGCCGGCTGGATTCCGTCCACCTCGACTCAAGCGAACTGTTCCAGTATCCGTTTGTCGTGATGACGGGCGAGAACTCGTTCCAGCTCACCGAAGAGCAGCGGACGAACCTGCGCGATTACGTCACCCGCGGCGGCTTTCTGGTGGCGTCCGCCGGCTGCAGCAGCACCAAGTGGGCGGACAGCTTCCGCAGCGAGTTTGCCTCCATGTTCCCGGAGAAGACGCTCGAGCCGATCCCGATGGATCATGCGATTTACAGCACGGTGCACCCGGTCGAGCGCCTCACGGGCAAGAAGCGCTCGTATGTCTCGCCGACGCTCTACGGCCTCACGATCGACGGCAAGATCGTCATCGTCTTCTCTGAGGACGGCCTGAACGACACGGCCAACGTCGGCGGCGACTGCTGCTGCTGCGGGGGCAACGAGCTTGCCAACGCGCGCGATATCAATGTGAATCTGCTCGCGTATGCGTTGACGCACTGAGCGCCTGAGGTCTGCCGCGCGCGTCACCCTCGAGTTCAGCGACCCCGCCTTCTGAGTTGTTGATACGCTCGCCCGGACCACGAATGAGGTGATCGGTCTGGTCAACTCTCTAAGTTGGGTTCCGGGTCGCCCGACTTCATGCGGTCAGGCGTTCAGCCGATCTTGCGGCGAATCGGGGTGAGAGGATTTGAACCTCCGACCTTCTCGTCCCGAACGAGACGCGCTACCAAGCTGCGCTACACCCCGTGTGTGTTGAGGCCCATGATAGGCCGGGTCGGGCAATGAGGGAAATGCGGAGCCGGGGGTCCGGCAGGGGCTGAGGAGAGGCGGCAGGGCCGCGGGATGGGGCCCGGCGTCAGTCCGGCTGGGGGAAGGTCGGTTCGATGCTGTAGACGTTGTCGTCGCGCGTGCCGGGGTCGAAGTCGCCGCCTGCGGAGTAGAAGTATGGATTCTTGCCGACGCAGATGCCTTCGTCGGAGTCGCCGACGGCGTCAGGGACCGCGTTGCCCGGGAGGGCGGCGCGGGAGAACTGGACTGTTCCGGGACCGCTGGAGTTGTGGTACGGGTTGACGTCGATCGGGGCGGGGCCGCCGTCAAACGAGGGATGCACGAAGCGGATCGGCTGGCCGAAGCCGTCAAGGATGACGGGGATGCGAAGGCGTCGATGCTGAATCGAGCCGGTCGGCTCGTCTGAGCTGTTCTTTTCCCAGCCGTGGGCCCAGACGTCCTGGCGCGAGACGATCTTCGCGTCGAAGCCCTTTAGGATGGTGTCGATGCCGCCGGCTTCCTGTGCCGCGAGCAGCAGGAAGAGCCCGACGGTGGGTTGCGCGGGGTCGAGGTCCGGGAGGGAGTTTGACGCGCCGGTCAACCCCTGGCCCTTGATGTCATTGCTGCGTCCCTCGTAGCGGCCGTCGACGAGCGGGAAGAAAAAGCGCTTCGAGTCATACACGTCCGCGCTCGGATCGGTCGGATTAGTCGGGTAGGTCTCGGCCATGGTCTGATCGGTGGTGACCCAGGCCGGCGGGCGTGCGCCGTAGGAGGCCTTGTACTCGGTGAGCACCTGGTCGAGGGCGCGGATGGTGTTCTCGGTCTGCGTCTGCTTGCCGCCCTCGGTGACGCGGTTGGCCAGGCCGAGGGCGATCGTGGCGAGGATGATCACCACGATGAGGACAACCATGAGTTCGACCATGGTGAAGGCGCGGCCTGCGGGCCGGACGGACGGGCCGCCTGTCGATGTGCGGTTTGCTGCTGTCATCGCGGTTCTCTCCGACAAAGGCCGACCCGGGAGCGATCCTGTAAGCATACACGCGGGGCGCGGTGAGGCGTGCGCCTGGGGGCCGATACGCACAGACGCCTAAAGAGGATGCCCCGCCGGGGGGCGGGGCATCCGTTGGCGAACTGAGATGTGGATGCGACCGGGCGCGGCCGCGGTTTACTCCGCCGCGGCGTTGCTCGGGGCTCCGCAGCACTTCTTGTACTTCTTGCCCGAGCCGCAGGGGCAGGGATCGTTGCGGCCGACCCTCCGGGCCGTCCGGACGACCGGCTGCTGCTTGCTGGCGTCGCCCGCGGCGGCTCCGCCCGCTCCTGCCCTGTTTGCGGCCTCAAGGTCGCGCTGGCGGGCCTCACTGGCGGGGGCAGCGGCATCCGGGATGGGAATCTCCCCGGCGGCCCCGGCCAGCACCGCGCCGGCGGGCGGCGCCGCGGGCATTGGGGGCGGCTCCGGCATCGGAGGCGGAGACGGTGGCGACGGCGGGGTCTCCGTCGACTCTGCGGAGGGCGGGGACGCCGCGGCGGCCGGGGCGGGCTGTGCGCCGCCGCCGGCAGGCGCGCCGGCGACGACCGGGCCGAGCCCGGGGCCGGCGATGACACCGGGGACGGGCGTGGCGGGAGCCGGGTACATGTCCGCGCTGGTGCCGGTGCCCGTGGAGACGCCTGGTCGCGGCTGGGCTGCCGGCGCGGGCCGCATCGGGGCCTGGGGCCGGACTCCCGGACCGCCGGGCAGGCGTGGGGAGAGCTTGAGCTTGAAGACGTAGTCGGAGATCTTGTCGCGGATCGCCTCGTGCATGTTCTTGAAGAGGCGTGAGCCTTCGCGCTTGAACTCGATGCGCGGGTCCTGCTGGCTGACGGCGCGGAAGCTGATGGAGCCGCGGAGTTGGTCCATCGCGTAGAGGTGGTCCTTCCAGATGCCGTCGAGGACTTCCAGAAGCATGGTGCGTTCGAAGTAGAGCAGTTCGGCGCGCAGGACGGACTCGACGCGGGCCCGGACGGCGGGCTCGCGATCTTCGCGATCGGCGAGGCGGCGGATGTCGAAGGGGACCTCGGGCGCGCCGAGGCGTTCGCGGAAGAAGCTGGCGAGGGCCTCGTCGTCCATGCAGATGGCGGCAGCCTCGTCCATGGCCTTTCCGATGGCGTTCTCTTCGACGAACTTCTTCGAGGCGTCGTTGAGCTGCTGGCGGGCCTGCTGGGGCGGGATGGCGCGGAGCGATTCGAGCGTCCAGCCCATGTTGAAGCGGAGGTTGGCCCAGTTGATGAGGTACTGCGCGCCCTGGGCGGGGTTCTGCCGCATCATCGCCATGGCCATGTCCATGGCGAACTCGACGGGGTACTCGATCTCGCGCTTGTTGTAGAGCTCCTCGGCGCGCTTGACGATCAGTTCTTCGACGGCTTCGACGCCGCCGTCGTCCTGGGCCTTGCTGATCTCCTCGGCCGCGAGCTTGATGCCGAACTTGCGATCGGCCCACTCGACGAGCTTCGAGACGCCGTAGCCGGACGCCACGTACTCGCGGATGCCGGAGAGGTCCGCGGCGTCAATCTTCGCCGCGGCGGCGTCGGCGAGCGTGTCTTCGAGGCGTTTGCGTTCGCCCGGTCCGCGTTCGCGCAGCTCGGCGATGTCCAGTTCGACGCCGAACTGATCCCTGGCCCAGGCGGCGAGCCCGGCGACGTCAAACTCCACCTCGACGTCGCTGCCGCTGGTGGGCATGTACTCGCCAATGGTGACGCTGATGGCGTTCTTCGCGTCCTCTTTGGCGTCCTTGCGGATGCGGTCGAGCATTTCCTCGTACTCGCGTCCGACGAGACGTTCGGGGACGATCTGGGCCTCGAGCACGTTGTTGGCGTACTCGGCGGCGCACTGGGCGGCGTAAAGGGGTGAGAGGTAGTCGGCGACGGCGTCACCAACGGCCTCGGTGATGAACTCGAAGATGAGGCCCTTGACGTCGCGACCTTCGAGCACGCGCTGGCGCATGCCGTAGAAGGCCTGGCGCTGGTGCTCCATGACCTCGTCATACTCGAGGATGTTCTTGCGGTACTGGAAGTTGCGCTCTTCGACCTTGCGCTGGGCGCCTTCGATGCGCTTGGAGAGCATCTTGGAATCGATGAAGTCGCCTTCCTTGAAGCCGAGCCGCGGCAGGACCTTCATGAGGGTCTCGCCGGCGAACATCTTCATGAGGTCGTCTTCACAACTGACGAAGAAGCGTGAGGAGCCGTTGTCGCCCTGGCGACCGGAGCGGCCGCGGAGCTGGTTGTCGATGCGGCGGCTTTCGTGCCGCTCGGTGCCGA
>CAYWRO010000005.1:81161-91938 GCA_964460345.1 uncultured Phycisphaeraceae bacterium | reverse complement strand
ATCGTGATCATCCCGATCTGGATGCCGCTCGTGCTCTTCGCGGGCGCTGCGGGCTATTTCTGGCGCCGCCACGCGCGCCGGCGCAGACGCGAGCGAATCATCAAGGCCGGCGGATGCCCCAACTGCGGCTACGACCTGCGCGGACTGCGCGCCCAGGACGAAGCCCAAGGTGAAAAGACCGAACCACGCGCGGTCTGCCCCGAGTGCGGGGGGGAGCGGGGGGGGCAGAGGGGTTGACGCCGCCAGCAGCGCAATGAGGGGCAGAGTTGCACGGATTCCGTGAACCGCCCGCACGGGGCTCAGGCGTTCATGCACACCTTGGGCGTGGCCCCTGTCGGCGGGCCGGACACCAGAGAGATCGGCGGCGGCAGGCCCCGGCCCGGATGCCTTGCGCCGGAAGTCGTCGGAGCAAGATGTACAATTTCCGCCGGCAGGGGACAGGGGCCCGCTCGATCGCTACTTTGAGGGCCACTCACTAGCCGACGTTGCGGCGGTTACACGTTCGGGAGAACGCCGTGTTCAAGAGCGTGGCGAGCATCGCGTCGGCGGCGCGGGAGGAGATCAGGTACCAATAAGACTGCGGAGGAGCAAAGGTGGGGATCGCCGCTCGGATTGCAGCCAAGGAGATCGGGTCGGAGAGAACATCCACCGTTCCTACTCCGATCGCGTGCGCAATCGCTGCACCTTGAAAGTACCTCAAGAACTCTTCCCGAGTCAAACCTGGTCCGGAAGAGACGCGGCGCCAGAGCGCCTCCGGCGGCTTGCTCAAGACGGTCGAGACCGTAAACCGCCCAACGACAGCCGAGACGGGAGCCGTCGAGTAGACGACCACGGTATCCCCTTCCGCTAGCCGCGGAGAGATCCGCCGAAACTCAAACGTCTTTGTTCCGGCGAGGATGTTGTCGGCATGCCGTGGCCGAAGAGACACCAAAAGCGTACGTGGGCCAGCATCGCGCCGAGGGTTACAACGATTGACTGAGGCGGTAGAGGTCTTCAAAGCATTTCTCCGGGATCTTGCTCGCCGTGATGAGCGGCGGCATGCGGACTCCACGGGCTCCGAGGGTACTCTCTATCGTCTGGTAGGCTACCGGGGTCTTGAGCATTTCCGTCGCGCCGAACCGAACGGCCATGATAGGCGCAAGAGGATTGCCATGAGCGGTCCGAACGACATCGCGCCACTCAAACACGCCAAGGCGACTGTTCTTTGCGTACAGTCGTTTCGCTGGCCCCACTTCGACATCCACGATTGATGAGCATGCCCTTAACTCGCCGGGACAATCGTCATCCCTAGATACGTACCAGAGGATACGACCCGGCGTCTTCAGCACGCGAGGCCGAGCTGCGCGGTAGTACACATTTTCAGTATTGAGCATCAGTGCCGGCTCGCCGCCGTGGAGCCGGCCAGCCGCAAGTCGCTCCTCAAAAAGGTGTGCAGCCCACTCGGACTTAATGGGAACAATGAAGCTGTGCGCGCCAGCCCCCAGCAGCTTTGCGGGCCAGTGGAGGCGCTCGACCTCGCCCAAGTCGTCCGGGAGCACGACCCGGCCATCGTAGTGGCCCGTTGCGAGCAGCCGGTCGACTAAGCCCGCGCGCGAGAAGCCGCCGACCAGAACCGGACGGCACCATGCGCCGTCCTGCCTGACGAATCCGAACGATTTAAGCTCATCGCCAAGCCCTTCCCACGGGTGCGGGTCCACGATCTCCACCAACGGCCGTTGTTCAGCGACCGCTCTCTTGAGGAGCATCGATACCGTGTGACGGGCGAGGACTTGCGTGATGCGCGAGTGCCGGAAGCGCACAGCTTCAACACGGAGGCGGTCAAGCTGGCGTCTGTCCAGCGCAAGGAACCCGACCGGCGTCCCATGTGGCCACTCGATGAGGATCACGTCGCACCGAGATGGCGCGGCCGATAGTTCGTGAACCCGGGTTTCGAGGCGGGCCAGGCGCTCTCCGGCACCGTAATCCAGGAAGTCGCGGACAATCTTGGGAAGGTCGGCCGCCCCGGGGCGGCGGGTCGCCACGGGTGTCCCGCTTAGCCGCGCCGGCTGATACACGTCCGTTCTCAAACCCTCATCGAGGTGTGTGATGAGTACCCCGGGTGTGCAAACCAGAAGACCGTAGCGGCGGTGGATCTCATCTGCCCGGTCGTGCAGCTCAGTATCGTTGGTCACGAAGGCGTCCGCTTGGACGGAAACGGCCGCGGCCATGTGTGCGATATCGGCCAACAGCGAAACCGACGGGTCCGGGGGGAACAGCTCGGCCAACCCCTCCCGGACGCCCTCAGCGACATCCCTGTTCTCATTGATCATGCCCAACGAGCGAAGAAAGCCCTTGCGGCGCTGCCGCTCTTGCCGATCCGGGATTCGATCGGAATCCACGAAGGCCTGATCTGTTATCCGCAGGTCGATTTCCGATGCTAACCAGTCTGCCCGAAGCGACAGCGATTCGTGAGCGCGAGGGCGATCTTCGTCTTGCCAGTCGTAGGCAATGTTGGTGTCGACAACGACAAGAAGGCGGCCGCCGGCATGGGCGTCGAGCTGTGAAATGAAGAGATCCGACGTGCCACGGTTGTACACATAGAGGGTGAGTGGCCTCCCATCGTGGCCGCGTCCGCGCTTCTCGTCGAACGGCACGAAGCCATTTGCTGCCCAAAAGGCACACGATTCTTTGAAGTCTCGGGCGCAGTGGAGTTCGATGCAGGGCAGGTGTGCGGTGCGTTCCTTCACGGCATCCACGAGGCGGCGGCCAACCCCGCGGCCGCGGAAGCCGGGATCAACGCAGCAGTGCTGGATCTTCGCGCGATCTCGGCCGGTCCAGTAGAGGATGTACCCCGCTAGGACCTTACCATCGACAGCAGCAATGATGCGGTCCTTGGCCGCCTCGCGCTCGTAGGCTCCGCGCGGGAAATGCCCCAGAAACTTGCTGTTCCGATCGCCAAGGGAGATGACCTGCTGCAGCAGGTCGCTCCGATCGGAGACCCGAATGATGGTAATGGGGGACTGCCCGCTCACACGCTCGCCTTTTGCGACGGGGCCTTTAGGCCAGGATTGAGATCGGCGCGGCGGTGACGCAAATTTGATCGCCTAGCGAGAAGGCGTGGAGACCTCGCCGGTTGACCTCGTCGATCACATTTTGAAGCGAAGCGTATCGGTCGATTGAGCTTCTCTTGCGCCGGAGTATGGTGCTGTTGCTCGTCCCGAACCGATCAAGCCATTGGCGAACCCACGCGCGCCCGGTTGGTGCTGTCCTGGCCATGGATCATCTCCTTGGAGGGAACGATTCCTTCGGACCGCCAGTCTACAGACAGCGATCGCGTACTGCAAGCCTCCGGGAGCCGGGGGCGGCGAAGTCGGCGCAACCCCGGTGCTGGTGACAGTACAGGAATGTGCGTCATCTCGCTCGTGCGGGGGATACCCGGCGGCTGACACAGTTCGTATCGCGGGGCCGCCCACACCCCAGTCGGCGGGGCTTGTACATGAATTTGCGTCGTCCTGCACGCAGGGCGGCCGGGCGATGATCTCCGCGTCTCAGGCCGCAGGGTGGGAGCCTGCCGTCCAGGGTATGGGCTCGGTGTGCTGGTGGTCGTGAGCTAGCGCCTGGTCAACTCAGCAGCCCGTCCAACTCCGCGGGCGCCAGCGACTCCCCTGTCAACTCCATGCAGAGCGACCCGATCTGATCTACAACCCTGCGGCGGTCGCTCTCAAGTCCTGGCGATCTGGGGGGCTCGCCTTGAGTTTTCAGGTGGTATCGCCACAGATCCATCACCAGCACGCCCACGGCGGCCGCGACTCGCTCGCGTGGCGGCCCTTTCTGGGCCTGGCCGATCAGGTTGCTGCCCCAGCCCTGGATCCGGGCTTGTGGGCGGGTGGTGTCGCCGTAAAGCTGGGTTCGGTGGTCCAGCGCATAAGACCGTACCTCATCGAGGAGGGCCCGCAGGGGTTGGAGGTCGTCGCTCGGCGCCGGCACTTTGTGGTCTCCTCGCACGCGCCCGCCACGATGCCCGCGGCGTGGCCGCCCATACCCCAGCCGGCGGGGAGTGTACATGAATCTGCGTCGCCCTGCGCGAGGGGGGAGGGGGCGGTGATCGCTGCGTCTTCATCGTTGGGGTGGGAGCCCGCCGTCTGCGGTATGGGCTCGGTGTGCTGGCGGTCGGGCGCGTTGGACCCTGTCCGCGGCGAATCGGCTTACGCGGTTGCGGCCGGCTTTCCGCATTCCGGGCAGCGCCTCTGCCGCCCCTCTTTGTCTGTTTTGACACCTTCCAGCCCGCGCAGGTCATACCCGCACGAGCGGCAGCAGCCGGCGCGCGCCTTTTTCCGGCGTCGAAGCTCGCCCAGCCAGAGCCAGCCGGTCGGGGCCGCGAGGGCGAGGATGGCGTAGGTGAGGGGGAAGCTGATGATGCCCCAGGACCAGCCGTACTTGCGGGGCGTGAACTCGCAGGCCGTCCAGATGAACGGCAGCGGCCGGCCGAACCTGAACCCCCAGCCAGGGTCGTCGGCGTGGCGCACGGAGAGGCCGCGGGGGATCATGGCAAGAGGGTTCCCGATCGATTCATACGGCGCTTTTTCGTGCCAGAAGATCTCCCACTTCCCCCGCTCAACGGCGATCCGCACCTGGTTCGCATCGGTCCCGTCGCGTCGCTGCCAGGTGAACGTCCACCACACACTCGCAATCTCCAGCGCCAGCACCAGCGTGAGCAGGAGCGTCAGTGTCCACTTGCAGATGAAGGAGATGCGGCGTCGCACGTCGGAAGCGTATCGCCGAAGAAGGCGGCCCATGCCCGGGGCGGCGGGAGTTGTGCGCTTTGCCTTGGCGCCGGCTGTCAGTGGCGGCGGGGCGGCGCGTGCGGCGTCTTCAGCGTGGGCGTCCGCGTGGGCGGGGGGCCGTCGTCATCGCTCACGCCTGGTACACCCACCGCGCCAGCCGGGCCCCGGCCCACGCGGCGGCGAGGCCGAGGGCGACGCTTGCGAGGATGTTCGCGCCGGCGGCGAGCCACTGGCGGTCTTCGGCCAGCGCCAGCGTCTCGCGGCCGAACGAAGAAAACGTCGTGAAGCCGCCGAGGAGGCCGACGAGAATCGCGATGCGGTGCTCTTCGCGCACGGCGACCGGGCCGTTGAAAGCGACCACGAGGAAGCCGATCGCCAGGCAGCCCGAGACGTTCACCACGAGCGTCCCGAAGGGAAAGGCCTCGCCGGTGAGGCGATGAACGAGCCCGGAAACGCCATGCCGCAGCAGGCCGCCGACGCCGGAAGCGATGAAGATGAGCAGGAGCTTCGTCACGAGGGCGATCGTAGTCGCCGCGGGCGTCGGGGCCGCACGGCCGACTGCGGTTCCATCGTTCCGCACTCGGGGCAGCGTGCGGGCCGGCGGGGCTGGCCTTCCTCCTTCGAGCGCTCGAGTCCGCGCAGGTCGTACCCGCACTTGCGACAGCACCCAATGCGCGCCTTTTTGCGGCGCCGAAGCGCGCCCCGCCAGAGCCAGGCAGTGGGGAGGGCGAGGGCGAGGATGGCGTAGGTGAGCGGGAGGCGGCAGTACACCATCCATCCCCCGTTGGGGTGCCAGTCGCGGCGGTCGAACTCGAACGACCACCAGTTCATCGGATCGCCGTGGAGTGTCGAAGGCCAGAACATGGCGCTGAATCGGCGGACGGTGAACCCCTCGGGGTTGGAGAACACGTACGTGCCAGGGACGTTCACCCCCTCCTGCAAGACGAGTTCAACGGAGCCGCGGCCGATGGCGATATGCCTGTGGTCCGGGGCTTCATCCCGGCCGTGCTGCCACCGCACCTCCCACCACGCACTCGCGATCTCCAGCGCCAGCACCAGCGTGAGCAGGAGCGTCAGCGTCCACCGGAGGAGAGAGGCGCTTCGTCGGGGCATAACGAGCAAGGATACGTCGATGCCGGTCTACGCCGGTCCCGCCCGCGCCATCGCGCGGTCGTGCGACGACCGAAGGGCTGCAGCGCGGCGGCTTTGCCGCAGGCCGAGGAACGCCAGCCCCACCGTGGCGGCCACGGTCACGCCCGTGAAGATCGGCAGGCCCCACGATGCGATCAAGGGAATCGCCAGGGCGGAGAGAAACCCGCCGCCGAGGACCGGCCGCGTCAGGAGCTGGCGGTAGCTGTAGCCCAGGACGACGCCGGTGCGGCGCTCCGGGTCGACCATGTCCACCATCATGAAGCCGGTCGCGACGTTCCCCTGCGATTCGCCGAACTCGGCGATCGCGTGCTCGAACCAGTCCTCCTTGAACATTCGCGGGCCGAACACGAGCGTCACGAAGACGCTCCACGCGACGGAGGCGATCGCCAGCGCGACGAGCGGCGCGACGGCCGCGCCGAGGGCTTCGAGCGAGAGCGTGCCGATGGCGCACAGGATGATGCCGTCGATCGCCAGCCCGCCGATGCCTTCGACCGCACGGCGGTTGATGGCGCTTGCAACGCCGAGGCGGATCGCCGCGAGCTGCACGAGCACGCCGCCGATGATGGCGAAGGGAAAGAGCGGGAACTTCTCAAAGAACGCCGAGCCGAAGAACCCGAAGACGATCTGGGCGAGTTTCAGCAGCAGCGCGCCGACGAAGATGGCCAGGCCCACCGCGACGACGGCGGTCGTGAGCTGCAGCGGGGCGCGCTGCTGGTCCACCGGCGCCTGGCCCGGGCGGGGCAGGTGATGATCGATGTCGAGGTCGTCATCCGCCGAGAGGGGGCGCTGCCGCGCGAGCGAGATCGACGGCGACTTGATCGCGTGCCGCACGAGCAGCGTGCCGATGACGACGCCCGTCACCATGCCGATCGTCGCCAGGCCGAGGCCGACCTCAAGGAGTTCTTCGGCGTCGTACTTGATGAGGACGGGCGTCAGCCCCGCGAGCGTGCCGTGCCCGCCGGCGAAGGAGAGTTCGATGAGCGCGCCCGCCTTGGGGTTGACGCCGAAGACGGGCGCGAGCAGCAGGAGGACGACAAGACTCCCGACGGCGAACTGGCCGAAGGACATCACGCCCGCCATGATCACGTGGGGACCGGAGGTCTGCCAGATTCTTTTCGGCGCGGGCAGGCGCTCGCCGAGCAGCAGAGACGCGGACATGACGTTGATCAACAGCATCGGGAGCATCTTCCACACGGCGAGCGTTTCGGCGGGGAAGAGGCCGCTGCCGTCCGTCAGCCGTCCGAGCCCCTGCGGCCCCACGGCGAGCATGAGAAAACCGCCGACGACCGCCGTGGGGATGTGAAGCCGGCGCAGCGGCGTTACGCGGCTGCGGATGATCGCGGCGGCGAGAAAAACCACGGCGAGAAGCACGAGCGCTTTGCCGATTTCCGCGGCGGTTTCCGTCACCCCCTCCTCCCCTTTCCCCGCGCTGCCGGTTGCGTTCCGTCGCCGCGGCTGCCGATGCGTCAATCAGGGCGTCGGGCTCGTCGCCAGAGCCACGGCCATGCGGCAGCCGTCGGCGAACTCGCTCAACTCCACGTACTCGTTCACGGTGTGGATCTCGTGCTGCCCCGCGCCGAAGGTGACGGTCGGCACGCCGTGGCGGGCGAGCCAGTTGGCGTCGAGCCCGCCGTGCGAGAACCGCGTCGCGGGCGTCAGGCCGATCGACTCGGCGGCGGCCTTGGCGTGCCGCACCGCGGGGGCGTCGTCGTCGATGTGGAAGGGGAAGTAGTCGGTGCGGCTGTCGAAGGTCGCCGCGGCCGGTTCGCCGGCGTCGTCGCGCACTTGCGCGGCCGCGGATGTGACGGCTTCCTTGAACGCGGCGGTGATCGCCGCGGCGAACTGCTCGGAGTCGCTGCGCGACTCGCCGTCGAGGCGGACGTAGTCGGTGACGACGTTGGTGGCGTCACCCGCCGCGCGGCCGCCGCGGCCGCCGAACACGCCGATGTTGCTCGTGCCGCGGCCGTTCGGCTTGTCGATGCGTCCGAACCAGCTGCCGCGGGCGGCTTCGGTGATCGCGATGGAGGCGGCGAGGATCGCGGAGATGCCCTTCTCCGGCGCGACGCCCGCGTGCGAGGCCTTGCCGATGATCTCCGCCTCCCAGGTCTCCCCGCCCACCGCGCCGGTGACCAGGTCCGAGGCGAGGGTGGCGTCGACGTTGAAGCCCATCGCCGCGCCGTCGAGATCTTTCGGGTCGATGTGCCGCGCGCCCATGAGGCGGCTCTCTTCGCGCACGGTAAAAAGGAGCGTGATCGGCGGGTGCGGCAGACGGTGCGCCAGCAGCGCCTCGGCGAGCGCGACGAGGACGGCGCAGCCGGTGCGGTTGTCGCCGCCGAGCGCGGTGTGCGGGGCGTCGTTGATGATGCGGCCGTTCTCGCGCCGCGGCATCGCGCCCGCGCACAGCGGCACCGTGTCCAGGTGCGTGGAGAAGAGCAGGCGCGGGCCCGGGCGCGTTTCGGGGAGGTTGACGTGCAGGTTGCCGGTTTGCGTCGGCAGGGGGATGCGCGCGTTGGCGTCGTCGAAGCGGATCGCAGCGTCGGGCACGCCGAACGAACGCAGTTCTTCGATGACAGAGTCAGCGATGGCGGCCTCCTGACCGCTGACGCCGTCGATCGAAAGGAAACGGATCAGCCGGGCCTCGGCGGAGTCGACGTCGACGCTCGCGTGCATCTCGGTGGTCGTGGTGCTCATGTCGGTTCCTTTCCATGGAACGCCGCAGGGGCTTTGGGCGATGCGCCCCGCTTTGCCGTCGCGGGCGGTTCAGATCCCCCAGGGCAGGTCCAGCAGGTACCACGCGGCCAGCAGGATCGGCCACGTGATCAGCAGCGCGATGACGTACGGCAGCATGAGCGAGACAACCGTGCCCACGCCCGTCCTTTTCTCATACCGGGCCGCGAACGACACGATGAGCGCAAAGTACGCGTTCAGCGGCGAGAGCGCGTTGATCGGCGAATCGCCGACGCGGTACGCCGCCAGCGCGGCCTCGGGCTCCACGCCCAGGCGCATGAGCAGCGGCACGAAGATCGGGGCGAAGATCGCCCACTTGGGAATCGCCCCGGTCATGATCAGGTCGAGCAGCGCCACGACGAAGACCAGCCCGATCAGGAGCGTCAGGCCGTTCAACCCCGCGTGCTCGAGCCAGTTGCCAAGGCCCACCGCCGAGAGGGTCGCCATGTTCGTGTACGTGAAGAACGCGTTGAACTGGCTGATCACGACGAGCAGGAAGATCAGCCCGCCGAGCCCCGCGACGGCCTTCTCCATCGCCTTCACCACGTCCGTCACGCTCCTGATGGTGCCCGCCCCCACGCCGTACGCCGCGCCGGCGATGAGAAACACGAACGCGATGAAGACGATCAGCCCGTTCATGAACGGGGCGTCATAGATGAGCGCCCCGGTCTCGGGATTGCGCAAGGGCGCGCCCGGCGGCAGCCACAGCAGCCCGAAGAGCACGAGCGTCGCCAGGAGCGCCCACGCGGCGAACTTCAGCCCGCGCGTCTCTGCCGGCGTGAACTCGGCGCTCTCCGGCGGCGTGTCCCCCTTGTACGGCCCGAGGCGCGGCTCGATCACCTTGTCGGTGATCGCCCAGCACACCAGCGTCATCAGCAGCACCGAGGCGATCGAGAACCACAGGTTGCTCGTCAGGGAAACAGTCCGGCCAGGGTCGACAAGATGCACGGCGTCGTTGGTAAGGCCGACGAGGATGCCGTCGAGCGGCTTGATGAAGATGTTCACGCTGAAGACCGCGGCCACGCCCGCGAAGGACGCCGCCAGCCCGGTCAGGGGATGCCGCCCCGCGCTCAGGAACGCCGCCGCGGCCAGCGGCACGAGCACCAGGTACCCGGCGTCGGCCGCGACGCTCGAGAGGATGCCGATCAGAATGAGGATCGGCGTGAGCGCCCGCGGCGACGCCACGAGCACGAGCTTGCGGATGAGCGCCTTGATCAGGCCCGCTTCTTCGGCCACACCCACGCCGAGCATCGCGACGATGATGATCCCCACCGCGGCGAAGGCCATGAAGTGCGGCACCACGCCCGTGTACATCATGCGGAGCCCATCGGCGGTGAGCAGACTGCGGGCGGTCGTGGTGACTTCTTCAAGCTCGTGCGTCTCCGGGTTGAAGCTCTCATACGTGACGCTCGCGCCGGCCACGAAGTGCGAGAGCACCACCACCAGCACGATCAGGGCGATGAAGATGACGACCGGGTGCGGCACCTTGTTGCCGACCACCTCCACCCAGT
The DNA here is from genome assembly GCA_964460345.1 of uncultured Phycisphaeraceae bacterium. GTDB lineage: Bacteria > Planctomycetota > Phycisphaerae > Phycisphaerales > UBA1924 > CAYWRO01. The sequence goes on along the minus strand of CAYWRO010000005.1, from coordinate 81,785 downwards.
CGAGCACGCGCTGCATGAGCGTCTGATCGCCGCGCTGCGGTTCATGCACCTCGTCGGTGATCACAAGCTCCATGGCGCACTCCGATAGCGCCGGCCAGGGTACACCGACGCGGTCCAACCGGCATGGGCAGACGACTCACATCGAAGAAGCGGGAAGAGCCGCGGTCGAGGTGACCCAGATCCCCGAATCGCCTATCACCGAGACGCAAACTCCCCGACTCAGGGTTCCGAGGCATCCACCAGGAGCCAAACCTGAAGCCGGCTTTAAGAAGGACCGAGCCCGGCGCGAAGGGAGGGGCCAAACGGCTGGCGCTGGAGGGGGCAGTGGGGGAGGGACACACCTCCACCACAAAGGCGGGCCCGATAATCGGCGGACAGCCGAGAGACGCCTCACGAACGCCCGAAAGCCCCGCCTGTTCGGCCCCTGCACGCCAAACACCCCCGCGCCGCCCGCACACACCCACCAGAACGCCCGCCGAAACGTCAGATAACGCCGTCGGAGAGTCATTCACCGGCGCCGAGAAATGACTTCTTGGCGCCGAGAAATGACTTTCCGGCGCCGAGAAGTGATTTCCCGGCGCCATGAAACGATTTCTCGGCGCCGGGAAATGACTTACCGGCGCC
>CAYWRO010000005.1:0-81061 GCA_964460345.1 uncultured Phycisphaeraceae bacterium | reverse complement strand
ATTTCCCGGCGCCATGAAACGATTTCTCGGCGCCGGGAAATGACTTACCGGCGCCGGGAAATGACTTACCGGCGCCGGGAAATGACTTACCGGCGCCATGAAATGATTTCTCGGCGCCGGCAAATCGTTCACCGGCGCCAAAAAGTGATTCCAGGCGGCCAAGGACCTCCAGGCCGACACGCTCGAACAGCTCGGCTACCAGGCCGAGTCCGGCCCGTGGCGCAACTTCTACCTGACCGGCGCCAAGGAACTGCGCGACGGCGTGGCGCAACTGCCGACACCCAACACCGCCAGCGCCGACACCGTGCGCGCGATGACGCCGGAGATGTTCTTCGACTACCTCTCCGTCCGCATCAACCGCGAGAAGGCGGCCAACGCGAGCATGACGCTCAACTTCGACTTCGGCGACGACGGCAAGTACATGCTCGAACTCGAGAACGGCGTGATCAGCCACACCGAGGGCGTGCAGGCCGCGGAAGCCGATGCGACGGTGACCTTGTCGCGCGACACCTTCAACAAGATTGTTCTGCACGAGACGAACCTGGACGACGCCATCGAAGCAGGCGATCTGGAGATCTCCGGCGAGGCGGGGCGCCTGCACGAACTGATCTCCTACCTCGACACCTTCGAGCTCTGGTTCAACATCGTCACGCCCTAGCGCGTTTGACCGGCCGCACCCGTTCCGGCGCGGTCCGACCTCACCAGCCCGAGGAATGGGCCGCGCTCGTCCCGTGATCCGCTTCCAAGGAGCCCGCCATGGTGATCGCCGCACGTCAGGCGCGCTGTGGCGGCGAGAGCGGCGGCAGCTTCGCTTCAATCTCGGCCCGCCGCGGCTCGAAGGTTGTCGGGAGCATGAGCCCCGCGCCCAGGTCAGCCGCCGGCTCATCCACGGTGAAGCCGGGCTCATCCGTGGCAATCTCAAAGAGGACGCCCCCGGGCTCGCGGTAATAGATGGAACGGAAGTACTTGCGGTCCATGAGGGGCGAAACGTTGAGCCCCGCGGCGGCGATCCGCTCCCGCCAGGCGCGCTGGTTGTCATCGTTGGGCGTGCGGAACGCCACGTGATGGACAATCCCCGCGCCCAGCAGCCCGTGCCGGGCGTCGGGGGTGCAGAGCAAATCCACCGTCGACGCAAACCCGTTGCCCGACCCCCCGCCCCCCCCGCCCCCCCCGGCGCCTCCCGCTCGATAACGAAAGCGATTGCCCTCTTCGGCCTCGAGCGCGAAGCCCATCAGCGCGGTGAGCGTGTCCGCGGTGCGCTCGTAGCCCTCCTCCGAGATCGTGACCGAGTGGAAGCCGCGGATGGCGTGTTCGGCGGGAATGGGGCCGCTCTTCCACGGCGTTCCGCCCGGCTCGCGCGCGGCGATGATCTCGATCGCCATGCCGTCGGGGTCGGCAAACTGGAGAGCCGCTTCGCCCATCCGCTCGAAGGGGCCGGTCGTCTCGATCTTGTATTCGCCCAGGCGCTGCCGCCAGTAGTCCAGCGCGCCGTCGGGCACGGCGAAGGCTGTCGCGGAGACCTGCGGCGGGCCGATGCGGCCGCGCGCCAGCCCCGGCCAGGCGAAGAAGGTGAGGATCGTTCCGGGGCGGCCAAGCTCATCGCCGAAGTAGAGGTGATAACTTCGCGGATCGTCGAAGTTGACCGTGCGCTTGACGAGGCGCAGGCCGAGGACGTCGCAGTAGAAGTCCACGTTGCGCTGGGCATCGGCCGTGATCGCGGTCACGTGGTGAATGCCGGAGATGACGGGATCCATCGACTGCTCCTTTCCGTCAGTCGCCCAGTGGCCCGGCATCGTCGCCCAGGACGATGAAGACCGAACGCCGCCGTTGCGGCTCGATGTTCCGCGTCCGGTGTCCGCGGCCGGAGGTGTCTTCCATCAGCAGAACGTCGCCGCCGCGAAAGGTGCGGCACTCGCCGTCGGAGGTCTCGATCTCGATCGCCCCGTCGAGCAGGATGATGAACTGCCGCTGCGGGGCGGTGTGCCAGCCGTAGTCGTAGCCCGGCTCGTTGGTGCGGAAGATCACGGACTCGGCGGGGATGGGGTCGGAAAGGCGGCCGATCTCACCGGCCTCGGCCAACGCGACAGCGAACTCGGCGAAGTGGCTGTCGCCGCCCTTGTCGGCGTACACGCGCGTGACCTTCATGACCCCGCCTCGCCTTCCTGCGCCGCCGCGATCATGCGCTGCAGGTATCCGCGCGCAGCATCCAGTTCATCCTCGTTGATCGTGTGCGGCATGCCCGGATAGCGGCGCGCCTCCACGACCGCGCCCATGCGGGTGAAGACGGCCTCCGTCTCACGAACGCGCGCGAAGGGCACGTGCGCGTCGGGGTCGCTCGAGCCGAGGAAGACGGGCGTGCCGTCAAGCGAGCCGGCGTACGTCCGCGGCGTGCCTTCGGGCCCGATCAGGCCCCCCGTAAAGGCAATGACCGCGCCGTAGCGGCGCGGATGCCGCGCGACGAACTCGCAGGCCAGGCACGCCCCCTGCGAAAAGCCGAGCAGTGCGATCCGCCTGGACGCAATCCCTGACGCGAGCAGTTCCGCGACGATGGATTCCACCCGTGCCAGGGCCGAATCGAGAAAGGGCTGGTTGGATTCGATGGGGGCCAGGAACGAGTGCGGGTACCACGTCCCGCCCGCGGCCTGAGGCGCGAGCGCGGCAAGCGAGGGTCCGCCCTCCAACATCCGGTACAGGTCCAGCATCCCCTCAGCGCTCGCGCCGCGACCGTGCAGGAGCACGAGCGTGGCTGCCGCCTCATCCGGCGCGGGACCGGCGCTGCGCAGCGGCGTCTGTGCGTGCGGATCGTGCGGCTGGTTGGTGAGGGACCGCGCGATGGACATGGCTCTCCCGTGCGCTGATTGTGGCTCTATCGCCTCCCGTGAGTGGACTCGATGCGGGTTCGTGCGCAGATGCTGCAGCGCACTCTACTGCGCAGGCAAGGCCGGGCGTAAGGGAAACGGCGGGCAAAGTAACGGCGCGCAACCCCTACGCGAAGCTTCCAGTGCCCCGCCGGCCTGAACGCGCCGGCGACCGCACGGCGTTCGGCCCCGCCGATTACCGCGCGAACTCGACCGCGCGCGTCTCGCGCAAAACCGTCACCCGGATCTCGCCCGGGAAGGTCATCTCCTCGCTCACCTTCTTGGCGATGTCGTACGCGATCGAGTGCGCCTCATCGTCGCTGACGTTCTTGGCGTCGACCATGACGCGCACCTCGCGGCCGGCCTGGATCGCGTACGCCTCGGTAACGCCGCGGTGGGTCAGGGCGATGTCCTGGAGCTGGTTGAGCCGCTGGATGTACTTTTCCATGCTCTCGCGGCGGGCCCCCGGACGGGCGCTGCTGACGGCGTCGGCGGCCATAACGATCGGCGTGTAGAAGCTGGTCGAAGGGATGTCGGCGTGGTGGCCGCCGATGGCGTTGAGGACGGGCTCCTTCTCGCCGTACTGGCGGGCGAAGTCCATGCCGATCTTCGGGTGGCCTCCTTCCATTTCATGGTCCATCGCCTTGCCGATGTCGTGCAGGAAGCCGCAGCGACGGGCGAGCGTCCCGTCCAGCCCGAGCTGGTCGGCGATGATCTGGCACAGGTACGCGACCTCGATCGAGTGGCGCAGCACGTTCTGCCCGTAGCTGGTGCGGAAGTGCATCTTGCCCATCGCCTCGATGATCTTCGGGTGCAGCCCGCGGAGATTGACCTCCAGGGCCGCATCCTTGCCGGCCTTCAGGACCTGCTGTTCAATCTCGCCCTTGACCTTTTCGACGACCTCCTCGATGCGGGTCGGGTGCATGCGGCCGTCGGCGATCAGCCGGTTGAGGGCCTCGACGGCGATCGCCTGCCGGATCTTGTCAAAGCAGGAGACGACGATCACGCCGGGCGTGTCGTCGACGATGATGTCGACGCCGGTGGCCTTCTCGATCGCGCGGATGTTGCGGCCCTCGCGCCCGATGATGCGCCCCTTCATGTCGTCGGAGGGGATCGGGACAGCCCGGACCGTGCTCTCGGCGGTGTGCTCCGTCGCGTAGCGTTGGACGGCCATCAGGATGATCTCACGTGACTTCTCCTTGGCCTCCTCCTCGGCGTCCTCGACCGCCGCGCGGACGACCTTGGCCATGTCGTGGCGGGTGTCCTCCTCCACACGCTTGAGCAGTTCGGCCCGGGCCTCCTCCAGGGACATCTGGGCGACCTCGGTGAGCCGCTGCTTCTGCTGCTCGATCATCTCGGTGAGTTGGGCCTCGCGCATCGCGACGCGCTGCTCGCGGTTCTTGATCTCCTCGTCCTGTTTGGCGAGGCGATCCTCCTTGCTGGCCAGCGTGTCGAGCTTTTTATCGAGCAGGTCCTCCCGCTTGGTCAGCCGCCGCTCATTCTCGCGCAGCTCCTTGCGGATCCCCTCCGCCTCCTCCTCAAACTTCTCCTTGCGCTCAAGGACCTGCCGGTCCGCTTCCAGCGCGGCCTTCTCGGCAATCGTCCGGGCCTCGTCCTGGGCACTCTTGACCAGGCGGTCCGCCTCGGCCTTCGCCTGGGCGATTGTCTGCCCGCCGAACATCTTCACCAGGGCAAACACCGCCGCCCCGCCCACAACCAGCCCAAGAACCACACCCCCAAGGAGGGACGGCACGTCAAGAGCAAGCATCAACATCGGACTGGCCATCGACCATCCCTTCGCTCAAGCCCGCGCGCAACTCATGCGCTCGGGCGGGATGGTCCGCTTCCGATCAGCCCACCCGCCGCGGCGTCACCGCAGCCAAGGGGCCAGGGCCGCAGACAAGAGCGAGTTCAGTAGAGGCAGTCTCCCAATGGAACAGGATGCCCCGGCTCGCCCGGCGGCCAGTCGGCGCGGCGATCGCCGCGGTTACCTTGCGGTGTGACTGGAATCCAAGCGCTTAAAGCCACTGCAAATCGCTCTTGATCTATCCGACGGAGGACCCCGCCGGGTCGTACGGAGCTGTGACTCGGATTAAACCCGATTCCCAGCCGACGACTCTGAACGGCCATCATCCGGGCACAAGTGCAAACCGGAGCGGACCGACTGAAACGCTCGGCGCCACTGCCGAGCTGACGTGGCAATTAGAACCAATTCAACCCACGACGTCAAGTCGCCCGGATTCGGGGGCAGGTTTCAACCCGCCGCGGCACGGGTCCGGCGCTGGTCAGCCTGAAGCCGACGGGCGTACTCCTCGAGCAGATCCACCACGAACTGGCGGTGCTCGGGGTTGTGGGTGAAGTCGAACGCCAGCCCGGCGTACAGGTTCTGGCTCGAGTCCAGGTGCGTGTGGGCGACCCGCGCAGTCACCGCAACAGGGTGGGGGATGTGCGGCCGCAAGTCGAACCGGAGCCACAGGTACGGCCGCTGCGACACGCCCGTGGACTGCTCGCGGTTGACAACCAGCCCAAGCCCGCCGCCGCTGATGTTCACCAACCGGGCCTCAAACATCGGGCCCACATCCGGCAAAAGGATCGATTCCAGCGGCTCAGAGGCATCCGTCCCGGTCGGCATCCCCTCCGCGCCCGTGATCTGGAGCCGGTTGGCGGTCTCCGCCGCGACCACGCTCGTCGGATCCTTCAGCGGCCAGCAGTGAACCCGGGGGAGGCTGAGATCCTCGGTGCCGATGCGGTGCGAGTGACGTCTGCTGCACCGCTCGACGCGGTCGGGCATCGCAATGACCAGGTATGGGTCGCCGGCGTGGTTTGGCCGCTTGCCGACGGTCCGCGTGTGGAACATCCAGCGGTTCTGACCGATGCACAAAGCGCCGATCAGGTCTATCCCCTCTTCAAGGGGCATGGTTCGTCCGAGCGCGGCGGGCGCATCGATAATGATCACATCATCGTTGTACTCGACAATGCGAACCCGCCAGACCAGGTCCGCCCCCGCGGCGGACGCCTCCGGGTCGCGGCGGACGGAGATCTCCAGCGCGCCGTTCCGGCCCTGGATCTTCTGCAGGTACGACTTCCAGTTCTCGGTGCGTGAACGTGATGCCGGCACGGCGAACCCTTTTACGGAGAGGTGGGGGGCTTCGGCACGGCCCTACGGCCGAACGGACACAGGTCTGGATCGGCAAACGCCGACCCCCACTTGAGGCGGTGCAGCAGAGAGAGAACTGGGAGATTCCCGAGGAGTGACCCGGCGGAGCAATCAGCACGGGCAGGCGTTGCGGGTCTGAAGTTATCGCCCCTCAACGGCAGCCCGGAGCCGCGCCACGAGTTGCTCAGCCTCGGCCGCCTCCGCCTCGGAGAGCTCCCGGCGGCCGAACCGCAAGCGGTAGAAGAGCCGGCTGAGCTCCGCAAAGGGTTCCCGCAGCGCCGGGTTCAACGCCGCGGCGTGGGCGAGGGGAGGGGTCTGAGCCGGCTTCTCCACGCCGGCTTTGACGAGCAGGTCGAGCGCCTCGCGATAGAACCCCGATCGCCGCAGCAGCGCCGCCAGATCGGGGTCCGGGGCTGTACCGCGCCGCGAGTGCAGCCGCAGCAGCAACCGTCGAACCACCAGCCGCGACACAAACCAGGTCAGCGCGAGAAGGACGACGATGATTCCGAAGTACACCAGTGCGAAGATGACATCGGTCGGAACGGGGATGAACGACAGCAGCGACCGGACGCGCGCCGCAACGCGCTCGATGGCCGTCCGAACCGATTCGACCAGGGAGGACTGCCCGAGCGTCGCCTCATAGACGCGTGCACGACGGTTCGCATCAAATGAGACGATGCTCGTCGCCCACCCGAACTCAAGCTGCTCATAAAAACGGCGCAGTTGCCCCACGATCCCCGGCCGGGCCCGGTGGATGCGGTCGAGGTCCGCCGGCGGGGTCGGATCGAACGTCACCCATCTGCCGGGTGAAAGCTCCGCCTCGACCCACGCGTGCGCGTTCGCCTCACGAACGAGGTAGCTCTTGTTGGACTCGTCATACTCCGTGGCCACGTAGCCGGTGACGAGCCGGGCATCGATGCCGACGCTCCAGCACATCGCCACGAGCGCCGAGGCGAAGTACTCGCAGTGCCCCATCCGCCGATCGAAGATGAACCACTCGATCGGCTCGCTCTCCCACGGCGCTACCTCCTGCTCAAGCGTGTACCGGCACGTCCGGCGGAGATAACTCTGAAGCGTGTTGACGGCCAGACGAGTCTGAAACGCGTCTCGCTGGGCCGGATCAAGCGAAATGTTCTCCGCCCGCAGCAGGCTCGCTGAAAGCTCTCCGATAGGGCTGTCGACGAACGTCGTCTCCGGCAGCCGCGGCGGGATCGGCGAGTCGCGTCGCGGCGGGACCACGCCCGGATCTCGCACGAACTCCACCAGCGTGTTCAGGCTGCGCGACTTAGCCTCCTTGTAGCGCACCACGAGGTCGCCGCTGGTGTCCAGCCGGACCAGGTGCAGGGTCTGGTCGCTCGTGATGCTCACCGGGCGCCACATTGTGAAGAGGTAGCCGCCGCGATAGGAGGCGTTGCGCATGTGGATGTGCAGCTTGGAGACCGGCCCATCCGCGGAGCTGATCGGGAACGGCACGTGCGCCGAGTGATCGCCCCCGGTCTTCTCAAAAGAGTCCCGGATGCGGGACCACTTGCCCTGCTCATAGCGGTCGAGAATCGCCCCGCGAAGGTACAGGGTCCTGCTGTCCGCCCCGACCGAGCGGCCGTTCTCGAAAAGCTGGACATCCATCACCGGCCGCTGCGACTCGGAAATCAGTCCCGACGCCGCACCCAGGGCAAAGCTGTCCACGAAGCCCGTAACGCTTCCCGGCGCAGGACGTCCGAGCGTACCGAACGCCTCCCCGCCGAAGCCGCGCGGCATGAACAGGAAGATCACAATGCTCGCCGCCAGGCTCATGGCCACCGCCGCGGCGGTCAGTCGCCGAAAGTGCCGCTCGCTGCCCGGTCCCGCCGCCAGGCGCGGCGCGGGCGGAACGCCGAGACTGCGCTGCGTTTCGGCCATGTCAACGGCGCCCGCTTGGAGCTGGTGCCGCATGATCGTCCAGGTCGCCAGCGGCGTATACACGAGCAGGCAGAGACCCACGGCCAGCGAGTTGTCGGTGAGGATCGCACCAATGACGATGAACAGGCTGAGCGCCAGAAGCTGCGCATCGTCGCGCGACTTGCGGCGATCGAACAGCTTGATCAACTGAATGAACACGAGGAAGTCCGACAGGTCGGACACGAGCGCCTCATGCCGCTTGAGCACGATCACCTGCACCGCGCTGTTCAGCACGGCGAGCAGCACCAGCGCGTTGATCACCCACCGCGGCAACGTCCACGGCGCATCGCCTCGCCGCGCCGTCCACCAGCCGCCGATCACGATCGGCGCGGCGAAGACGGCCAGCGACACGTTCCCGTCCGCCAGCGCATACGTAAGGATGCCCAGGAAGACGGTCAGGCACGCGAGCGTGTTGTAGCCGCGCATCTGCTTCATGCGCCGCCGTCTCCGTCACGGCCCGCTTGCAGCCACATCGCGTGGCCGGGCCAGACGCCCGCCTCGCGCTCCGCCCCGGGCCCGCCCACGACGACCACCCGTTCGGCCACCCGCACCGGATCCGCCCTCGCCGGCGACGCCACCGCCAGTGCAAGCTCGTCCATCAGCCGTTCGCGATGGGCCGCGCCGGCCCGCGGCAGGACATGCACGTTCGCCGCCGGGATGAGCAGCCCCACCTCGATCTCGCGCCGCGACGCCTCATCGATCAGCCCCGCCGCCTCCCCGAGCGCCCGCTCAAACGCCTCCTCTTCCGCCGCGGCAGCGACGCCCACCCACAGCCGATCCGGCAGCATCGCCGCATTCTGCCGCACATGCAGCTTCTCGGATCTCGCAGATCGCTTCCACGCCACCGTCCGAAGGGAATCACCCGGGGCGTACTCCCGCAGCGCGAAGAACTCCTCCCCTTCCCCTACCCGGGCCGACGGTCGGCTCACGCCGCGGCTGTGACGCTGCGAGGCGCTCACAATCGAGGGATCCGCCGGCGGAATGATCCGCGGCCGGATGATCACCGTGCGCCGCGAGGCCGCCTCCAGGCTCTTGCGCACCAACCCAAAGGGGAAAGTGGTCTGCACCCGGAAGACGCTGAGCGTGGCCACGCCGCGCCGAAGGGCGCGGGCCGGCGCTTCGCACACCACCGTCTGACCCGGCCCGACGTGGGCGACGAAGCCTCGGATCGGCGACAGGTGGCTGCTCCAGTCGGGCTCCCCCGCGGCGATTCCGCCCTGGCTCCGTCGGCGGCGACGACGGCGACGCCGGGGCTCATCGTGCCCGGGGGCGAGTTCCGCCAGGTGCAGGGCGAAGGCGGGCATCAACCGATTGCGGTTGTGAACCCGGTAGCGGATCACCAAAGGCTCAGAGGCCGTGGCGGGCGGGGGCGCTTCTCGTTCGATGGTGACGCCCATGAGCATCGCGCCGCTGATCAACCCCGAAACCAGCAGAATCGCCAGCGCAAAGCCAAATGCCCAGAACAGCAGGTTGTTCTGCGAGTTGAACGCGCCGACGGCCAGCAGCACCGTGATGAAGATGTAGATCACGCCGGGCAGGTGGAAGTGGTATCGGCGGCGGGGGGTCATGCCAATTGAGGGTACGCGGGGCCGGTGGGCAGGGTTGCCACGGAGCACCCGCTCATGACGCACTCAGGATCCGAAATAGTCCGGCTCGTTCCCCGGCTTCCACTTGATGTTGCACCCGATCGACGGCCACTGCTTCTCCGGCACCGGTCGGCCCGCGAGAACGGCGTCGATGGCGGCGCGGAGATCCTTGCCCGTCACGGGAACATCATTCTTGGGGCGCGAGTCGTCGAGTTGGCCCCGGTAGGCAAGACGCAGGTCGGCGTCGAAGAGGAAGAAGTCCGGCGTGCAGGCCGCGCGGTACGCCTTGGCGACCTCCTGCGTCTCGTCGAAGAGGTATGGGAAGGTGTACCCCGCACGCTCCGCCTCTTCGCGCATCTTCTCCGGGCCATCGTCTGGATACTTCTCGACATCGTTGGAACTGATGGCGACGATCCCCAACCCCTTCTGCTGGTACTCGCGCCCGAGCTTCGCCAGTTCCTGCTGCACGTGCTTCACAAACGGGCAGTGGTTGCAGAGGAACATCACCAGCAGCCCCTTCTCGCCGCGAGCTTCACCACGGCTCACCGTCGCGCCCGTCCGCGTGTCGGTGAGGGAGAAGTCCGGGGCAGTGGTGCCGAGTTCGAGCATGGTGGAGGGAACGGCGGCCATCTGATTCTCCTTGAATGGGTGGCATGCCCACGCTGTTTTCAGTTGTTGCCACGGCTTGGCCGCTGTACCCAGCGGCAAGCCGTGCGGCCATGTGCCAGAGCACGCAAGCCATCATACGGGGCCACCATCGCGGGCCGGCTTACTCCATCACAACCGGCTCAATGCGCCGCACACCGGGCGTCAGGGCCAGGTCTTCCAGCGCCTCCGGCGCCGCCGCGGCGATGATCAGCCGCATCGACCCATCAGTCGCCACGACCGTCGCGCCCGCCGTCGTCACGGCCTTCCGCGCTGCATCCACATCCGCAACGAGAATGCTGAGTTGCAGCCTGCCGTCCTTCATCGGCAGAGCCGTCTCCGCCGCCCGGGCCGCGACCACCGCCGGGGCTGCACCAAGACCCTGGCCCGCCTCTTCGGCCGCCTCATCCACCGCCGCACGCCCCCGCACGAGCGCGAGCAGGCGTGGATCGAGCCGCCGTTCAAGCGTGGCGAGCCGCTCAACCTCCCGAATCTTCGCCCACGATTCCTTCGCAAGCTCCTCCACACGCGCGGCAAGCGCCGCCTCATCAAGCGTCTCGTCGAGGTACGCCGCGTGCAGGCGGGTAAGGAGGTCGTCGTCAGGGTAGAGCGTGGCAAACTCTTCGGCGAGAGCTGCGGCGGCATCGGGCGCGGGTCCGTGGAGTTCGTAGACGAGCGTGGGGGCGAACACAGGGTGCCACGCGTACGCCGCCAGATCCGCGGGCATGTTGAAGACGCCGTCGGTGATGAGGTCGCGGATGCGAGCGGTCGCGCGCTCGACGGCGGCAGGGAGCGGATCAGGCTCTATGGGATCAACGCCACGCTGATGTGCCGCATCTTCCGGACCAACTAGCTCTGGCTCCGAGACGAGGTCGGTCATCACTGATGCCTTCTCGGCCGGCGCCGCGTCGTCCTGGCGTGGCGATCGAGACGACTGGCTTCTCGCCCCGGGTCGTGCGGGCGCTCCGACGCGTTCGGCCGTTTCCGCCGGATCAGCGCTCGATCGGCGCTGATGGAGCACTCCATCGCGACGACCTCGTTGCTCGCTCTCCGCTGCACGCTGCCCGACGGCCGTTGCGGGAGTGGGTTCGACCGGATCCGCCGCATACCCGCCGGCGACGCCATCAAACAGAGATTGTCCGCTGCCACCGGCAGGGGAGTTGGGATAGTTCGAGAGGGATGCAAACCCGAGATCCGGGTCCATGCCGACGGCAGACTCCCCGAGCATTGGCTGCAGGTCGACCGCACGCGAACCGTACGATTGATTCTCTCCGCGCCGAAGCTCAATGTTGAACAGCGGTTTGTCGGGCGATTCGGGCCACGGGCGCGAGTCGAACGCATCACGATCAAAGCCCACCAACTCATCACGCTCGCGCACCGGCCGCGGCGGCCCGAAATACCCCTCCCACGTCGCATCGTTCGGCAACTCGATCGGCACATGCACCAGCCGCGGCTGCCCGCCCACCGTGATGCGCAGCTTGTCCACGGCGACGAACGCCGTGTACTGCGTCAGCAGGTTAAAGCGCTCGCCGAGCGCCACGATCTCGTCCTTCAGTTCCGCCGCGATCGCCCCGCGCTGCGCGCCGGCGAGGTCCTGGTTCATCAGGGATTCAACCTTCGCCCGTGCCCAGAGCGTGGCGATCTGATCGTGAGACGCCTCCTGGCCCGCGCGAGCGACCGCATCCTCCGCGGCGGCGAGCGGGAAGGGGACTTCCTTGCGCCATGGGCCCGCGCCGGACATTCCGCTGATGATGATCCGCGGGCCGCCTGCATCGTCCCTGCCGTTCTCGATGCCTCCGCCGACGGCCGGTTCGATGCGGCCGTGCATCACCAGCGGCTCGACGTCGTACAGGTCGCCGATCTGTCCGACCGGCGGAAACGTCTCGCTCACGCGCACGTTGAGGAAATCCACGTTCACGTTCGTCAGCACGGGCGTGTTGATCCGCCGCGCAAAGGCCTCTACGACCGCGGCCGCATCGGTCGTCTGCAACACATACGCGGCCTTGCCCCCGCCGAGCGTCGCCATCTGGTCGAGCAGATAGCGGTTGGCCGAGTTGCCGATGGAGAACGTGAAGAACCGCGTGTCGGCAGGCTTGTTCTTCACAACATCCAGCACCGCCATGTCGTTGCCGATCTCACCGTCGGAGAGCAGCACGATGAGGCGAAGCGGATTCGCCGGTTCGGCCCCGTCCCACTCATCGCGCGTGACGGCATCGATCGTGAGGATGCGCGCGCCCTCCACTGTCTCCCACCGTCCCGCGAGAATCACCGCCGCGCCGGGGTCGATCCCGGGTTCACCGTCAACATCCAGCGCCTCGTGCGGCGGCACGAAGTCGCTCAGCCGCACCACGCGCGTGTCATCGATCCACAGGATCGGGTCGATGTACGCGCCGCGCTTCACCTCGCGTGGGCGGATGTCGCGCATCGCGGCGGCCACGCGCACGCGCCGGCCGTCGGCGGGCAGATCGAGCAGGTCCGCAGGCTGCATCGCTCCATCGGCGCGGGCCGTCTCCGCGCCCGAGCGCGGCATCTTCAGCGCCGTTCGGATCGCCGAAAGCATTTCCGTCCCGCCGCCCCCCGGCTCGCGCTCGAAGTACGCGCGGGCCGCCGCGAGGTTGGCCTCCGTCGCCGGGCGCGGTTCGTCCCACAGCGTGCTCGCCTGGTTGTTGAACTTGATGATGTTGAAGCGGTCCTGCGGCCGCATGCTCCCCAGGGCGCGCCGCAGCACATCGCGCGCTTTGGCGATCGGCTCGCCCGACATCGAGCCGGAGACATCCAGCACGAAGAGCAACTCGCGCGGCACCGCCTGCTTTTCCGCCACGCGCTGCGGCGGCTGGAGCAGCAGCGTGAAGAACCCGGCGTCTCCCTTGAGCCCGCCGCCCGCGCTCGTAAAGACCTGGTCCTCGATGCGCTCGGCCGTCTGCTTCCACGAGAGCACGAAGTCGCGGTTGGGGATCTCCGCGAGGTTCTTGAGCTTGACCGTCGCCCGCCGCGGCACGCCGTCGTCGCGGAACGACGCCTCCGTGCGGACGATCTCGTGCAGCGGGCTGGTGAGGTTGAGAATCCCCGGCCCGCCCGTGTCGATGTTGACGGTGATCGAGATGTCATGTCCCGCGCGTGTGGAAGGGTGCACCGGCATCGGCGTGATGCGCCCGGCATCCGGCACATGGTCCGTCGGTCCGCTGAAGCCCCCCTCGCCGCCCTCAAGCTGCGCGAGCTTCTCTTCCTCGAGCGGCGGCATGTAGAACCAGCGCCCGCCGATCTGCCCCGCGCCGTCTTCGAAAACCACGCCGATCTCGCGCCCGCCTCCAACATAGTTGGCCGCGAACGTCACCATCGCTTCGCGCTGGGCCACATCGCCGGGCATCTGGATCGGCTCCGCCGCGGCGAGCGCTGCGGCGAAGGCGCCCGAGGCCGCGCCCGGCAGCGCCGCTCCATCAGCCGTCGAGAGAATCTCAACAAGTTCCGGCGGCCCCAGCAGCACCAGCCCGCGCCGCGGGCGGAAGGGCTCCGGCAGCGGTTGAGCGGGGGGGGCGGCGGGGCGATCCTCCTCGGGTGCGCTGCCGATCGGCGCGCCGGGGATGTAACGCGGCGCGACCGTCGTGGGGAAGCTGAAGGTGTACTCCCCCTCCGAACTCGGCAGCACTTCGATGTAGGAGATCTCGATCGCGATCTCCGCGCCCGGCTCGATATTCGCGATCGACTGCGTGAAGATGTTCGGCCGTTCCTGTTCGAGCAGCGAGGCGACGCGGCCCTCCGCCTTCGCAGCGGTGTAGATCTGCTGCGCCAGCGCCCGTTCCTTCACTTCGCCCTCGATCACGCGGTTGCCGATCACCATCTTCATGCGGTCGACCGCCGCGCGGTGCGACATGGGGAAGGTGTACACCGCCTCGATCTTGTCGGCGTGCGGGTTGCTGTACGTCTGATTGAGCGTGATGCGCGCGAAGGGACCGGCGATGTCGACGTCGACGTCCGTGTGCTTGAGGACGCACGGGCCGAGCGCTTCACCGTCTTCGGCAAAGGCCACGAGCCGCCCTCCTTCGGGGACCATCACGATCCCCGCCGTCGCGGCGGGCTGCGAACCGGGGAGAATGAAGGGCAGCAGCACCGCCAGCGCGAGCAGCGCGGCGACCAAATGGCTCAGTCGGTGCATGGCGACTCTCCTGATGACGGCGATGACGGGCCGGCGCTTGCCGCGCGCGGCCGTACTCGTTTCAGTGCGCTCCACAACCATGACGTCCGCGCGCCCGGCGCCCGCATCCACTGCGCCGTCCGACGCAGGCGCTGCGCCGGCGTCCGCAAGCGCCTCCCCGCCCGCCAGCGCGGCGAGCAATCGGTCGCGTCCGGCGGCCGCGCGCTGCCGATTCTCTTCGTGCCACGCGCGCAGCAGGCCGTCGAGCTCATCACGCGGCGGCTCGGCCGCCTCTTCCAGGTCGAATCGATCGTCGTGCTCGTTCATGATGGACTCACTTCCGCCAGAAGTCCCGCCAACTGGGTTCGCGCGCTGCTGAGCAGCTTGTAAAACGCGCTGCGCGACACGCCGAGCGACGACTGCGCTGCGGCGACCGGGTCGGCGTCGAGGTAATACAGGTGGATCGCCAAGCGCTCGCGCTCGCCCAGGCGGTCGAGCGCCTCGCTCAAGCGCTCCAGCGCTTCGGCGCGCTCCGCGCGCGGCTGCGGCGCGCCGTCGAGCGCCGCCGCTCCATCGCTGCGCGCGGCCCGTTGCTGCTCGTGATTCATCGCCGCGGCCTCCTCATGACGCGTGCGGCGTCCCGCCGCCCGCCGGCGCTCGGCGCACACGAGGCGCGCGATCCCGTACAGCCACGGCCGGAGCCTGGATGGATCCTCGAGCTGATCCAGTTTCCGCCACGCCCGAATGAACGTTTCCTGCACCGCATCGTCCGCCTCCGCGCCCGTCCTGCCCGGCAAGTTTCCGCGGCACAGCGCCAGCACCACCGGCCCGTGCCGGTCGTAGAGGCGCGCGAACGCGGCCTGTCCACCGGGCCCGCCGTCGCGCGCAGCGCTGAGGTCCGCCGCATCGTCGTTCATCCCATCAGACATGGCCGCTCCCGCCGGAGTGTCTCGCGAAAAAGTGCCGGATGGCGCAAGGCCCCGTGGCAACTGCAACGCACGGCCGGGCGCAGGCACGCCAGATCGGCCGCTCACCGCCTCCTTCATCGGTCCGAGAACCCTCTGTGCCCGGATCCACGGCCCGCACCGGTTCGTACGGCCGCTGTCCGGCCACGTTCGGGGTGTGTCCGTGCCGTCACGCGCGCCGCCTCTCCCCAGGCGCCGGCCGACCGCCCGCACGCGGGGCCCGCATGCACGCATCCGGGGCCTGCATGTGCCGATGCAGAGCCTGCATGTGCCGATGCAGGGGCTGCATCTGTTGATGCAGAGGCTACTCCTCTTGATGCAGAGGCTACTTCTCTTGATGTAGAAGCTACATCTCCTGATGCAGAAGCTACATCTCCTGATGCAGACGCTACATCTCTTGATGTAGAAGCTGCATCTCTTGATGCAGACGCTACATCTCCTGATGCAGAAGCTGCATCTCCTGATGCAGAAGCTGCATCTCCTGATGCAAAGCCTGCATCACCCCGTTATCCGGCCCCAACACCACGCACAACCCCCGCAACGCCGCGCCAGGGCCGGATTTTCTTATCCGGACCCACCCAACACCCAGCCACGCCCAAACTTCCGGCAGCTACGGTCGCCGTGACTCGACGCACGCGCCCCGGAACGACAGTCACGCGCGCCATAACGGCACTCACGGCCGCCGTAACTGCACGCACGGTCTCCGTAACTGCACGCACGGTCTCCGTAACTGCACGCACGGCCTCCGTAACTGTGCGCACGGCTTCCGTAACGGCACACACGGCTCCCGTGACTGCACGCACGGCTTCCGTAACTGTGCGCACGGCTTCCGTAACTGTGCGCACGGCTCCCGTGACTGCACACACGGCTTCCGTAACTGCACACACGACGACCGTGACAACCGGTTATCCGGTCACAACACCACGCACAACCCCCGTAACGCCGCGCCAGGGCCGAATTTCATTATCCAGACCCGCGCCATCCCCTCCTGTCTGCCTCCGTGGACCTCCGTGTCCCTCCGCAATCCAAACGCGCAAGCCTCCACGCGCTGCAACACGCTCAATTCTCACGCAGAGGCGCAGAGACGCAGAGGAAGAGGGGGGATGATCCGCAGATTTCGCAGATTGCGCAGATGAAGACCTGGGTGGCATGCCCACGCGGTACTCCGCGCGGGGCTGTCGGGGGGCAGTTCTCACGCAAAGCGGAAGAATTGAACCACAGAGGCGCCGAGGCACAGAGGGGGAGAGGGGATGATCCGCAGACTTCGCAGATTTCACAGATGAAAACTCGGGTGGCATGCCCCAAACCCTGGGTGGCATGCCCACGCGGTACTCCGCGCGGGGCTGTGGGCGAGGAATGTTCACGCAGAGGCGCAGGGATCGCAGGGACAGAGAATCAGAAGAGATGGAGCAGACGGCGCGCGCGCCCGCTTCTCTTCTCTGCGCACTCTGCGCCTCTGCGTGAGATTCTGTTTCCTCAGAGCCCCGCGCGATCCCGGAAGGACTTGTCACGCAGAGGCGCAGAGACGCAGAGAAGGAAGGGAGTGATTCGGAGGAAGAGGGGATTGAGCGAGGGGCTGTGCGGGTCCGCTCCGATTCATTCAAGCTTGCGTTGCCAGGCGTTCAAAGCATGTGAACCACAAAATTCCACGGAGGGACACGGAGGAGGAGACAAGCAACATCCTTCCTTCTCTGTGCTCTCCGCGTTCTCCGCGGTTCAATTTCTTTGAACCACAGAGCCCACAGAGACCACAGAGAAAGGCGGGAAGGCCCAGCGCCTACCAGTCCTTTTCCCTCTTCCCCTGCGCCTCTGCGCCCCTGCGTGAGACTTTCCTCTCTCCATGCCCGCGCTGAGTACAGCGTGGGCATGCCACCCGGGCTTGCGTTGCCTGTCGTTCAGGGCATGTGAACCACAAAGTTCCACGGAGGGACACGGAGGAGGAGACAAGCAACACCCTTCCTTCTCTGTGCTCTCCGCGTTCTCCGCGGTTCAATTTCTTTGAACCACAGAGCCCACAGAGACCACAGAGAAAGGCGGGAAGGCCCAGCGCCTACCAGTCCTTTTCCCTCTTCCCCTGCGCCTCTGCGCCCCTGCGTGAGACTTTCCTCTCTCCATGCCCGCGCTGAGTACAGCGTGGGCATGCCACCCGACGTTGTGGGCATGCCACCCAGGCCTTCATCTGCGCAATCTGCGAAATCTGCGGATCATCCCCCCTCCCCCTCTGTGCCTCGGCGCCTCTGTGGTTCAATTCTCACGTCGTGTACAGCGCATTGATCCGCACGTACTCCGCGCTCAGGTCGCACCCCAGGAACCACGCCTCGCCCGTGCCGCGTCCCACGGTCAGAACCAGTTCAACCGGGTCCGCCTCCATCGCGGCGACCAGCGCAGCGCTGTCGGTCGCGACCCCCGTCGGCACGCCCGCCTCGTAGACCTTCACGCTCCCGATCACGAGCGAGGCCTCCGCGGGGTTGAACGCCACGCCCGCGTTCCCCGCGGCCGTGACGATCCGCCCCCAGTTCGGGTCCTTGCCGTGAATCGCGCACTTGACGAGCGGTGAATCGACGATCGCGCGGGCCATCGCCGCGGCGTCCGCCTCGCTCGCCGCGCCGCGCACGGTGGCGCGAAAGACTTTTGTCGCGCCCTCGCCATCGCGCACCACCGCCTCGGCGAGTTCCTCGCACACCGACCGAAGCGCGGCGGCAAACGCGTGCGCCGCCGGCGAACCGGGCTGAATCGTCTCGATCGGCGCCAGGCCGCTGCTCAGAATCACCACGGTGTCCGAGCAGGAGGGGTGCGCATCGACGCTGATGCGCTCAAAGGAAACCGCGCAGCACGATTCCAGCATCGATTGCAGCAGGTTCGCCTCCACGGGCGCATCGGTCGTGATGAAAGCGAGCATGGTCGCCTGCGGCGGCGGGGCGGGCACGCGATCCAGCCGCGGCGCAATCATGCCCGAGCCCTTGGCGATCGCGCCGATGTGCACGGTGTGGCCGCCGAGTTCCACCTCGCGGTGCGCGCTCTTGGGGACAAGGTCCGTCGTCATGATCGCCGCGGCCGCCGCATCGTCGGCGTCGCGCCCGCGCGACAGCGCGGCCGCCAGTTCCGGCAGCGCGGCGGTGATTTTGTCCACCGGCAGCCGCCGGCCGATCACGCCCGTGCTGCTCGGCAGAATCTCTTCCGGGTCGCACCCGAGCAGCGCGCCGGCCTTCTGCATGCACGCCAGCGCATCGCGCACGCCCGGACGCCCCGTCGCGGCGTTGGCGTTCCCCGCGTTGATGAGCACCGCCCGCAAGGGCCGCCCGCCGCGCGACAGCGAAGCGCGCCACGTCCGGCCGATCTCAACGGGCGCGCCCACCACCGCGCTCGACGTGAAGACCGCCGCGGCCGCCGCGCGCGTCTCCGCCTCCGGCCCAGTCGTGCGCACGATCAGCGCCAGATCCGGCTTGCCGGAGGGCTTGATCCCCGCCTTCACCGCCGCGGCGGCGAATCCAAGTGGTCGCGTCACCGACATCGTTCAGCCTCCCACAGCGCGGACGCGCCCTCTGTCAGAACCCAGCCGCTGCAAGCGCGCACCCGGCTGCTCGGTCACCCCGACCGGCTCGAAGACGAATCCGAACGACGTCTCATCGGAGATCTGGTTGTAGTTGACGACCACGCCGAGCGTCGCCTCCGGGAAGCGCCGCCGCAGAACGCCGCTGATCGACTGAAACTCTTCGTAATCGGTGTCGTACGTGGCGTGCGTCTCCAGCCGGTACTTGCGCGTGAGCTGGTAGTTCGCCCCGAAGTTCAGGTACGTCGAATCCAGCGCGTTGATGAAGCGCATCTCCACGTAGGAACTGAACGCCTCCGAGTGCTGCACCAGCGCGCCCGCGCTCGTGCGCGCCGGCTGGCTCGTCTCAAAGTCGTAAATCATGTTGAAGGAGAGCGCGACCGGATCGGAAACGTTCCACACAACGTCCGTGGTGGAGTAATCCCCGAGCAGCGAGTACTCCGGCCGGAAGTCGAAGAACCGTCCGATCGGCGATTCGCGGTCGGCGTCCTGGCTGGAGAAGGTGAAATGCTGGCTCACCTTGAGGAAGTCCACCGACCGGTACCGCCCCGGCGCGCCGCGCATCGTCTGCCACGTCTGATCGACCCCGAAGCGCACCGCCGAGCCCGTGGCCAGCGACTCGACGCGGTCGTCGTAGACCGGCAGCGTCTCCTGGTCGCGGTTCGCGCCGCTGGACCACACCGTCACGTTCGGCTCCACGATGTGGCGCACCCGGTGCAGGTCGAAGAACCGTGAATCGAAGTTGTTGTTCACCCGCGTGATCGAGGTGGAGACCCGCGCGCCCGCCGCGCCGAAGTAACGCACATCGTCATCGCCGCCGTCGCCGGGCCAGTACTCCTCAAACGTGTTGTCGTACGCCGTGATCCGACCCGTGACGAAGGGGTTCACCTTCACCGGCCCGAGATAGAACGCGCTGTTGAGTTCATGCCGCGTGTCGAAGCGGTTGACTTCGTCGGTGTCGATCCCCATCAGGCGCAGCCGGTCGGCGAGCGAATCGTTCGGGTTGAGCCCGAAGGCCGCGCGCGCCCGCGAGTTCGTATTAAACCCGAGCTCTGCCGCCGTCGGCTCCGTGAGGTTGATCCTCGCGCGGCTGTAGCGCATCTCCGACGACCACGTCAGCCCCCCGGGCGCGGCGTCGCCGAGCAGATCGTCGGCGAACCGCCAGTAAGCGATCTCCGGCAGCTTCTCGACGTCGTACCCCTGCGACTGCAGCAGGTACTCATTGGGCGTGAAGTCCATCAGCGACCCCTTGCCCTGGAAGGTCAGCGCCGAAGCGTCGTCAAGGTACCGCAGGTACGCGCTGTTTGTGAACTCGCGCCGCGTCTCGGCCAGCGGCTCGAAGAAGGCGTCCACGAAGTTCTCATCGGAGACGTACGCGCCCTCGAGGAAAAGCGTCCAGTTCTTCCCGAGCGCCGCCCGGTGCTCGGCCAGGATCATCCCGCGCGTCTCATCGTCGCGCTCGACCTCCGCGCCGCTGGTGAGCTGGTCCTTGCCCGAATCGCTCGGCAGCAGGTACGCCAGCAGCTTGCCGTCGCTGTCCCCCGTGAACCACGAGGCGTCCGTCCCCACCGCGACGCCGCGCTTGAAATAACCGTCAAGCAGCAGGTTCACATCCACGCCCGTCGGCGGACGCATCCCGACGAGCCCGAAAACGTCCCAGGCCGTCTTGATCGCGGTCCCGCCCGTGGACGAGTTCTCCACACGCACATCCTTGAGCGGGATGTTCTGAATGTCCCCCCTGAACCGCGGCCAGTAAAAGAACGGCAAACCCAGCGCCTTGAGCGTGAGGTTCCGCGCATCGACCACCGTCGCCGTCCCCGCGCCCTCACCGCCGCCCGCGCGGCGCTCCCTCGTCACGCTGATCTCGCTGGCGCCGATCGCAAACTGCGGATCGGCGAAGGAAGCATTGGACAGCGTCGCCCCCCGCGCGCTGAAGCGATTCTCCGCCTCCTGCCGCAGCGCCTTGGCGCGAACGTACAGCGGCAGGTTCCGCTCTTCGTCGTACGTGAAGAACACGGCATCCGCCAAATGCGCCCGGTTGTTCTGAACGTCGTAGTAAACCTGCCGGCCGCGCAGCGTGTAGTTCCCGTCCGTCGCGACGACGTCCCCCTCGAGGTAGATCCCGTACACATCCTCCGCCTTGTACTCAAAGGCGTCGGGCACCTGGCCCGGCGCGGTGAAGACCACCGCGCGCTGCGCGGAGATCTGCAGCCGCCGCTCGCGCAAAGGATCGATGTGCTGCGCCACAAGCCCATCGGAGATGATCAGCGTGTTGTGCGCTTCGCCCGTGGCGAACTCCGCCTGCCCGAAGGCGAACCCGATCGTCCCCTCCTCGGCGAAGATCGGCGGCAGCCGCAGCGCCGGATCCACCGGCTCCACCTCTCGCTGCGGCCGCGGCGTCATCGGATCGATCTCCGATCCCGGTTCAAACGGCCGGCTGACGCCCGGCCTGAGCCCCGCGCGGGCCGCGCGCTCCGCCTCCGCGCGCCGCGCCCGCGCAAAGACGTCCTCACGCTCCGCCTCCACGAACTCCACCGCCCCGATCTGCCGCAGCAGGAACCGTGACAGCCGCGCTTCGCCCTCCTGCAGAAAGAGTTCCTGCGGCCGCTCCGGCGCCGTCACATCCACGCGCAGGGAAAGGTCCCCCTGCAGCACGCCGGTGACCAGCAGCCGGTCCGCCGACTGCCCGACGCCCGCCTCCGCGCCGGGGTCGGAGACCCGGTCGAAGTAGACCGCGATCTGTCGCACCGGCGCGCCGCCCGCCGCATCATCCGCCAGCCGCTGGATCCACACCACCGCCCGCGCCGCCACAAACCGGTGCAGCCCCATCCGCACCACCACATCCCCCTCCAGCAAAAGCCGCTGCACGGCGCTTCCGTTGACGTCCGTCTCCGTCCACGCATGCGCGCGGCTCGCCGCAAGCTCCGTGCGCCCCGCCACGGAAACCGGCGAAAACCGGATTCCCGCAAAGTCGCGCCCCGTGATGTCCAGTGGATCCACCGCACGCGCACCCGGCTGCAACGCCGCATCATCCTGCCCGAGCAGTGGGGGGCAGAGCGCGCACAGCGCAAGTCCCGCCGCGGCGACGATCATCCGTGACCTGGTGCCTCTCTCTCGCATGCGGCGATGCTATCACCCCCATCCGATCACGGCGTGGGGCGCCGCGGCTTGTCCGCTGCACTCAGTGGCAAGCCCTGCCCGGTGCGCCCGTTCCAGCGACCGGGTCTCGGCGCGGTTGGCCCGCATCCCTACCCCGCCCAGACGTCCGTCGTCCGGCCATCCTTCGCGGGCGTCCCGTTCGTGCCGTTGCTCCTGGCCGGCGAGCCGTCCGATGCGTGCGCGTGCGCGGTCCCCGCCGTCTGCGGGAAGTGCTCGCCCTCCCACGACTTCGGATAGTTCGGCTCATCCATCTCCAGCGCCGCCTTCGTCGGGTACATCGGCCGGAACGTGTCGCACATCACCGCCAGTTCGTTGGTGAAGGTCGCGCCGAGCGACTTCTCGATCGTCCCCGGATGCGGCCCGTGCGGAATCCCCTGCGGATGCACACTGATCGACCCTACATCGATCCCCTTGCGGGCCTTGTAGTTGCCCTCGACGTAGTAGAGGATCTCGTCGGAGTCCAGGTTCGAGTGGTTGTACGGGACGGGAATCGCCTCCGGGTGCCAGTCCAGCATGCGCGGGCAGAAGGAGCAGATCACGAAGTTGTGCCCCTCGAACGTCTGGTGGATCGGCGGCGGCATGTGCAGCTTGCCCGTGATCGGCGCGAAATCTTCGATATTGAAGATGTACGGGTAGTAGCACCCGTCCCAGCCGACGATGTCCAGCGGGTGATACGGGTACACGTACGAGTGCACGCAGTTTCTCGCCTTGATCCGCACCTCGAACTCCCCCGCCTCGTCAAAGGTCAGCGGCAGTTCCGGAACGCGCAGGTCCCGCTCGCAGTACGGCGCATGCTCCAGGAACTGCGCCGTCTTCTTCGAAAGATACCGCGGCGGGGGCAGGATGTGCGAGCCGTTCGCCGTCTCGAAGGCGATGAACTTGCCGTACGGCATGTCCTTCTTCGAATACCCCCCGAACGCGTCATTGTCCGAACCATCATCCGGCCGCTCATCGAACTCCATCCGGTAGATCACCCCCTTCGGGATGACGATGTAGTCCTTCGGCCCGAACTTCAGCGTGCCCATCATCGTCCAGCACGTGCCGGACCCGTAGTGCACGAACAGGCACTCGTCTCCCTGCCCGTTCTTGAAGTGGTAATCCATCGCCTCCGCCGGCACGCACACGCTCATCTCTACGTCCGCGTTGCCGAACAGCACCACGCGCCCGCTTACCGGATCGCCCTTGGGCTTGTGCCGATTCGTGACCAGGTGACGCATGCGCATCACCTCCGTCTCCACGTACTCCGGCTTCGTCACATACAGCGTCTTCCACCCGTGCACCTGCGTCGGCGGATGAATGTGGTACATCGTCGACGTCGGACCGACAAACCCCTCCGTGCCGAAGAGTTCCTCGGAGTAGAGAGCCCCGTCCGGACGCCGGAACTGCACGTGTCGCTTCTTCGGGAGATTCCCAAGCTTGGTGTAATACGGCATGGTTAATCCTTACCACATGGTCCGCTATTTTCCGCCCGCCTCTGGCTCGTGGCACAGGCCTCTGGCCTGTGACGAACGAATCAGTCCCCCTAAGCCCCGACCACTCTTCAACCCGCTATTCAAAGAGTAGGCGAACGGCCCGCCCATGTACCGCACGGCAGCCCCTCAAACAGGGGAATGTTCCCACCCATTCCCGCCGCCCAGCTATCATGTGAGCCTTCAACCGGAGGCAACCCTGTGACAACCTCAAACCCCCTCCAAGCCTTCGCCGAGGCTCACCCCACGCCCGCTCGTGAGCAGTGGTGGGTCGGAGATGATCTCCTGACAGTCGTCGCATCCGCCGCGCAAACCGGCCGCGCGTACTCACTCTTCGATGCGCGCCAGCCGGTCGGCCACCGCGGACCCCCGCCTCACATCCACGACGACTGCGGCGAAGGCTTTTACATCCTCGAGGGCGCCGTGCAGGTGACCCGCGGCGACGAACAGATCATCGCCGGTCCCGGCCAGTTCGCGTTCGTCCCGGCCGGCGCGGTGCACACGTTTCGCAACATCGGCAATACCCCGTCCCGCCTTCTCATCCTCACAACCCCAGGCGGCCTGGATGAGTTCTTCCGCCTTGTCGGCGCCGCCGAGCCGCGCGACGCCGCCGAGGCCGTGTTCGATCCCCGCCCGGTGACCGAGGCGGACATCGATCGCCTGCTCGCCAACCTCGCCCCCTTCAACATGCGCCTGCCCTGAGCCTGCCGGCAACAAACGGCTTGCTTCCGGCGCTCATACTGACAGCGCTATGGCAGTCTCCGCGCGCAATATGCGGTGCACCGGCAAAAGCCGCCTTGCACCGGCTCCACGTTCGTGGTACATACACCTAACAAAAACCGCGAACGGAGCCACGCATGACCACCATCGCCACCCCCGCATCAGACCCAGCCTCCTTCGACGAGCGCCTCCAGGCCGCTGTCGCCGCGGCACTCGACACGCTTGTCGAACTCGCGGCCAACCGCGACGACCCGCAGCAGGCCCGCCTCGCCGCCGCGGAGATCCTCCGCTTTGCCGCGCGGTTCAAGCCGCAGCAGCCGCCAGCCGCCCCAGCCGGCGAGCGGCGCGTGGCGACCCCGCGTCCCGCCCAGTCCACCCAGGTTGCATCCGACACAGGTAAAAGTCCCGCACGCCCCACGGAATTAGCGCCCGCCGCACGATCAAGCGCATCGCCCCTCGACCCCACACCACCCGGCCGCGGCACGCACCTCTCACGCCGTGCGCGCAAACGCCGCGAGGAAAAAGCCCAACGAGCCCTCGTCAGTTCTCAGACGTTCGCGTTGCCACCGGGGCCGTAACCGTGGCCTCCGTACCGTTCAGCGCGACCGGGGACACAGCGGCCGTGACCGGCCCAGCGTCCGCCGACGCCGCAGGCGGCGACCCCTGCTCGGGGATCACCAGCGGCAGAGTCTCCGCCGGCGCAGGTCTCTTGGCGACCGCGACGGAGGCAAGCCGGACATCCTCGACCGTGAAGAAGCACATCGGGTCCAGTTGCCGCGCCAGCGCGAGCACCGCCCGCGTCCGCCGCCGCGGCACCTTGATGAACAGCAGGTGCACCGTCCCATCGCGCCCCTTGCCGGCGAACGTGGTCACCATGAACCCGCGCTCGCGCACCGCGGAGGCGACCGACTCCCCCTTCACCGTGAAGACACGGATCACCTGCTCCCCGATCGCAAACCAGCCCTCCACCGTGATCCCCACCACCGTGCCCGTCGCAAACCCCAGCGCAAAGGCGACGATGTAGATCGGGCGATCCAGGTTCGTGATCACCTGCGCGACCACCATCACCCAGACCAGCACCTCGACGAACCCCACGCCGAACGCGAACGCCCGCTTGCCGCGGACGATGAACGCCGTGCGCAGCGTGCCAAGAGACACATCCGCAACTCGTGCCACGAAGATGAGCGCCGCCACGCCGAGGGCTGCCAGATCCATCAAGTTCTCCACGCCGTCTTGCCCCCCGCACGACCCACCCGGACCTCTTGCTAACCGCGCAGCCGCGCCTCCAGCGCTTCGATCAGTACATGCAGCAGGAGCATGTGGATTTCCTGAATTCGGTCGGCCGTTTCACCCGGCGCGATCCACTCAAAATCGCACATTCCAAGCAGCTTCCCGCCGCCCTTGCCCAGCAGCGCCGCCGTCGTCGCGCCGGCCTGCTTCGCCGCCGCGGCCGCGCGCACCACGTTCTCACTGTTCCCGCTGGTTGAAAGCAGGATCACCACATCCCCCGGCTTCGCCAGCGCCCGCACCCACCGCGCAAACACTTCGTCAAACCCATAGTCGTTCGCCGTGCACGTGATGTGCCCCGCGTCCGTGCACGCCAGCGCCGGCAGCGGCGCCCGGTCCGGCATCCCGGCCGGCGGCGCGCGAAACCGCCCCGTCAACTCCTCGCAAAAGTGGGCCGCATCACACGCCGACCCGCCGTTGCCCACCGCCAGCACCTTCCCCCCGTCCCGGAAGCACGTCACCAGGGCCGCCGCGAGCGCATCGATTCGGGACAGGTTCTCCCCGTCCCGAATGAATGCCTCCAGCGCCCGCTGTGCCTCTTCAAACGCCTTCACAACGACCTGCTCAAACATCGGGCCGATTGTATTCCCCCTTGTCCGCTATCCAATCGGCCCCATTAACCCGTCACACCTCCCGAGTCGCCCCAGCCGCGACATCTTCCGACGACGCTCGCGGCCGCGCTCATCCTGATCGGCGGTCCCGTCGATTCTCAAAGGGCCGACGAGCCAATATGGGCGTTGCCTGCGCCGGGGTTATCGGGCGGCCGATCGGGGAGCCACATGAGCGTCCGCAGCACATCGCCGAAACACCCCGCCGGGCGATCGCGGCCGCGAAAGCAGCGCGGCCGCGGCGACAGCACGCCTGATCAACTCGACAAAGCAGGTTCGCAACCCGCCGCCACTTCGGAGACCGACGTACCCGCCCTCGCGCCCGAGGCCCAGGCGTTGCAGCGGTTCCGCGCCTGGCTGGCCATCGCGCTCGCCGCTTCGGCGCTGCTGGTGGTCTGGGCCCGTCCTGGCGACGTCGCGTGGGCCGCGGCGGAACCGCTCCTCCTGCAGGGAGCCGTCGTCAGCGTCTGCCTGTGGGTGCTCGCCATCGCCTGCGCCATGAACCGCGCGAATGCCGAGCAGGAGCGCCGCGGGCTGAAGGTCGTCCGCCAACGTGAAACGCTTGTCGCAGAGCCGGTCGCCCCCGCGGCGGTCGCACCCGTGCGCCTGACGCACTGGCCCGCCATGGCAGTGCTCGTCGCCTCTCTGGCAAGCGCGGTCGCGCTGCGCCTCCGGCCGGAGCTCTTCGAGGCGCTTCGACTCCAATGGTCGCGTCCGCTCTGGCTCCCCATTGAGACGACGTCGCTGGAGGGCGCCACCGTCGTGCGGATCATCGCCACGGCCGCGCTTGGCCTGGCCGCAATGGCAGTGGTCATCAACCATCGCCGCGCGTGGTGTCTTGGCCTGGAACGTCACGCCGCGGAGGGCAGCGAGCGCCTCGCCGCCGAGGCGCTCAATGGCATGCCGGTGATGATCAGCATCTGCACGCCGGACGGCCGCCGCCGCCGGATGAACCGCCGCTACCTGGAGGTCATGGGCGGCGGCGCGGCGGTGCGCATCGGCAGTGCCGGCGTGATCGGCCCGACCACGGGCGAGGAGAGCGGCCCGGTTGTTGCCGGCGTCGACGATCCACGCTTCGCAGGGCGCGCCTGGTTCGACCTGGTTCACGAGGATGACCGCGAGCTCTTCGACAAGGTGTTCGGCGACGTCGCGGGAGGTGGGGCAGGGGGGCCGCCCCGGCGCGCCGCGATGCAGGAGATCGAGTACGGCGTCAAGCTTCCGGAATCCGCCGGTGGGGCCAACCGCTGGATCCGAGAGCGCTTCGTCCCCCGCCGGAGCGAGGACGGCACGCTCGTCGGCTACCTGGCCGTCGGAATCGACATCACGGCCCAGGTTGAGAACGAAACGGAAAACGCCCGCGTCATCGCTGACCTGCGCGAGGAGAACCACGACCAGCACGAGCACATCGAGGAGATTGAGGAAGAGGTCGGCCGCCTCAACGCCGAGCTGGCCACGGTCACGCGCGCCCGCGATCGCCTCCAGGAGAAGCTTGACGCTTTCAAGGACACGGTCCGCACCGCCGACGAAAAGATCGCCGCGGCACGCGCCGAGGCCAATCAGGCCAAGGCCGAGATGCGCCAGATGCGCACCGAGCACCAGCAGATGAAGACCGAGCACCGCAAGGTCTCCCAGTCCCTCGCCCGCGCCGAGCGCGAGATCGAGGCCCTGCGCCGCAAGGAAGCCACGCTCGAAACGCGCATCGAAAAGCGCGAGGAACTGCTTGAGAGCGCCAAGGCCACCGCCACCGAAGCGCGGCAGAAGGAATCACAGCTTCGCGTCAAGGTGAGCAAGCTCACCACGCGCTGCCAGGACCTCAAGGAGCAACTGGAAGGCGCGCTCGATGAGCAGAACCAGACCACCGAGCAGATCGAGGCCCGCAAGGCCGCCGCCGAAGCCGCGGCGACCCAGCAGGTCGAACGCTTCGCGGCGGAGATGCGCGGCCGCATCGCCGACGTGTGCCAGATGGTCCAGCGCGTGCGCCTGGCGAGCGTGAACGACTCACATCTGGCCGAACTCGAGAGCGCACAAGCGTCAATGGCCTCGCTCGCCATTATGCTGGACGGCGCGCTCGGCGCGACCGCCGATGAAGCCTGGCCAGTGCAGGGGGAGCCCGAGCAGCGCGCCTTCGACGTCCGCAGCGCTGCGCAGTCCGTCGCCCGCATGCTCGAAGGCACCGCCGAGGAACGCGGCGTGAAGCTCAAGTGCGTCATTGCACCCGACTTCCCTCCTCACCTGATGGGCGATCCGGTCCGAACGCGCGAGGCCTGGCTGCTGCTGGCCGAGCGCTCCATGCAGATCGTCGAGGGGGGCGAGGTCACCGTTCGTCTGGCGCACAGCGGCGCGGGCCCGGCCCTGGTCGCCGCGCGCTGCGAGGTCTCGCACGACTCGTCTCGCCTGAGTGCCGAGCAGCTTCGCGAACTGTTTGCCATGGACGACGATGCCGAGGAGCGGCTGGAAGGGGACTCCGGCCTCTTCGAATCCGCCGTGGCGTGGCGTCTGCTCAAGGCGATCGGAGCCGATTTCGGCCTGGAGGTGAACTCCGGCGGCGGTTTCACGATCTGGTTCTCGATGAGCCTGGCCCGCCCCCACATGGCGGATCACGACGGCCGCGGCTCCGGCGCCCCTCGCCGCATCATCGAAGAGCACGCGGAAGGCGAAGCCGAAGCGCCGCTGAGCACCCCGGCCAGCGCACCGCGCCTGCCGCAGGAACTGCTCAAGTCCAACCTCGGCGAGGTGAAGGAACTGGGCCAGGACAGCGCTCGCCTGCAGACGACGCACGAACTGGAGGGCCTTGTCGACCTGGTCATCCAGGCGCCGGAGGGCGCGCCGGTGCACCTCAGCGCCGAGGTCGAATCATGTCACCGCGACGGCATGCGCCACTGGGACGTCATCCTGCGCTTCACGGACCTCACGCCACCGCTGCGGGCCCGCATCGCGCAAATCGCCCTCACGAACCGGCGCAGTTCGACTATTGAGTCCGTCGGAAGCTGAACCGTTTCGCTCACGGGTCTGAAGCCGGCTCGTTCTCAAAGAGCGGCTCGAGCGTCGGCGCTCCCGGATTCTTCCCACACTCCGCGCAGACGCTCGGCATCATGCCATGCGCTCCGAGCCGCACCTCAGCACCGCAGTGGGGGCACGGCCAGGCGCGGGCGACGAGGTACGACCCGCAGTGCGGACACCACAGGGGCGCATCCGGCGAGTTTCCACACTGTGACTGGGCGGCCAGTTCGGCGAGCGTCAGTTCCCGCGGCGGCCCCCCCGGCGGCCCCTCCTCGACCCGTCGCATGTACTCCCCAAGCGTCATCGAGAATGGTTTGCCGCACGTCTCCCGGCTCAGGCAGATCCAATGCGTCATCCGGTCGAAGCCCGGACCTCTGTCCCGGGTCAGGTGATGGATGATCACCCACGCGGCCAAACCGACCGACGCCGCGGCAAGGAGATACGCCAGAGTGCGTCCCGCCTGAAAGCGCCGCGGGCGGGCGTCGGCCGAAGCGGTGGCCGAACCATTCTCAAAAGGCCCTGACATGCCCCTGAGTCTAGCCGATGGATCCAGCGGCGATCCCCTTCTTTCGCGCCCAGGGAGGGCAGACGCCGCTATCCTCGGGACCGGTGACGAGCCTTCCTGCCCAGCCTTCTGAGCCCGATCATCATCCGACCGCGGAGGGGAAGGCGAGCGTCCCGGCGGTGATGGCGCCGCCGCCCGCCCGGGACAACCCGTTCACACGCTCGTGGGCGGGGCTTGTCGGGCTCGGGTTCCTCGCCTTCATGGTTCTGGCCTGCATGGCGACACTGCCATGGACGCTGGATCGCTACGACCAGCAGGACCGCCTTGCCCGGCAACTGCCCCCATCCTGGTGGCCGGCCCGCGGCGATGTGGAAGACCCGAACTCCGAGGCCGCCCGATTGCGGGCGGTCAGCGAGGCTCGGGCGATCGAGGCTGGGTACGAAACGCCAAGCGATGCCCAGATCCGTGCCGCGCGGCCGCTGTACCTCATGGGCACGGATGTCCTCGGACGCAGCCTCTTCATCCGGGTGCTCGCCGGGGGCGGCATCTCGCTGACTGTCGGGATCGCCGCGGCCCTCATCAGCGTCTTCGTCGGGACGCTCTACGGCTCGATCAGCGGGTACGTCGGCGGGCGGACCGACGCGGTGCTGATGCGCATCGTGGATGTGCTTTACGGGCTGCCGTACATCCTGCTGGTGGTGCTGCTGGCGGTGGCGGGGGATGCCTGGGTGGAGGAGTGGAACACCAAGGGCAAGGCCCGCGAGCGATGGATCGTTCGGGAGGCGCAGCTTTACCTGGCCGAGACGGAGGGGCTGGCGCTCAAGCAGGCCGACGTTCAGGAGGTGCTCGCCGAGCGGCCGGACCTCAAAGAACAGTTCGCCCAGCCCCTGGCGACCGCCATCGGCCTGCTGCAGCGGCAGACGCTCCTGGAACGTGTGGGAGACCACGAAGGCTTGGCGGCCGTTGAAGCGGAGCTCGCCGCGTTGCCGGAGCGCGCCGTGCAGGCGGCTCACCGCCTGCGGCCGCGGAATCTGAGCGAGTGGCAGCTCCAGGTGATCGGGCTGGTGATTCTGCTGGTGGCGATTTCCGGAGTGTCGTGGCTGACGATGGCGCGCGTGGTGCGCGGGCAGGTCTTGAGCCTGAAGAACCAGCCCTTTATGGAAGCCGCGCGGGCGATGGGCGTGCCCGTCACGGGCCAGTTCATCCGCCACCTGCTCCCGAACCTGCTCGGCCCGGTCATCGTCTATGCGACATTGACGGTCCCGCAGGCGATTCTGCAGGAGTCGTTCCTGTCGTTTCTCGGGATCGGCGTGCGGCCGCCGCTGCCGAGTTGGGGCAATCTCGCGGCGGACGGGCTGGTGGAGCTGAACCCCTACCAGTCGCACTGGTGGCTGCTGCTCTTTCCGTGCCTGCTGCTGGGGCTGACTCTGCTGGCCTTGAACTTCGTGGGCGAGGGCCTGCGCGAGGCATTCGATCCGAAGCGGCAGAGGCGATAACCTTGCCCCCAAGGGCCGCGGCGGCCGGTGTGTGAGGCGGGACGATCGGATCCCGAACGCCGCGGAGGACAGGAAGGACACCCCCCGGGGGGCGGCGGGGGAGGACATGCATGCAGAACAAGTTCGGGTTGAAGGATTTCGTTCTCCTGGTCGCGATTGCGATTGTCGGCGTGCTGGTCTTCAGCGCGATGTGGCAGGAAGACCGTCGCTGGCAGCGGGTGCAGGCGATGGAGGAGCAGGTCACGAGCCTTCAGCGCCAGGTGAGCGGGGTGGAATCGCGGATCCGCGCGGTGCAGGATCAGCTTGAATCGGGGGTCGTTGCGATCGGCGCCGGCGGGGCCGCGCCGGGGCAGGCAAGCGCCACGAGGGATGAGTCGTGGGCGCGGCCCGGCGTGCCGATCCAGTGGCAGCCCGCTTTCGAGCTGGCCAACGATCCGCGCAACCTGCCGGACGTGTCGCTGGGGGGCGAGTTTCTCGAAGTCTTCGAAGCGCAGCCGTCGAAGCTGACGGCCATCCTGGGCGAGGACACTTACAGCCGTCGAGTGCTCGACCTGGTGTGTGACTCCCTGGCGGCGTACGACCCTGAGACGTTGAAGCTGGAAGGGGTGCTGGCCGAGGCGTGGCAGTATGACCCGGATGGGTACTGGCTGCGGGTCCGTATCCGGGACCATGTCCGTTTCAGCGACGGCGCGCCGGTCACGGCCGAGGATGTGCGCTGGACGTTCCACGACTACATCAACAACCCCGAACTTGAGACCGCATCGCTCCGCTCGATCATGAACCGGCTGGAGCGTGTGGAGGTGCTGGGTGACAAGGTCTGCGAGTTTCATTTCACGCAGCCCGACGCGTACAACCTTCAGACGGCGCTCGGCTTCAGCATCCTGCCGAAGCACATCTACAGCGAGTACACCCCGCAGCAGATCAACGAGCACACGGCCCTGCTCTTCGGCAGCGGCCCCTTCAAGCTGCGCGATCTGGACTGGGCCCCTGGGCAGGACATCGTGCTCATCCGCAACGAACAGTACTGGGGCCCCAAGCCCACGCTGGACCGCATGCGCTTCCGCACGATCGAGGATGAACAGGCGCGTCTGACCTCGCTGATCAACCGCGAGACGGACATGATCCTGCCCTCCTCCAAGCAGTTCGTCGACCGGCAAAGCGACCCGACGTGGCCGGAGCGGTACCACTCGCTCAAGTGGATCAACATGCGAAGCGGCTACGGCTTCATCGGCTGGCAGTGCGGGCCCCGCAACGGCCGGCTGACGCCGTTTCACGACAAGCGCGTGCGCCTGGCGATGACGCACATGCTCGATCGCGAGGCGATGATTCGCGATATCTACGAGGGAATCGGTGAGGTTGCGGTCGGGCCGAACAATCCGCCCTCCCCCGCGGCCGCGCCGGAGATTACGCCCTGGCCGTACGACCTGAACCGCGCTCGCGACCTGCTACGCGAGGCCGGATGGTGGGACCGTGACAGCGACGGCATTCTCGAGAACGAGGACGGCGTGGAGTTCACGTTCGAGTTCACCCGGGCTTCCGGCGGACAGACTGCCGAGCGGATGCAGAAGTACATCGTCGATCAGTGCGCCAAGATGGGCATC
Organism: uncultured Phycisphaeraceae bacterium; assembly: GCA_964460345.1. GTDB lineage: Bacteria > Planctomycetota > Phycisphaerae > Phycisphaerales > UBA1924 > CAYWRO01. Next base: position 48,385 of record CAYWRO010000005.1, on the reverse strand, counting down.
CGCTGCACGCCCCGGGTGGTGGACTGGGCGTTGTATGACCAGATTCTCAAGACGCGCGACTTTGACGCGATCGTGCTCGGCTGGTCGGCCAGCGCGCCGGAGAGCGATCCCTCGCAGATCTGGCACACCGACTCCATTCAGAACCAGGGTCACAACTTCATCCAGTGGGACGCGGGCCAGGATCAGCACATCGAGGCGATCCGCGGCACGCTGGACGCCGACGAGCGCATGAAGCACTTCCACGAGTTCCACCGGCTCGTGCATGAGGAGCAGCCGTACACGTTCGTGCGCGTCGCTCCATGGCTGCGGTTCGTCGACCGCGAGTTTGAGAACGTGCACACGTATCCGAGTGGGCTCGAGACGCGCGAGTTCATGTTCGTCGGTGACTGAAACCGCCGCGCCGAGGATCGGGTATGGGCACTTACATCGCACGACGACTGCTGCTGATGATCCCGACGCTGATCGGGATTACGCTGATCGTCTTTCTGATCGTGGCGGCCGCGCCGGGGGGCATCGGCGCTTCGCTGAGCGTGGCCGGCGGGCAGATGGATCCGACCAGCGCGGCCTTGCGCCAGGCGGAGCTTGAAGACCGCTACGGCCTGGATGATCCCGTGCTCGTGCAGTACGGGCGGTGGCTGCGGCAGATCAGTCCCATCAAGTTCGGCCGGCGCGCGCTGGTGGACCCGGCGGGGAACGTTCTGAACGTGCCGCGGGCGCCGAAGCCGCCGCACCTGTGGGATTGGTTTACGGACGACCTGGACGCAGGCGTGACGCCGGCCGATCCGGTCGTGTGGGACGCTGACGCGACGGCGGAGACCAAGGCGCACGTGTACCGCGCCCAGGCGCAGGAGTTCGCCCGCGCCCGCATCCGCGCGACGGGGTCGCGACGTCTGCTCAACAACGCGCTGGCCCGCTACGCCGAGGCCGCGGAGATCCCGGGGGCGGTCGCCAACGACGGCAAGATTCGCGAGGTGGCGCTGCGGCTTTCCGAGCGGCGTGAGGACCTGCCGGAGTGGGAAGAGTCCAAGGCCGCCGCGGCGGAGGCGATCGAGGCGTACCGGGCCGCGTTGCAGGAGCGGGCCAAGCTGATCGCGGTTTTCGATGCGAAGCCGTTTCGCGAAGCGGGCGCTCCGATCATCCCCGGCGTGCTGAGCGTCGCAGCGCCGGACCTGGGGCGGTCGTTCAGCAAGTCGCGCCCGGTGATCGAACTGATCGGCGATGCGCTGCCGGTGACACTCCTGCTGAACTTGATCGCCGTGCCGATCATCTACTTCATCGCGGTGCCGAGCGGAATGCTCGCGGCGATTCGCCAGGGGTCGTACATCGACGTCGGCTCCGGTGCGATGTACGTCGCCCTGTGGGCGTTTCCGCTTCCGCTGGCCGGCGTGCTGGCGGTGGGGTATCTGGCGAGCAACGAGATGCTCGGGGCGTTCCCGTCCAGCGGCCTGCACAGCGCCGCGGCGGAGAACTGGACCTTTTTGCCGGGGCGGGATGCCAATGGCAACCTGCAGGCGGGATACCTGCTTGACATGATCTGGCACATCTGCCTGCCGGTGGTGTGCCTGGTGTACACGGGCTTTGCGATTCTGAGCAAGCAGACACGCGCGGCGATGCTGGACAATTTCAACGCCGACTACGTCCGCACGGCCAAGGCGAAGGGCGTGCCGTACAAGGACATCATCTTCCGTCACGTCTTCCGCAACTCGCTGCTGCCGCTGATCACGATGTTCGTGGGGGTGTTCCCGGCGATGCTGTCCGGATCCGTCGTGATCGAGAAGATTTTTACCATTCCCGGCATGGGCAAGCTCGTGCTTGACGCGATCTACCTGCGCGACCGGGAGCTCGTGCTGGCGACGACGCTCATCATCGCGGGCGTCAACCTGCTGGCGCTGCTGCTGGCCGACATTCTCTACGCCCTTGCCGATCCGAGGATTTCCTACGAATGAGCCGCGCCTCGACCAACCCTCCGCAGAAGCCCAACCCGCCTGCGCCGGATGTACCACAGTCGGTCACGGGCGTGCAGCTTGCCCGCGGCATCGGCCACAAGGAGGCCAAAGGCTTCTGGCTGGACGCGTGGTCGCACGTGCTCAGCCGCCCCGCGGCGGTCATCAGCCTGGTGTGGGTGGGGATCGTGCTGTTCTTTGCGATCTTCTCGCCGCTGCTTGCAAACGGGCATCCGATTCGGCTGCAGCATCTGGATGAGACAGGCCACGTTGTCCGGACCACATGGCCGCTCGTGAAGTATCTGACCGCGGCGGACCTGGCGCTGCTCGTGATCGGCGTGGCCGGATCGTTGTGGCTCTTTCTGCCCTGGGAGCGATTCGGGGTGGGCGCGCCGACGCGTTCGCGGCGGCTGCTGACCGTGATCGTGCTGAGCGTGCAGGGGGGGCTGGTGGTGGCGATCGCATCGGCGGCCGCGGCGTATTTCGGGCAGCGCGACGTGGCCGACTCGCTGCGCAAGCTGCAGCAGAACCCGGCACTGCCGGCGATCGTCTCCGGCGTGCTTGCGCTGGTCTTTGCCGTGCCGTTCGTGTTCGTGCCGGTCATCCGGCGGGCGCCGCTGCGCATCGTCGCCGTCGCCGCGGTGGCGATCGTCGCAGCCCTGATCACAACAGCGCGCTGGAAGGCGCCGCTGGAGACGTTCCCGTACCGCGACCAGCAGGCGATGGGGCAGGTTCGGGCGACCTACACGCTCATCCCCTTTTCCCCGACGCAGGCGAGCACGAGCTGGTTTCACAAGGAGCCCGGCACGACGCTGGCCGACATCGAGGGAGAGCGATTCAACCCGGCGGGGGGGAACGCCACCTTTATTCTCGGGACGGACGGGGTCGGCCAGGATGTGCTCAGCCAGATGCTGCACGCGTGCCGCCTGTCGATTTCGATCGGGCTGGTCTCGACGAGCATCGCGGTGTTCATCGGGATCACGATGGGCGCGCTGATGGGGTACTTCGGTGGGTGGGTCGACATCGGCCTCTTCCGCATCGTCGAGATCTTCATGTCAATTCCGGTGCTGTTCTTGCTGATCGTCGCCGCGGGCGTGCTGCCGCCGGAGTTCCGCAGCACCTACACGATGATGGCGATCATCGGCGTCTTTACGTGGCACGGCGCAGCCCGCTTCACGCGCGCCGAGTTTTACAAGCTGCGCAATCAGGACTTCGTGCAGTCGGCACGGGCCGTGGGCCTGCCGCTGCGGGCGATCCTCTTCAAGCACATGCTCCCCAACGGCGTGACGCCTGTGCTGGTAGAGGCGAGCTTCATGATCGCCGCGGCGATCCTGACCGAGGCGATCCTGTCCTTCCTCGGCCTGGGCCCGGTTGGGCAGCCGAGTTGGGGGAAGCTGCTTTCGACGGCGACCAGCGACGTGGGGACGTTCGTGTGGTGGCTGGCGATCTTCCCCGGTAAAGCGATCTTTTTCACCGTGCTGAGCTTCACCCTCGTCGGCGAAGCGCTGCGGGATGCGATCGATCCGAAGCTGAAGAAGGCAAGAGTCTAGAAAGACAGAACAGAGGAGGAGAGCAAGAGACTCTCCATGTCCTCCACTCTCTATTCTCTATTCTCTATCAATCGTCATCGTCCGGGCGATCGCTGGTGACCTTACCGGAGGCCGGGTCGACCTTCAGTTCGCGCTGTTTTCCATCGCGAACGGCTTCCATCTCCCAGCTTCGACCTTCGAAGGAGATGTCGGCCAGGTTGTTGTACCCCTGGTCTTCGACCTTGCGGATGAGTTCTGACAGGGCCATCGCGTCGGCGGGCGGCTTGCGGTCGCCCTCGTCATCGTGCTCACGCAGGACTTCGCCGCTGGTGGGATCAACGTCCAGTTCGCGGCCGCGGTCTTCCTTGTACGCCTCCACTTCCCACACGCCGTCGTCGAACGAGATTTCGGTGATGGGGGTGTAGCGTTTCTCTTCGAGGCCGCGGACGAGCTCGGCCAGCGGCATGGCATCTTCAGGCGGTGGTTCTTTCCATGCGGTCCAGACCATGGGCGCGACGCCTGCCGCCACCGCCGCCAGCATCTTCCCGAGTCCGCTCGTCAGGCCTGCCTGCGAGGTGGCGGCCGTCTCGCTAAGTCCCGGCTGGAACGTTGGGCTTGTCATGTCGGTCCCCCTGTCGTTGGATGTTCATGCCTCTGGGCATGCTACGACGGGGGCGGGCGCTGTGATGGGTGGCATGCTCGCCACCATGAGCGCCGACCGGGCAGGAAGCCTCACTTTTTGCGAGGAAACGCCCGGTTTCGTGTTCGACAGGGCGTGTGTGGAAAAGGCTCAGGCGCTGTGAACGACGCCGGCGCGTCCGATGTCGCGGCGCATCACTTTGCCGCGGAACTTGATCATGTCGCAGGCCGTGTAGGCGGTATCGCGGGCATCTTCGAGCGAGCCGCCGGTGGCGGTGACGTTGAGCACGCGGCCGCCGGCCGTCACGATGCCGTCACCTGTGCGCCTCGTGCCTGCATGGAACACCGTGACATTACGGACACGTTCGGCTGCATCCAGGCCCTCAATCACATCCCCCGGGCGCGGCGAATCGGGATACCCCTCCGCGGCGAGAACGATGCAGCAGGATGCGCCCGGAGTCCAGTTGATCTGGACCTCATCAAGGCGGCCCATGCACGTGGCCATCATGACTTCGATGAGATCGGCGTCCAGGCGCGCCATGAGCGCCTGGCACTCCGGGTCGCCGAAGCGGACGTTGAACTCGAGAACTTTCGGGCCTGCGGGCGTCAGCATGATGCCGGCGTAGAGGACGCCGCGGTATTCGATGCCTTCGCGGCGGAGGGCGTCAATGGTGGGAACGAGGATGTCGCGCTCGATCGTGCGGAGAAGTTCCTCGTCGGTGTCGGTGCCGTAGAGACCGCCGGGGCAGAACGCGCCCATGCCGCCGGTGTTCGGGCCTTCATCATTGTCGAGCAGTCGCTTGTGGTCCTGGCAGGGCTCGAGGACGAAGATGTTGCGGCCGTCGACGAGGGCGAGAACGGAAACTTCGCGGCCTTCGAGTTTCTCCTCCAGCAGTACCTGGCGTCCGGCGTCGCCGAACTCGCGCTTGACCATCATGCGATCGAGGGCGTTGGCGGCCTCGCGGAAGGTGTGGGGGACGACGACGCCCTTGCCGCGGGCCAAGCCGGAGGCCTTGATGACGGGCAGGTCGTCGCGATGTTCGTTGAAGGCCTTGGCGACGCTGGGTTCGAGCCGGGCGGTCTCGAGGATGCGGCGCCAGCGCTCGTTGGGGTCGCGGATCTTGTCGGCGTTCTCGAAGAGCTTCGAGAGCGTCTCATCATCAAGGACGCGGGATTCGAGATAGCGGCGCGCGGCGTTGACGTCGGTGAAGGAACGAGCCTCGCCCGTGGGGATTGACGCGCCGCGCAAAATCTGCTTGCACCAGGTCTTGTCCGCTTCAAGTCGCGCGGCCTCCTTGACGGGGCCGAACACACAGCGGCTTCCTCCTCCGGGAGGCGTCGCCAGCGCATCGGCCAGGCCCACGGCCAGCGGATCTTCCGGACCGATCACGACGAGGCCGATGTTCTTGTGGCGGCAGAACTGCTGCAGGCGGTACGGGTTGGCGTAGTCGACGGGGACATCCACGGGCTTGCCAAGCGCGGCAAGGCCGGGGTTGGCCGGATCGGTGACCCACAACTCCCCCAGCCGCGGCGACTGCCGCAGCTTCCACGCCAGCGCGTGCTCCCGTCCACCCCCGCCGACCAGAAGAACGTTCACCGAAGCTGGAAGATCATCCATGGGGCAATCGTAGGGCGGCGAGTAGAAGTGGACAGTGAACGGTGGCCCGCGGGCAGGTCTTTTCGCAGCGGGAACGGGGCCGCGGCCCTGCCGGTGTCGCCGATCTCACTGTCAACGCGCAGCCCCCGCTACTCGCAGCCGGCGAACCAGAGGTCGAGGTAGATCAGCAGGTCCTCGACATCGATTGCCTCATCGTCGTTGACGTCGGCGTCGTCGCCTCCGGCAAACCAGGAATCCAGGTAGTGCAGCAGGTCGTGAACATCCGCCCGCGCATCGCTGTTGCGATCGGCGGGGCAGGGCTGGACGGGGAAGATGTAGGCCGCGCCGCCTCCTGCCTTGAGCCGTGCGCCGATGATCATGAGCCGGCCGTCAACGTCGATGGCGCAGCCGAACTGGTCGTTGGCGACCGTGTCGCTGGCGACGACGGCGGGCACGCCGTTGCTCCACTGGCCTTCCTCGTTGACGAAGCGGTAGATGGCGCCGGCGATGTTGCCGCGGCCGTCGTTGCCGGGGGATCCGGCGAGCACGACGTTCTCCGCGAGGGCGACGGCGCCTCCGGTGGCGTCACCGATGGCTGCGCCGGGGGCGGTCAGCAGCGGCTGGCTGCGCCAGGCGACGCCGTCGTAGCGATAGGGATGAAGAGAGCCGCTGTTGGCGATGGCATCGTCGGCGAAGGGCGCGCCGATGACGGCGGTGTCGCCGCGGAGCGCGACGGCTGCCCCGAACTGGTCGCCCGTGGCGCCCAGCGGCGGGATGAAGTGCGCTTGCTGCGTCCACGCAGCGCCATTCCATTGATAGATGTAGGCTGCGCCCGGGCGGGCGGTTCCGACCGCCTCGTTGCGCGCGCCGACAATGAGCCGTCCGCCGTCGAGGTCGACGTCGTAGCCGAACTGGCGCGCGGCGGCGTCCGGCCCGCGGAGCGTCTCGACCAGGCTCCACTGCGCGCCCGTGAAGCGATAGACATACACCGCGCCGCGGCCGGTCGAGTCGCGCGGCGCGCCGACGGCGAGCCAGTCGCCTTCAAGGTCGACGGTGAGGCCGTACCAGTCGTCCAGCGGCTGAGCAGAGGGGCTCAGGGTGGCCGCGTGGGTCCAGGTTGTGCCGGCTCGCTCGTAAACGTGCACGCGGCTGACCTGCGCCACCGTGGAGGTGAGGGCGTTGCCGGGAGCGCTGACCACGAGGCGATCGCCGTCGATGGCGACGTCCTGGCCGAAGTAGTGGCCGGTGCCGATACCAGGGGGAAGGGGCAGAGCGGCGACGATGTCCCAGGCGCCGCTACCTTCTTCAAAGATGTATGCCGCGCCGCGCGCTGCAGCGGCGGCGGGCGCGCCGACGACCGCACGCGTGCCGGAGAGCGCCACGGCTGCGCCGAACTGATCGTCGGTTTGCCTCTGAGGCGGGATGAGGCGGGCAAGCTCTGTCTGCTCTCCCAGAACGGGGCCGGCGGAGACGCCGCGGGGGTTTGCCAGGGCGTCGTGGAGGCCGCTGTGGGCGAGGGAGGTTCCGGAGTTGGAGCCGCCGCTGGCGACGCAGCCGCCGTTGGTGTGGATTCCGATGGCGCGGCCGTCGGTCTCGTCGATGATCGGGGAGCCGGAGTTGCCGCCCGTGGTATCGGCCTGGTAGCGCAGGGTTTGGCCGGTGAAGCTGGTCAGCGGACCGGCGTGGGTCTTCTGGACCTGGTTCCACGTGCGCGGACCCTGCGTGGAGAAGACGGTGCCGTAGCCGGTGACGCGCATGGACGTGCCCGCCGTGGGTTGCGGGGTGCGGTTCGTCGTGAAGCAGGCCTGCTGGGCCTGAAAGGGGGTCAGCGCGGTGATCGAGTTCGGAAACGCGCCGAAGTAGGCCCAGTCGTTTCCGATCACGATGGAGCCGGAGACGATTTGGAGTGATGCGGGGTCTACGGCGTACTGATCCTGCGGCGGCGGGTGCTGGATCAGGCCGGTGGAAGTGGAGAGGGGGACGTTGAACTCGACGACCTGGACATCGGTCGGGACGACGGCGCAGTGGCCGGCGGAGAGGAAGCTGTGGTATTCATCGTCGATCAGCCACGCGGTGCAGCCGCCGGGCATGGTTCGCCCGATGCGCGGGTCGGTGGAGAGTTCGCGGTCGTCGGTCTCGCCGCAGATGGTCCGCTCTTCGATCGGTTCGACATCGCCGGCGATTACTTCGGCAAGCTGCACGCGGGCGGGCAGCGCACCGGCGTGGGCGAGCAGTTCGACTATGACCGTGTCGCCGTTAAAGTAGGCGGATGTGTTGCGCCATTGCGCGAGGTGATCGGCGTAGAGCGTCTGCTCCGCGCCGTCCTTCCAGGAGGTGATGCGGAGGTACGCCGCGTTGTCTGCGCCGCTGGATCCGGGGAGGGCGACGTCGCCAAAGCGGAGGCGGAGCCAGGATGCATTCGGGACGGTGACGACTTCGCTGAAGAGAACCTGAAGCCCATCGGTGGCTGCCGGACTAAGCCATCCGGAATCCAGATCCAATGGGAAGCCGGAGTCGGGAACGGGCGCGGTCTGTCCGGCCGCAATGCTCGGGCCGAGCATGGATGCAGCGATCCCCATCCCCCAGATCAGCCGGTGTGGTGGCATGATGCCCTCCTGAGATGGGAGAGAATAGCACACGGTCGCGGTTCGACCGCTCATTTGGGCGGTTTGCCCAAATTGGGTTGCAGCCCATGGTCAACTTGTGGTATGCTGTGCGTCTGGCCTCCGGGGGTGGGGGGGAACTCGTGGACAACTGAGGAGTTTTTGCATGGGCACGCGCAGCGTCGTCATCGTTACTGTCTCTCTTCTTTCGATCAGCGGACACGCTGTCGCGCAGTGGTCTGACGACCCGGCGCAGAACCTTGCGATTGACAATGTCTTCGGGTCGCAGAACCAGCCCAAGATCAAGCTCGGGCGCGGCGACGCTGCGGGAAGCGCCTACATCTCGTGGTTCGATGGGAGCGGCGGCTATGACGTGCGCCTGCAGCGGGTCTCCGAGGCAGGAGTTGCGGCGTGGGCGGAAGGCGGGGTCATGGTCGCGGACCGCGGCTTCTCCGGGACGCAGGACTACGGGTTTGATGTGGATGCCGATGGGAATGCCTGGCTGGCGTTCCGGTACGTTGACGAATCGACGAGCGAGATCGCGGTTCAGAAGGTTGCGCCGGATGGGACGTTGCTGCTGAATGGCGGCATGCCGCTGGTGGTGTCGGCGGGGGCCGGCAACTCGCCGAGGATCGCGGCGACGAGCGATGGGCACGCCGTGGTGGCGTGGAGCGCGGGCGCCGATGTCCAACTGGTGAAAATCAGCGGCGTCGACGGCTCCACGATGTGGGACGCGACGGAGGTCGCGGGGACGGGGCTGGCCAATCTGTTGCTTGATTTGCATGGCTCGGACGCGGGATCGGTGATCGTTTCCTTCTCGCATGGCGATTCGTTCTTCCTGGCGCCCAAGCACCTGTGGGTGAACAAGTACGGGGCTGACGGGTCGCCCTCGTGGGCCGCGCCCACGGTCGTGTTCGACCTGGCGGGGCTTCCCCTGGGCAACTTCCCGACGTTCGTGTCGGACGGCGCCGGCGGGGCGGTGCTCAGTTGGTTCAGCCCGAACTCCGATGCGTACGTGCAGCACGTGTCCAGCGATGGGACCGCGCGCTTCGCGCACAACGGCGTCGTCGCGTCGACGCACGCGACCAACTTGCAGGTGAGCCCGGCGCTCGTTCACGATGCGGCCAACGACGTGGCATACCTGTTCTGGCTGGAGCGCAACCAGGGGCAGAGCCAGTGGGGCGTGTACGGGCAGAAGGTTGACGGCGAGACCGGGACGCGACAGTGGGGAGAGGAGGGGCTGCCGATCATGCCGCTGGATGGGACCGAGCGGTCGTTCGTCAATGCGACGGGCGTCCCCGGTGGGGGTGCGATCGTGAGTTGGTTCGAGGGCGGGTTCGGCGCTAAGGCCGTGCGGGCGGTGCGCCTTGATCCTGCGGGCAGCACCCTGTGGGGGCCGATTGATGTCGGCTCGAGCCCGACGGACAAGGGGCGGTTGACCGCCGCGGCGTTCCCGTCGGGGATGATGGTCGCGGCGTGGAGCGATCAGCGGGTTGATGGGGACGGCGGTGACATCTACGCCCAGAACGTGAACCTCGACGGGACGCTCGGAGCGTCGATCGGGTGCCTGTGCGAGATGGACGGGAACGCGGCCCAGGTGGATGTCTTCGACCTGCTCGCGTACCTGGACCTGTGGTTCGCGTTTGATGAGGCGGCGAACATGGACCTGGTGCCTGAGATCGATGTCTTCGACCTGCTGGCGTACCTGGACTGCTGGTTCCCGGCCTCGGCGGGGAATCCGTGCCCGTGAGTTGGTGAGGGGTCGGCTGAAGCCGGCGTTCCAGACGGCAGACGCCGGCTGGACGCCGGTTTTTCAATTGGCGAGGGGCCGGCTGGAAGCCGGCGGTCCATCAAAAGTCGCGGCGGCAGAAAAGCCACGCGGCGATGCCGAGGATGAAGGTCTCGAAGAGGAGCGACGTGCCCACGATCCACCAGGCAGGCCGGTCGCGTGATTCCTCGATGATGCGTTGCTGGACGCGCTCCTGATCGACCTTGACGTCGTCGCCGCTGGTGGTCTGCCAGGAGGTGTCCTGCTGCGGGCGCTCGTCGTTGAGCTCTGCGAGGTCGGCATCCTCGATGAGCTTGCGCTCGAGGAGGCCGATGGTTTCGCTCGTCTTGGGCAGGGCCGTTTTTACGATGTAGGCTGCGCCGTGAACACGCGTCCAGAAGCGTTCCTTCTTCTGGGCTTCGGGGAGCAACTGGCGACGGTGCTCGAGGCGCTGCTGCCGCCACGCGCGGCTGAAGTGGTTGCGCGCGTTGTCGGCGAATGAGGGTGGGTTCTCGGCTTCGACCTCCTCCGGCTGCTCCAGCGAGCGTTCGAGGGACTGGATGTCGTTCTGGATGATCCGGACGCGCTCAGCGCTGAGTTCCCGGCCCCAGAGGAGGCCGGATTCACTGGCGTGCAGGCCGAAAATGAGCAGCCAGATGAGCAGCGTCAGCAGCAGCGAGGCGACGGTGGAGCGTGTGAGGATGCCGAGCAGGACGCAGATGCTGAAGAGATAGCTGAAGAAGATCACGACGAGCGGGACGCCCCAGAAGATGCCGAGCTCCCACACGCCGCCGCGCCAACCGAGCACGAGGAAGGAGACGAGGCAGAAGACGGTCACCTGCGCGGTCACGAAGAGGAGGCCGGCGAAGTACCTGGTGATGAAGAGACGCAACCGTCCGATCGGCTTGCTGAGGACGAGCTCGACCGCGCCGGAAGAGACCAGGTCGACGAACATGCCGGCCGTGGAGACGAGCGCGAGGATGGTGGCCAGCCAGGAGAGCCAGAACTTGAAGCCGAGACCGAAGAAGAAGGACTTGTAGAAGATATCCGGCGGCACCATGTCCGAGGTCGGTGGAAAGCCGGTCTCCCAGATGAGAATGGTGATGCCGGAGGTGTTGATGCCAACGGCGGCGAAGGCGGCGACGACGAGGCCGCTGAGGAAGAGGACGATCCAGAACAGGCGCTTGCTGTTCAGTTCGCGGTACGCGTCGATGAAGATCGCCGCGGTCTGGATGGCGAAAGCCCGCATCAGTGACCCCCTCCATTCTCGCCCAGCTGTGCGGCAGGGCTTTGCCTGGGGGCGCGATCCGCGCCCGGCGTAAGCGCCTTGCCGGTGGTGGGGTCGGTGACGGCCGTCATGAACAGATCCTCGAGCGAAGGCCGGACAGGGCGCACGGCCCGGATGGTGACGTTGGCGCGTCGCAGGGCGTCGATGACCGGCTGAACGTGGCGAGGCTCCTCCGAGAAGATTCGCAGCGTCGAGTCGGCCACTTCGACATGCACGGTTCCATCAAGGACGCCGAGCCAGATCGCGCCGCCGGTGGCTGTGGCGGGAGGCGTCGCCGCGGTACTCAGGATTGAAGTGATCGCCTGGCGGGCCCGCTCCGCGGCGTCCTGCTCCGTGCGGTCGACGTCGACTTCATAGCGGCGGCTGTCGACGGTCAGTTCATCAATGGTGCCCTGGCTGCTGACTTGACCCTTGACGAGGATGGCGACGCGGTCGCAGACCATCTCCAGTTCACTGAGCAGGTGAGAGTTGAGCAAAACGGTGCGGCCCTCGTCGCGAAGCCGCGTGAGCATGTTGCGGATGTCGCGGCGGCCGACGGGGTCGACGCCGTCGGTGGGTTCGTCGAGCAGGACAAGTTCGGGGTCGTTGACGAGGGCGTTGGCGATGCCGAGGCGCTGGCGCATGCCCTTCGAGAAGGTCTTGACCTTCTTCCTCCGCCACTCGCTCATGCCGACGAGCTCGAGCAGTTCATCCGAGCGAGTGCGGCGGGCGCGGCGCGGCACGCCGGCGAGCGCGCCGAAGTAGTCCAGCACCTGCGCGGCGGTCAGGTAGTCCGGGAAGCGGTGGTGCTCCGGGAGGTAGCCGACCCGGGCGAGCGTGCCCTTCTCGCCGATCGGGGCGCCGAGGAGCGTGCCCCGGCAGGCGGTGGGGCGGACCACGGTCATGAGGATCTTGACGAGCGTGCTCTTGCCTGCGCCGTTGGGGCCGAGGAGGCCGAAGATCTGGCCGCGGTGCACGTGCATGGCGACGTCGCGGAGGGCTTGGACCTTGCCGCGGTAGGTTTTCTCGACGCTCTGGATGTCGATTACAGCATCACTCATCGCAGTCCTGTTTGGCGGGCGGGCCTTACCGCTTTCGCGCCACGATGTGGAAGACGTGCCAGTGTTTCGGATTGCTGACGTCCGGATCTTCCTGTTTCTCGTCTTCGTGGAGCATCTCTGTTTCAAATTCGGCGAGCAGTCGCTCGACTTCGGCGCGGGTGTGGTGCGTGCGGCCCGGCAGGGCGGCCCAGTCGTCGCGGTCCCCGAAGAGCTGTCCGGCGAAGCGCCCGCCGGGACGGATCGCCCGAATGATCTTCCCCCATAAATCGGGGAAGTCCTGCGGGTCGCAGAACGGAAGCGAAAAGGAGCAGTTCAGCAGATCGCAACGCGGCAGGTCGACGGTCCGGAAGTCGCTGAGGCGGGTTTCAAGACGGTCCTGGCATTCCGGAGCGACCCGCGGCAGGAGGTGGTCGAAGGCCTGCGGGTGCCCGTCGATGGCGAGGACGCGCCAGCCGCGGCGGAGGAGTTCGAGGGTGTCGCGTCCCTCGCCGCAGCCGAGGTCGATCGCAAACGGGGTGCTGGGCATGGAGGTGGGTTGCGGGGGCGAATCCGCGTCGAAGGCCTCCAGGGCTTTCAGGAGCGTTTCGCGGGCCGGCGTGCCGACCATGACGGCAAAGTAGCCGGGCCAGTCGCGCACCTCGGCAAAGTCCTTTGCCCGCTTCTTCGGCGCTTCTCCGGGTTGCGAGACGGTTGGGGCCATACGCTCTTGCCCACAAATGTATCCGACCACACAGGACTTTGTTGCAGCGCTGGATCGTGCGGGTGAGCTTCGCACGATCGCGGATCGTGTTTCGCCCGTGCTCGAGATCGCCGCGGTTGCGGACCGTGTGAGCAAGTCGCGTGCGCCGGGCGCGCCGAGCCGGGCGGCGCAGCGGAACGATCCGCGTTTCTGGGACCGCGGCGGGCCGGCGCTGCTGTTCACGAACGTCGAGGGTTCGGATGTTCCGGTGCTCATCAACGCGTACGGGTCGTACCGCAGGATGGAGATGGCGCTGGGGTGCGAGCGGTTTGCCGCGCCGGCGAGTGAGAACTCGGGGTTTGAGGCGATCGCGGCCCGGATCGCGGAACTGGTGAAGCCGGAGCCGCCGCGGTCCCTGGCGGATGCGGTGGCGAAGGCGAAGCGGTTTGCGCCGCTGCTGCGGATTCCGCCGAAGCGGGTTCGCACGGGCGTGTGCCAGGAGGTGGTGCTGGAGGGGGAGCGCGTGGATCTGACGCGGTGGCCGTTGCTGCGCTGCTGGCCACTGGATGGCGATTTTGAGTCGGTGGGGTATCCGCCGGGCATCAATGACGGCGTGCCGGGTGTGGAAGGTGGGGCGGCGTGGGATGAACGCTTTCGCGGGCGGTACATCACGCTGGGGGGGATCCACACGATTCACGCGGATGATCGGGGCGAGGCGAAGCCGGCGAGCCACAACATCGGGATGTATCGCCTGCAACTGCTCGGCAAGCGGCACATGGCGATGCACTGGCACATGCACCACGACGGCGCAGCGCACTGGCGGTCGTGGAAGCGGCTCGGCGAGCCGATGCCTGTGGCGATCGCGCTCGGGGGTGAGAGCGTGCTGCCGTATGCCGCGACGGCGCCGTTGCCGCCGGGGATCAGCGAGTTGCTGATGGCGGGGTTCCTGCACGGGCGCGGGATTGAACTGGTGAAGGCGCGGACGGTGCCGCTGTGGGTGCCGGCGAATGCGGAGATCGTGATCGAGGGGTTTGTGTCGACGGAGGCGGGGTATCCGGGGTGGGATCCGAGGACGTGGCACGGCACTCCGGGCCGGGATGGCGCGGGGGAGGACTCGGCTCGGAGAGCCGAGCCACCAGCGCTGGGGCCGGGCGCTGTATTTGAAGGGCCTTTCGGGGATCACACGGGGTTCTACTCGATGCCGGACCGGTATCCGGTCCTGGAGGTGACGGCGATTACGCATCGGCGCGACCCGGTGTATCCGACGACGATTGTGGGACTGCCGCCGCAGGAGGATTACTTCCTGGGGAAGGCGACGGAACGGATCTTCCTGCCGCTGCTGCGGACGATCGTGCCGGACATTGAGGATTACGACCTGCCGCTGTTCGGCGCGTTTCACAACTGTGCGTTCGTGAAGATCCGCAAGCAGTACCCGCTGCACGCGCGGCGGATCATGCACGCGATCTGGGGCGCGGGGCAGATGAGCTGGACGAAGAACATCTTTGTCGTCGACGACGATGTGGATGTGCATGACACGGAGGCCGTGCTGCGCGCCGCCGCGGCGAACTGCAGGCCGGGCCCGGCGCTTGCCTCAGATCTCGAGCTGACGCGTGGACCGCTGGACATTCTGGACCACGCTGCGCCGCACCTGGGGGCGGGGACGAAGATCGGCTTCGACTGCACGCGCCGGATTGAGGGGGAGCAGTGGGGGGACGTGGCCGTGGCGCCGCCGCGGCCGCCGGTGAGCGATGAGGATGCGGCGCGGCTTATCGCCGCGGCGAGAGGGCTGCCGGGCGTGGCCGAGGCAGCGCTTCACGCCGATGGCTGGTTGTTTCTCGGCGTTGAGACGGGCGAGCTGGGAGAGCCCGTTGCGGGTTTGCTGGCCCGGGCTGTGGAGGCGTTGGACCCCGCGCCGCCCTGCATCATCGCCGTGGATCACACGGTGGACGTCCACAACCTGGATGAAGCGATGTTTCATTACTGCGCCAACGCGGATCCCGGGGCGGATTCGCTGCGCAGCGGAGGCTCGATCGCCTTTGACGCGACCTCGAAGCAGCCCGCGGCGTCGCGGCCCGATCGCCCTGTGCGGCCGTGGCCGCCGTTGATCCGGATGGATGCGCGGACGGTCGAGCGGGTGAGGGGGATTCTGGCGCGGGTGTCAGCCGACGGGTGAATCGACGGACGAGCGGGGTGTCGTAGCCGCCGCGTGGATCAGCCATCGAGCGGTGATCCAGAGCACAAGCACCACAGCCATGGCGGCGTAGACCGCGAGGCACGCTGCGTGCGAGAGCGATGAGACCGTCTCGGCCGCGCTCGGCGTCAACTCATCGTTGGATTCGGTGAAGGCCCCCAGCCACCAGAGTCGCCAGACGGCCAGGGGAAGCGTTGCGAGCGTGAGCAATGCGAGGGCATCAACGATCATTGCACGTCGCATGTGGGATTCCGCTGCTGGTTCACCGATCTTGCGGCTGCGATGCCTGCGTCAGCCGCCGATCGCTTCCATGGGGCGGGCCGTCGGGTCGCTGAGGACTTCATCAGAGAGCCAGTCGTCGACCGCCTCGACGATGTCTTCCTGCATTTTCTTGATCTTGTCGTGGCGCGCCTTGGGGCCGATGTCGTTCACCAGGATGCTGAAGGCGACGGTGCGCCCGGTGGCTTCGTGGATGACGTAACCCGAGAGGGTGCGGACGCCGTTGAGATATCCGCTCTTGGCGCGGACCTTGTTGGCAAGGGTGGCCTGCTGAAAGCGGCTGCGGAGCGTTCCGGTGCGGGCGGCGGGGATGGCCAGCGAGTCGATCAGGGATGCTCCGATGCGGTCATCGTCGGCGATCGAGGCGAGCCACCTGGTCATGAAGGCGGGGGTGATGCGGTTGTTGCGGCTCATGCCGGAACCGTCGGTAATGGTGACGTTCATCGCCTCAGCGCCGCCGAGGCGGTCCTGGATCTGCATGCGGACGACCGCAGCGCCGTTGAGCCACGAGCCGGGCTGTCCGGTGGCGGCGTGGCCAGCGGCCTTGATCAGGGCCTCGGCGTAGAGATTGTGCGAGTCGGTGTTGCAGCGTTCCAGGACGGTGGGCAGCGGCGTTCGCACGGTGGCGGCGATGCGCCCGGCGGGGAACTGCTCATCGGGCGTGGCCAGCCGAACGGCGATGACGCCGTCGGCCGCGGGCCGCGCCGCGCCGAGTTCTTTCAGTCGTTCACCGAGCAGGCGCGCGAAGATGAGCGAGCCTTCGTGGACGGTTACTTCGATCGGCTCGACCAGCGCCTGCTTGACGGTTCCGTACACGCTGATGTTGTTGGTGCCCTGGGCGCGGTCTGCGCCGACGCCGGTGCTCGCGTTGCGACCGGTCACGGTAACCAGGCGCGAGTCGTTGATCTTCGCCCAGGGCACGACGGGGTCGGTCTTGACGATCCCCTTTTCCCCTTCGCGACTACCGGGAGAGGCGTAGACGCGCAGGACGTTGCAGTGGAAGTTCAGGCCGCTGACCTCCGCGCAGTACCAGCGGTTCAACTGGTTGGTGGGCCACGTGGCGTGGACGTATTCGCGATCAAAGACGCGGTCATCCACGATGACCTGGCTGATGACGTCGTCGCCGCGGGCGCCGGCGATGGCGGTGGCGATGGAGTCGACGAACGCGGCAGGGCTCATGCGCATGTCGTCGAGCAGTTCGGGGTCGGCCAGGGCGGGGTCGCCACATCCCTTGATGATGAGGAGGCCCTCGGGGGCGATGATGAAATCAGTGCGGAACTCGTAGTCGGGGCCGAGGACCGCCAGGGCCGTTCCGCTTGTCAGCAGCTTCTGGTTGGAGGCGGGGATGAAGGCGTCGTCGGGCTTGATCGCCGCGAGAACCTTGTCGGTCTTCAGGTCCACGATGCTCACGCCAAGGCGGAAGTCGCCGCCGGAGTGAGGCGGTGCGGCGAGGAGTTCGATGTCGGCCTGGAGGTCCGGCCTGGCCGCGACGGGCGCCGCTGCTACCAGGACTGCCGCCGCCGCGACGGTTGTCAACAGGGTCAGCCATCCACACCGCATCGTCATGCCCATGAAAAGTACCTCTCCTTGGCTGCTGGCCGCCGGCGCATGGCGGTTCAGGCGTGATTCGGTTGGCTCGGCGGGTGGTCGCCAGAATTCGGGTCCAGTGCATCGCGTTTGACGCGCAGGAGTTCCGCGACTTCTTCCAGGCTTGCCGCCGACAGGCCGCTTCCGGGCCTTGAAACCGCAGCGAGTGCGAGCGTGACCCAGGCAACGCCGTCGATTGTCGGCGCCTGGGCGATGGCGTCACGCACGCCCTTCTTCACACGCCGCTGGCGGATCTGCTGGACGGCAGGGCTGGGCAGCGGGACGCAAATCCGAGGGCAATCGGGATCGGGAACGAGGTAGGCCCATGCGCGTGTGGCGTCCCCCTCGCGGGTGTACACGGCGGACCAGCGCCACGCGACGCCTTCCCACGACACGTCCTCGCGTACCTGACTGTCATTGAGGAGCAGGGCACGCGCTTCATCGACGGTGCTGCGGTGGTCACCAAGATCGGCAAGCAGGCCCTCGATGGTGGGCGGTGTGAACTTGTCCGTCCAGGCGTTTGGCGCAGCCCTGGCCGGCTGTCCCATGCTGCACTCTGTTGTCTCACCCGCCGAAGGACGCCCGTCCGAACTCATTCGACCCTCTCCAGTTGCGATGCGTGCTCCGCCGCGGCGTGTGGCGCCCCGACGGCCCGCACCCGATCAAGGCTGTACCATAGGGTGCCGCGTCCGCACGCCCCGTCCGGGCACAACAAAATCGGAGTCATCGTGCCGCCGACCCCCCCTGAGACCGACAACCCGAATCCTGCCCCGGCTCCAGCGTTCGACGAACTGGACCTTGCTTCGGCGACGGTGATGATCGTCGACGATAACCTCCAGAATCTGGAACTGCTTCAGGCGTACGTGGAGGACCTGGGTTGCGCGGTGCTGACGGCCTCGGACGGCGTCCAGGCGCTGGAGCTGGTCGCCCGCGGGGGGAGCAGGCCGCAGGGTGGCGGTGGGGGGGGCGAGACCGGCACCGCTTCAGTCGGTGCGGGGGCGCAGCCGGACATCATCCTGCTGGATGTCATGATGCCGCGGATGAGCGGGTTTCAGGTCTGTGAGCGGCTGAAGGCGAACCCGGAGACGCGCGACATTCCGATTGTGATGGTCACGGCGCTCAACGAAGTGGGGGATGTGGAGCGGGCGGTGGAGGCGGGGGCGGATGACTTCCTGACCAAGCCTGTCAACAAGCTGGAACTGCTGACGCGGGTGCGTTCGCTGCTTCGGGTTCGCATGCTCAAGCGACAACTGGAGCAGACGCTGGAGCAGGTCCGGGAGGCGCGGGCCGAGCGGGGGCGGAGTGCGCCGCCGAAGTGATGTCCAGTGCGCCGCCCATCACCCGCAGGCTGGCGATCCTCAACCATGTTGCGCTGTTTGCGGGGCTCTACCCCGCGGGGGCCCTGCTGTCGGCTGCGCAGATCAGTGGCGCTGCGTGCAGTCCGGTTTCGCTGGCGTGCGCCTGGGCGACGGGTTCCAGCGTCTACCTTCTGGACCGGGTGAAGCTTGCGGATCGGTTCTTTGATCGGGCAGACCTTGCGGCTTCGCCGGAGCGGTTTGAGTGGCTGTGCGCCCATGCCCGCACCGTGCGAGCCTTTGGCTCGGTGTTGGCGCTCGTTGCGCTGGTGCTGGCGGTCCTGGTGCATCCGGCCGCCGCGGTACTCGTCGCATTGGGGCACGTTGCGGTCATTGCGTACGCCCATCGGTCGGCTGACCCGGCGCGCCGGCCTCGTGCCAAGGACATTCTGCTGCTCAAGAACGCGGCTGTCGGTGGTGGCATTGCATCGTTCGTGACGGCTCTTCTGGTGTTGCAGTCCGGCCGAGCCTCAGGAGGGCTCTCACGCTCGATGGCCGCGGACCTCGCCGCGGCGTTCACCTTCATGGCGGTACTCGTCACGGCCGATGCGGCCCTGTCAGATCTGGATGACGTGGCCACGGATCTGCCTTTTGGGACCCGCACGATTGCTGCCGCAGCGGGCGCGCAGGTGACTGTGATGGTGTTTGTGCTGGCCAACATCGCGGCGGGGGCAGGCCTGGCGGCCTGGGCTGCGTTTTCGTCGCCGCCGCCGGCGCGTGTGACGCTGTACTCGTGGGCAGCGCTCGTGCCTTCTACCGCCCTGCTGGTTGCTCTTCCGGCAGCATCGCGTCGGTGGTCTGTGCGTTCGCTGATCGATGCCCGGCTGCCGTTGCTGGCGGGTTTGCTCGCCGTGTTGGCGTGGATCTGTTGACGCGGCGTGTTACTGGCCCGTCCTGGCCTGCCACGCCCAGTGCATGGCCTGATCGAAGACGGTGATGTCTGCGCCTTCCAGCAGTCGAGCGGCGCGGGCTTCCATGAGGGAGCGCTCGCGGACGAGCACGACCTCCTCACGCATCTGCGCGCGGGCCGATGCGGCATCCGGCGGTGCGTGGCCTTGCAGTTGCTCTTCGAGCTTGAGCAGGGCATAGCCGCCGGGGATCGAGACGACGTCGCTGACTGGGTTGGCATCTTCGCGTGCTTCAGCGCGGGCGGTGAGCTTGTCAATAGCTTCGAGCATGGCCAGCGGATAGGCAGGGTCGACGTTGCTGATGGGGGCGAGCAGGCCGCCGCGGGGGGCGGAGGCGTCGACAGAGTGCCGCATCGCCAGTTCGGCGAACCGCTCGGGGCTGTCGTCGAGTTGACGCTTCAGGCGGGAAGCCTCGCGCTGGGTCGGTGTCACGATGATGCGGACGCGCGCCTTCGGCCCGTAGCGGATGGTCATCGCCAGATCGACGTCCTCGTCGGTGACGCTCGCCGCGGCTTCTTCTTCGACGAGGCGGCGGAGCATGGCGTTGCGTCGGAGGAGGCCGGCAAAGCGGAGAGGCCCCAGGCCGCGGGACCGGCGGATGGCGTGAATCGCCTCGGCTCCCGCGTCTGCGGCCTGGGCGGCGTCCGTTCCGGCCGCGCTGATGCCCTCGCTGATGGTCGCGGCGAGCAGGTCCTGCTCACGGCGGACGTCCGCTTCGGTGACGGAGAGACCGGCTCTGCGGAGTTCACCCTCGAGGAGCATCTCAAGGGCGAGTTCCTCGAGAATGACGCCGCCGGCCAACTCGCGCAGGCGGCCGTCGGCCTCGGTGGTCGAAATGGGAGTTCCGTCGACGAGCGCGAGAGGTCGTCGTGGGGCTGCCCGGAGATCCCTTGATTGGGGGGATTCTGCGGCGGTTTCGCGCTCAGAGCTCAGAGGCTCCTCGGTCGTGCTTCGGCCTGAACTGCCGCCGGCGCATCCCGCGATCAGGAGCGTCAGCGCTGTCCAAACGGGCGCGGAGGACCGGAACCGCCGGAAGAAGGATCCGTAAAGACCGGTAACGAACGATGCTGCCATGGCTTCATCTTTCGGGTCCGGGTCTGGGTGTCAAACCGCATCTGCGGGGCCTCTCTCAACCTCTCAGCCGGACGCCACCCACAAAGCAGGCTTCGTATGAGTTCTGAATCCGCGCAATCTGCTCCTCGTCCCATCCCACGGCCGCGGCCGCGGGCGGCGCCGTGTCCGTACTGCGGCGCGGTTTCGGAGGCGGCGGTTGGTGGTCGGAGCCCGGCGGTGGCGGCGGCGAGCGGCGCTCCCGCGGGTGTGGAGCGATGCCCATCGTGCCGGGGGCTGCTCGATCCGCTTTCGAGGCAGGCGTCGCAGAACTCGATGGGTCCGTGGTTCATCCGGGACGAGTCGAACCCGTTTCGGCCGGGGTGCTCAATCGAGACGCTTCGGCGGCTGGCGGCGCGCTCGAGGATCGGGCCGGAGACGATCGTCCGCGGGCCGACGACGCGGCAGTTCTGGATGTTTGCGCGGAACACGCCGGGGGTGGCGAACCTGTTCGGGGAGTGTCATTCCTGCCACACCCGGGTGACGCCTGAGGATGTGGCGTGCCCTGCGTGTGGGGCAGATTTCGCAGCGCCGGACGACCGGCAGCACCTCGGGCTTGGGCCGGTGCACCTGCTGCCGGGGCACGCTTCGCCGGAGACGATCGCGGCGGCCTCGGCCCGTGGCGGTGGCACCCCATCGGCCGGCGGTGCGCTCATGCTTCTGCTCGGCGTCGGGGCGGTTCTTGCCGGCCTTGGCGTTCTTGGGGGAGCGGCGGGGGCCGCGTGGGTGGCTTTCCGACCGGAGGGCTCGCCCGAGTCCGGGCAGGCGGCGCCGGCGGCTGTTGCGCAGGAAACTTCGGGTGAGGGCGGAGGAGCGTCTGCGCCGGTAGTGGGGCAAGTTTCGGTGATGGAGGATGCCGCCAAAAGGCCCAGTGAAACCTCGGACGGGGTTGCCGCATCATTTGAGGTGCGATGGCGGCAACTGAAGCGCATCTCGGAGCAACTATGACGGATTGTTCAAGGACGAATCATCGCACGGGGGCTGACGCCTCGGTTCACATTCGTTCGCCATTCACAAGGCACAGATGGCTGCGTTCTGCGGCCGATACCGGGAGTTTACGAACCATGTCGTCCATCAAGACCAAGCGTGAAGGATTTACGCTCATCGAGTTGCTCGTGGTGATTGCGATTATCGCGTTGCTGGTGAGCATTCTGCTGCCAGCCCTGGCGGCCGCGCGGAAGGAAGCCCGCCGGGCGGTCTGCCAGGCGAACATGAAGTCGGTGGGCACGGCTTTTGTCAACTACTCGACGGAGTTTCAGGATCGTCTGGCTTCGTTTACGTGGAAGGCCGGCGTCGACTACGGGTATGGCCAGAGCGCTGCCACGCCGACCGAGGCTGCGGCAAATCAGGCAACGTGGATTATTCGCGAGCGGGCGGATCGCCCCGATATGTCGACTCCAAGCCGGTGGATCCCGCATGTGCTTTACAGCCATTTGGTGTTAAACGATTATCTTGAGCAGCGGCTGCCGGAGCCCGCCATGGCTTGTCCGGAAGACAAGCTGCGCCTGGCTTGGCAGAAGGATCCTGAAAATTTTCTGTCGCGCTTTGCGCCGGGTGTTGAGCGGCCTGGCAGCAGTATTTCTGGCAGCGACGACGAACTGTTGCGCTGGCCGTACTCGTCGTCATATCAGCTTGTGCCGGCCGCTTGGGCGTTCGACGCCAAGACCAACAACCGGAACACGACGGACCAGCACGGCAACACGCATGGCACCTACAACCCGAGCCAACTGCCAATGGGAGATCGAAAGTACGCGGATGTGATCTTCCCATCTGATAAGGTCGCCTGGTACGATTCGCAGGACCGTCACTCGTCGCGGAAGTTCAACGTTTACTTCGCCCATGACCTCGCAACGCAGCCGCTGGCGTTCTTCGACGGACACGTGGCCACCAAGAAGACGGTGGATGCCAATTTGGGGTTCCGGCCCAACACGCCGCGCGTTGGTGGACCGACGCCTACGGAACCCCGAGGACGCGGTGCGACGCTCATCAGCTATGAGCCGGAGGGATGGGAAGCGCCTGCCGTCAGTCCTGGTGGCGTGGACAGGCTCCCAGGCGTTTACCGCTGGACGCGCGGCGGCCTGCGCGGACGCGACTACGGCGGCTGGGAAATTGATACTTCCGGGTGGTGATGCCCGATGATTGAGGCAGGCCTGCCGCGAGGGTTTGCCAGTTCTGAGTTGAGGATGATGCCGCGGCGGGCCTTCTGGCCCGCCGCGTTCTTTTTGGGGGCCAGTTCGGCCGGTGGGTTGACAGGCTCCGTTGGGATCTGATACGCTCCCCTCCTCCCGGGTGAGGAAGCATTTGGCAGATGAGGGGCTCCCGTCCCCTTGCACGGCTGGCAACCGTGCGGTATTGTGTAGTGTCTCCGACGACTCGTGGCTTCCCGGCTGCGTTCTGTGGCCGGGTTAAGGAAAGGAGAACCATCATGGTGCGGACGAGGTTACCGCTGCGCCCGGCTTTCACGTTGATTGAGCTGCTGGTCGTGATAGCGATCATCGCGCTGCTGGTCAGCATCCTCATGCCGGCGCTGGCGTGCGCTCGGACGGAGGCCCGACGATCGGTGTGCCATGCGAACATGAAGACGCTTGGGACGGCGTTCTCCAATTACAGCACGGAGTTCCAGGATCGCTGCGCATCGTTCACGTGGAAGGCGGGTGTCAACTACGGGTTTGGCGGTACCGCAGCCGATGCGACGGCAGCGGCGGCCAACCAGGCGTACTGGATCATCCGCGAGCGCGGTTTCCGACAGAATGATTCACGATTCTCAAGTGCGCCAAGCCTGTGGATTCCGCACGTTCTGTATAGCCATCTGGTCATGAACGACTACATGGAGAGCCGCCTTCCGGAGGTGGCCATGGCGTGTCCGGAGGATCGACTGCGTCTGCAGTGGCAGAAGGATCCGGAGAATTTCGAAACGTTGTTCCCCGCCGGGGTGATGGCGCCGGGTGGCGACCGTCGTGAGCGTTGGCCCTACTCCTCGTCATACCAACTCGCGCCCGCTGCATGGGCCTACGACGCCAAAATCGGCACTCGGATCACAACGGACCAGCACGGCCTGTCGCACAACCGCTTCCACTCCAGCCAATTGCCGATGGGGGATCGCAAGTACGCCGACGTCGCCTTCCCCGCCCAGAAGGTCGCATGGTTTGATGCCTCCGACCGTCACTCCTGCCGCGGCGAAGCAACGTTCTTCGCCCACGACAGCGGCCGTCAGCCTCTCGCATTCTTCGACGGCCACGTCTCAACCAAGAAGACGGCAGATTCGAATGTCGGCTTCCGTCCGAACACGCCGAACGTCGGTGGTCCAACCCCCACCCAGCCCCGTGGGAGCGGGAACACGCTCATCAGCTACGAACCGGAACCGTGGGAAGCACCGGCAGTCAGCCCGAACGGCGTTGACCGGCTTCCAGGCGTGTTCCGCTGGACGCGTGGCGGGCTGCGAGGGCTTGACTTCGGCGGCCGAGAGATCAGCACCAGCGACTGGTGATCGGCCGGCTGCTGCTATTTGCGAAACATGTGTGTATGATCCGCCGCGGGAAACTGCCCGCGGCGGTTTTTGTTTGGCCCCGCGCCAGGCTGGGTTCGGTCACCCGGCGCCGCCGTTCCCGCGGACCTACAACCAGGAAGACACCATGAAGATCCTCATTGCGGACAAGTTTGAGGCCTCCGGCATCGCCGCCCTTGAGCAGCTCGGCTGCACGGTCATCTCTCAGCCGGACCTGACGGCAGAGCAGCTTCCCGATGCGCTGGTGGAGCATGCGCCGCAAGTTCTGATTGTGCGTTCGACGAAGGTTCGGAAGCCGGCGATCGACGCCGCGCGGGCCGGGGGCAGCGAGGGGCTGAAGTGCATCATCCGCGCCGGGGCCGGGTACGACAACATCGACCTGGACGCCGCGTCCGCTCGTTCGATCGCGGTGTGCAACTGCCCGGGGACGAACTCCGTGGCGGTTGCGGAACTGGTGATGGGGCTGCTGCTGTGCTGCGACCGTCGCATTCCGGACCAGACGCAGGATGTGAAGAACGGCGTGTGGAACAAGAAGGAGTATGCCAAGGCGCGCGGGCTGAAGGGGATGACGCTGGGGGTGATCGGCGTGGGGGGGATTGGTCGCGAGGTGATCAGCCGGGCGCGGGCGTTTGAGATGAACGTTGTGGCGCACTCCCTGCACATGACGCCGGAGCGTGCGATGGATCTGAAGGTGGGGTACGGCGGCTCGACCCGGGAGGAGCTCTACGAGATGCTCGGCAAGTGCGACGCCGTGAGCGTGCATGTCGCCGCGAACGCCGAATCCGACCGGTTGTGCGACGAGCGTTTCTTCGATGCGATGAAGCCGGGGGCGTACTTCATCAATACGTCGCGTGGGTCGGTGATGGACGGGAAGGCGCTTGAGCGGGCTGTGCGCGAGAAGGGAATCCGTTGCGGCCTTGACGTCTACACCAACGAGCCGGCCGAAGCGCAGACGACCTGGACCTGCGAGGGAGCCGACCTGCCGGGCGTGTACATGACGCACCACGTCGGCGCTTCGACGGACCAGGCGCAGAATGCGGTTGCGGAGGAGGCGGTTCGGATCGTCAAGGAACTCCAGGATCACGGCACGTTCCGCAATCGTGTGAACACGGACGCCCCGACGGTGGCAGGCAGCGGAGCGCGAGCGGCCCGCTGAAGCAACGTTTAGACGAGCACAAGAGAGAACGCCACGCCGAGAGTCGGCGTGGCGTTTCGCTTTTGAGTTCGGATATCAGAGGTTGACGGCTCTACCCGTGCCGCGGGCCTCGGAACTTGCGGTGCTTCTGGCCCTGGCCGCGTCCCCCCTGGGGTACGGGCGGGTTGGCGCTGTTGGCGGTGCGCTTGGTGCGCTTCTTCTTGCTTGTGCGTCGGGGGCCGCCGGCTCCGTGCTCGTGAGCGGGGGCGGGGCGGCGGGGCTGGCTGGTGCGCGGGCGTTCGTCGCGCTCTTCGCGGCGATCCTCGTCGGGCCGGCGTTCGGGGAGGGGGAGGTTCGGCAGCTTCATCACCGGCATGGTCTTGCCGCCCGTGACGCGTTCGATCGTGGAGAGCAGCCGGCGCTCGCCGGGTTCACAGAACGCGATCGCTGCGCCGGCGGCGCCGGCTCGGCCGGTGCGGCCGATGCGGTGGACGTACGCCTCGGGCTCATCGGGCAGGTCGAAGTTGAAGACGTGCGTGATGCCGTCGACGTCGAGGCCGCGGGCGGCGACGTCGGTGGCGACGAGCACGCGTGAGCGGCCGGTGCGGAAGGCGTCCAGGGCGCGCTGGCGCTGGGCCTGGCTCTTGTTGCCGTGAATCGAATCGACGCGCACGCCGGCCCGCTGCAGCTTCCTGCTGAGCTGATCAGCGCCGCGCTTTGTGCGTGTGAAGACAAGGCCGCGTTCAACGCCATGGGAGGCGAGCAGATGCTCGAGCAGGGCATGCTTGCTGTGCCGCGGCACCATGTAGACCGACTGCTCGATGAGCGGCGCGGTGGAGGCGACCGGGTTTACCGCCACGCGCACGGGGTCGCGAAGGAGCGACTCGGCCAGTCTGGCTACATCCCGCGGCATGGTGGCGGAGAAGAGCAGGGTCTGTCGCGGCGCGGCTTCGCTGCCGGCGGGCAGCGCCGCGACAATGCGGCGGATCGGCTGAATGAAGCCCATGTCAAGCATGCGGTCGGCTTCGTCGAGGACGAGCACCTGGATGGCGGAGAAGTCGATGAGCCCCTGATCCATGAGATCGATGAGGCGGCCCGGGGTGGCGACGATCACATCGACGCCGCGCTGGAGCGCCTGCTCCTGGCGGAACTGGCTGACCCCGCCGAAGATGGCGGTGGCGCGCAGGCCGGTGTGCTTGCCGTAGGCGGCGAAGCTGTCGCAGATCTGGGTCGCCAACTCGCGAGTGGGCGAGAGCACGAGGGCACGCACGCGGCGGCCGTCGGCAGGGGCAGCATCGCGCCGCGAGCGGCCGCCCTGATCCCGGCCGCGGCGGCTGCGGCCCATGGACCCGACGCCGCGGGGGGTGGGGGCAGGCTCGGGTGAGGCGGGCGTCGTCTCCTGCTGTGTGGCGAGGAGGCGGTGGATGATGGGAAGAGAGAATGCAGCGGTCTTGCCGGTGCCCGTCTGGGCGCACCCAAGCACATCGCGTCCTTCCATGGCAGGGCCGATGGCCTTCGCCTGAATGGGCGTGGGGCGTTCGTACCCGGCGTCGGCGAGGGCGCGCAGAATGGGCGGCGCCAGTTCAAGTGAAGCAAACGTCATTTCCATACAGAAACAATCTCCCTCGCTTCGGGCGCAGCATGTGCGCGCGGAAGCGAGCAGGGTGAGGGCATTCCTTGGGCCAATCCAGTTGGAACAAGTAGCGCCGTTCGGAATCGGAGCCCGCCCGTTCGGTTCACCGCCACTTCGGCGGAAAGGTGGGGGGCTGCCAGTAGATTCCCAGAACGATGTGGACCCGCGATGTAGGGGGGTCACAGTGGGCTGAGGCCACCGGCGATTGGTGAAGCATAGGCGAGTCAGACCGCCCACGCTCACCGGGGTCTTTATCGGCGTTTGGAAGCGGACGCTTGAAGGCCTGGGCCTTGAAACCGGCGGTTTTACGGCAGGGAGTAGAAGCCGCCGCCTTCGGCCTTGAGCTTGCCCGCCGCGGCGAGGGCCTTCCAGACTTCGGCCGGATACTCGTGCGGAGGGAGGATCGCGTCGATCTCGGACTTCTTCCCGCTGGTGGTGTGGCGGCCGCCGCCGAGCTTGGATTCGTCGCTGAGGCGCATGAGCTTCAGGCGCTTGCGGAAGGCGCGGAGGGCGTGGTCCATGTCGTCCTGCGAGACGGCGGGCGCGGAAGCGGCGGCCTGGTCGTCACTGGGCGAGGGGGGCGCGACCTTGCCCTCCAGTTGTGAGACGAGCGCATCAAGTCCCGGCAGATCCCACGCTGCCGCGACGCGCTTCACCTCCGCCTGGTCGACGGGCATGCGGCCGAGGAGGCGAATGGCCAGTTCCCACTCGGCTTTGGCCATGGCGGGCGCCGGCTTTTTGCGGATGTCTTCGACGAGCGCGCGGAGCTTCTGAACGATGTTCATGTCGCGCGATCATAGAGCCGCTGAGGCCTTCACAGGCGGAGCGCCTGCGCCACGAGCCGGCTGGAAGCCGGCGTTCCTTCAGAACCAGCCGCCGGGTGGGTTTTCGAGGGCGTCGGAGTCTTTTACACCGAGGTTCTGGTAGATTTCGCGCGTGGCGGTGCTCTTGTTGAGCGTGTAGAAGTGGATGCCGCGGACGTCGTGGTCGAGGAGGTCGCGGCACTGCTCGGTGGCCCAGTGGAGGCCGACGCGGCGGACGGCTTCCTTGTCGCCGCCGGTGCGGTTGATGGCGCGGAGGAGCGGGGCGGGGAAGCGTGCGCCGAGGGCGAGTTCGGCCATGCGCTTCATCACCGGGATGGAGGTGATGGGCATGATGCCGGCGATGATCGGGACCTTGATGCCGGCGAGGCGGCAGCGGTCGCGGAAGTCGTAGAAGTCGCGGTTGTCGAAGAAGAGCTGGGTACAGATGTAGTCCGCGCCGGCGTCAACCTTGGCCTTGAGGTAGTCCATTTCGAGGAGACGGTTGGGCGTGCTCTGGTGGCCCTCCGGGAAGCCGGCGACACCGATGCCGAAGCCGCGCGGGTCCGGGTGGCCGAGGCGGTCACCGAAGCGCTTGATGAAGTGAACCAGGTCGGCCGCGTAGCGGAAGGCATCCTGAGAGCGATCGTGGCCGGCGCGGTCGGCCGGCGGGTCGCCCCCGAGGGCCATGATGTTGTTGACGCCGGCCCCGGCGTACCGCTCGAGAATGCCCTCGATCTCGCGTTCGGTGTGGCAGACGCAGGTGAGGTGGGGGAAGGGGACGAGGGAGGTCTCGGCGGCGATGCGGGTGACGAGGGCGTGTGTGAGCTGGCGGGTGGAGCCACCGGCGCCGTAGGTGACGGAGACAAAGGAGGGCTTGAGGGCCTCCAGTTCACGCATGGACTCGTAGAGGGAGCCCGCCGCGGCTTCGTCCCGGGGAGGGAAGAACTCGAAGGAGAACGTGGTGCGGTGCTGTTTGAAGATGTCCTGGACGTGCATGGGGCTTGTGGGGTCTCGGTTCCAGGGGAATCCGGGGATTGTATCCGTCCATCCGGATGAAAGGATGATAGTGTAGGGCGGAAGGCAGGGCGCACAAGGCGGGTATGAGGCGGGTCTGGGGCGGATTCGGCGTGGTAGTCGCCCTGGCGTGAAGGTGCCCGCCCATACGGGGGGGGCTGCCCTTGCTCACGGCCCGCGAAGGGGGTTGCACGTCAGATAACCCTCGCACAGAGCTCCTCGAAGAGCCTACAGAGGAGCGCAAAGGGCCTACAGAGTTCCTCGAAGAGCCTACAGAGGAGCGCGAAGGGCCTACAGAGCCCCTCGAAGAGCCTACAGAGGAGCGCGAAGGGCCTACAGAGCTCCTCGAAGAGCCCACAGAGGAGCGCGGCGAACCGCCCGCTGGCACGATTCTGGAGGGCTTGGGGGGCTGGAAGGCCGCCCTGGGGGCGGCGGCCCTTCTGGAGGCGGGTGGGCTCGCATCCCCTTGAAAGGCGATGCCACGCTTAGCCGTGCTTGCGCTCAAACTCCTTCATGAACTGGGCGAGGGCCTCGCAGCCGGCGACGGGGAAGGCGTTGTAGATGCTGGCGCGCATGCCGCCGGCGGAGCGGTGGCCCTTGAGGCCGTCCATGCCGGCCTTGGCGGCCTCCTTGATGAAGAGCTTGTCGGTTTCCTCGTTCGGCGTGGTGAAGCAGACGTTCATCTTTGAGCGGCTGTCGCCGGCGACGTTGGCCTTGTAGAAGGAGGATGCGTCGAGCACGTCGTAGATGAGCGCGGCCTTCTTCTCGTTGTGCTCGGCCATGCGGCCAAGGCCGCCCTGGGCTTTGATCCACTTGAAGACGCGGCCCATGATGTAGATGCCGAACGCGGGGGGCGTGTTGTAGCGTGAGTCGTTCTCCACGTGCGTGCGGTACTGCAGCATGGGGGGAAGCTCGGTCGCGCCGCGGGCGACAAGGTCTTCGCGAATGATGACGAGGACGACGCCGGAGGGGCCGAGGTTCTTCTGCGCGCCGGCGTAGATCAGGCCGTACTTGGTGACGTCGATCGGCTTGGAGAAGATATCGCTGGAAGCGTCGCAGATGAGCGGCACGCCGTCATTCGGGATTGGCTCTTCGCTGAACTGCGTGCCGTAGATCGTGTTGTTGCTCGTGAAGTGCAGGTAAGCAGCCCCCCCCTCCCCCCCCTCCCCGTTGTCGCCGCCGTTCTCCGTGAACCGGAACTGGCCCTGCCTGGGGATGTAGGAGAAGTTCTTGTCCTCGCTGGAGCCGGCGACGTTGATGCGCCCGTAGAACTTGGCTTCCTTGATCGCCTTGGTCGACCAGACGCCGGTGTTGATGTAGTCGGCGGTGCGGCCGCTCGTGAGGAAGTTCGCGGGGATCATGAAGAACTGAGTCGAGGCGCCGCCCTGCAGGAACAGGATCTTGTAGTTGTCCGGAATGCCCGCGATGTCGCGGCAGTCGGCCTCGGCTTCGGCGATGACCTTGTCAAAGACAGGGCCGCGGTGGGAGTGCTCCATGATGCCGATGCCGGAGCCGTCGATGTTCCAGATGTCGCGCTGGGCCTCCTTGATCACCTCCTCGGGGAGGACGGCGGGGCCTGCGGAGAAGTTGAAAATACGATCTGTACTCATGGTGTCCTGCCTGGGTTTGAGAGGGTTCAACGCTTGATTCTCACCCGCAAAAAAGCGTGTGAGAAGGGCCTTTTCACGTTCGGCAGTATGGTACGCAGGCGATTCTCGCCGGGGCGTCTTCGCGCTGCTGTGAGCGGCGCGCACACGTGGGAGCGACGGTGACGCGGGATCGGCGCGCCTAGTCTGGGCGCATGAGCGAGTCTTCCCGCATCGTGCACGCGTACGTGCTGCCCGAGCAGGTCCCGCCCCGGGCGATGGCGGGAGGGGTGGCGGTGGTGATCGACCAGTTCCGGGCCTCGACGACGATCTGCGCAGCGCTGGCGGCGGGGGCCGCGGCGGTGCATCCATGCCGGACGCCGGAAGAAGCGCGGGCCATGAAGGAGGCGAAGCCCGAGGTGTTGCTGGGCGGGGAACGCCGCGGCGTGCTGATCAAGGGGTTCGACCTGGCCAACAGTCCCGAGGAGTACACCCCGGAGCGCGTGGGGGGGCGTACGGTGGCGTTTACGACGACGAACGGGACGAAGGCGGTGCTGCATGCGCGGGAGGATGGGGCAGCCCGCATCCTGATCGGGTGCCTGGGCAACATCTCGGCGCTGGTTGATGCAGTTCAGGAGGAGGCGCGGCCGATCCACCTGGTGTGCGCGGGCACGGACGGCGTGGTAACGCTTGAAGACTGCGTGGCGGCCGGAGCGATTGCATCGGCGCTGAGTCTCGATGGGTGGTTCTATTCCGAGGACGACACCGGGTTGGCGCTGGCGCTGCTGTATGACGGACTGGTGGGGGAGGAGTCGGATCTCTCGCTCGTGCTGCGCGACGGTTTCGGCGGGCGGAACCTGCGGCGGGTGGGTCTGGAGTGGGACATCGAGTACTGCTCGGTGAGGGATCGCTACCACGTGGCGCCGGAACTCGATTTGAAGCGCGGGGCGTTTGTGCGGCAGACGAGCAGGCGCTGAGCCCCGCCGCGGTCCGCCCTTCCCCTTGGTTCCCCCGCAAACTCATGCGCGCGCACGGGCAGGCCCGCGCCCGGTGGTCCGGGCACGGGCCTGAAAGAGGAGAAGAAGAGGAGGCCAGGAATGGCCCGATGCACGGTGAGGTGAATCGGGCCTGGAGATCAGCCGGATCTGGGCCGCAGGTCATGGCGGCCGGACCGGAGAGGAGAAGCCGGGTCAGCAGCCGGCGAACCAGCCGTCGAGGTAGGCGAGCAGGTCGAAGACATCGACGGCTTCGTTGCCGTCAAGGTCAGCGCCCGCATCGGCGGCGAACCAGAGGTCCAGGTAGGCGAGCAGGTCGAAGACATCGACCGCCTGGTTGCCATCGAGGTCGGCGGGGCAGCCATCGACGATGGTGCCGGTGTAGCTGAAGTTGATGCTGTTGATGATGGCCGAGGCCTGGTCGATGCTGCCGATGGCAAGGTGGTAGGTGGTGTTGGCGTCGAGGTCGGCATCGAGGTCGTACTGCGTGAAGGGCAGGAAGAGGCCGCGGTTTTCGGCGCAGGCCACCTCAGTGAAGTTCCCGCAGGAGCCGGTGAAGACAGCCATGACGCCGTCGGCGCGAGCGCCCTGCGTAATGCTGTTGCGGATCCTGAGGTCGCCGGCCTCGCCGGTGGTGAAGGTGTACCAGACGGAGGCGTAGATGTCGCCGGAGCAGGTGGCCGTGCCGTCAGGCGTGGCGCCGCTGATGTTAATGGTGAAGTTGGTCTGCGCTTCGGTGATCTCGACCGCGTTCTGGCACAGATCGTTGTCCGGCGCGGGGATGGCCGTGAAGCTGACTTCGCCGGTGACCAGGCCGGGGTTGAGCGTGTCGACGAAGTGCAGCAGGAGGTAGTAGGTGTTGCCCGGTTCGACGGTGATGGTTTCCGGGTAGAGGGTGCCGAAGCGGATGCAGCCGGTCTCGGTCAGGGCGCCGCAGGAGCCTTCGAAGGTGGTCATGCGGAGCGTGTTCCAGTTGGGATCGACCGTGGAGACGCTCGGCGTGATCATGTAGGGCTGATCGGGCGTGATGGTGTACCAGATGCCGGCGCCGGTGGCGGCGAGGGCCTCGTTGTTGCACTCGGTGTCCAGGTCGCTCGTGGCGCCCCCGAAGTCGACGGACTGCTCAAAGGGGAAGGCGTCGAGGACAAGCGCGCCTTCGCACTCGTCGTTGACGGGCGCTTCCGGGAGCGGGATCGGATCGCTGATGGTCAGATCGAAGGCTCCGCTGCCGCCGCTGTTGGGGGCGACGCGGATCAGGATGGTCTGACCGGCGTCGAGTTGCTGCGTCAGGGTGCCGGCGCCGAAGCCGCCGCTGGCGCAGTTCGAAGCGGGCAGGCCGCAGGCGTCGAAGAGAGAGATCACCGTTGACGCATCGAGCTCGATGCCGGCGCCGAGCTCGTAGTAGGCGGTCTCCGGGGCGGTGAAGGAGTACCAGAGCGCGTTGATGTCGAAGTTCGCACCGGAGCAGCCGGAAGGCAGGCCCGTCGGGGCATTGCTGGTATCCACCGGAGTGGAGGACCCCGCGCTGACGGCGATCGCCGTCTCGCAGGTCGCGTTGGACGCAACGGGACCCGCCTCGATCACGTCAAGGAGGAACGTACCCTGGTAGCCGCTGAGTGCCGCGACCCGGAGGAGGATCGTTTCGCCTTCTGAGAGGGCAATGGCGTTGCGGCGCGGGACGGGCGCGAGGAGGAAGTTGGAGGCCAGGCAGGTGAACGCCTCGCCGCCGCAGCTCTCGTACGCCGCGAGCGTCATTTCAGGACCCGCGATGAAGTGGTCGGCGATCACTTCGAAGACATAGAGGTTTTCGCCGGGGCTGGGCGCGGTGAAGGAGTACCACACATCGAAGGGGTCGCCCATCCACTCCATACCCTCATCAATGCAGGGCCCGACCTCGCCCGTGGCGTAGATGTTGCTGCCAATGACGAAGTCGTTGTTGGCCAACGGCTGCGCGTTCTCGCACAGGTCGTTGGCCGGCGGATTCGGGAAGGCCTGCGGTGACGCCGTCACGAGGATCTCGTAGACGCCCTGCTGGCCGCCGCGGATCGCAGGCGGGTTCTGGCTCCAGTCGATGTCACGGTCGGCGAAGCCGGCGACGCGGATGGTGTAGGTGACGCCCCCCTGCAGTTCGAGACCCGGCAGGAAGGATCGGCCATCGCCGAACTCGTCCGAGCACGACCCGACCGGCGCCTCGTCGAAGCAGGCGATGGAGTTGGCGGGCGTGGCGGGGCAGCCGTCGTGAACGGAGACGACGGTGTTGTAGTTGCTGCCGCAGGCGCTGACGTCGTAAAAGCCCGTGAAGCTCGGGGTGAAGGAAAGGAAGACGTCGTCCGCTCCGACCGCCCAGTCGCCGCGGGTGCTGTTGCAGTCGGTCTGCTCGTCGAACATCATGCTGGTCGTCGCGCCGGTGCTGTCACCGATGAAGGGCACGCCTTCCATGACGGCGAAGGCCGCATCGCACTCATCGTTCTCCGGCCCGGGGAGCGGACCACTGACGTTGAACGTGAAGGGCTGACCCTCCGGATCGACGTTCGCGACCGCGATGGAGATGTAGGACCCGGCGGTCATGAGGTGGCGGATGGAGGCCTGCTGGCCCTCGCCCCCCGCGCAGCCCTCGAGGATGCGGAAACCGCCGCCGCAGGAATCAAAGAGCGTGATGACGTGGCCCGTGGCGGTCGAGCCCAGCGTGTCGAACTGGTAGATGCCGTCGGCCGGAGCGACGAAGTCGTAATAGACGTCGGGAATCGGTTCGAAGCCGCCGCATGGCGCGCTGCCATCGGCGCCGGCATCAACCGTGGTTCCCACGATGGACGTCCCGGGAGTGACGTCGATGGCGGTGCCGCAGGTGTCGTTGGCGGGCTGAGCCAAGGCAGGCGCAGCCACCGCCGCGGCGATTCCGGCGGCGAGCAGCAATGGCTTCGTTCGGTCCAGTCTCGTCTGTCGCATTGTCTTCAGCTCCTTGTTTGGCCGGCACTTTGTGATCAGAGCGGATGTGCCGACGAAGTTTTCTGTGCACTGAGTGAATCCAGTGTATATTGAGTGCAGGTTGATGCAAGGGGATCATCCAAAAATGCCACCCGGCCGCGGCAAGGACCGATCATGACCCGACTGGATCGAACCAGGCCATTCGAGGTCATCATGCCGACGGCTGTGAGTGCGCGACAGGTAGGGTTGAGTGCTGCGGAAGCGGCGGAGGCGGCGCGGGTTGCGGAGCGACTGACGGCGGAGCTTCGAGGGCTGTACGAGCGCCTGCCGGCGAGCGCACGGTCTGGTGTCGGCGTCGCCCGCCACCTGGGCATCGACCGGGGGACGGGAACGCGGTTTGTCAATGTCTGCCGGAAGGTGCTTCCGGGGATCGAAGTGATCTGCCAGCTTCCCGGCGTGCGCGGACTTCAGCAGGTCATTGAAGCGATGGAGGCTAGCGGGCACGACCCCAAGGCCCTGGACGCGGCGCGGGTTGCCGTCGATCAGTTTGAGAGGCTGCTGAAGCGGCACGGAAGCCAGACGCGGCTGATCGAGAAGATCAGCTCAATGCATCGCGAGCCGAACGATGGGGAGATGGGGGGCAGGTCGCTGATCGAGCAGCGACGGGCGCTCTTTGAGGCGGCGGCGGGCGCCTTAGGGCAATGGGCGTCGCTGCGCACGGCGGTGCATGTCTACCGGCCGACGCCGGGCAGCCAGGAGAAGATGGACCAGGCGATGCTGCGCGGGCTTTTCGGATACGGCACGCGACCGGATGCGCCGCCATACGTGCTGCAGTCGTTCGGGCGGAATGATCCTCCGCCCGGACACGCGCCGACGGGGGCGGTGGCGTATCGAACGCTGGATGGGGAGGAGATTCGCGGGCTTGTGGGCGGGACGGTGATGGAGCGGTTTTCATCCTCGCCGCCGCCCCTGCTGACCGCACGCGGCAGCGGGCAGCAGTCCGTGGTGACGGTTGAGCCCAACGGGGAGAACGGCGATTCACAAGACCTGGTGATCGCGCACCAGATGATCGGGGAGTGGGATCTGCCGATGTACGATGAGCCGCCGCGGCACGAGGTTAGCTCGTTCATCAAGAGCCCGTGCGCAGCGCTGCTGTTTGACGTGTTCCTGCATCGCTCGATGGCGTCGCGCTGCCTGGCCTCTTTAAAGGTGTATCAGAGCAGCCCGGGGCTGTTTCATGCGCTGTCGGACCATTGGTATGACCAGTTACCGCATCCGCCGCGGCTGCAGTTGCTGGATCCTGATCCGGAGGCGCTGGGCTCGCGGTTGTACCCGCGTCATGCGGAGATGCTGGAGGAGTTCTTCAGCCGCCTGGGGTGGGACATGCGGGATTACGTGGGGTTCCGCTGCGAGGTGGACTACCCATTTTGGGCGGGTTTTTACTGCATCACGTTTGACTACGAGGCCGGTCGCGACGGGTCTTAACTAGGGAAACCCCTGGTTCTGGTCCGAGAAGGGCTGAATTCCGTTGACTCGGCCACGAATGGTCCCATTTTGTTTGGTATGCCGTGCTCTGGGGATGTGCGGCGGAAAGCCCCAAGTCGAATGAAGGAGACTTTGCATGCGCAATCGAGTTTTGTTGGCGGTGGCGGGCGTGGCGGTGGTTGCCGGATCGATGGTGATCGCGCAGCCCGGGAAGGAAGCGAAGCCTGCCGGTCAGCCGGAGATGCAGCTGCCGCCGGGGATGACGATGGAGGACGTGCAGGCGTGTATGGAAGCGGCGACGCCGGGAGAGATGCACGCGTGGCTTGCCGAAGGCGAGGGTGAGTGGACCGGCCAGTCGAAGATGTGGATGGCTCCGGGCACCGAGCCAATGGTGAGCGAGTGCACGAGCACCGTGACGCCCATGATGGACGGCCGATTCATCCAGTGCGAGATTGAGAGCGAGATGCCGGGCATGGGGCCGTTCAACGGCTTCGGTATCTACGGGTTCGACAATGTCTCCGAGCAGTTCCAGAGCACCTGGGTCGATAACTTCGGCACGGGGATGATGACGGGTACGGGCGAACTGTCCAGCGACAAGAAGACGCTGACGTGGACGTTCACTTACAACTGCCCGGTGACGAAGAAGCCGACGGTGATGCGGGAGATCGAGCGTCGCACGGGTCCGGACACGATGGTGCTGGAGATGTACGGCACCACTCCCGGTACGAAGGAAGAGTTCAAGATGATGGAGATTTCCTTCACGCGCAAGCCGAAGACGGTCCCGATGATGGGATTCTGATCAACATTTCTCTGTGTATGAACCTTGAGGGCCGGCCGTCTGTGAGGGCGGCCGGCCTTGCTTTGTGTCGCGTTTGGCGCGGATCAGGCGGTCGCTATGGCTTCTTCATGATGAAGAGGTAGTTGAAACCTCGGAGGAAGAAGTTCTGCTCGCGCGCGGTCTTGTGCCAGTGGCCGCGGCGGAGCTTGGCGTTCTGACGGACGACGGTGATGATGTCGACGGGTTCGAAGTACTCGCGCAGAATGTTGAAGAGTTCGAATCCGATGGGCATGAATTCGCCGGTGCCGCGGCCCGGATCTCCCTTGGCGCGTTTGCGCCAGGAGTCGCTGACGTAAAGGGCCATGTAGCGGCGCGGTTTGAGGATGCGATCGATCTCGGCGATGACCTGGCGCATTGCGGCGTAGTAGGGGTTTGTGGGCTCGGCGTGGCGACCGGGGTGTGCGGGAGCGGCGAGCGATGCGTCGAGCTTGCCGATGCAGGCGGGATCGTCGGAGTAGTTGATGTGGGTGGAGTAGGGGGGATCAATGAAGACGAAGTCGGCGACGGCGTCTTCGAGAGGGAGTTTGCGGGCGTCGGCGCGGTAGATGTCGTCGCGCCTCCCCGGCCCGGAGGCCAGGTCGTAGCCGAGCGGGCGGCGATCGAGGTCGCGTGCGACGTCGATGGTGGTACCGGAGCCGACCATTGGATCGACGATGAGGTCGTTCTTGCGCGTGTAGCGCATGAGGAGCTGCCAGATGACCCAGGAGGGGGTCGCGCCTTCGTAGGTTTTCTCGCCCTGCGTCCGGCCGGCTGCTTTCGTGTGGTGGAGCTTGCCTTCCTCATCAAGCCAGGTTGAGTAGTGCTGGCTGGGGTACTCCCAGAGCGTGGTCGTGAAGATGCTCAGCGGTGGCTTGGGCGCGGGCCGGTAGCGGCGGTCGGCATCGGGTGTGGAAGGGCGGTCTGACACGAACGATTGTATTGTGCGGTTGGAGCGCTGAGGCGGCTCGCCGCGGAGTACCGCGGACAAGCCGCGGCACCGGTTGGACAAGTCGCGCGACGGACCTTGATCAGGCGCCGAGAGCTGTGAGGAGTTGGCGTTCGGCCTCCTCCAGCGGAGCGCGGATGCGCGCGCCGGCGGCGCGGGCGTGGCCGCCGCCGCCGAGTGAGCGGGACAGCTCATTGACGTCGATTTCGCTCGGGCCGGACTTGCTGCGCAGAGAGATCTTTGTTAGCGGCGGCTCGCCGGCGTTGACTTCGCCCTCGGAGAGCACGGCGGAGACACGCACGGTTTCGATGCTCATCACCATGTCGGCGAAGCCGCCGGTGTCGTTGCGATTGGCCCCGGCTTCTGCGAAGTCGGTGAGCCAGAGGCGCATGAGGGCTGCGTGGCCGCCCTCTGGAAGCGGGTGCAGTGTGAGCGAGGTGAGTGCGCGGCCGAGCAGCTTCCATCGCGCAGCGCCGTCGCGCTGTTCGATGAGCTGATAGAGGCGCGCGGGGTCGACGCCTGCATCGATC
The DNA here is from genome assembly GCA_964460345.1 of uncultured Phycisphaeraceae bacterium. Lineage (GTDB taxonomy): Bacteria > Planctomycetota > Phycisphaerae > Phycisphaerales > UBA1924 > CAYWRO01. The sequence goes on along the minus strand of CAYWRO010000005.1, from coordinate 10,495 downwards.
AGGTCCGCGGCCAGCCGCATTGTCGCGGCGCGGACGTTGGAGTGGTGAAACCAGCCGGTGTCGGTCGCCAGGCCGAGGTAGAGCGGTTCAGCGATGGGCAGGGGAAGTTCGGCAGCGCCGTCTGCGCCGACGAGGCCGACGCAAACGGGGGCGACCACCTCGGTGGTGGCGGCGGCCTTGGTGTCCAGCAGCTTGACCGGGGCGCTGTCGGCGTCGCCGTGGAGGTGGTGATCGATGACGATGGCACGCTCGAACGCCGCGCGAAGGACAGGCTCGACTTCCGCAAGCTGGGGCCACGAGCCGGTGTCCAGGACCAGGATCGCCTGCGGCTCGGCCGCGCCCGGCTGCAGCGCGGCGGGCACGCCGGGTTCCAGCCTCCGAACGGGCGTCGGCGTGTTGGCGTCCGCAAGTTCATCAAGCCAGCGGGGGAAGGGACCGACGTACCAGACCTCGGCGACGTCTCGTTGTGCGGCGTAGTTGATGGCGCGGCAGAGGGCCAGCGTGGAGCCGGCAGCGTCGCCATCCGGCTTGGCGTGGGTGAGCAGGACGATGCTTCGGTCGCCGGGAGCGGCGTGGATCGCCTGACGAATGCGGGCCACGATCTGCTCGGGCGTCGCGTTCGTCTGCCAGGCGGCCGCGGCGCTCTGTGGACGATCGTTGTTCATGCGTGGCTCTCCTCCGTGGTGGTGGCGGCCGGGTCGTCCGTGTCGTCGGCGGCGGGCAGTTCGTGGTCGGCGAAGTTCGGCAGGGGCGCGGGCAGTGGGGGGCGGGCCGCGATCACCGCGGCGCGGGCGCAGTCGCGCGCCATCTGGTCCAGCAGCACCTGAACGGATTCAAAGCGAAGCTGCTCGCGAATCCATCCGATTAGTTCCAGTTCGACATGCCAGCCGTACTCGGGGAGGCGCTCGATGACGGTGGCGCCGTCTGCAGCCTTCTGTGTGGGGGCGCTTAGAAGGTACGCCTCGAGTGTGCCGGGGGCATCGGCGAACATCGGCGCGTGGCCGACACTGACGGCGGCGGCGAAGGAGCGTCCATCGTCGAGTGTGGCGCGGCCGGCGTAGACGCCCGGCGCGGGAAGCATGTTGGGCGTTTCGATGTTGGCAGTGGGATATCCCAGTTCGCGTCCGCGACGGGCTCCGCGGACCACGACGCCCTCGCAGGCGTGTGGGCGTGTGAGGATGCGCGCGGCGTCGCGCATGCGGCCGTGCGAAATGAGCCAGCGGACCGTTGTGGATCGCGCGGGCGCCAGCGTGTGATCGGTGAGTGCCGCGGCGATGGGCTCGACGATGTGCACGTCGAAGCCGTACTGGCGCCCCAGGTCGAGAAGCGTTTCGACGTCGCCGCTGCGGCGGGCACCGAAGCGGAAGTCGGGCCCTTCCACCATGGCGGTGGGGCTGTACTGCTCGACGATGCGCTCGATGAACTGCCGCGGCGAGAGGGCCAGAAGGTCCGGCGTCGGCTCAAGGCGCACGACCTCGTCTGCGCCGGCTTCGCGTAAAAGGCGTTCACGCTGACGCCACGTGGTGAGGCGTGCGGGCGCATTGTCCGGGCGGAGGACGGCGGCGGGGTTTGGGTCGAAGGTGAGCGCGATGACCCGACCGCGCCCTGCGGCGACGGCCTGACGTGCGCGCGCAATCAGGGCACGGTGTCCGATGTGGACGCCATCAAAGGTGCCGACGGTGATCGCGCAGGACGTGGTCACAAAGCCTCCACCGTGACGATGCCGCGGAAGACCGGAGAGGGCGAGCGGCGGGTCGGGCGAAAAGGGTAGGCCGGGGGAGGAAAGCCGGGGGGCGGCGTGGCCGCGGGCGGGGGGCCGTGGGCGTGGTCTCCGGCCCGCGGCCGCGTGGTTACGATGAGCCCCGATGCGGCGGCTGCTTCTGCGCCTGACTCCGGTGCTTCACCTCACGCGCGTGACGACGGCGTTCGCGGCGGTGGCCAACGTCTGGTTCGTGATCCTCTGGACCCGTGCGGTGGCCGAGGAGCCCGGCACGACGGCGCTTCAGACGCGGCCGCTGTGGCTGCTGCTGCTCGGCGGGGCGACCAACGCGCTGGGGCTGTTTACATTCGCGGCAGCGCTCAACGACATTCTGGACATCCGCCGCGACCGGTGGCTGAATCCGGAGCGCCCGCTGGTGGCGGGGCGGCTGACGATTGAGGCGGCGCTTGGAGTTACGGTAGGGACACTGGTGGTCGCGACCCTGGGAGCGGCCGCCCTGGGGACCTCGGCGGTGCTGCTGACGCTGCTGGTCGCTTGCGCGGTGATGGTCTTTCACGTGGCGGGGAAGTATGTGCCCGCGGTCGGGTTGGTCCTGCTCGGGTTGATCTACGCGGGCCAGATGGTGGTGCCGAACCTGAACCTGCGATTTGCGTGGCCGGTGTGGCTGGTGATGACGCACTCCCTGCTGGTGGGGGCGGCGGCCCATCGGGTGGCGAAGAAGACACCGTCGATTTCGCGACGTGCCCAGGCGGCGGCGGCGATCGGATGGCTATTCTGGACGTGCGTGATGGTGTATGCCATGTGGGCGCGGGGCGTGCCGGGCGAGCCCGGGGGACGGCTTGGGGGGCGGCTGTGGCCGGAGTGGGTGAACCCGTGGACGGCGATGTGGCCGGGCCTGCTGGCGCTGCTGTTCGTGCTGCTGTCGTGGCGGCGTGTGCGGGTGCTGGGGTATGGCCCGCGGGCGGCGGAGAAGATCACCCGCTATGGGGCGCTCTGGCAGGCGCTGTATGCGTGCGCGTGGCTGTTTGGGGAGCGGCACGGGGATGAGGGGGTGATCGTTCTCGTGCTCACGGGGGTGGGGCTGCTGGGGATGACGGTGCTGCGGGAGGCGTACGCCCTGGTTGAGCACCCGACGCAGTATCGCAGGTGACGAAAAGTGGCCATTTGCGGCGATTGATGGGCGATTCTGTGGGGATTTGCCGCGAATCTGGGGCGATCACTCGGTCAGCGGTCGAACAGGCCGGGTGAGGGTGCTACCGTGTCACATCACCGGCTGGTCCGTGGCCTCTCTTTGTGCCGCTTGGGCCGCCTCCCACTTTCAACCCCGTGCCTCGAGGAGGAAACGATGCTCAGCACCGCCACCGAGTCGTATTCCAAGGTTCTTCGCCGTGCCATGCAGGAGTTGTCCATTGCCCTGCCTGCCCCTGGGGATCAACTCAGCCAGGATGAGGAATGGGTGGTCGTGAAGGTGGACGGCGAGTGGAAGCGCATCCGGCTGCACGACTACGGGGAGGTGTACGAGGTTCAGGGGCTGTACGAGAAGTGGATCTACGAGGTCTTCCAGTGCCAGAGCCCGCAGAAGATCGGCGAACTGCTGACCCGCGCCATGCGGGCCAAGGGGGCTGATCCGGCTGGGCTGGTGACGCTCGATCTGGGGGCGGGCAACGGCTGCGTGGCGGAAGAGCTTCGCAACCAGGGGGCGGGGACCGAGGGGGCGTTCGTCGGGATCGACATTTATGAGGAGGCACGGGCGGCGGCGGAGCGGGACCGGCCCGGCCTGTACGAGGAGTTCCTCGTGGCGGACCTGACGGACCTGCCGAAGGAGGCCGCAAGGACGCTGGACCGCTTCGATTTCACCTGCCTGACGTGCGTCGCCGCGTTGGGGTTCGGGGACATTCCGCCGGAGGTCTTCGCGGCGGCGTACAACCGGATCGAGGACGGCGGGTGGGTGGCGTTCACGATCAAGACGGACTTCCTGGATGAGTCGGACCAGTCCGGCTTCTCGACGCTGATCCGGCGCATGCTCAGCGAGGGCGTGCTGGAACTCGATTCGCGCGAGACGTACGTGCACCGGATCTCGACCGATGGGCAGAAGCTGCTCTACGACGCCTTCGTGGGTCGCAAGCGCGGCGAGATCAAGCGCGGCTGGCTGAGCGCCTGATTCGCCTTGCGCAGGAAGGGAAACCGGACCCATCCTCGGTGAGCGGCCGAAGGTGCGCGGCCGCGTAGAGTCTGGCAGCGGCGGCGTGTGCCGCGAGCGGTGGGCGGCGCGGCGCAGCCGGGCGCGGGAAGGAGTCTTGCCATGCCGGGGACGACGGTCGGCGTCTTTGACCAGACGCTGCACAAGACGTACGAGTGGCTCGAGGAGTTGCGTGACATCGCGGACCTGCGCGATGAGGGGCAGGCGTACGCGGTGCTTCGCGGCGTGCTGCATGCGCTGCGCGACCGGTTGACGGTCGATGAGGCGGCGGACCTGGGCGCGCAGATGCCGATGCTGGTGCGGGGGCTCTATTTCGAAGGCTGGGACCCTTCGTCGACGCCGCGGAAGACGCGGAGCCGGGAGACCTTCCTCGACTCGATCTCGCTGAACATCAACCCGTCGGAGGGAGTCGACGTCGAGCAGGCGGCGCGGGCCGTTTTCGCGCTGCTGACGCACCGCATCACCTCCGGCGAGATCTCCGATGTGCGGCACATGCTGCCGCGGGATGTGCGGGAGCTGTGGCCGGTGGGGGGATGAACAGGTGAAGAGGATGAAGAGGTGAAGAGGTGACTCGGTGGCGGGCGCGCTTGGCGCCGGCATCACCTTTTCACCTGCTCACCTGTTCACCTCATCATCCCCGCCGGCCGTATCATCCGCGGCATGGCACGGCCGATCCCCAGTCTCGGGCGCACGATTCGCAACATTCGTCGCGCGCGTGAGATTCTCACGGTCTTTGCTTCGTACGGCTTCAACGACGTCATCCAGGAGCTTGACCTGGACCGGCTGGCCCTGCGCGGCAAGCGGCTGGTCGGCCTTGCGCCGGCGGATGAGCGCGTGAGGCGGGAGTCGCAGGCCGTGCGGCTGCGGCGGGCGATGGAGCAGCTCGGGCCGACCTTCATCAAGATGGCGCAGATCCTCTCGACGCGTCCGGACCTGATTCCCGAGGAGTGGACGACGGAGTTTGCGCGGCTGCAGAGCGATGTGCCGGCGGTGCCGGCCAGGGAGATCAAGCCGCACATCGAGCGGCTGTACGACGGCGCGCTCGACACGCGCTTCAAACACGTCGACTTCGAGGCGATGGCCGCGGCGTCGATCGCGCAGGCGCACCGGGCGGAGCTGCTCGACGGCACGCCGGTGGTGCTCAAGGTTCTCCGGCCGGAGATCGAGGAGGTCCTGGAGGCGGACGTCGAGATCATGCGCACGCTGGCCGCCTTTGCCGAGAGCCATTTCGAGAACCTGGGGTACAGCCCCGTGCAGGTGGTGGAGCAGTTCGCGCGGCAGGTGACGCGGGAGGTCGACCTGGAGCTGGAGGGGCGCTCGATGCGGCGGATGAACCGCAGCTTCGAAGACAACCCGCACGTCGCGTTCCCGCGCGTCTACATGGAGCACACGCGGGCGGGCGTTTTGTGCATGGAGCTGATCGACGGCGTGCTGCTGGCCAACCGCAAGCCGTCGGACTTTACCGAGGAGGAGCGGCGGCAGATCGTCGCGATCGGCTCGGACGCCGTCTTCCGCCAGTGCTTCGAGATCGGCTTCTTCCACGCCGATCCGCACCCCGGCAACATCTTCGTCCTGCGCCCCACCCTCCCCCCCAGGGGCCGCGCCGGCGATGGTGGGCGTCCGGATGGGGGAGACGTTGGGGCGACGGCCAATGTCGGGCGCGGGTTGCTCGCCGCTTCGCCCTCCACTCGGCTCCATGGCGCGCGCGCGGATGACGGGGAGGGGGGGCTGCGGCTTGTGTTCATCGACTGCGGCATGACCGGGCACATCGAGCCGCGCACGGCGGAGCTGCTGGCGGACCTCGTGCACGGGACGATCAACGGCGAGCTGGATCGCGTGATCGATGTGGTGATCGCGCTCACCGATTCGCCGCCGGTGCTCGCCGCGGACCGCGCCTTCAGGGCCGATGCGTGGGAGTTCATCAGCCGCTTTGAATCGGCGACGCTCGAAGACCTGCAGATGGGCGCGCTGCTGAGCGAGTTCTTCGAGAAGATCCGCCGCCACCGGCTCCAGTGCCCCGCCGACATCGTCTATCTCATCAAGGCCGTCACCACCATCGAGGGCGTCGGCGAGGCCCTCGCGCCCGACTTCGACATCGTCAACCACGTCAAGCCGCACATGGAGCGCCTCGTGCGCCGGCGGTACGGCATTCGCGCGTTGCGGCGGCGCCTGGAAGGTTCGCTGCTTGGCTACGCCGAACTGGCCGAGCGCCTGCCGCGCGAGCTGCGCGACCTGCTCTTCATGGTGCGGCGCGACCGCGTTTCGATCAAGCTGCAGCACCAGGGGCTGGACCGGTTGACCGACGAGATCGAGCGCGCCAGCCGCAACATCTCCTACGCGCTCGTCATCAGCTCGCTGATCGTCGGCGGCGCGATCCTTTTCCTCGCCGACACGGCCGAGGGCGGCCCCCGCGGCGTGCTCTTCTACGCCGGGCTGGCGGCGATCGTGCTCGCCGGGCTCTTCGGGATCTCGCGCGTGCTCTTCACGCGTCGGCCGTAACGTCCCGATAACGCGGGGGCCGGTGGAGGGGAGGTCCGCAGATTGCGCAGATTTCGCAGATCAGCGTGCATGAGCGCGGGGCGTGCGCGGGCCGAAGCGGGTGGGCTTTGCGCGGCGATCGCACATCGGCGGAGAGAGGTCCGGATAACTCCGGGGGTTGAGGGGGACCCCGCCTGGAGCGTTGATAACTCGTGCGGACGTGACGGTCTGGAGCAAGCGGTCGTCGGTTTGCCGCGCGCCGTCATCGGTTTGCGGCGCGCCGTCATCGGTTTGAGGCAAACCGTCGTCGGTTTGCGGTGCGCCGTCATCGGTTTGGAGCAAATCGTCGTCGGTCTGCCGCGCGCCGTCGTCGGTCCGGAGCGCAGCGTGCACGGTTTGCGGCTCGGCACGCCCGGCGCGGCGTACAGGGACGAAAACCCACCGGATCGGGTGGTGATAACACGGTGCGGACTTGGTCGTTTGTCACTCCAGATCGATCGTTTGTCACTCCAGATCGATCGTTTGTCACTCCAGATCGATCGTTTGTGACTCCAGACCGATCGTTTGTGACTCCAGACCGATCCGTTGCGGCTCGGGATCGATGCGGCGCGGCTCGGGATCGATGCGGCGCGGCTCGGGATCGATGCGGCGCGGCTCGGGATCGATGCGGCGCGGCTCGGAATGCATCCGGCGCGGCTCCGCATCAACGCGGCGCGGCTCGGGGCCGATCCGTTGCTCCCCCGGATCGAGGGCCCGCTGCGGCGCACCGATCCTGCACAACACCCGAACAACACCGCCGGTCGCGGCGTGGAGGGCCGGGACCGGCGACTCGGTCCGATAGCGCGCAATCTCATCTGCGCAATCTGCGAAATCTGCGCCCCCCCTCTCCCCCGCATCCGCGCGCATCGCGCTCTACGCCTTGCGGTTCCCGGCATCGCCCTCTGCGGGCCGCGGCTTGCCGCTGATCACCTCGCCGGCCCCCTGCAGCAGCCCGCCGGCGGCCTGGAAGAGCGTGCCGACGGCGCGGCGCGCGACGGCGGCGCCGACGGAGGCCGACTCGACGGCGAACTTGCCCGGGTGCTTCGCGGCGGCGTTGAGCGCCTCTTCGATGGGGTCCTGCATCGACTCGGCCGCGCGCGCGGCGTGCGCGCCGAGGTCGCCCGCTTCGGTCCTCACCGAAGCGCTGAGCGAACGGGCGAAGTCCTTGACGGTCTCGATGAACATCGACTGAAGCTGCCGCAGGTTGTCCATCGCCGTGCGCAGGTCCTCATCGGCGAACTGCTGCCGGCGCGACTCGGCCTCTTCGATCGCGAGTTTGGTCGCGTACGCCGCGCGCGAAAAACCGTCCGCCAGGCCGTCGACGACGTCGTTCAGCACGGTCGCCTGCTTCGATTCGGCGGCGTCGGACAGCCCGCGGCGGGCCCCCTCGAGAATCTCGCGCGCGTGGCGGCGCAGCTCGGCGGCCGTCATCCCCCGGCGGTCGGCCAGGTCGACGATCAGCTTGCGGATGCGCTCGCGGACGTCGGTACCTTCGGACGCGATGCGCTCGGCCTCGGGTGACGGCGTGGCATTTGCGGAGTCGGTCATGCAGAGTCCCTCCTTACGGTGGATTCTAGGGCCGGGCGGAGTGAATAGAGAATAGAGAAGAGAGAATAGTGAACAGAGAGGAGTGAATAGAGAATAGAGAAGAGAGAACAGAGGAGAGAGCGGGGAGAACAGCGGGTCCGCATCGACGGCGGCGCACCGACCACCGTGTCTGCGTCCTCACTGTTCTCTATTCTCTATTCACTATTCTCTCTCTTATCTCTGCGGCATGTCGTCTTCGAAGTCGTCCACGCTCTCGGTCTGCGGCGCGGCGGCGGGGGCGAGGTTGTTGCGCTCGATCAGGCGCAGGCAGGCGTTGTAGCGGAGGATCGGATCGTCGTTGCCGTCGGGGGACAACGCCTCGGCGCGCTCGAAGTGCTGCAGGGCGCTGGAGACGAAGTCGAAGACGACCTCGCGCTGGTGCCGCGCCGCCAGCAGCGCCTTGGCCCAGCGCTCATCGATGACGCCGGCGTAGTACTCGCGCTCGAAGTCGCCGGGGAGGCGCGGCAGCAGCGCGAGCGGCTCATCGCGCTTGACGCCCATGCCGGCGAACATGTCGGTCAGCGCGAGGATCAGCGTCACCAGGGCGTCCTGGTTGTCCGCCTCAACGGCGAGGATGTCGCGGCAGATGCTCTCGGCCTCGCGCGGCTCATTGAGCAGGCGGTACCGCTCGGCCCTGGCCAGCGCCCGGCCGATGCTCGTCTTCGCGATGGGCTTGAACTCGGGCATCCTTCTGTGCTCCTTCCCCGCTGCCGCCCGCATGCCCGCGCGGAGTACCGCGTGGGCATGCCACCCATGAAGCGCCGATCACCTGCCCGTGTTCCGCGGCTTGAACTTCCGGAAGAGCTTCGTGAGCGGATCGAAGAACTCATCGACCACGCGCTCCTTGAGCGGGATGATCGCGTTGTCCGTGATCGTGATGTGCTCGGGGCAGACCTTCGTGCAGCACTTGGTGATGTTGCAATACCCGATCCCCCCCTCCCCCCGTGTCTGCGCGCTCCGATCCACAGTGTCCAAGGGGTGCATGTCGAGGGCCGCGATGTAGACGTAGTGCCTCGGCCCTGCGAACTCCTCGTGCTTGTGGTGGTCGCGCAGCACGTGGCAGACGTTCTGGCACAGGAAGCACTCGATGCACTTGCGGAACTCCTGCACGCGGTCGACGTCGCGCTGGTCGATGCGCCAGGTGCCGTCCGGGGCGTCGGGCTTGCGCGGGCGAAAGGGAGCAATGCGCTGCTTGACGCGGTAGTTCCACGAGACGTCGGTGACCAGGTCCTTCACGTGCGGGAAGGCGCGCATCGGCTCGATCGTGACCGGCTGCGAGAGATCGATCTGGTCCATCCGCGTCATGCACATCAGCTTCGGCTTGCCGTTGATCTCCGCCGAGCAGGAGCCGCACTTGCCCGCCTTGCAGTTCCACCGGCACGCCAGGTCGGGGGCGGACTCGGCCTGGATCTGGTGCACCGCATCGAGGACGACCATCCCGTCGGTGACCTCGGTGGTGTAGTCCTTGTAGTCAGTCTTGCCGTCCTGGCCGCGCGTGATGCGGAACGTGACACGCCCCCCGCCCCCCCCGGCGCCCTCGCCCGGGCGCGGGCCGCTTCTCGGCTGCGTCGGGATGCCGTCGGCCGCATCCGGAACGGTGTAGGAGTCGCTCGTGTGCTTGACGGCCATGTCGCGTGTTCCTCTCGTGCGGAAGGCGGGATGCGGCGGCGTCTACCTGTTCTCGTCGATGATCTGCCTGAGGTCGTCGCGCAGCGGCGGGATCGGCTCGCGCCGGAGCGTCATGCGGCCGTCTTCGCCGCGGAAGACGACGGTGTTGTGCCTGCCGTGGGCCTCGTCCTTCTCCGGGTAATCTTCGCGGAAGTGAGCGCCGCGGCTTTCCCGCCGGTCGAGGGCCGAGCGTGCCACCGCTTCGCTGACCGTGAGCAGATTCGGCAAATCCAGGGCCGTGTGCCAGCCGGGGTTGTACTCGCGGTTGCCCGGGACGCCCGCCGCGGCGGCCCGGGCGTGGAGACTGGAAAGCCCGTCGAGCGCGGCGGCCATGTCCGATTCATTTCGGACGATGCCGACCTTGTCCTGCATCATGTCTTGTAGATCGTGCTGCACGTTGTACGGGTTCTCACCCTGCCCGCCTCGCTCGAAGGGGGCCAGGGCGCTCCTCGCCGCGGCGTCGATCTGCGCTTCGTCGAGCGTCGCGTGCCCGTGCGAGGCCGCCCACTGCGCGGCGTGCTCGCCGGCGCGCTTGCCGAAGACGAGCAGGTCGGAGAGGGAGTTGCCGCCCAGCCGGTTGGCCCCGTGCAGCCCCGCGGCGACTTCGCCGGCCGCGAACAGGCCGGGGACGGTGGACATCTGCGTGACGCCGTCCACCCGCACGCCACCCATCGCGTAGTGCGTGGTGGGGCCGACCTCCATCGGCGTGGTCGTGATGTCCACGCCGGCGAGCTCCTTGAACTGGTGGTACATGCTCGGGAGCTTGCGCTTGATGTGCGCCTCGGAGTCCTTGAGCTTCTCCT
>CAYWRO010000004.1:102285-102699 GCA_964460345.1 uncultured Phycisphaeraceae bacterium | reverse complement strand
GCATGGCGGCGGCCGCGCTGTAGGGCATCAGGTCGTAGCCGGCGCAGACCGGGAGAAGGACGCCGGCCCACCGCGTCGCGGTACGGGCGTAGATGGTGGGGGCGTAGCCGCCGAAGGTGTCGCCGGTCAGCAGCCACGTGCCGCGGATGTGGAGGATCGTCGCGGCCAGGAGGGCCCCGGCCCAGATGAGCAGGACGACCGTGTTGCCGACGACATCGCCGAAGTCGACGCCGAGATAGCCGAGGACCAGGGCGAGCACCAGCACGCCGAGCAGCGACAGGATCAACCACAGGAACACCCGCGTCGCCGCGGCGGTGAGCGACAGGCCGCGGTGGGTGCGCGCGAGCCAGGCCGGGTCGGCGCCGCGGAGCAGCGACGAGCGGGCGAGGGACTTGGCGACCGGGAGGGCGCACT
>CAYWRO010000004.1:25559-102275 GCA_964460345.1 uncultured Phycisphaeraceae bacterium | reverse complement strand
GAGACGCAGACGACGCCGCGCCCGGTCGCCGCCCCGCTGGTGGCGTCCGCCGGCATCGCGCTACTGCACCATGCCCTTGGTCAGGCGCATGAAGGCGGCCTCGAGGTTCAGCGCCTCCTCGCCGAAGCGGACGATGCGGAAGCCCTGGTTGACCAGGAGGTTGGGGATGTCGCTGACGTCGATCTTGGCGGAGGAGTCGATGGTGACCTGGATGACGCGGCCGCCGTTGGTGGCGACGCCGGGCTGGCCGTCGGTGATGGCGACCTTCAGGACGCCGCGGATGCGCTGGAGGAGGACGGCGGCCTCCTCGGTGCGCTGGGCGACGGAGACGTTGACGACGTGGCCGAGCTTGGCCCGCTGCATGATCTGCTCGATGGTGCCGTGGAACAGGAGCTGCCCGCGCTCGACGATGCCGACGACGTTGCACAGCTCGCCGAGCTCGTGGAGGATGTGGGAGGAGATGATGATGGTCTTGCCCATGCGCTTGAGCTCCTTGAGGAGCTCGCGCATCTCGATGCGGGCGCGGGGGTCCAGGCCGCTGGCGGGCTCGTCCATGAGCAGGACCTTGGGGTCGTGCAGGAGGACGCGGGCGACGCTGAGGCGCTGCTGCATGCCGCGGGAGAGGGAGTTGACCTCGGCGGTGGCCTTGTAGTTGAGGTCGGTCAGGTCCAGGACGTCCTGGACGACCTTCTTGCGCTGCTCGCCGTGGATGTTGTAGCAGGCGGCGAAGAACTCGAGGTACTCGGTGACGACCATGTCCTCATACGCGCCCATGAAGTCAGGCACGTAGCCGATGATGGGGCGGATCTGTCGGTTCTGGTAGCCGACGGTGAGCCCATCGATCATCGCCTGGCCGGAGCTTGGCTTCAGCAGCGTCGCGAGGATCTTGATCGTCGTGGTCTTGCCTGCGCCGTTCGGGCCGATGAAGCCGAAGCAGTCGCCCGCATTGATGGACAGGTTCAGGGAGTCGAGCGCAACGAGTTCGCCGTAACGCTTGGTCAGGTTAATCGTCTCGATCATCGGCACGGCGCGGCGCCTCCGTCACACGGTCTCGAAGCGAGAACCGCCCCCTTCCCCAATGATGATCCCCCTGAAGCCTCAACCCCCGTTTTCGATCGCTTCCGCCTCTTCCGCGACCGTGGCGTCGCTGATTGAAGGCGGCCGGTCCGGCAGAGGGTAGATCCAGCGAATGAATGTCCGTCCCTCATCGATCCGCTGCTGCGTGGACTCAGGACCGGCCGAGCCGATCTGCAGCGGCAGCGGCAGCGGGCCGTCCAGCCGTCCCATCACAATGATGCACGGCTGCGTGAACCACCGCGCCACATCCCAGCCGTGAGTGGCCTGCCGGCGGAAGATCGGGCTGCTGGTCCGCATGATGTTGCCTCCGGGCTCCGGCGGCTTAAGGAGCGGAAACAGCGCGATCGCCGCATCATCGGAGAGTCGACCCGAAGCGCGCAGTCCGTCGAGGTAGAGCCGCGCATCGCGATCGTTCGCCTGGCGCGGTCCGGTGGCCCCAGCAGGCGGCGCGAACATGCGGCCCAGATCGAGCGGCTCGCCGGGGCCCCACGGCTGCGGCCGCCGAACGGCCCAGGCGCGAGCGAAGGGCAAGCCCGGCATTGGATAGGGCCGCTGCCCTTCAACGACAATAATCGTGACCTCCGACAGCGAGGCGGGAAGCTGGTGCTGAATCGAGCCGCGGATCTGCACATCCATCCCGGCGCCCGGTTGATCGCGCCACTCAGCGGTAATTTCTGAACCAAGCGGCGGCGGCGTCTCCCCTTCTGCGATCACCGGCGTCGGCATGCGGAGGTTCAGGAAGCCCGCCCAGTCGATCTGGAACTGCTTGACGGTGGCCCGGGTCGGCACCTCCATCTCATTCGGGCTCAGCCCGTCTACTGAATACGTCCGCACGTCGGGAAAAGAGGAGCTTGAACTGGCGCCCATTTCCGGGGCGGGCGTCCACGGCGTGATTGCGTTGGTGATCTCCAGGCCGGCCACTTCCGCGTTGTCCAGCGCCACCCGCGTCTGGCCATAGCTGGGCAGCAGTACGCTGACCCACGATCGACTCGCCTGGACCGGCTGGCCATAAACATGCTCGAGGATGGTGATGTGGCGCCCTTCCACCTGCCGCGGCCGCAGCAGGTTCGCGCCTCCCCAGGCGACGCCCGTGAAAACCGCCCCGACCAGCACGAACGCCAACCAGGAATGGTGCTTCAGCCGCTGCTGTTTGAGGGCCAGGTACGCGACCGGCCCGGCAAGCACCCAGTACGCGGCAAAGACGACGAACGCCAGCAGCAGTCCCGCCGCGGCCTTGCCCGTCTGGTTGATTTCCCGCTGAATGCCTTCATCGACCCACACGCTGTCGCGCATTCCAAGCAGCCCGGGCCCGCCCGCCTGTCCGGGCTTCAGTTCGTACGGCGCGACGAGCTCCCACCGGCGGCCCAGAATGCGGTTCCACCACACGTCGGATTCGATCGCCGTGGGCACGGCCGCGTTGATGCGGAACTGCCCCGCCGTGATGTCGATCCCGATGAGCGTGACAGCGCCGCGCCCGTGCAGCCGCTGGGCCACAATGCACCGCCCCTCCTCGCCTTCAACATTGGAAGGCGCATTCAACAGCCGCCGGGCTTCACCGAATCCGGCATCGGGCAACGGCCGGAGGAAGTGCACCTGATGGCCCATCCACCACGGTCGCTGACCCGCCGGGCGCTCCAGGTTGTCCAACCTGGTGCGGTGGGTCGCTGTCATGAACAGCGGCCGATACGCGCTCAGATCGACGCCGACCTCTGTCTCGAGCGCCACCCGCGGCATCATGTCGGTCAGCGGGTTCGAGGGGTAGTTCACCCACGTCTGACCCGCCTGCGGCAGCACGACTACGAGGTGGCCGCCACGGTGGACCCACTCGCGAATGGCGCGGGCCTGCTCCTGCGTCAGGTTGGTCGGCGAACCCTGGCTTGTGGCGTCGACCCAGATGATCGCCTCGAAGGGATCAAGCCCCATCCACCGGTCGGGCATGCCGGCGGGGGAGATGTTGTCCACAATCTGGGTGATCTCGTGCCCCAGCGGCAGCGCATCGGCGTTGTTCGTGGGCTCAAAGCCGTGCAGGTGCGCGTACATCTGGGGGCCCACAACCCCGATCATGCCGGCGTGTGAGGGGGTGATGCCCCCACCCGGCTGGTAGCTGAGTTGGCCCAGCAGCCGCTCCTCGGTGTACCGCAGCCCGCTGCTGCCCTCGCGGCGGGTCTCTCGAGCCTCCCAGGCTGAGATCGTGTACATCCCGCTGCCGACGTCGTACGGCATCCAGCTGTACAGCCACACCGACTGCGTCTGGCCAGGGTTCAAGACCACGTAGGAACGTGAGAGCAGCCGGTCCCCGTCCGGATCGCGAAGCGCCACCTGGATCAGGACGCCCCGCGGCTCCGGGCCGTTGTCCTTCGCCGCGACGTTGATGCCGAACCAGGAGCCCGCCCGCGGGCGGCCGTCCACTCCGAATCGGATCACGCTCAGGTCGACCTCGCCCCGGATGCTGCCGGCAGTTGCCGACCCCGTCTGGCCGGCGGCTGCGCCCCCCAAGACGAGCGCCAGCAGGATGGCCAGAAGCCGGGTCAGCGAGATTGGGGCGGCGGCGGGGATGGGCATGGGTCGGGGATTGTACAGGCAACCGCTCAAAAGGTTGCGCCCGGCGCGGAGGGAGGCAGCCCCCAGTTCGTGGGTCGTCCGACGGCTGGCTCGGCAGGCGGTCTTAAGAAGGTATCGGATCCAGCCGATTCTCGGGGCATGGTCTCCTTTTCGCCGGAAACGTGGGCGCTTCTCCTGTCGGTTAGCGCGTTCATGGTCATTGCGATGCTTTACACGCTCGCGGCTGCCGTGCGCGAGCAGGTCAAACTGCACGAACTGAAGTGTCGCGTGCACGAACTGCATGAGGAGTACACAAGCCGCCTCGCCGCCATGCGCGAGCGAGCCAGGACGCTCGAAGCGCTGGAAGGAGGGACTTCTGGCGCAACGGTCGAAGGATCCTTCGATTTCGTTGAGGATGAGCCGAACCAACGAGCGGCCTGAAGGCGACGAACCGGGACCGTCGGGCTACTGTCCACCCGATGATGCTCCTGGCGATTTCGGAACCAGAGGCCAGTGCCATTCTGCTGACCGTGCTCGGCGTTCTGATGGGGCTGAGCGTGCTGTTTTCGCGTGCCGCGGACCGGGCTGGCCTTCCGGTTGTGCTGCTGTTCATGATCCTTGGGATTCTTGGAGGGTCAGAAGGGATCGGCCGGCTTCCGTTTGACGACTATGAAGTCGCGTTCCGGCTCGGGAACGTGGCTTTGGTGCTGATTCTCTTCGACGGCGGGCTGAACACGTCGTGGTGGTCGATTCGGCGCAGCGCGGGCCCGGCGGCGCTGCTGGCGACGGTCGGTGTCTTCGCAACAGCGCACCTGCTGGCTCTCGTGGGCTGGGGGCTCGGGCTGGCCTGGGGGGCCGCGCTGCTGATCGGGGCAATCGTTTCGTCGACGGACGCCGCGGCCGTCTTTGCCGTCCTCCGGGGGGGGAGCGTGAACCTCAAGGAGCGGATCCGGAGCCTGCTGGAGGTCGAGTCCTGCGTGAACGACCCGGCGGCGGTCATCATGACGTTTGCCGTTGTGACGTGGCTTAACACTGGAGCGGCCCCGGACGTCTGGAGTCTTCTCGGCATCCCGCTGCAACTCATCATCGGTGCGGCCGTCGGCGCGGCGGTCGGGTATTTCGCGCGGTGGCTCCTGGGCCGGATCACCGTGACGACCGCCGGGCTGTATCCGGTGGTGACGATCGCGGCCGCCTTCCTGGCGTTCGGCGCCGCGACGCTGGCATTTGGCAGCGGGCTGCTGGCGGTCTTCACCGCCGGCGTGGTGCTGGGCAATGGGCCGCTGCCGTATGCCACCGGCCTGAAGCGCGTGCACGACTCCGTTGCCTGGATGTCCCAGGTTTCGATGTTCCTCATGCTGGGGCTGCTCGTTTCGCCCTCGAAGCTGATGGATGTTGCGGGGGTCGGGCTTTTGCTCGGGCTGGCGCTGGCCCTGATCGCCCGCCCCGTGGCCTGCACGCTGATCCTCGTGCCTTTCCGACGCCCGCTGAAGGAAACGGCGTTCGCAAGTTGGGTCGGCCTGCGCGGCGCCGTGCCAATTGTGCTGGGAACTGTTCCGTCGCTCGCGGGGCTCCAGAACGGTGAAGAAGTCTTTCACATCGTGTTCTTCATCGTCGTGGTCAGCGCGATCGTCCCGGGGGCCAGCATCCTGCCGTTGTCGCGGAAGCTGAAACTGGACGATCCCACACCACCCACGCCGGCCGCCGCGCTGGAGATCCACTCGCTTGGCTCGGTGCAGGGGCAGGTGCGCGCGTACTTCATTTCCGAATCGCTCGCCGTGAGCGGAGCAAAGATCGCAGACATCCCTTTCCCGCAGGGGGCTGCCGCCGTGCTGGTGGTGCGCGGCGACGAACTGCTGGCCGCGCGCGGGCCGACGGTGCTCCAGCCTGGAGATTACATCTACGTCTTCTTCCGGCCGGAGGACGAGGAGTACATCACACTGCTGTTCGGTGAAGCGGCCAACGGATGACGAATGGACGCAACGATCGCGCGGCGTCCCGTCCCGACGTTAACAACAGTTCGGATGTCGACGATCAGCGCGGTCAGCCGCCGCGGCTGAAGGCGAGGATCAGGCCGACCAGGATGGCGATGCTGACGGCAGCCATGAGGCCCAGCAGCAGGCAACCCTTGCCCGTCTGATATTCGGTCGGTTCCCCGGCCGACGATGGCGCCGGCCCAGTGTTGCTGTTCTTTGGAGCGGACATGAAAACTCCGATCGCCCGCGCACGCGGCAGCGCGCAGCGGCGGCGTGATAAAGCCAGCAGGACCGCGGAGGTGCCCTCACCAGCGCGGTCGACATGAACATTGGGTGTGGGCAGCAGCCCCGATCGGGATCGTGTCGGGGCGTCAGCAAACAAGCGTGGGCGGCGCCCGCGCGTGCCGTGCCAGCCTCGCCCGGCCGCGATGGGCAGACTCGCCGTAGCCCTCGATAAGCGAGCATGGATCCGACGACGTCCAGCAGTTATCCGACGGCGGTTCGGCCGCGAACTGATCGTCAGGTGGATCAGAGCCGGCCGGGTCCGCCCTGCTCCGCACCGCCGCATCGGCCTCGCCGCGGGCGCTGCGGTCATACACGAACGCGCGGGTCCCGGCGATCCGGTCAATAACGGCGCGATCGGGCCCAGACGCCAGGTTCTCCCTCGCCGGATGCGGCAGGCCGAGGCTTGCCAGCAGGACTGCCAGCAGCATGGCCAATCGCACGCACCGGGTGGTCAAATCACGGCGGGCGGAAAATGCGGGGGGCATCTGACGCATGAACGGCAAACCTTATGCGCTAATCACCGGTTTCTCCGCAGGAGAAGCGAGCCGTGGCAGCCCTCGCCCCGCCGCGTCTACACTTCCCGCTCACATTTCACCCAAGGGCGGGGAGCCCTCCCCTCGGCCGCGGCGGCGTTCGCCCCGGCACGAGCAGGCGGGCTCTGGTCCCCGAAAGGTACAGAAAAATGGCCGATGCAGTGGCAACAGAGCAGGGCGCCGAGCAGTCCGAGCGGATCAAGTCCAATGTGACGATCACCGATGCGGGCCCGTGCCGCAAGAAGATCGCGATTGAGATTCCCGCCGATGTCGTCGAGGAGCAACTCGGCGATTCGCTGGACACCGTGGCCGTGGAGGCCGAAGTTCCCGGTTTCCGCCGCGGCCGGGCCCCCAAGCGGCTCATCCAGAAGAAGTTCGGCACAGCTGTCAAGCGCGAGGCCAAGAACCAGCTTGTCGCGACCACCTACTCCCAGGCGGTTGAGGACAACAAGCTCAAGGTGATCGGCGACCCGATCAGCGAGGGGCTTGAAAACGTCGAGATCGAGGACGGCAAGGCCCTCTCCTTCGAGGTCGACGTTGAAGTCCTCCCCGAGTTCGAACTGCCGAAGCTCGAGGGGATCGAGATCCTCAAGCCCACCTTCGAACTGAAGGACGAGATGGTCGACGAGGAGTTCAAGCGCCTCGCGATGAACGAGGGCACGCTCGATCCGCGCGAGGCCTCCGAGGCTGGCGATTACCTCACCGGCCACGCGAAGATGACCGGCAAGGACGGAACTGTCCACCTGGACATCCCGGACGCTGTCATACAGGTGCCGCCGGAAGACAAGGAAGGCAAGGGCATGATCCTCGGGATCATGGTCGACGACTTCGCGAAGCAGATCGGCCTGCCCAAGCCGGGGGACACGGTGACCGTCAAGACCACGGGCCCGGAGAACCACGAAGTCGAAGCGATCCGTGGCGACGACCTCACGATCGAGTTCACCGTCAGCCGCGTGGACCGGATCATCCCTGCCTCCGGCGAGGACCTGGCCCAGCGCTTCGGCATGGAGACCGAGGCGGAGGTCCGCGAGGCGCTCAAGGCCCGGATGGAGCAGCGCGTTCAGGTGGAGCAGCAGACGGCCATGCGCCGTCAGGTCGCCCGCCACCTGCTCGAGAACGTTGAGATGGAGATGCCGGAGCGCGTCACCAGCCAGCAGGCGGAGCGCAACCTCGCCCGCCGTCGCTGGGAACTGATGAACCGCGGCGTCAGCGAGCAGCAGATCGAGGAGAAGATCGCCGAACTCCGCGGCGCTTCCAGCGAATCCGCCGTCAATGACCTCAAGATGTTCTTCACGCTCAACCGCATCGCCGAAGAGCTCGATATCAAGGTGACGGAGAACGAGATGAACGGCTGGATCGCCCAGCTGGCCATCCGCCGCGGCATGCGTCCGGAGAAGCTGCGTCAGTCTCTCATCCAGAACCGTCAGGTCGGTCAGATTTACCAGCAGATTCGCGAGCAGAAGACGCTGGACGCCATTGTCGCCAAGGCCAAGACCGAGGAAGTCACCGCTGAGGAGTTCAACAAGCGCTTCAGCGGCGATGATGAGGCGGACGGCGCGAGCGGCGGTGAGAGCAAGAAGAAGACCACCAAGAAGAAGACGACCAAGAAGAAGGACGAGTAAGTCCGACGCTTAACAGCGATCAGCAGAGCAGCATTGGAGGGCGGCCTGCCCCGGCATCCCCTGGGGTACGATTTGCTGGCCTTCCGTTGCTGCTCTGCTGCTTTTTGCTGCTTCCTGCTTTCTCGGAGCCTGGCATGCCAGAGACCATCTTCTCGAAGATCATCCGTGGCGAGATCCCGTGCCACAAGGTGTACGAGGATGCGCACGTGCTGGCGTTTCTCGATATTGGCCCCCTCAGCCGCGGCCACACGCTTGTGATTCCGAAGGAAGAGAAGGCGACGCTCGATCAACTCAGCGATGATGCCGCCGCGGCGATCGGCCGCGTGCTCCCTCGTCTCTGCCGCGCGGTGATGCGCGCAACCGGAGCGACGGCGTACAACATCCTGCAGAACAACGGCGCCGCCGCCCACCAGGAGGTCATGCACGTGCACTTCCACATCATCCCGCGCGAAGGGCCAGACGGGCTCCGCCTGGAGTGGAACGCCGGCAAACTCGACGCAGATGACGCGGCAACGCTCGCGGAGGCGATCCGTACTGCGCTCCCGACAGGCTGATTCACGTCACTCCACCGGCAGCCCCGTTTGCGTCCAGCCCGCGAAGCCCCCCTCGAGCACGCGGACATTGCGATAGCCCGCTTCCATCAGTCGCCGAGCCAGCGCCCGGGCCGCGGCGGATGCGCCGTCGCCTCCATAAACGATGATGGCCGGGGCAGCGCTCCACGTCTGATTCCTCGGGCCGTCTGATTTCACCGAGTCGATGCGGACGTTGATCGCTCCAGGAAGGTGTCCCGCCGCGAACGCACTCGCCGGCCGGGCGTCCATGAGAATGGCTCCCGCTTGCGTACCCCTCGTTGTGGGGGTGGTGATCCGGCGGGCCTCCACAATCGGGATCGTCTGGACATCACGCTCGCGAATGTCCGACTTGCAGCCTGCCGGCCCCCCCCAAATAAGGGCTGCGGCGGCCAGAAGGAGAGCGAGAACCGCGTGGCGATAGAGCAGTGGCATGGCCAACGATACGGCTTGCACGAGGAGTGTGCCGGTAAAAGCCGCAGGGCGGGGAGACGGAATGGAATGAAGAGTTGCCGGACGAGGTTTGTTACTTGGCGCACTGCCACGCATCGGACTGCTCGGACTGACCACCATCATTTCAGCAATCCACCTCCGACCGGCATCCTCTGGCGCATCATCGTCCTTTTGGAGCGTGCATGAACCGACTCAATCTGATCGCCACCGTCGTCGCCGTCGCCGCAACCTTGCTGGCCGCGACGGCTGACGCGCAGCAGACTGACGGGTCCAGAAAGGCGCAGCCGCGGATGCTGGCCGACACGGGCCGTTTTGTTCCCGGCACGACCGCCCACCTCGCTGTGACATTCAAGATCGCGCCGAAGTGGCATTTGTATTCCCCAACGCAGAACGAGACCGGCGGTCCACCAACCTTCGAGTTCACGTTGCCCGAGGGGTATGAACTTGGCGAAGCGCAGTGGCCCGCGCCGCACCGCTACGTTCTGGACTACGGTGATCTGAAGATCCTCGACCACATCTACGAGCATGAACTGACGGTGATTTTTCCGCTGCACGTGCCGGCCGATGCCGAGCCCGGTTCCACCGCTCGACTGTCGGCGCAGGTCAGTTGGGTCATCTGTTCTGACACGTGCATCTTCGAATCCGACCGGATCACGCTCAATGTGCCGGTGCTGGCGGGAGAAGAAGACCGTGCATGGAGCGCAATCGCAGAGGAAGATGAAGCGGTCTTTGACCGTGCGCGCCAGCGCCACGCCGAGCCGTTGCCGAAGGAGAATCCACCCGTAACGGTCACCGTTGCGGATGATCAGGTCGTCTTCGAGCTTGTCGACGCTCCCGACGAAGATGAAGGCAAAGACGAAGGCACGTTCGTGGCGTTCTATCCGGCTGAAGACGGTCTGCCCCTGCAGGACCTCGCCGAAACAGGCGAGACGCGAGGAAAAGCGCTGAAAATTCCGATCGGCTCAGCCAGGCCCGGAGCGGCCTCCAGCGACGCTGAGGACGCATTCACACGCGTTCGCGGCATTCTGGAAGTCCGCACAAATCCGGACGAACCTGGCCGTTTCTGGCAGATCGATGAACCGTCGGGCACACTTTGACGAACGTCGGATGACCTGAAGGGGGGAACGCTGGCCAGCGAAGGGGGCCGGGGATGGTCATCCGGAACCCATGCAATGAAGCAAGGTACAACAAGCAAGGAGTAACGCATGAACGCATTGAAGCTCAAGGGTCTGTTTGCAGCCGCCGCGGCGAGCGCCGTGGTGGCCGTCGGCCTCGCAGGTGCGCAGCCCGAACATGCGCAGAATGACAAGAAGAAGGAAGCGCAGAAGGTTGCCGCCGTCGGTGATCCTGCTCCGGACTTCACCCTCACCGATCTCGATGGCAAGGAGTACAACCTTGCCGAACTGACCAAAGAGGGCAAGGTCGTCGTCCTTGAATGGTTCAACCCGGACTGCCCGTACATCGTCAAGCACCACAAGACGTTCTCGACGATGGACGATCTCGCCGAGGAGTACAAGGACCAGGGTGTCGTGTGGTTGGCGATCAACTCCGGTGATCCGAAGCAGCGAAGCGCTGACGAGGAGTACAACCGGCAGAAGATCGAGGAGTGGGGGATCGATGTGCCGCTGGCGATGGACGCCGACGGCAAGGTGGGCAAGGCCTACGGCGCGAAGGTGACGCCGCACATGTTCATCATCGATTCCAGCGGCGTCCTGGCCTATCAGGGCGCGATCGACAACGATCGCAGCGAAGGCAAGCTCGGTGACGTGAACTACGTCCGCCAGGCGCTGGACCAGGTGCTCGCAGGTGAGACGGTCTCCGAGGCGGAGACCCGCCCCTACGGGTGCGGCATCAAGTACCCCAAGGCCGACTGAGCCTTGTCAAAGGCCATCCCGGATGACTCAAGCGGCCCGGCAGCGCCTCAGCATGCCGGGCCGTTTCTCTATTGGCGGCCCGGAATGGCACGACGCGGCCGTCGCGACAGACGCTCTTTCAGGCGGCTGGGGGAGGATGGGGTCTGTCGGGGACGAATTTCGCCGCGGAAACCCCAACCCAATCCAACCACGGACCGATAGTCTCGTAGGATTACAGCCATGCCAGACTTTTCCTCCGTGCTCGGCACGTTGTTCGACTTCCTTCAGGTGGTGATCGGGTTCAGCTTGATCATCGTCATCCATGAGTTGGGGCACTTCCTTGCCGCCCGGTGGGCGGGAGTCCGGGTGCTGGCCTTCGCTGTCGGCTTTGGTCCGGCCGTGCTTTCGTATCGAAAGGGCCTGGGCTTCCGCCGCGGCTCCTCAGAGCAGGAGGGCCCGAGTGATCCCGGCGTGTCGCCGACCGAGTACCGCCTGAATTGGCTGCCGCTGGGCGGCTACGTGAAGATGCTCGGCCAGGAGGACGCCGATCCGACCGCGACCAGCGACGAGCCGGACTCCTACCAGAACTGTCCGGTCTGGAAGCGCATGATCATCATCTCCGCCGGTGTGGTGTTCAACCTGATCACCGCCGCGGTGTTGTTCATCATCGTCTTCATGGTCGGTCTGAAGACGCCGCCGCCGCGGATCGGGCAAGTAGCGCCGGATTCGCCCGCGGCACGGACCGTCGCCCTGAATGCCGATGCAGCCGGTGTGACGGACCCGGGACTTCAGCCGGGCGACACAGTGCTGCGTGTCAACGGCCGCGAAGCGGAAGAGTTCACCGACATCATCGTCGGCGCAGCCATGTCCGCGCCGGATCAGCCCTTGAAGCTCGAGGTGGGCCGAGCAGGCGTGGATGAGCCGCTGCTCTTCGAGATCGTGCCCGATCGCGATGAGTTGACGGGTCTGCTGGAGATCGGAGTCGCCTCGGCGTGGTCGACGACCGTTGCCGGACCGGGGCTGACGCCGGAGTTCCAGCACAGTGTCCGCATCATGCTTGATGAGGCCGGCCTGGAACAGGTCGAACTGGGAATGCGCCTCGTCGAAGTCGACGGGCGGACCGTGGCCTCGGCATTCGATGTCCAGGCGGCGGTCGAGGAATCACAGGGACGCCCGGTGTCGCTGGTCTTTGCCGGCGAGGACGATCAGACCGTTGAAACAACGCTTGAGCCCTGGCCGGAACTGCAAACCGTGCAGGTGGCAGGCCCGGCGCTGGTGTCGCACCTGCTCGGCCTGCCGCCGTTGATGCGCGTGTCGGCGGTCGCCGGGCCAAGCGCCACGAAGGCGGGGCTGCAGCCCGGCGATGTCTTCTCGCGACTCGGCGCGCTGGAGTGGCCCACGCCCGCCGCGGCGGTGCCTGAGATCAGGCGACACGCAGGCAGGTCCATCAAGGCCGAGGTGCTGCGAAAGACTGAAGGCGGAGACTGGATGCCCGTGCCGCTGGAGTTGCCCGTCAGCAGCGCCGGCAGAATTGGCTTCAACATCTCCGAAAGCGCTGTCGTGACCACGCACGTGGCGGCGTGGCCGGATCTGCCGCTGGCGGAAGGGCAGCCGGAGTGGCAGACACTGCGGCCGGCGTTGAGCCTGGGCGACCTCCGCGGCCGGCGCATCATCGCCGTGAACGACGAGCCCGTTGAATCGCTGCTGGAGTTGCGCGAAAGGTTGAAAGACGAGACTCGCGCAGCACTGCAAGATCAGGCCGCCTTGGAGACAGGTGTTACCGTCACGCTTCGCATGGAACGTCCAGCGCATCCCGCTCCTGTTCAGGTGGAGCTGCCCTGGACGCTTGATCGCGCCTCCATCGAACTGCTTCACGATGTGGACAGGCTTGGCTGGACGAGCCCGCTGCTGGATACCTTCAGCCAGGAAGAGATTCTGCTCAAGGCCGAGAGTCCGGTCGGCGCGGTGGCGATGGGGCTTCGTCGCACCCATCGCGTCATGACCATGACATACCTGACCTTCGTGCGCCTCTTTCAGGGATCGGTGAAGGTTGAGCATCTGAAGGGTCCCGTGGGCATCGCGCACGTCGGCACGGTGATCGCCGACAAGGGCTTTGTGTGGCTGCTCTTCTTCATGGCGCTGATCAGCGTCAACCTCGCCGTCATCAACTTCCTGCCGATCCCGATTGCTGACGGGGGTCACTTCGTCTTCCTGCTCTACGAGCAGATCACGGGCCGTCCGCCGCCCCTGGCTGTCCAGAACGCCGCGGCCATCGCCGGGCTGGTTCTGATCGCCTCGGTCTTCCTGATCGTGACGTTCAACGACATCCGCAACCTGCTCTGAAGCCGCCGGGCAGCCGGGGAGAGTGGGGGGCTGGCCCCGGCTGGCCCGCTGCGGCCTGCCGTACCAAGGGCGAACGGGCGGCCGGCGTAAACCGGATTGACGGCTCCCTTGCCCGGCAGTACACTCGCCCCATGATGACCACGACTTCCCACCAGCGCAGCAGCCGCTTCGAGCCCCGGCAGAACGCCGATCCCGTCCCGACGCGGTTTGGACCGGCGCGGCTGCTTGTCGCCGACGATGAGCACCTGGTCGCCACCGGCATCGTTGGCTATGCCCGCGATCTCGGGCACAACGTGGTGGGCGTGGCCTCCGATGGTGAGATGGCCCTCGCGATGGCCCGGGAGCACCGGCCGGACCTGGCCCTTCTCGACATCCAGATGCCTCGGATGACTGGGATCGAGGTCGCCAAGATCCTCGCCGAGGAGATGAACATCGCCTCGGTCATCGTCTCAGCCTATTCCGATGCCGAGCACCTCCACCGCATCCACTCACAGGGCGCGGCCTCCGGCATCTTCGGTTACCTGCTCAAGCCGGTCGGTCGGGAAGACCTCCGCGTCGCCATCGCGGTCGCGCAGCAGCGCAACGCCATCGACGACTACCGCGTGACGCGGATCGAGCAGCTCGAGCGCTCGTTGGCGAACCGGCGTCTCGTGGAGCAGGCCAAGTGGCTGCTGGTGCAGAATCAGGGCATGAGCGAGCCGGAGGCGCACGAGCGGCTGCAGAAGATCGCTCGCGACCGGCGCGCCCGCCTGGCCGAGGTGGCCCAGATCGTCATCGATACGGGCCGGCTGCCGAACTGAGCGGCTCTACCCTTCGGGTCGCGACTCCTTTCGCGCCGCACAACAGCATCATGCTGCCAGATTGTTCGCGTTCACCGTGTAGGTCCACTCCTGCGTCGAGATGAAGTAGGAGAAGATGATCAGTTCGCGCTCGCCATCCTTGCGCGCTGCGCCGAGGATGATGCGGTCACCCGCGGCGGCCGAGGAGAGCGGGAAGTCGGCACCAGGAGCAGCGATGGAATCGGCCAGTTTCGTGCTGACCCAGACATTTGATGCGGGAGTCCAGCGCATCATGTGCAGTTGATCGTCCGCGTCGATACCGAAGATGTTGATGCCGCCGTCGATGGAGGACGTCGTTACCTCCACGCCCTTGGCGATGAGCGGACCGCCCGTCTGCGCCGTCAGGTCAGTGGCGTACCAGGTATCCAGCCCCGGCGCCCACCAGTAGACGTTGATGTGACCCTGGTCGTCCACGCCGGCGATGTTCAGGCCGCCCCAATCCGTGACGTAGGCGTCGAGCTGGCCGTAGAGCTTGGGTCCGCCGACCGATTGGGTCATGTTCTGGACGTGCCAGCCATCCGAGGCCGGCGACCACCAGTAGACGATCACCTCGTTGTTCTCGTCGATGCCGGCCAGATTCAGGCCGTCCCACGGGGCGACGTACCCTGCCAGGCCGCGGGTCAGCGTCGGCCCGTTCAGTTCCGCTGTCAGGTCGCTGTACTGCCAACTGTCGAGGCCCCACGCCCACCAGTAGTTGATCGAGTGGCCGCGGGCATCGAGGCCGGCGATGTGAATGGCGCCCCACGAGGGCTGGTAGGTGGTCAGGTCGCCCGTCAGGCCGGGTGCGCCGAGTTCGGCGGTCTTGTCGATGGCGGTCCAGACGCCGGTGTTGATGTTGCCGGTGAAGATCCACACGTGGTGGTTCTTGTCGGTCGCCGCCAGGTGGACGAGCCCATCCGGCGTGACGTACGGCGTCATGTCGTGGATGCGGCCGTGGAAGCGCGCCAGGCTAGCGACATCCTGATCGGCCGTCGAGCCGTCAGCAAACTCGATGCGCGCGATCGGCTGTCCGTCGGCGCCGAGGGCGAAGGTAATCAGATCACCGTTGCGTTTGATCGAGACCGCCTCCTGCACCTGCTGGTTCGGGTTCTCGCGGGCCTTGAACTTCACTGCGACGTCCGTCATAAACGAGGGCAGCGTGAAGGTCAGTGTGCCGTCGCCGACGAACACGCCTTCCAGCGTCGTCATCGGCCCCGCCGAGCCGGCGGCCGTCGACCAGATCTCGATGTCCATGATCTGGTCCGGGCGCAACCCTGTGATGGTGATGACGCCGTCTGAAACGATGCCGCTGGTAACGTTGCCATCCCGCAGAATGTACAGGATGCCCTGCACGCCGTCGCTCGAGCCCATGGTAATCAGCGAGTGCCCTGAAGCGCTGCTGGCCCGGATGCGCCCGGCGAGATTGAAAGCGTTGAAGTGGGCGAAATCGAAACCCAATGAGTCAGAGTAAACGAAGTTGGCGAAGGCGAGCTGCGAATCCCGCATGGCGTCGGTCAGGAGCATGCCGTTCCACATCAACTCCTCGGAGTTGATCCGCAGCCCCGTGCCCACCTGCCCGCTGGCCAGCCCGCTCCACAGGACCACGCGGTAAATCGCTTCGTCCTCCTGCTGGGTGTAGTCAGCGTCGTAGTGCGGCACGCCGGTCGGCCACTTCGGCCGGGTGGTGCCCCATTCGCCGTTCAGGATCGGGCGGTTATCGATGCGATTGGTCATCCAGTAGCTGGTGAAGCTGGCCATCTCGCGCGCCGCCAGCGCGGTGCGATCATCCGCGGGGTTGTTCACCGCCTCTTCGTTGGAGTTCAGGTACAAGTGGGGGGTGAGCGCATCGAAGTTGCGCGAGTAGAACGACAGCCTGGCGATCGGTCCGCGCGGATCCCGCGCAATCGTCGAGTTCAGGACGAGCGACTCGGGATCGATCGACCGGATGTGCTCGGCCAGTTCGTTCACCCAGATGGCGCGACGCCGCATCTCCCGCTCACGCCCCGGATCGAGGTTGCCCTCCGCATTGAGGGTCCACTCGTACGACTCCCATTCGCTCATCGGCTCCCAGCCGATGATCTGGCTGTAGTACGGGCTCATCTTCGCCCAGTGCACCACGTAATCCATGCGCGCTTTGGCGATCTCCAGCGTTTCCGGCGTCTGGAAGAAGTCGTTGATGTCGCTCAGCGGACCGCCGAAGTTGGTCCCCCACGGTCCCTCCAGGTTGAACTGCTCGTCGTAGAAGTACGACTGGAACGGGCTGATGATCACGTAAATGTCGTGCTCGGCGGCCATCTCCAGCACATTGTGGAGATAGCCCATCATCGCCATGTTGTACTCGCCGACGTTGTTCTCCAGCCAGTACGTTCCCCGCGGCAGGTCGGGGTTGCCTTCAAACCCGACATACTGCAGCTCCAGGTACAGGCGCATCGTGTTAACGCCGTGCTCCTGCAGGTAGTCGAAGTACGGACCGGCGGGCCCTTCGTACGACGGATTCGCGTAGAAGTTGTGGTACATCCCATTGGCGTTGTCCCACACCTCTCCGGGATACAGCGCACGCGTGTAATGCCACGACAGATCGATGTGATCGCCAACCGGGATGAACGCCTCGCCGTTCTCGAAGATGAACGTTCCGCCGAGAGGCGAGGGAACGATCCGACCCTTGTACGACAGATCCCCCAGCGCTTCGGTCGTAAAGACGGCGTCCGCCCCCAGAGCCCCCAGGTTCCCCGCCGCATCGACGCCGCGCACGGCCACGTAGTACGTCGTGCCCGGCGTCAGCTCGACCAGGCGAAGCTCCTCACCCAGCCCGCGCAGGCGCGGGACGTAGTTGTTGGCAAGCTCCGCCGCCGCGAGCCAGTCCGACTCCGAGTTGATCGGCGAGGTGGAGTACCGAATGGCGTACCCGGAGACATGCCCCGCCCCCGAAGCCGTCCCCGCCGGGGCCGTGAAGGCGATCCTCGCCCCGTACTCGCTCACGCCCGTGACCGCCAGATCGGTGACGGCGGCGGGCGCGTCGCCCGCGGCGGGGTCAATGAACATCGCCTCCGCGTAGCTGATCGGGCCCCAGATCCCGGACATGGTCGCCGAGAAGCTGCTGTGCGTCCCCTGCACGTGGTCATCGATGAAGTGGGGAACGTCGAACCGGTTCGGCTCCGACCGGTTGTCACGCAGGTTGCGCCCGAACCCGTCGTTGTCCATGATCACGTCGAAGTTCATGCCGATCGTCTGGCCGTGCACCGGAGCAGCGCCCAGCCCGACCGCCGCCCACGGCACGAACATCTCGATCGACCACCCCACGTCCACATCCGATGGGTCGTTGATCGTCCCGTTGACCGTGGACGCATACTGCATCCCCGCCTCGAGCACCCCCCCGGGCAGCACGTCCATCGAGCCGCCGTCACCGGTGCCGTAAATGTACTTCCACCGCCGCACCGCCCCCGAGCCGTTGATCGCCGCGTCCGGAGCGCCCAGGTTCACCCCAAAGGCCCGGTCGTCAGCCTGGAAGTACTCGTCCCTCGACTGGTTGGGATCGAAGTAGAACGTAAGCGAATCGTCGCTCTCGACCTCCCAGCGGTTCCCGATCCCCTCGCCGTTGCCGTCTGCCCAGATGTTGTTGTCCTCGACCTCGACCGACAGGAACAGGCCGAAGTCGTTGTACATCATCCGGACCCAGACCGCCCGGTCATCCCGCGTGGCCTGCGTGCGGAAGATCTCCAGGGCCGAGTCCCACGCGGCGTCGTCCAGCACGCCGTCAATGACCGCCTCGCCCCGCGGAATCGCCCAGAGGGGATGATCAGGCAGGATCGGATCCGCCGCGAGGAGCAGACGGGGCTCCAGCCCTTCGAAACGACCACTTGTCCCCCGATCCGCTCGCGCCATGACACCTCCTGTGCAGTGACGCGAGAATCGGCCGTCCTGGCCGGCCCCCAAACCTGGGGGATCCCCCCTCCTTCCGGGGCACGTCAAGAACTGGCGGTTGGTCCTGCAGGATCAGTGGCGCGGCCTCCTCCCCCGCGGCGGACTCACTCCCCTCTAAACCGATAACTCCACCAGGCGCGATGCCGAGTGGCAGGCGTGCCCATTCACCCAACGACCCACCTGATGGGCCTCTCCCGGCCTGCCGAAGGTCCCAAAAACGGAAAAGGGGCGCGGCCGTGGCCGCGCCCCTCGTTGGTGCTTGTTCGGCAGACGTCAGATCGTGGCGACGTCGTTGGTGAAGCCGATCGGTGACCCGATCGCGCTCCAGCCGCCGTTCAGGAACAGGTCGTAGTGGACGAAGGAGGTCAGCACGGGGACGGTCGAGTCGACCCGCAGCGAGAACGCCGTGGGCGCCACGCGGTTGAGGATCGCCGGCTGCTGATCGATCGAGATGTGAGCGAAGTCATTCGCCTGAACCGTCACATTGCTCGTGGCGGTGGTGCCGTCCGTGAAGAGGAAGGTCAGCGTGATCGTCGTGTTCACGTCTGTCGGATTGAAGATGGCGAGGTTCTCAATGTAGGTGATGCCCGCGAAGGCCGGGTTGACGAACGCATCGCCGAAGAGGAACGTCGTGCCCGCAGCGACCGATGCCGCCGTGGCATTACCGTCCCCGTGCTGGAACTCAAACGCGTTGACCGTCACCGGACTATCGGAGGTATAGCTGATCGAAGTGGGGACGCCGTTGACCAGGCCCAGGGCCGTGCTGGTCAGACGCACCGTGGTGTTCGGAGCCACGGTGATGGTCCGCACGAGGTCTGCCAGATCCACGCGGGCGTACATGGCCCGGATGGTCACCTCGGTCGCGGTCGAGCCGGCGTTGAAGATGCTCAGGCCGGACTCCACATCATCGGCGACCTCCAGCAGCGGAATCGCACCCTCGGTGGCGCCCAGGCCCGCCTGGCCCAGCACGCCGTACCCGCGGTTCGCGGCGATGTCGAACGAGGTCAGGGCCGCCACGATCGGCACGTTCGACGTGACGATGAGCCCGAATCGGCCATCCACGTGGACCATGTCGTTGGTCGTGAAGTTCACGCCGCCGCGGCGGAAGGCGTCCACCGTGATGTCGAACTCGTTGACGACGCCGTTGTCGTAGACCTGCTTGACATGGACCACGGTCGCCACGTCGTTGGGGTTGTAGAAGACGAGGAAGTCGCGGAAGACATCGGCGTCGCGATGCGCCTCGGCAAAGGTCCAGGTCGTGGAGAGCGTGTCGGTGAAGTTCTCACCGGTCGTGATGCCGAAGTCGTAGTGGCTGAGGGTTGCGCCAAGCGGGCCATCGGACTGGATCTCCAGGGCGTACGGCGTATCCGGCCGGACGAGGCGCTTCGAGGCATCGAAGCGGTCGTTGATGGTGATGCCGCCGCGGGAGTTGGCCGCGATGGTGCCCGTGGCGATGACCTGGTCGCGTTCGCCGACCTCGTAGCGGGCGATGATGGTGTAGGTGACGTCGAAGTCGTTGGGGTTGACCAGCGGGATGAACTCGCTGATGAGGTCGGAGGTGTAGCCCTCGGGATGGTACAGGTAGTGGACTTCCGGCTCGGCATCGAGGCGGAGCGTGTAGTCGCCCTGGGTTCCCGCCTCCGGCTCAACCAGCACAAAGTACTGCTGGCCGGCGACGGCCTGGAAGGTGAGGTTGGCCGTGGAGCCGGGCAGGCCCTGGCTGTTGAAGGCGATCTGCGTCCGCGAGGCGTTGAAGATGCGGACCGAGCCGTTGAGCGTCGAGCCCAGCGGCACGACCACCTGGACGCGGGCGGGCCCGCTGTCCAGCGCCGTGAACACGAACAGGTCCGTGTCGCCGGCGAAGTCGATCGTGCCGTTCACCTGCCCGTCCGCCTTACGGACATCCAGGGTGACGACGGTCGCATCGTCCCATTCGCCGGCGTTGGCATGATCATCCAGCCCTGTGCTCGCCTGCACGGCCACGGTGTAGGCGCCGGTCTGCGTCACCGTGCCGGCCGCCGGCAGCACCACGATGTAGTACCGCTGGTTGGCGTCCGTGGCGTTGAACTCCACAAAGACCGTGTTGCCGTCCTGCGTGGAGGCGGCGGTCACCACGGTCAGGCCGTCGGCCGCAAGCACGCGAACCGCGGGCGCCAGCGTGCTCACCGGCGTGGTCACGTTGATTCTCACGCGCCCGGAGGCGAGCGTCGTGAAGGTGAACAGGTCGGTGTCGGAATCCGGGAAGATCAGGCCTTCAGCGCTTGCCGTGCCCAGGTTCGGGTCGAGCACGAGCGGCGTGGCCTCGGCCAGCGGATCGCCTTCGTCCGCATGATCGTCCGCAGGAGCCGTCGCGATGGAGACCGTGTAGGCGCCGGTCAGCTCGGGCTGACCCGGACCGGCCACGCCCGCTTCCACGACCAGGTAGAACTCGCGACCAAGGATGAACACATCATCCTCGAGCGTGAGCGTGGCGGTCCCGTTCTCACCCTCGGCCATCGCCAACGAGCCGTCCGGCAGCATCAGCGTATCGCCCGTCGACGGATCGATGATCCGAATCCGAACCGCCAGCGGGCTGTCCGGCGTGCTCACCGTGATGTGAGCCTCGCCCGTCCGCGGCGAAACGAACCGGAAGAGGTCTGTATCCGTTTCCACCTCGATCTCGCCGGTGGCCTCGCCCTCGCCGAAGCCGGTGCCCGCGTCATAGTCGATCGGAATGAGCGTGGCGGCCGGCAGGTCCTCCAGGTTGGGGTGATCGTCCGTGGCTCTCAGGTCCACGTCGACCAGGTAGCTGCCGAAGTCCGTCTCGATGTTGTTGCCGAGGACGATGACGTAGTACTCGCGGCCCGGCGTCGTCGAGAAGAGCGAATCGGCAACGGCGAGTCCGGCGCGGTCTTCGCCGATCTGCAGGAAGACCGGGTTGCCCAGTGGATCGGCGCCCACCTCGTAGATGAGCAGCGAAGGCCGGAACCCGGGGGTCTGTGACGTCACCGTCACCGTCGCAATCTCGTACGACGTTGCCGTGAAACGGAAGACATCGGTGTCCGCCGTGTCCTCGAGACGGCCCTCGGCGGTGCCGCGGCCGCCGAAGCGATCGATGTCGATCTCCGTGGCATTGAGCCACGAGCCGAAGTCGACGTGGTCGTCGACGACCGCCGGCGTGACCGGGTTAAAGTTGGTGTCGACCGCCTGCAGCACGATGTTGTACGCGCCTTCGCTGTTGCCGGCGCCGCCGATGGAGATGTAGAACTTCTCGCCGCGATCGCCGGCTACGGCCGTGACCGCGGTCCCGCCCGCCGCGCCAGTGGCCGTCGCGACCGGGTCAAAGTTCTGATCGAAGATGACGATCTGCGGCGCCAGGGCCGAGCCCGCCGCGGCGGACACACGCACCTGCATGATGCCCGAGTGGACCGCGATGTACTGGAACACGTCGGTGTCCACCGGGTTGGCCGGGGTGTGATCGATCCGGCCGGAGGCGGTGCCGCGCCCGTTCTGGTCGGAGTTCCGCTCGATGTTGATCGGAATGACCGTCGAGAGCTGCGCGGTATTCAGGTTGATGTCGCCTGGAGGCGCGTTCTGGTGGTCGTCGTCGCCGTCAAACGTGAAGTCGGGCACGGCGTTGACGATGAGCTGATACCCACCGATCGCCATGCGCCAGTCGACCTTCGAGGTGTCCTGTTCGCCGGTCTCCTCATCCACGACGACGTTGCGGAGCTGGCCGCTCTCCACCTGGATGTAGTAGATCTCGCCGCCCATCACCGGAATGACGATGCGCGGATCGCGATGGAAGAACGTGACGTTGTCGAACGTCCCGGCAAAGCCGACGTCGTACTCGCCGTCGACCGCAGGGTTGTCGTCATTGAAGCCAATCTGAACAAAGTCGTTGTTGAAGACGCGCAGCGCCCCGTCGAAGAAGGACGTCAGCAGCTTCTCCTTCAGCACCACCTCGTCAATTCCCGGCGTTGTGATGTCATCCAGAGCCTCGGCGAACGTATCGAAGATGGCCGCCGTCGAGAGGCGGATCTCCACGAAGTTCAGCCCCACGCCCGGCGCACGGAAGGCGTACATGTCCGTGTCGTTCAGCGAGTGGATCATTCCCAGGTCGCTGCGATGCTGGCGGGCAATGAGTGTCGGCGTCGTGTCGAGGTTGCGGAAGTCAAACGTCGGCGTGGCGCCGTCGAAGTCGTCGTGCGCGTTGCGGAGGACGCTGTCGTCGCCCGTGAGGAAGTCCAGGACGAACTGCCTGTTCTGCGCCAGATCGAAGCGGGTGGCGTCGATCCCCTCCACGTGCGTGGAGATGACGTCCTGCAGCACGCCGTCGGTCGGATCGAACCGTTCATCCTCAGGAGGCATGCCGTCGACGACCACGGTGACCTCATAGCGGCCCGTGCCGGCGGCGCTCACCTCGATGTAGTAGGTCTCACCGGCCCAGACCTCAATGCCCGTGATGGCGTCAGCCGTACCCGGCGTCAGCGACGGATCAAGTGAGCCGGCCGGATCAGGCGCGATCGGCGAAATGGTGTCATTCTCGTAGATGGCGACGAGGTTGTAGCTGGAGTCGTAGATCCGCACGAACATGTTCGCGAACGAATCCGTCGTGGGTGAGACCGTCAGGCGCAGACGCGTCCCGGGCCGGTCGTTGCGGTCCCACTGATCCCCGCTGTTGTCAAACTGCGGATTCTGATCGTCGAAGACCGCCAACGCGTGCACGCTGCCCGGGTTGCCCGCCGCATCGGCCACGCCCGTCTTCATCGCGAACCATGAGAACGCGTAGCCCATGGGCGTCAGCCGCACGTCGAACTGGGCGATGCCCTGTGCCGTTGTCGGCGGGTCGGTCAGAATCTGCGTGAAGTCGCCGCCGGCGAAGAGAACCTGCCGGTTGTCATCCACGCCTTCGACCGGCGGGATGAGCAGTTCCTGTTCATCGCTCATCGCCTGCAGCGCACGCACGGGGGCGTCGAAGCCCGCGCCGAGCGCCCCAAGACCCGCCCCGTCGAAGAAGCCGACGTTGTTGCCGATGTCGGTGAATGCGCCGCCGATGGCGAGCACCTCGGGCATTTCCTCGCCCGCCAGGTCGGGAATGTCCCACCGCTCGAGCGCGAAGACGGTTCCGCCGACGCCGATCGGGTCCACCAGCAGTTGCGGGTTGTACCCGGCGAACTCCGGATCCTGGTGCGGCGCGTCCGCGTCGATGCGTCCGAACTGTGCGAGGTTGTTCACCATGACGCCGTTGAGCGTCGTGAAGTTGCCGCCGACATAGAGCAGGTCGCCGGTGTCCTCTTCGCCCTCAGGCTCCGGCGGGTTGTAGACCTCCAGTGCGAAGACTGTGGCCTGTCCGCCCGAGACGCCGGCGCCGTTCACATTGGCGCCGTACGCCAGTGGCCCGAAGTTGTTTCCGTTCCAGGTAACGATTCCAGAGGTCGTCACCGTAGCCGCTTCGCCTGGAATCCGCTGAGCGGTCTTGGTGAAGTTGCCGCCGATGATCAGGGTGGCGGGGGCATCGTGGGGATCACGAACGGGGCCCAGACCTTCATCCGGATTCGCATCTCGTCCGTCACCGGGGTCTTGCGGATCGTACACGGTCAGTGCGCGAACGGAACCGTTGGAGATGCCGTTGCTCCCGTCGTCGAAGCTGATGAGCGGCTGGAGGCCGTCAGTGAAGTTGAAGCTTGCAACGCGGTTCGCTCCCACGCCGCCGATGTCCGTGAAATCGCCGCCGATGATGAGCGCTGCGTCGCTGCGATCGTCGAACTCGCGCGCATCCGTCGCTCCTGGAGGCCCCGGTACGTTGAAGGCCCCCGGATCAAAGATCGTGAACGCCCGCACCGGCGCGTTGGCATCGCCGATCGTCCCCCACACATACTGACCGGCGTTCGGATCGAAGAACCACACGGCCAGGTTCTGCAGCGGCGGCACCATCGGGTCTTCCGACAGCCGGATGTGGAAGTCGCCGCCGACAATCAGGAATGGCAGGTCCTCGTTGCCGATCGTGTTGTTCTCCACGCCGAGCATGGCGTAGATTTCGGGCCCGTCAGTGTCCGGCGTATTCGGGTTGTCGACGAAGCCGAGCACCGGCTCGCCGTCGCCGTTACGCTGACGGCCGACGAACCAGTAGTCGTTCGCGTCCCAGATCGTCAGGTTGCGCGAATCGACCGGCACCGGGTCGTTCGGGTCCGCCTGTCCGAAGATGCCGCCCAGGAAGAGCGCCGTTCCAGCATCGTCGTTGTCCCCCGCGTAGTCGCTGAGCATGTCCACGGGAGCGGTGAACTGGAACAGATCCGTGTCGCCGTTCTCATAAATGCGGCCATGCCCCATCGCCCCGATCATCCACGACCGATCGCGGACGGGGTTCCCGTCCGCGTCAATCATCAGGAACGGGTTGTTGTGATTGAAGATGAGCGGCGTCGCTTCCTGGAAGCGCCGGCGGATCTCATCAGGCGTGCCGCTTGTCGGTGTGTCGATGTGGTCATCGATCTCCTCCGACTCGACATGCGTGTGCTGCGCCTCGATGAAGACGCCGTACCCGCCGCCCGCGTCGTCGTCGAACCCTTCAACCAGCAGGAAGTAACGCTCCCCGCCGACCAGTTCGACCTCGATCTGCGCGTTGAGCCCGTTGAAGTCGTCCACGAACGCGACGACTTCGCCCGCCTCGTTGTACAGCGTGATCGCCGGGTCCGGCAGCGGCGGAATGAAACCGACCTGCAGGCCGATGACCGTGATGAACGTCGTGCCGGTGCCCTGGGGCACGAAAGACCAGATGTTGCTGTCCGTGCCGTCGGCCAGGACGCCGCGGATGTCCGCCGGCCCCAGGCGCGTGACCATGTCGATTTCAACATCGCGCCGGAAGGCGTTGACCACCAGGTTGAACTGCCCGGCAGATTGATCGAGCTGCGGATCGTTGCTGGCCGGGACCAGCACGTCAGAGCGCACGCGGATGTAGAACGTCTGCTCCGGGTTGGAACGCCAGACCACGAACGCGTTCGTCAACCGGCCGCCCTGCCGGTCCGAGTCGATCAGGTTGCCCGCGGCGTCATAGATCTCCAGGTGTGTGTCGACGGAGTCGATGATGTTGCCGTTGTCATCCCGCGCGATCTTCGCGTTCGCCGACGCGACGCTTCGCAGGATTTCAATGAACTCCTCCTCGATCATGCCCGGGTCGATGTCCAGCCGGTACACGATCTCGTCCTGCTGGAAGATCCCCTCCAAGTCGTCCACCGGGCCAAGCTCACCGACGATCTGGCCCATGCCGAAGTTCGGGTTCGGATCCCCCTCCGGCGTGAACGGCTCCAGGTCGAGCGGGAACTCAATCGTTCGCGTGTTGATCCGCAACTGGTAATCGCCGGTCGTGAACCCCTCTCCGATGACGCGGACGAAGTAGGTCTCCCCGGCACGCGCGATGAACCCGCCCCAGCCGTCCTCCGCCATCCCCGATGAGAGCAGGCCATTGTCGAAGCCCTCGCGGCCGACAACGTCCGGTCCGACCACCATCCGGCCCATCTGGTCGTACACCTCGACCCGGGTATTGACGCTCGATCCCGTCGAAGTGGTGTCCGCCAGAATCGTCACGAAGTCCGTCTCGCCGGCATTCCCCGGCATCCGGAAACGGAACAGGTCATCGTCGCCGATCGTCCCGATCGTTCCCTGGGCTACGCCCTCGCCGTCGCCCGCCACATCGACCAGCGTGCCCGATGCGTTCGGCAGCAGGGGTCGCATGAAGCTGGGGTGGTCGCCCCCGAGCAGGATTCGGTTCTCGAGCGCCTCAAAGCCGCCCCCGGCGACCGCGTCAATCTGTCCAGCCGATGAGGCCAGCACCCGTGGCGACGGGCGGCGAATGAGGCGGTTCAGTCTTGGGACAGCGTGATTCCGTGTCTTCATCTCGTACTCCATGCACCCTCAGCCTGTGCCAGCCGCGGCGACAGCGGGGAAAGTGGACGCGGCGGCCGGGCGGCCGCCACTGGAACGCCGATCTGAGCAGGCAGAGGGACTGGTCAACGTACACCACGATGGGCTTCCCGGCCATTCGCGGAGCCGGCTGGAGCGGTTCCAGAGGCAGAATAACCGCGCCCGGACCATGCGCCGGAGCTTCTCGGACGATGCTGTTCAGGTGATGCTGCCAATGGCCGGGTGATGCGTGTGGGCTGGTCCTCCCGCTTGCGAGGCCTAGTCTACCGCTGCTCCCCCGCCCTCGCAACAGCAGCGGCCTCCGGCCCCGGCGGCAGCCCTCACCCGCTGGCCGGCAGCGGCAACTGCCCGATCGACGCCCGCACCGCGCCCTCCGCCAGAAGCGCCGTGGCGTCGTAGACCGGGATCGGGGAGTTCGCCTCGCTGATCACCAGCGGCGCCTCGCTTGAACCGAGGATCAACCCCTCACACCCCCGGTCAGCGAGTTTCCGGATGATGTCGATCACCGCAAGCTGTGAATCCCGCTTCACGATGCCATAGATCAGTTCGCGGAAGATGATCCCATCCAGCACGGCGATGTCCGCCTCATC
Source organism: uncultured Phycisphaeraceae bacterium (assembly GCA_964460345.1). Lineage (GTDB taxonomy): Bacteria > Planctomycetota > Phycisphaerae > Phycisphaerales > UBA1924 > CAYWRO01. The sequence goes on along the minus strand of CAYWRO010000004.1, from coordinate 75,798 downwards.
GGGCCGCAGCAGTTCGATCCCTTTGAGCCCCAGCGGCACCTGGTACATCGTCCCGGACATCACCATGCGGGTGCCGATCAGCCCGACTCGCTTGCGTCCGTCCCGCTCGATCGCTTCCGCGACCAGATCCGTCATCTTCAGCCACGGCACGGGCGATTCCATCTCTGAGAGATGAATCGCATACTGCATCAGGTTGTCGGGCACGATGCAGAACTCCGCCCCCGCCGTTGCCAAAATCTGCGCCGAGCGCGTCAGCATCTGCGCGACCGCGTGCCAGTCGTCACGCAGTGCCGCGGAGATGTACTCCTCAAACGGCTCGTTGTGCAGGGTTACCGCCGGATGCCCGCGCTCCCCGATCAATCGCTTGGCGTGCCTGAAGATCTCGCGATAGCAGAGGGCGGAACCCTCCGGACTGACGGCCGCGATGCCGATGTGTCGTGCCACGCCTGCTCCTGAAGCCCTCGAGGGGCCGATGACCATGGTACGGGCGTTTCCGCCCAGACGCCAATTCCACCTCAGCGGCGGCCACCTATTCAGGCGGGGCCGCGGAACAAAGCGGCCGCGTCAGGGGTTGTCAACTTCCACCCCGCTCCGCCGCTGCCGCCACCAAATGAAGGAGGGCCCTGTCAATGCCCGTGTCCAACGCCGCCGAAGCCAGAACGTGGCTCATCCTCGCTGCTGTCGTCGCCCTCGTTGTCGCCGTCGGCTATCGCAGCATGCGCGGCGGTCAGGCCGCCCCCACGCCGGACATCTTCCTTAAGACCATGCCACTCGCCGACGCTCAGGCCGCGGCGGCAACGGCAGGCAAGCCCGTCCTCGTCTTTGCCACCGCTGACTGGTGCGCGCCTTGTCAGATGCTCAAGCGTGAAACCCTTACGGATTCGAGGCTAGCCGCCCTCATTGAGAGCCGCACCATCCCGGTCTATCTCGATGTCACGAACGGCATCCCTCCCGAGGCCGCCAATCTCGGCATTGAGGGCATTCCTGCGCTAATCCTTCTTGAGGACGGCCAGGAGACCTCCCGTCGGGTGGGCTTCCGCTCCGTGGCGGATCTGACGGATTGGCTGCAGTCACGTTGAGCACAGCGGGCCGCCATCCAACTCCACTTCCAACGCGCATGTGAAAGCGGCCCGCCCGACGGGGCGAGCCGCCAATTTCACACACGCTCAATCCCGCCGACCCCCCTCCTTACTTCAGCGGATTCAGGAACAGCCCCGTGGCCAGCTTCGGGTAGAAGAACGTCGACTTCTGCGGCATCAGCTCGTTCGCCCGGCTTACCTCGCGCACCGCCTCAAGCGGCGTCGGCCGCACGATCACCGCCAGTTGCGGCTTGAACGACTTGCCGCCGCCCGAGCCCGTCTCGCCGCCGGCGCCGATCTCCAGCACCTCTTCGATCGAGTGTGGGAAGGCCCACTTGACCGGATCGCCGCCGTTGAGCGCCGGCTCGCAGATCTGCTCGACCACGAGGTACTGCACCAGCGCCACATCCAGCTTGCGCCACGCCTCGGGCTTCTTGCCGAAGCGCCCCTGCAAGGGGTCCGATTGCTTCGGGGCGGCGATGTAGCAGTTTCCGCTCGCGAAGTCATACAGCCCGAGCACGTTGGTCGCATCACCCAGACCCGCCTCAAGCGCGGCCTCGACGCCTTGAATGCCGCCGCCGACGGGCTGGATCGTCAGGTGCGCCTCGGCCGCCTTGGCAAACGCATCCCAGGAGTAATCGCTCATCCCGCCCAGCACACGGTGCGTCGGGCCGATCGCCAGGCCCGGGTCGGACATGCTGACCAGCACGATCATGCACCGCCGCGCCGGGTGATTCTCGCCGACGTCTCCCTCCGCCTCCAGCTTCTTCAGATAGTTCAGCGCGGTCGTGTACCGGTGGTGCCCGTCTGCAATGAAGACATCCTCTCCCGCCAGCGCATCTCGGTACGCGTTGATCGTTGCCTGGTCCTGGATCTCCCAGACCTCGTGCAGCACGTGGCTCGGGCCGTCACCCAACTCCGCGCGGTAGTCCGGCTCGCGTGCCTCGGTCACTTTCTTCAGGACTGCGGTCGCCTGGCCGTCCTCGTCGGGGTGCAGCCCGAAGATCGGTGAAAGCTGCGTCGCTGTCGCCTGCATCAGCGCGAAGCGATCCTCCTTCGGTCCGCTGAAAGTCTCCTCGTGCGGCAGCATGCCGCCCCCGTCACGCGGGCCGAAGGGGACCGCATCGACCGTGCACGCCATCCCGGTGCGCACAAACTTTTCCCCGGCGAACGTAAACGTCTGCCGGTAGGCGAACATCGCCGGGCGCTCGTGGTGCAGCAGCGTCGAGTCCGCCAGCCAGGCGCGATACGTCTCGGCCGCCTGCTGGTAGACCTCCGGCGGTCCCAACTCCTTCGCGGGGATCTGCGGCAGGTCGATTGCCACGATGTTGCGGGAGTTCCGCTCCAGGAGCTGCCGCTTGTCCTTCGCATCCAGCACGTCGTACGGGGGGGCGACGAGGGTCGACAGGTTGATCGGACGGTCTCCGGCCGGTGCATAGGTAACGGCGCGGAACGGGTACACGTTCGGCATGAAAGTCTCTCTTGTTGTGGGGGTCCGGTGCGTCCCGTCGCGGTCCCCGGTCGCGTCGGGCCGGCTCAGGCGCATCCACCTCTGGAGGGCAGCGGGCCGGATGCCAGTATACCCTTGTGTATGGCACTTCCCACCCGCGCCGCCCCCCCCAACCCCGCCGCGTCCACCGGGCCAGACGCCCCCAGGGCGCTCATCATCCGCACCGCCGGAACCAACTGCGATGCGGAGATGGTCCGCGCCTTCGCCCTCGCCGGCGCGCAGCCCGACCTTGTCCACCTCGATCGCCTGATTGCCGAGCCCGCCCGCCTCGACGACTACGACCTGATCGGCTTCCCCGGCGGCTTCTCCTACGGCGACGACATCGCCAGCGGCCGCATCTTCGCCATGAAGGCGCGCCTCGGCCTGTACGCCGCCCTCCGTGCCGCGGCCGGCCGCGGCGTCCCCATGATTGGCGTCTGCAACGGCTTCCAGATCATGGTCCAGGCCGGCCTCCTGCCCGGTCCCGCGGCGGGCGAGCCGTGGCCCGAGGATGAGCCGCCGGAGCAGCAGGTTTCACTCGCCGCCAACGACTGCGGCTGCTTCATCGATGACTGGGTCCGCATCCGCGTGAACCCGGCCTCACCGTGCGTCTGGACGGCGGGGCTGGCCGAGCGGTGGCACGGCTCTCCGAGCGGTAATCCTTCCAGCCACGACCAGCAGGCCGCCGACCGCATCCTCCGCCTCCCGATCGCCCATGGCGAAGGCCGCTTCACCGCCCGCGACCAGTCCGTCCTCGACCGCCTCGCCGGCTCCGGGCAGGTCGCCCTCCTCTACGAGGACAACCCCAACGGCTCCATGGGGGACGTCGCCGGCATCTGCGACCCCACGGGCCGCATCTTCGGCCTCATGCCCCACCCGGAGCGGTACGTCGAATGGACGCAGCACCCCTTCTGGACCCGCCTCGGCTCCGATGAGAGGCAGGGGGACACCCCTGGCCTGGCGATGTTCAAATCCGCGGTCCGCGCGGCAGGGGGCGTCGAGGCTGGTGCGTAAATATGACGGCTGCAATGGCTTAGGGCGCATCGGTGGCCCTTTTTACATTCTTTCGACCCCCCTGAACGGGCGAAAATAACCGCCGCGGACGTGTTCAACAGCTCCTCTAGAGCGATCAACAGCTCCTGTAGAGCGATCAATAGCTCTTGTGGAGCGATCAACAGCTCTTGTAGAGCGATCAATAGCTCTTGTGGAGCGATCAACAGCTCTTGTAGAGCGATCAATAGCTCTTGTGGAGCGATCAACAGCTCCTGTGGAGCGATCAACAACTTCGGTGGAGCGATCAACGGCTTCCGTTCCGCGGAGGACAGCCCTTGTTCAACCGTCAAAAGAGAGCGATGGAGCGGTCGGCGAGGATGAGGAACCAGTTCAACCCCCCGCACAATCTCCTAGAATCCCCCGTGTACCTCAACGGCCAGAAAGTCCTCGTCGCCATGTCCGGCGGCGTCGATTCCTCCGTCGCCGCGGCCCTGCTCAAGCGGGCCGGGGCGGACGTGGTCGGCTGCTTCATGCGCCTGGGCTCCCCCGGCGAGGCGCTCGACACGCTGACGCCGTATGACGAGGCGGGCGTGATGTGCGACCCGAATCGCATCAAAATCGGCCACCAGGGGTGCTGCTCGATCAACGACGCCGCCGATGCCCGAGCCGTCGCCGCCGAGCTCGACATCCCGTTCTACGTCTGCAACTTCAAGAAGGACTTCGGTCGCATCATCGACTACTTCGTCGATGAGTACGCCGCCGGCCGCACGCCCAACCCCTGCGTCCGCTGCAACGACTGGCTCAAGTTCGGCAAGCTCCACACCTACGCCCGCCAGATCGGGGCCGACTTCGTCGCCTCCGGCCACTACGCCCGCGTGCAGCCGGACGAGCGCACCCGCCCACGGCTCCTCCGCGGCGTCGACCACTCAAAGGACCAGTCGTACGTCCTCTTCGGCGCGCCGCGCGATCGCCTCAGCGAGATGATCCTCCCCATCGGCGAGCATGAGAAGCCGGCCGTCCGAGACATGGCCGAGCGCTTCGGGCTGCCGGTCTTCGACAAGCCGGACAGCCAGGAGATCTGCTTCGTCCCCGACAACGACTACGCCGGTCTCGTCGAGCGTCGTACGCCGGGCCTTGCCCGCGAAGGGGACATTCTCGATGAAGACGGCAACGCCGTCGGCCGTCACCACGGCCAGCACCGCTACACCATCGGCCAGCGCCGCGGCGTCGGCGTGGCCCTCGGCTATCCGCTCTACGTGGTGGGGCGCGATCCCGAGGCCAACACCATCACCGTCGGCCCGCGCGATCGCCTCCTCGCTTCCGGCCTCGTCGCCGGCGAAGTCAACCTGCTCATCGACGAAGCGGAGTTCCGCACGGCGCGCCGGTGCGAAGCGAAGATCCGCTACAACTCCAGCCCCGTCCCCGCCGCGGCCCGCCTTAAGCACGCCGGCGACGGGCCGCGTCTGATCGTCGAGTTCGACGAGCCGCAAGCCGCCGTCGCGCCCGGGCAGGCGGTTGTCCTCTACGACGACGATGTCGTCCTCGGCGGCGGCTGGATCCAGCACGCGCTCGCGGCCTCCGACTCCGTTTAAACAGATGGCGCCACTGGAGCCAATCCGAACGGAAACGGCGCCGTTTGCGCGCGCAGGCGCGCACGTTCCAGCCCCTGTTCGGCAGAAAATTTCAGATTTTGTAAACCCAGTCAGCCACTGAGGTTCGGGCTCGCGACTGCTGAGAAGCGGCACGCGTTGCGCGCCCGAGCCGTACCGCGCACCCAATTGTGGAAGGCCTTCCAGTTTCCGTTTCGTTCCTTTTCCAGTGAGTCCGGACACCTTCGATGACGCGTCACATGCAGATCTGCCGCCGCAAGCCGTATCGATAGCAAGATCGACTTCCCCTGGCCGGGGCACGGGGCCGACAACTGAATAACGCCTCACATGTGAGAGAATGCGCACCAACCGGGCGCACCGAAGCAGGCGGCTTCGGTGCGCCCATTTTTGTTGATTCATCCGCCCAAAGCGCGCAGCAGTTCATCACCGATCGCCGCCACATCAACGCCGCGCAGCAGCGTCCTCTCCGCCTCCGGCGCATCCGCCGCGCTGCCGATCGCCACAACCGCGCAACCCGCGGCCAGCCCCGCCCGGACGCCGCTGACCGCATCCTCCACGACGATGCACTCCCCCGGCGCAAGCCCGAGCCGCTTCGCCCCCAGCAGAAAGACTTGCGGATCAGGTTTCCCGCGCTCCAGGTCGTTGCCATCCACGACGGCGTCGAACAGCGAGGCCAACGCAAGTTGATCAAGGATCGACCGAGCGTTCCGGCTCGAGGAACCGATCGCGATGCCCACCCCGCGCTCCTTCAGTGCGCGAAGCAGCGGGATGGCCCCCGGCAGCGCATCGGCCGGTGTGAGCCTTCGCAGGTTGGCCCGGTATCGCTCGTTCTTCCACGTCGCCATCCGTTGGCGGTCTTCATGGTTGTACCGGCCGGCAACCCCCGCCGCGGCCAGAATGATCTCCAGCGACGCCATCCGACTCACGCCGCGCAGGTCGTCGGCGATCTCCTCCGGGAACGCCAGTCCCCACTCGGCCGCCATCTCCCGCCACGCCGCCAGGTGGATCGCATCGGTGGACACGAGCACGCCGTCGAGATCGAAGATCACGCCGCGGAAGCGGCCGGGCCGCGTTGACTCAGACATCCAGAGCCCCCGCGCCGGCCTGCGCCGTCGTGACGTAGAGCGTGCAGTCGCGCCCATGAGCCTTCGCGTATCCGTTCACCAGGTGCTTGGCCGCCAGTTCCAGGTGCGCGTTCCCCGCGGCCGTACCGACGAGCGCGACGATGCTCCCGCCGAAGCCGCCCCCGGTCATGCGTGCGCCGTACACGCCCTTCGAGGCGCGGGCCAGATCCACCAGCGTGTCCAGTTCCGGGCACGACACCCGAAGGTCGTCGCGCAGGGAATTGTGAGAGGCGTCCATGAGCGCCCCCATCGCGCGCAAATCCCCGACCTTGAGCGCTTCCGCCGCCTTGATTGTGCGCTCGTTCTCCGTCACCACGTGCCGGGCACAGCGACGCTCCTCCTCGTTGAGCCGATCACTTGATTCCACCATGCTCGGCGTTGCATCGCGCAGCGACTCGACGGACAAGGCGCGGGCGGCGCTCTCCACGGCATCCCTCCGCCTGGCGTACTCGCCATCGGCCAGTGCGTGGTGCACGTTGGAGTTGGCGATCAGCACGACCGCACTGCCAGGCCCGCTCGCCGGCGGCATCGGCACCGGCGTGGTCTCCAGCGACCGGCAGTCGATCAGCAGCGCATGGCCCTCGCGCCCCATGGTCGCGATGAACTGGTCCATGATCCCGCACGGCACGCCTGCGAACTCGTGCTCCGCGCGCTGGCACAAAAGCGCTTTCTCAACGGGGTCCAGCGCTACGCCATAAAGCTGTTCCAGCAGCGTCGCCACGGAGACCTCGAGGGCCGCCGAACTCGACAACCCCCCGCCGAACGGCACACTCGCCGTCACGGCGATGTTGAAGCCCGGCGTCACACGCCCTGTCACGCGCTCGAATCCCGCCATCACGCCTGCGATGTACGAACCCCACCCGCCTCGGGCCAGCGGTGATGGCGTCGCGTCAGGACCGGCGGAACTCGGGCGCAGCAGGCCGTCATGACGAATCACCGCCGTCTCGTCCAGGTCGGCCGCCAGCAGGGTGCTGGTCCCCGCTTCGCCGCTCGGTCCGCCCACCGCGACGCACGCGCGGTCGATGGCCATCGGCAGCACGAACCCGCCGGAGTAATCGGTGTGCTCCCCGATCAGGTTGACGCGTCCCGGCGCAGCCGCCGCGGCGGCGGGCGCTGCGCCGAACCGCTCCGTGTACGCAGCGACCGCTCCGCGGAGGATTGCCTGGATGGAGGGGGCTGCTTCGAAGAGGGTCATGGTGGCTCGCTGGCTCCTGTGCGAATCGTAAGCGCGGGGTCGGATTGCTCCGTCACGCCGCCCCAGGGCACCGTGATCGGGGCGCGTAGCATCGGCGATGCGGTTCCCCGTGGGCAGCGTGGAGTTCTGGATCGTGACCGCCGCCTTCGTGGCGGCGCTCGCCTGGCTGCTGCGCGGCCCTATTCGCGCGTTGCTTCGGCGTCTTCGTGGGCAGGGGCCCGCAGTCCGCTCCCGCCGCACATCTCTGACCGTCGGCGGGAAGCCGCCGGAGCGCATCAAGCGGTGACAGGCGGTTTGTGGTACCGTAAGCGGCAGCGTCCAAGTCCGGGAGATGGCGATGAACGGGATCACCTCATGGGGTCTGGTTGTGGTCGTGGGATTGATGCTGTCCATGGCCGGCTGCACCGCACGGAAGCCAGCGCCCGGGGCGCCGCTCACCCGGACCGGTGACGAGATCGTCGTCGCGGGGCAACTCTTCCACACGGGGGCCCCGGTTGTCCTGTGGATGGATCCCGGCGGCTACGACGCGTATCGCACGGAGCGCCGCTTTGTGAAGCTTGACGACGCCGCGTGGGCGCCGGACCGCGGGCCGGAGTCCCCCGCCCGGTACAACATGCGGACCCGCGGCCTCACCCCCGAGCAGATCGAGCAGGTCCGCGGCGGCGGCTGGACGCTGGAACTGCTGCAGGAGACGGTCGACCAGTTTGTCCTGCACTACGACGTCTGCGGGACGAGCCGGCAGTGCTTCAAGGTTCTGCACGACAGTCGGGGCTTGAGCGTGCACTTCATGCTCGACATTGACGGCACGATCTACCAGACGCTCGATCTGAAGGAACGCGCCTGGCACGCCACGACGAGCAATCACCGCTCGATCGGCATCGAGATCGCCAACATCGGGGCCTACCCAGCCGAGGAGGCTGGTATGAAGGTAGATGCGGATGGAATGGCGACTCCCGGCGTCCTCGCCCAGTGGTACAAGCCGGACGGATCAGGCCGCCGTCGCATCACGCTGCCCAACTGGATGGGCGACGGCGGCGTGAGGACGCCCGGCTTTGTCGGGTACCCGGCCCGGTACGGCCCCGATGGCGGGCCGGTTGTCGGGATGGTGCAGGGGCGCGAACTCGCTCAGTACGATTTCACACCCGAGCAGTACGACTCTCTGATCAAGCTGACCGCCGCGCTGTGCACGATCTTCCCGCAGATCGAGTGTGACTACCCGCGCGATGAGCAGGGCAACCTGAAGACGACGACCCTGACGGAGGAGGAGTGGGAGGCCTTCCAGGGTGTGCTCGGGCACTGGCACATTCAAACCAACAAGATTGACCCCGGCCCCGCGCTGCAATGGGACTACGTCATCGGCGAGGCGCGGGAACTCATGACCCCATGAACCCGGTCGGCGATTGAAAAGCGGGCCTGCCGCCCTACAATCCCTGCCGCGGTCGGCCAGCCGGCCGCGAACCCGGGCGTGTACCGAAGTGGTCAAACGGGTCAGACTGTAAATCTGATGGCTTAGCCTTCCCAGGTTCGAATCCTGGCGCGCCCATTTGCTGACGCCCCGAGCTTTGCTCGGGGTTTTTCGTTGCGCGGGCTGGCCGTCTGGGGTGTCGGCGCGCGGCGGGCGCGCGTATCGTTGCCGCCCGGCGAGGGTCGGTTGGGAGTGGGGCGGCGAGGGCTTACCTGCGAGACGAATGACGCCAGCAGCCGAGAACAGCACGACGTCAACAACGGCCTCCGCGCCGGATCGGCAGTTTCATCGCTCGGTCGACGAGAATGAGCCGATTCTGTGCGTGAACGATCTGGCCGTCTCTTTCGACAACGGGTCGGGGCCGCGGATCCAGGCCGTTGACGGCGTGCGGATGAGCATCTACCCGCGTCAGACCGTCGCGGTCGTGGGTGAGTCCGGCTGCGGCAAGTCCGTCACCGCCATGTCGTCGCTGCACCTCGTGCCGCGGCCCCCTGGCCGGTTTGACCGCGGAGAGATGATCTTCCGCACCGACGAGGGCCCGCGCGACTTGCTGCGGATGACCGAGCGCGAGATGCGCGAGATCCGCGGCAACGAGATCGCGATGATCTTCCAGGAGCCGATGACCTCCCTGAACCCGGTGTACACCATCGGCGATCAGATCATGGAGGCCATCCTGCTCCATCAGGCGGTTACCGCGCGGGACGCGGAGCGCATCGCAGTGGAGGCGATGGACGCCGTGGGCATTCCGGATCCGGCCAGGCGCCTCAAGCAGTATCCGCACCAGTTCTCCGGCGGCATGCGGCAGCGCGTGATGATCGCGATGGCCCTGGCCTGCCAGCCGAAGCTGCTGTTGGCCGACGAACCGACGACGGCGCTGGACGTCACGATCCAGGCGCAGATCCTTGAACTGCTGCGCGACCTGCAGCGCACGCGCCAGATGGCGATCATGCTGATCACCCACGATCTGGGCGTGGTCGCCGAGAACGCTGACGTCGTCTGCGTCATGTACGCCGGGCGCGTGGTCGAGTACGCCAACGTCTTCGAGCTCTTCGACAACCCGATGCACCCGTACACGCGGGGGCTGTTCGCCTCCATCCCGAAGGTCGGCGAGCTGCGGGATCGGCTCGTGACCATCAGCGATGTGGTGGACAACGAGGCGGAGTTCCGGAAGCTGCCCGGGGCAGAGCAGGGCGTTCGCCCCTGGTGGCCCTGGCACGATGCGCCGGCGGACCTGATGCCGCGGCCGGGCCCCGCGGGCGACTACTACCTCCAGGAGGTCAAGCCGGACCACTGGGTGGGAGTGTGGCGGACGAAGGCGGTGGCGGACCATCAGAGCCGTCCGCCCGACCTGAGCTACCGGATCTCAGACGATTCTGAACGCCGCGGCACAGTGCCTGCCTCACCGGCTGGGGAGTGAGCCTCCCGGCGGTTTTCCAGAACGCGTGCGCGGGGTGAGTGCAGGCGAGTGAGGCTACGCCGAGCAAATTGGGGCGGCCTTCCCAGTCGGTCAACTTGTTGTCCCACAGCGACTTACGCGTCAGATACACGTTGTGGTGGCCAGGCGGCCTGTTCAGGCATGGAAGCGCTCGATCGCGCTCGGCAGTTATCCACAATCCACTCACATGCTCGTGCCGCTGCACTCGCTAGCGGCGATGCTCCGATGACTGGCATGGAATCCGCTGCGTTCGGCAACCCTGTTCGGGGCAGGCCCGGCTACCGTGACGCAGACGCCGACCTGACCGTGACGGACGCCTGATGCGTGTTGCCATCCTCGCCAATGAGCAGTTTCTGGACCGGGAGCGGACGAAGCTTTCGCGGCTGGAGATCGGCCTCGCCGCGGAGGGCGTGCGTGTGGCCCATGCGCTGCCTGAGCACGTGCTGGGGGACGAGGCGGCGGGGGTGTACTCGACGGTGGTTCCGTACTCGGCCAAGGGATTCAGCTTCACGCGTCCTGAGCGTGTGGCCGAACTGGCGACCTCGCTCGGGGCGCTGCTCTCCTGCGAGCCGACGGACTGCGTCGATGTCGTTCACTGCTTTGGGGGAAGCACATGGGCGATGGGTGCTGAACTGGCGCGGCAGAGCAAGGCTTGCGTGCTGCTGGAGATCTGGCGGACTGCCCTGATCCGGCGCGTGCCGTCGATGTTGCGCGACCCGACGCTGCAGGGGCGGATCGCCGTGATTGCGCCGGATCTGACCGTTCGTCGGGCGCTTTCGCGGATCGTGCCGAGCGGAGAGGTGTACGTCGCCCCCTGGGGCGTGCATACGACGGAGAAGCCTGTGCCGCTCTTTGAGGAGGGGCGTTCGCTGGCGATCACGATTCTGGCGTCGGGCCACGATGGGCGAGCGATGGCGGCGTGCCTGGAGGGGATTCAGTCGGCTTTGGAGATCCGTCCCGACACGATGGTGTTCATCGATGCCGAAGCCGCGCGGAAGGCGCACGCCTGGAAGAAGGTAAGGGCTCTGGGCATGACGGACCGGGTGACGCTGGTGCCGCACCTTGAGGGCCGCCGCGAGCCTGTCCTGCAGACGGACATTCTGCTGCAGCCGGAGGCGTTCGGCGAGCATCGGTCGCTGACGCTGGATGCGATGGCCGCCGGCATGGTGGTGATCGCGCGGCGTGACGCCATGATCGAGTATCTGGTCGGGGGACGCACGGCCCATCTGGTCAACGGCGTTTCGGGTGCGGTGTGGGCGGAGGCGATCCGCTGGGCGATGAGCCGGCCGGAAGAGGCGCGGGCGCTTGCCGAATCGGCGCGGAGCTACGTGGCGGAACACCGACCGGCCAGTGCGTACATCAGCGGGGTCATGGACGCGTACCTGCGGCTGGTGGAAGAGAGCCGCGCTGCGGCGCGAGCGACGAGCTGACGGGCGACGCGGCTGGACCCCGCCGTACCATGAAGCGTGTCCCGCCTTCCTTTCGACTCCGGCAAGATGGCCTCAGCACGGCAGCCCGCGCGTGCGGAGCCGGCCGGCGCTGGGGGCACGATCACCGTCACACAGCTTGCCGCGATGATCGATGGCGCGTTGCGCGACAACCTCGCGACGGGCCTTCGCGTCGCGGGGGAGGTGAGCGGGTTTACGAATCGCACGCACTGGTACTTCCAACTCAAGGACGCCGGCGCGGTGGTCGGTTGCGTGATGTTCGCCTCGGCGGTCCGGCGGGCGGGGTTCACGCCTCGCAACGGGCAGGAGGTAGTTGCGACCGGGCGGGTCGAGTTCTACGCGCCGCAGGGGCGGACCCAGTTTTACGTGGAGAAGCTGGAACCGGTGGGAGTGGGGGCGCTGGAGTTGGAGTTTCGCCGACTGTGTGAGGAACTCCGGGCGCTCGGGTGGTTCGATGTGGCACGCAAGAAGGCGCTGCCGTTCTTCCCGCGCAGGATCGCGGTTGTGACCAGCAAGGGCAGCGCGGCCCTGCAGGACGTGCTGGACACGCTGCGACGGCGTGCGCCGTGTGTTGAGGTGGGGCTGGTGGATGTGCGTGTGCAGGGGGAAGGGGCCGCCGAGGCCGTGGCGGGCGCGATCGACTGGCTCGGGCGGACTTATGGCCCTGGGGGTTCCCGCGCGGGGGAGATCGATGCGGTGCTCGTGACGCGTGGCGGGGGGAGCATGGAAGACCTGTGGGCGTTCAACGAGCGCCTCGTCGCGGAGGCGATCGTCGGTTGCCCACTGCCGCTGGTCGCGGCGATTGGACATGAGACCGACACGACCATCGCGGAACTGGTGGCCGATGAACGTGCCGCGACGCCGACGCAGGCGGCGATGCGCTTGTCGCCGGACTGCGGCGCGCTGACCGAGCAGGTGACGGCCTTCGCCACGCGACTCTCCAGCGCGCTGGGACGGCACGTGCGCCACGATCGCGACCGTCTGCGTGCGGCAGCCCGGCATCCCTTCTTCATGGATCCGGGCGTGGTTGTGACGGCCCGGCGCGAGCGTCTGGAGGCAGCCACGCAGCGGCTAACTGGGGCGGTGGACCGCCGCGTTCGCATGGCGCGGCAGCGGCTGCTCGAGGAGAGCGCGAGGCTGGAGAAGAACCGACCCGCGGAGGTGCACGCGAGGCGCTCGGCGGCACTGGGGCGGGCCGAAGCGCTGTTGCACGCGGCGTGGACGGCCGCGCTGCGGCGGCGGGCGGACCGTGTCGAGGCAATCGAGCGGGCGCTGGAACTGGTCGGGCCACAGGCGGTGCTCGCGCGCGGCTTTTCCGTCACGCTCCGCGGCGATGGCTCTGCGCTGAGACGAGCGGAGCAGGCGATTCCCGGCGAGCGGATCACGACGGTGCTGGCGGATGGCAAGGTGAGGAGTGTCGTTGAAGGGGGCGGGCCGCGGGTGGCGGGGGGGACGGGCCGGCGCCGGCCGCGTGCAGACGTGGAGGGTCAGGAGAGGCTGTTCTGACTGATGGCAATCGGGGTTAAACGCCTTGCTTGCTGTTGTGATGGGGGGTTGAGGAGATGCAGTGGTACTGGAAGCCCGTTCTGTTTCCTGGTTCTCAAGGCAGTTCGTTCTCACGTTGGATGACGATCCGCTCGGCGGCTATGACCTTCAACCCTTCGGCCGCGCGGCGCTTGTTCGGCTGAACACGGGGGAACGAATGCGGTTTGAGCGTAAAGGGTGGAGCGGCTTTCGAGTGCGCTTGCTCGATGGGCTGACCAACCGCGTGATGGCCGAAGCAGGGCCGCGCCTGTTTCGGCGTGCCTGGGGTGTTCAACTGAGCGTCGGTCCGGTGCGGCTGGAACGGAACGGCCGCGTGTGCGAGGAAACCGGGCCGATCGCGTTTGTCGAACTGGCCGGTTTCCTCTGGCGCGGCTGGCGAGTGCACGCGAACGTTGGCCTGAGCCTGGGGGATTTGATCTTCCTCGGGATGGCGTACAGCGAGCGCAGGTGGTGGCGTTCGCGCCGTAATTCGCTCGTTTAGCGAGGCAGGTCGGGCTTCTGCCTGGCGGGCTCGACGAGGGCTGCCGGACGGTGTCAGTCCGAGTTTGACGATGAGCGCCTACGCTGGTGCGATGCAGGAAAACGAGAACAGGCCGGCAGCGGAGAGCGGACAGACGAGCGGAGAGGTCGATCCGAACCTGCGTTTCGAGGAGGCGCTGGCCAGCCTGGAGCAGATCATTTCGCGTATCGAAAGCGGGCAGGCCGGTCTTGAGGAGGCGCTGGCCGAGTACGAGCGCGGCGTGGGGTTGATCCGGCATTGCCGGGGGATTCTGGATCGCGCGGAGCAGAAGGTGGAGGACCTGACGGAGCGGATGAAGCGGAAGGTGTGAGGCCACTCTGTCCATGCAGGCAACTTCAGACGCCTTTGCCAACCACAAGCGCGTCCAGCATATCGCCAGACGCGTGCTGTCGGAACTGCCGCGGTTCATAACGCCCACAGCAACGGAGCGGTCGATCGCGACGGCCGCTGCCGAGTTGCTGAAGCAGCACGGCGTCAGCCGTGCGTGGTATTACGGCGTTCCTGCGCTGGTGTTTGCCGGGCCACGCAGTTGCACATCGATCTCGGGACGGGACTATGTACCCGACGATGAGCCGCTGGGCGATGCCAACTTCGTCACCGTTGACCTCAGCCCTGAGTTTGACGGCTGCTGGGGTGATTGCGCCCGCTCGTTTGCGGTAGAGAATGGCGTGTGCACGGATGATCCGACGGATGAAGCGCTAAGGAGCGGCTTGCGCCTCATCATCGAGGCCCACGAAGCTGTGAGGTTGTTTGCGCAGCCGTCGACCAGTTTCGACGAGTTGTACTCCTTTGCCGACACATGGATACGGCAGCGCGGCTATGAGTGCCTCGACTTCCGCGGCAACTTCGGGCACTCGATTGTGCGTCAGCTCACCGATCGGATTTACATCGAGCATGGGAATCACCGACGACTTGAGGATGTTGGGCTGTTCACGTTTGAGCCGCATATTCGCAAGCGGGCGGCCGACGGCAATCCCCCAGGGCAGTGGGGATTTAAACACGAGGAGATCTACTTTGTTGACGACAAGGGCCGACTCGCATTGCTCTGAGCTGGTGTCGTGCTGCCCCGTTCACAGGCGAGTTGGGTTCGATGCTGAGGGAGCAAAGGTTTGCGAGGGGCGCCTGGTCTGGCTTGGTGCGTTGCTGGCGCCTGGCTCGAGACTGGATACACCTGAGGGGACGCGATGAGATACGTTCGAGGCGGAGATCTGAAGCGATGGGCAGCGATGGCGCTTGCGATGACTGCAATCGGCGTCGGAGGGTGCGAGAGTGATCCTGACAGAGCAGTGTCGCGCGAGCGGCTCGGGCAGCGGGAGGCGTTGGTGCGGCGTGCGGAGGAGAGTGATGCTGCGCTCCACGCGGCAGTGGCGGCGGAGGAGGCTCCGTACTACGTCTTTACATCCTTCCGGGACCGTTCCGATGGGTATGGGCTCTTTCTGGCCGTGAGCCGTGACGGGTTCACCTGGCGGAACGTCAGCCGGACGCCGCTGCTGGAGCCGGTCGCCAACAACGATGTTGAGATGCGCGAACTGAACGAGGGCGGCTGGTGGTGGACATCGGGGGCACGGGGCATGCGCGATCCGTGCCTCGCCCACGGGCCGGACGGGACCTTCCACCTCGTGTGGACGTGGCAGCGGGGGTCGCGGTCAAGCATCGGGTATGCGCAGTCGGATGACCTGCTGACGTGGCGCGATGTGCGCATGCTGCGGATGACGCCGCCGGAGTGGACGGTCGACTACTGCTGGGCGCCGGCGCTCGTGCACGACCCCGAGGGGCGATGGTGGCCGGTGCGGGAAGAAGCGGGAGGCGGGCCGTGGCTGATTGTCTGGTCGTGTGCCGTCAAGGGACGCTTTGAGGAGACGGCGAAGCTGACGCGGCACAATCACCGGCTGTATGCCCGTCGCACGGCGGACTTTGAGACCTTCTCTCCGGCAGAGCTGTTCTTTGATCCCGGCTATCCCGTGATCGATGCCGACTTCTATCTCTGGTCGCCGGGTGGGAAGAAGGTTCCTGCCGATGCGGCAGGAGAGGACGGCATTCCGGTGCTGTTCTTCAAGGATGAACTGCGCTACCCGGAGAAGAAGCAGGTTCGCATGGCGTGGTGGGAGGCGAAGGATGCGCCGCCGTCTGGAGCGCTGACGACCGAGATGTGCGAAGGCCCGAGCGCCATCGAGATTGACGGCATGACGATTGTCTACTTCGACGAGTACACGCGTCGCAACTACGGCGCGATCCGCTCGGCCGATCTGCGGCAGTGGGAAGACGTCACGCCGCTGATGAGCTTCCCCACCGGCCACCGCCACGGCTCGGTCCTTGAGGTTGAGCCGGTCATCGGGAGGCGACTCGAGGAGATGGCCGACGATCTGGCTGGCCGAGCGAAGCGTGAGCCCGCGCTGGCGCAGTGACGCGGGCACGCGCCGCCCCTGTCGTTGCGCACCCTATACTTGCCGGCTGCGGTCACAGCCCCAATGAAGTAGAGCGGCCCCCTTCGCGCGCAGATGGTGCGCGAATTGGTGGGGAGATGGTGAGCGCGGGGCGGGGAAGCGCCCGCGCAGCAACGGAAGGACGCACAAAGGTATGTTCGAACGACTCAGCGACGGCTTCTCCAACGTCTTTCGCAAGCTCTCCGGCAAGGGGACGATCAGCGAGGGCAACGTCCGCGAAGCGATGGAGGATGTGCGGACCGCACTGCTGGAGGCGGACGTTCACCTGGATGTGGTGGACGCCTTCTGCGAGCAGGTGGTGGAGGACGCGATCGGCCGCGAGGTGAGCAAGAGCCTCAAGCCGGGCCAGGAGATGATCGCGATTGTCCATGACCGGCTCGTGGAATTGCTCGGCGGCACGCCGCGGGACGAGGGCGAGTTCATGGAGGAGGCCGGGGAGGGGGGGCACCCGGGGATCATGCAGGTCTCGCCCGGGCCGACGGTCATCATGATGTGCGGCCTGCAGGGGAGCGGGAAGACGACGACGTGCGGGAAGCTGGCGGGGTACCTGAAGAAGCGTGGGCGGAGCGTGATGCTGGTCGCCGCGGATTTGCAGCGGCCCGCGGCGGTGGACCAGCTCCAGATCGTGGCCGACAGCGTGAAGGCGGAACTGCCCGGCGGGGCGCAGGTGCACTTCTACGCGGAGCCGGACAAAACTGCCGAGTACGGCAAGGCCGTCGGCGTCGCGGTGCAGGTCTGCCGTCGCGCGGTCGAGCAGGCCCGCAAGCAGGGGATTGACACGGTCATTCTTGATACGGCCGGGCGACTGCACGTCAACGACGAGTTGATGGGGGAACTGAGCCAGGTCAACAGGGCCGTGCAGCCGCACCAGATCTTCCTTGTCGTCGACGCGATGACGGGGCAGGACGCGGTGAACAGCGCCAAGGCCTTCCACGAGCGGCTCGAAGTCGACGGCGTGATCCTCACGAAGTTCGACTCCGACACCCGCGGCGGGGCGGCGATCTCGATCCGGCACGTTACGGGCGCGCCGATCCGCTTCGTCGGCGTCGGGGAGAAGTACGACGCCCTCGAGGAGTTTCACGCCGAGCGCATGGCGGGGCGGATTCTCGGCATGGGCGACGTCGTCTCCCTCGTCGAGAAGGCGCGCGAGCAGGTCAGCGAAGAGGAAGCCGCCCAGATCGAAGCCAAGATCGCCAAGGGCGAGATGACGATGGACGACTTCCTCAAGCAGCTTCGCACGCTGCGGCGGATGGGGCCGATGAAGCAGCTTCTCGGTCTGCTGCCGGGCGTCGGCTCGGCGATGAAGGACGTCCACATCGACGACAAGCAGCTCGATCGCGTCGAGGCGATCGTCAGCTCCATGACGCCGCAGGAGCGCAAAAAGCCTTCGACGCTCGACAACTCGCGGCGGCGGCGCATCGCAACGGGCTCGGGCACAAGCTCGAATGAGGTGAGCCAGCTCTCTCGCCAGTTCACGACCGTGAGCAAGCTCGCCCAGCAGATGGCCAGCATGAGCGCGGGCGCGAAGGTGCGGGCCGTAAAGGAACTCTCCGCGGCCGGCGGCATGGATGCCATGCTCCCGGGCGTGCAGGGGCTTCCCGGGTTGCGCCGCAAGGGCGGAACGAGCCAGAAGAAGAAGTTCAAGAGCCGCAAGAAGCGACGGTAAGTGCGCGTCAGGAGCCGCTCAGGCGTGCCAATAGCGCCCGGAGGAGTTCCGCCGCTCGCGCCGACTCCGGGTGTGACGCCCGGTCGCGAGCGGCGAGCTTGAGGGCCCGCTCGGCTTTGTTGATCGGCCTGGCGAGCGTCTCGGGTGCCTCGCCGGTTCGACGTTCCTGGTCCATCAGGTTGTCGTACACATCCGCGAGTTTGATGAGGCGCGCCCGCCAGTCCGCGCGGGCGAGACGGTCGTCATACTCGCGCTCGCGGACGTCTTCCGGGAGCGCCATGTTCTTGGTCAGAGCTGCGACGAGGTCGGCGACGTTGGTCCCAAAGGCCTCGGCAATGTCGTCGTAATCGCTGGCCGTGTCTTCGATGATGTCGTGCAGCAGAGCAGCAGCGAGGGCTGCCTCGTCATCGCAGCCGAACAGATCGCGCACGATCAGTGTGACGCGGTAGACGTGCGCCACGTACGGCGTCCGGCCGTCCTTGCGCAACTGCCCCTGATGCGCGCGAGCCGCCATGCTGGCGGCGGCGAGCCAGATCCGCCGCGGCGATTCCGCTCCTGGCGCTTGCATCAGGCTACCCCCTGGTCGGCGACCCACCGTTCTCATACGCAAGCTTGCAGCGGCTCGGGTTGCCGCCGTGCTCATCGAAGAGCAACAGTTCGTTGGGCTCGTCAGGCTTGAGCCAGGAGGCGGGGATGTGGTAGTGCGTCTGCGGGCCGACGGGCGTCATGCCTCGAGCCGCGGGAGCGGCGACGAAGTAGCGGCCAAGGTGCCGGCCGTTGATGTAGATCTGCCCCTTGCTCATGCCGGCGGCTTCGAGGAGCACGCCGCGGCCGGAATCGTCCGGCGTGAAGGTGCCGCGCCACCAGGTCGGTCCCGCCCCGCGTCCGGAACCGGTCATGTCCTTCTTCTGGACGGGCTCGAAAGCGTTTGCGCCGGGTTCCTCCCACTTGGCGAAGGCCCACTGGGCCTCCTCGGTCAGGCACTCGACGCCCTCATAGAAGTTGGCGGCCTTGGTGAGTTCCGCTGCGTGCTCGGCGGTGGAGCCGCCGATCAAGGCGATCTGGAGCACGTTCTTGCCCCGGTTCAACTGATCCTGATCGAGCATGAGCCGGCCGCCCGCGCCGCGGTCGAAGTAGTGGATCGGCACATCGTTGAGGATCACGAGGCCGCGAAGGGTCATGGCGGAGAGGTCGATGATGAGCGGCGACTTTTTGCGGTGTGTGAAGGTCCAGGTGAGGCGCTCAGGGCTGGTTACGTCGCCGCGGTGAAGCCGCCAGAGCGGGGTTCGGAACGAGAGCGGCTCGATGAGCTTGCCCTCCTCGATCTTCGCCTTGCCCATGCGGAATCCGGAAACGGCCCAGGCGTGTCCGCACCAGCCATGCTTGCCGCCGAGGTCGGGGCCGTCGCTCCATCGGCCGAAGATCTCGGCCAGGGCGACAATGGTGTGTTCGCCCTTGTTCAGTTGCAGAACCGTCTCGGTCGCCGCGGCCGGCCCGGCGCCGATGACGCCGGCGAACTGGCTGTTGTGCCAGAGTTGCAGACGGTCAGCGGCGTTCGGCAGCATCACGTGCGGCTTGTGCGGGCGCGAGGACTGGAAGCTGACGCGGTACCACCCGTATCCGTACGGCGCGCCGAGCTTCATCAAGTCGGCCGGACCTCCGATGCTCGCGAAGCGGGCAATGGAGCCGTCCGTGTAGGCGGTCATGCCAGCGCGCGTCCAGTTGGTTAGATTCAGCCGGCCGCCGCGCTTGTGGCTCGTGCCCGACGCGTTCGGCTTGATGGTGCGGGTCGTGCCGTCATCCTCGATTTGTGTGGCCTGCTTGGCGCCTGATTCGAAGACGGGGGCGCCGTCGCGCGTGATGCCCGAGACACCGACGAGAACACCCTTGCCGGTGAACCAAGTCGACGCGACCTGATCGTCGTTGACCACGACGACGGTTGTGCCCTCGTGGCGCGCGACGACGGGCGTCTTGCCGCGGGGCACCTCGATCTCGAGCATGGAATCGTTGATGGAGAGGTATCCTGTGGATCCCGGCGCGCCGAAGCAGACGAGGGTCTGTCCTTCGAATCCGAAGACGCTGAGATTGCAGAAATCCAGGTGCGCTCGCGCGGTCAGGCGCGTATCGAAGAGGCACCAGCCGACAGGGGAGGAGCCGATGTCGACGGGCAGCGATGTGCCGTCGGGAAGAAGCAGGTCGCACTTCTGGCTCCGCTTCTTTCCGCTTTCATCGCCGAAGATAAAGGCAACGCTGCCCTGCGGGCCGGCGGCGTGCACGACGGAGAGAGAGCCGGGCGCACTGCCAGGAGCGAGCGCGACGCTCGGGCGCTTGGTGTCGACGTTGGCCAGCAGCCTGGAGAAGGTCGACGCAAAGGTGGCGATGCGTCGGACAGCGTGAAAGGCGGGCGTGGCGGCGCCGCACTCGTTGATCGGCGACCCGCCGTCGGCTGACGTCGTCAGGAAGCCGTCCCCCAGCGCCCCGTCCAATGTCCGGCCGGCGCTGAAGCCGAAATACGTGCCGCCGCAGAACGGCATGACATTGAACTGGGCGCCCGCGGCGAGGGCCTCGGTGAGCCGGCGCATGATCATCGCCGGCGTGCGGTTTCGCTGAAGCGGGCGCCCCCAGATGTCGATCTCGCCGAGCGAGAACTCAATGAGCAGACGCGGGCGGTCCGGATGCACGGCGCCGAGCTGACGGAGGTGGGCCAGCAGGTCATCGAAGCCGCGCCAGCAGTCAATCTCGCCCTCGGCGCTCTGCCACAAGTCGTTGGCGTTGATGGTGGGCACGGTGAAGCCGGCCTCGCGCAGGTAGCGATCGATCTCGCCCAGGTAGGCCTGGCCGAGTTCATCATCGCCGCACGTCCAGCCGGACTCGGACTGAATCAGCAGAATCGGTCCGCCTTCACCAGGGCTTGTGACCTGCAGGTCGCGGACCTGGCGGGCGACTTCCGTGACGTAGCGGCTCGTGGCTTCAAGGAACGCCTGGTTCGTTGTACGGTACTGGATGTCGTTGATCTGCGAGAGCCACGGCGGCAGGCCACCGAAGTCGAAGCCCTGGCCGATGTATGGGCCGGGGCGCAGGATGCAGTAGAGCCCCGCCTCCTTGACCAGTTCCACAAAGTGACGCAGGTCATTGTCACCTTCGAAATCAAACTGCCCCGGAACGGGTTCGTGGCGCGCCCAGACGACGCTTGTCTCGATTGTGTTGAGGCCCGCGAGTTTGGCAGCGTGGATGCGGTCGGCCCACTCCTGGCGCGGAATGCGGGCGTAGGGAATCGAACCGGAGACGATCCAGATCCGGCGCCCGTCGAGCATGAAGGACTGCCCGTCGTAGGTCATGGAAGCCATGCTGGGGTACACTCCTCGAAGAATCGGCCCCCCGGTTTGGATATTGGACGGGATGGGTTCTCGCGGCGGGCGAGCGAGCCGCCAGAGGCGTACTCGGCCGCCGAATTCAGCCCTCCGGAGCGGATGGAGAGGGTAGGTGGCACGTTCTCAAACCGCAACGATTCGCGCAGAATGCGGGGGAAATGCGACCAGGCATTGGAGGCGCATGTCGTTGGATTACAATCAATTACGGCACAAAGCGTGGTTTCGAAGGATTCTTGGATCGAGTCGGGTCGGCGCAAGGCTCGCGGCTGCAACACCCCTTGTTCTGGGGATTTTGGCCGGGTGTTCGACAGGGATGCACCAGATCGACGCCGAGACGCAACGCGTCCTCAGCGAGAGTGCCGGCCGCGTGAACGGGCTCGCTCCGGAGAGAAGCTGGTCTACACCCCGCATTGACAGAAAGGCGGTCAGCGAGACCGACCTCGAGACGGCCAACCCCTCGGCCGCGGCCTTGAGCTTTGATGCGCGCGAGCCTGCCGCGGAACCGGCGGAGGAGGCTGCGCAGCTCGCAGCACGGCTGGAGCGGTACCAGGGGCTGGGAGATGCGGCGCTTACGGAGCCGATGACGCTCGACCTGGCGGAAGTTTTCCGACTGTCGCATCTGACCGCGCGGGAGTTCCTGACGGCCGAGGAGGAGTACATCCTCGCGGCGATCAACGTGCTCATTGAGCGGCACCTGTGGAGTCCGCGGTTCTTCAACGAGACGTCCGTGGCGTTCGTGGGAGATCAGGGGGACGGAGATGTCAGCCATGTGCTGAACATCATCAACGAGTTGCGAGCTTCGCAGCGGCTGCCATACGGCGGCCAGGTGGAGGCACGCTGGCTGTGGGAGGCCACTGAAAACTTGCGCTCGTCCGCGACGGATCAGTACGTGCAGTCGTCGCAGCTTTCGCTGGATGCGTCCATTCCGCTGCTGCGCGGGGCCGGCCTGGCGGCACGCGAGGACCTCATCCAGTCGGAGCGGAACATTATCTACGCAGCGCGCGACTTTGAGTCGTTCCGGCGCGAACTGCTCGTGGATCTGGCTCGTGATTACTTCGACCTGCTTCAGCAGCGAGCCAGGATTCGCAACCAGGCTTGCCAGCTTGAGAGCCTGCTGGAACTGGAGCGCCGGCAGGAGGCGTGGTACGAGGCGGGGCGCATTCCTGAATATGACCTGAACAATGCGCGCAACAACGTCCGGCGGGCACAGGCAAACCTGGCCAACCTGAAGGAAGGCTTTGCGCTTTCTCTGGATCGTTTCAAGTTGCGGCTGGGCATCCCCGTCACGCAGCCGGTGCAGATCCGGCAGGTCGTGCTGAACCTGCCGGAGCCGGATATCACGCCGGATTCGGCCACGAGGATTGCCCTGATGTACCGGCTGGATCTGCAGAACGTGCGCGATTTTCTCGACGACGCCCGCCGCGGCGTACTGGTCGCGCGCAATGACCTGCTGCCGGATCTGAATGTCGGCGCCGGAGTGCGGTTGCCGACGGATCCGGACGAGCGTGAGGGGGGCGTGGCGTACGAACTCAACGATGCGCAGTATGACGCCAGCGTGACATTCGGGCTGCCGCTGGACCGCAAGATCGAGCGGCTCAATCTGCGGCGGTCGGTGATTCAACTGGCGCGCAGCGAGCGCAGTCTGGAGCAGTTTCGGGATGAGCTCGTCCTGGGCGTGCGGGCGACCGTTCGCGAGATCGACCGGGCCCGCTTCAACCTTCTGCTGGCCGAGGAGCAGGTGCAACTGACCCTGCGCCGCCAGGTAGAACAGCAGATCAAGGCCGATGAGATCACCACGCAGGAACAGCTCGATGCGCTCAACGAACTGCTGGAAGCTGAGAACGCGCGGGACCAGGCGCTGACCGATCTGCGCAACGCGGTGCTGGATTACCTGCTTGCGACAGGTCAGATGCGAATCAATCGAGACGGCACTTTCGAGCCGCTGCCCGGCATGCCGGATGATCCGCTGGTCATCGACGAGACCGACGACATGTCCTTTGACTGCAAGCGCCCGGCAATCGAGATCGAGTTCGAAGGGCTGCACGAGCCGGCCGACGCGCCGGGTGCATTTGATCCGGCCGCGGACGACGGACAGAGGGCTCCGGGCGGCCAGGAGGGCGACTCAGATGAGGATGACGCCGCGGCGGGTGAATGAATCAAGGGCGGTGGCCGTTTGGCTGGCGCGAGCCCTCGCGACGCTGCTGGTGCTGACGGGGTTGTACCTCATGCTGAAGCGTCTGCTGTTCGCGCTGCTTGCGGCCGGCGAGATCGAAGCAGCCTGGACGATTTATGGCGACATTGGGGAGGAGCAGTCCTTCTTCCGCGGCGGAGCGATGCTCGGCGTCGGCACGCTGTTGGGGCTGGGCTCGAGCCGCATCGTTCGCTGGCTCATCGTGACGCCGGAGGATGGTTGTCCGCGTTGCGCGTACGGAGTGGGCGAGGCACACGGCGATGGTGGGGAGGGCAGGGGAACCCGCTGCCCTGAATGCGGGCTTGCTGACGTGAATGAGATGCCCAGTCTCTCGGATGCAAGGGAGCAAGGATGAGCGGAAGGGCCACGAGGCGATGGCGTGCGGCGATGGCGGCTCTGGTGGTGTGGGCAGGGGCGTGGCAGGCCGGCGCACAGACGGCAGAGGACGAACCGAACGAGCGTCCTCAGTTGACTGAGGCGGACGTTCAGGAGGATCTCCGTTACGCCCGCTCACTCTCGCGCGCGTTCCAGCGGGTCGCCCAGCAGGTCGAGCCCAGCGTGGTGCACATCACGACGATCGAGAAGATCGAACTGGTTCGTCGCGACATCTTCGGACGTCGATGGGTTGATGAGCGTGAGAACTCCGGACTTGGCTCCGGCGTGATCGTTTCTGCCGAGGGGCACATTCTGACAAACGATCACGTCGCCGGGCGCGCTGATCGGCTTGTCGTACGCCTCTACGACGGACGCGAGTTTGCTGCTGAGTTGCTTGGGCGTGATCCGGCTACGGATCTGGCAGTCCTGAAGATTCAAGCGCCGGATCTGGCACCCGCGGCCTTTGCGGACTCGGATGCCGCCCAAGTCGGCGAGTGGGTGCTGGCGATCGGCAGTCCGTTCGGCTTCGAACAGTCGGTTACGGCGGGGATTATCAGCGCCAAGGGGCGGTCCGGCCTGTATCGCGGGGGGCGAGTGGAGGCGGGTGACCGCTACGAGGAGTTCATTCAGACGGACGCCGCAATCAACCCCGGCAACTCCGGCGGGCCGCTCGTGGACCTGGAAGGGCGAATCGTCGGCATCAACACACAGATCCTCACGGTGAACGGCGTTGGCGGGCGAGGCGGCAACATCGGCCTCGGCTTTGCCATCCCGTCGAACATGGCGCGCAGCGTCTACGAGATGATCCTCCGATATGGACGCACAGAGCGCGGCTGGCTGGGCGTGGACATGGAGGACCTGTCTCCGCAACTGGCTGAACAGCTCGGCGTTCCGGGCATCGAGGGGGGCGGCGGCGGGGGCGTGTTAATTTCGCAGGTCATCCCGGGCGGCCCCGCGGAGAAGGCCGGATTGCGACAGGGAGACGTGGTGATTGCGATAGACGGCCGCGGCAGCGGGAGCGTGAACCGGCTGCGCAACGCAATCGCGTTCACCGAACCGGGCGCCACCATTGAGATTGTCTATGTGCGTGATCGCGAACGGCGGACCGCCAGGGTCGAGTTGATGGACCAGATGACCGGCCGAGCGATGGCGCTCGGCGGCACCGTAATGCGCGAGTTCGGCATCATCACCAGGCCGCTGAGGGAGGCCGAGGCGAGTTCCATCCGGGCCGCGCATGGCATGGTCGTGCTCGACGTGATCAATCCCAGCCGCGCCCAGGAAGCGGGCCTGCAGCGCCTTGATGTGATCCTGTCCGTCGACGGTGCGCCCGCCCGCAGCGTGGAGGATCTGAAGCGGTTCTTCACGGGGGAGCAGGGCAGCCGCGAGCGAACGCTGTTGCTTTACCGAGGCGGGATGCGCGGGACGCTGACCGTGAAGTGAGCGGTCAGGCGGGTGGATCGGGGGGCCAGAGCGCCGGCCATCAGCAGCCCTCGAACCAGCAATCCAGGAATGTGAGCAGATCGAAGACGTCCACGCCGGGCACGCCGTCCAGATCGGCGGATTGTTCCGCCGCGAACCAGCGGTCGAGGTAGGTCAGCAGGTCGAACACGTCGATCCCCGGATTGGCGTCGACCTCGCAGAGGCACACCGGGCTGTCGTCGCACGAGAAGATGGAGACACGCACGGCGTCCACGGCCGCTTCGATCACGGAAGGGACGTCCGTGTCTTCGGCGATGAAGCGGAGCTGCATGGCGTTCGTGGGCGTCACGACGTCTCCGATTGTCCAGGTACGCTCCACCCAGCGTGGAAGCAGGCCATCCGGATCGGGGCCGATTCGCTCAAGCTCGATCCACGTTTCGCCCGCGTCGTTGGAGAGTTCGACAGTCAGGCTGTCCGTCGAAGGGTCGCTGCCCGAGCCGCTGAACCAGCGCGCATATCGCAGGGTGGCGACCCCGCCCATTCCGCCGCGGGTCGCGTCAAAAACGGGTGAGGTGAGCGTCGTAGCGCCGCCATCGAGATCGTTGTTCAAGCCGAGCCCGGTGACGTAGCAGAAGCCGGAGCCGTCAAAGTCGTCGATCGGGTCGCGCTGGCCGTTTCCAGCGGGGGCGCCGCGTTCCCAGGCGCCGGCGCTGACCTGGCCGGTGATCGTCCATCCCTGGTCGTCCTGGAAGTCATCCGCGAAAGGCTCATCAATCTGTCCGATGACGAGGCCGTACGCTGCGGCTGGCGCATCGGTCGGGTTCGAGACGACGCCCGTCACGCTGCCGGTCGCTGTGAAGTACACCTCGGGCAGGTCGGCGCACCCGACAGGGGGAAGCAGGGCGCTCCATCGATCACCATCCGCGGGCGACATCGGCACACCTTGGAAAGCCTGCTCCGGCGCGAGGCGATAGAACATCGTTGCATCTGTCACTGTTTCGCCGAATGCCGTGATCTCCACCTCGATCGGCGTGGGCGTGGCCGGGGAGACCAGGGCGGGAATGACCCCATCTGCACGGATTCGCACGCCTTCGGGATTCAGGGCGTGGGATGTGAAAATGGAGAGGGTCTGAGGGCCCTCGGCGATGTCGCCGCGAATGAGGACGCGCCAGAGCCCGGATGCGGGATTCTCCACGAGAACCTGCTCATTGTTGTTGGCGTGATCTTCTTCAGTGCGGACGGCGGGCAGATCCGGGTTCATGGGGTCCAGCGTCCACGGAAACGCCCGCTGCCCTTCTGGATCGAGCACAACAAGGTCGAGGTCATTGATGAGCTGCGACGGCGTGTTTGGCAGGGCGGAAGGATCGTCCCAGGCCATCGTCAGGCGCAATTCCGGATCGCCCGGCGCGATGAGCAGGTTGAAGCCGGCGACCTCGCCGGTGGTCAGTTCGTCTTCCAGGAAGAGTCCGCCGCGCATCGCTTCAATGGCGGGGATAACCCGCACGCTGCCGTAGCCGGAGCGGTAGTCGGGTCCGGGCTGCTCGATGTCGAAAGCCGTGTGCATCAGGCCCGCCTTGAGCGTGGATGGCAGCGGATCTGCCGCGCCTGGATTGCGCTGGCGGTAATCCTGCGTAAGCAGCGCGACGAGCCCGGTGACGGTCGGCGAGGCCATCGACGTCCCGTGCAGCGTCACGTAGCCGGTGTTCGAGCTTGAGTTGGGAGAGGTGACGCCGCCATCGCCGGAGACCTGGTCGCCAGGTGCGCAGAGGTCCGGCTTCATGCGACCATCGTCGGTGGGACCCCAGCTTGAAAACGTGGTCATGGAGTCGTCGTCGGAGTTGATCGCGCCCACGCTGATCGGGTTCTTGGCGGCCGAGGGTGGCGACAGCGTGCCGTACTGGCTGCCGCAGTTTCCCGGGCGGTCGTTGCCGGCGGACCACGCCATGGCGAGCGGCTTGCCAAGCGAGCCCGTGGCGAAGCCATCCAGAAGCGAGGCGGTCGCACCGTAGTTGCCGAACAGATCGCAGGAGAAGTTGTTCGACGTGACGTTGAGCCCGAGCGAGGTGTTCGCCGCCGCCAGATCCGGGGCCGCCGCAAGAGCCGCCGCGTAGTCCAGTTCGACGTCGCCAGGGTTCGTGTAGAAGAAGATGCCTGCCTGGCTCCGTTGGAAGCGGGCTGAGAGAATGTGCGCCGCCGGCGCCATGCCCCGGTACTGCCCGTCGCTGGCCGCGCCGCTGCCGGCCACGGTACCGGCCACGTGCGTTGCGTGTCGCTCGGGCGGCGCGTTGTCCAGCAGCGTCACGCGCCCGATGAAGTCAAGATGCGTCAGGCGTACGCCGCCGCCGTCAAAGACGAACACGGTGGTGCCGGCGCCATCGATGTCGTACGGAGGCGCTTGTGCTGTCTCGGCGCCCGTTCGCGCGCGGTTGTCGTCGTTGGTTGGTTCCAGCGGCGGCAGGGCGGGCTCGACGTACAGAACGGCGTCCAGCCACGCGAGTTTTTGAACGGCCGCCAGCGGGCCGGTCACCACCAGGGCGCGATCGCCGTGAAAACTTCCCACGATCTGTACGCCCGCCGCGGCGACGGCTTCGACCCCCTGCGGGTCTGCAAGCGTGACGTAAGCCGGGATGAGGGTGGCCGGGTTCTCCGCCGCGCCGTCCATCCAGAGGGCGGCGTCACCGGTGAGGGCGGGGTCGAGGCGGTCTTCGGGCGCAAGCGGTTCCAGCGTTTCGATGCTCGCCAGGCGCGTAAGGACATCGAGCGACGCACCGGGCCGGAGTGACCCGATGAATCGGTTACGCCCCGCGGCCCCGTGGAGCGTCAGGCCGAACTCTTCGAGGAAGTCTCGAGCGTCAGCCGCCAGCGGGCCGCTTGTTGTGACGATGACCGGGCCGGTCAGGTCAGCTGACGCCGTCGCGAAGCACGGCGCGGCGGCGAGAAGAGCAACAGTGGTGCGGATTGTTTGCATGGCTCAGGTGTACGCACAGGGGGAGAGGAGGGTCCTGTCGACAGTATGCCCCCGCAGCCCGCACGAGGCCAAGAAACAGGCCAATCGCCCTCGGTGAGACCTGACGCAGGCCACGTTCGCCCGGAAAACCGGTTCAGCAGCCCTCGAACCACGCGTCGAGGTAGCCGAGCAGGTCGATAACGTCGATCGCGGCGGGATCGTCGCCTGTCCGCTCTGCGGCGGCATCCTGGGCGAACCAGAGGTCCAGGTATGCCAGCAGGTCGAAGACATCGACCTCGGTGTCGCCGGTCAGGTCCGCAGCGCAGGTTGAGATGATGATCACGTAGGGGTCGGTGAAGGAGTCCGGACGACTGAGGTCCTTGCCATGACCGACGATGATTGACCCGTCGGGCGTCATGCCGCGGACCTCGCCGAACCCGCCATCGAGCGCCCAGCCGCTCAAATCTGCGCCGTACTCGGTTGTCAGCACATCGGTCAGGAGCTGCATGCCGTGCCCCTGCCGCCAGATCCACGGGTAGAGGAACTCCTGCCCATGCTCGTGTGACCCGTTGTCGCGCTCGAACGAGACGAAGCGGGTGCCGAAGACGTTGCCGATGACGACGGTCCCGTCATCGCTGACCGCCTCCGGCCGGTGCTCAATAAAGCTTTCATCTCCCGTGATTTCTTCCGGCAGGAGATCCGGCGGAAGCGTCTCTGGAAGGGGGAGCTCGGTAATCACGTACCCCAGCGAAGTGGGCTCTTCATCGCCGGTGCGCCAGATCCACGGTTCCAGCCATGGGAACTGGTTCACGCCATCCGGCAGCGTGAGGCGATCGCCCTGTCCGACGATGACGCTACCGTCGTGATTCGTCGCCCACGCCCTGCCGCCGGCCCCGTCGAAAAAGGCCCCCAGCAAGTGCGGCGCGTTGGCCGCGTCCCAGTAGATCGCCTGCGGCTGCGCGCCTGGAAAGGCCGCCAGCCCGACGACGACCTGGCCGTCGTCGGAGACGTCATTCGCTTGCGAAATGCCGTCGGGACTCCCGGGCAGGAAGCCGAGCCCGACTCGCCCGCTCCCCTCCGTCCACCGAAACGCCTCGCCCGCCGGCGGGCCGAACAGGACGATCCCTTCCGTACCGGCCACGACCGTCCCATCCGCGCTGACGCCGGTGTTCGGGCACATGGACGTCATGAACGGGTCGCCCGTGGGCGGACAGGCGTGGAAGCTGATTATGCCGCCGACGGCATCCCACAGGAACCCGTCGATTGGCGCTCCGATGCCGCCAGCCAGGCTCTCCCCGATCACGGTGCTGCCGTCTCGCGACACCCCGTGGACCAGGATGGGCCCGCCCATCGGATCACACGGGGCCGGCGCCCCGGTCGACCAGGTCACAATGCCCGTTGATTGATCGAGGCGCCACGGGCTGCAGCCGACATGCCCCACGACGATCGAGCCATCCCCCGATACGCCACCTACTTGCGCATCCGGCAGGTCATTGATGAATGGCCGAAGGGACTGGATTGATGCGTTTTGCCCGTGCGCCGACGCCGCGGCCAGGATCGTCGCGGCGGCAACTGTCGTCCAAGGGGTGCAGGCGCCGTCTTTCACGGTTGACGCTCCTTCTCGTGTGTGACGGGGATCCTCCCCGTGTGTGCAAGCACTGTGCTGAGCACATCCAGTATGCCGGAAACGAGGCAGCCTGTCAAGCCGTCCCCCGGGGCAGCAGGGGCCTCCAATGGGGCCGCTCGCGGGTTCACACGAGATTCAGTTCGGCCGCGGCGTCCTCGAGGATGTGCGCGCTGAGCCGGTCTGGCCGGCCGAGGCCCACCATGGTGTTGTGCAGGAGTTGCTCGGCGTGGAAGATCGCCTCGGCGCTGTGCGGTTCGTCTGTCGCGAGCCCCAAAGCGAGGAACACGTGGATGGCCCATGGGTGGTTGGTCGCGTTGTCCGCCTGGGTGTTTTCGAGATGCCACGCGGCTGATTCGAGACATCGTTCACGCAGCGCGTCCCCGCCGCTCAGCCGAGCCAGTCGCCAGCACGCATGCAACAAACAGAGTTCGCTTTCGGTCCAGATCTCAATGGGAGTGCCGGTGACCGGAAGCAGCGGCCCCGGGCCGGGCGCGATGCCGAGGTCCTCGACGTTTACGGGGGCGCTGCGGTGCAGTTCAGTGGCGGCTCGCCAGGCACGGACCTCGACCGGCGCGGGATCTGCTGCTGGGGCATCCGGGGGCAATCCGTGGATGGCGCGCAGGAACGCCGGGTCGACCGCCCGCCGGTGGCCCGCCTCGTCCCGGAAGTTTTCAGCGAGCGTCACTGGGTCCATCGTGCGATCGGGCCATACGGCCCAGGCGAGCGCAGCCGCGGCACGCAGGCGTGCGGCCCGCTGTCTGAGTTCGTTTTCGCCTGTCAATTGGGTTTCCCTCTGGTTCGTATTGGACGGCGCGGACCGCTCTGGTATATTGCGGTCATGGCTCTGGTCAGATCGCCACGACGGCTGGATGTTCGTTTCTGCCTGGCATGCGGGCACGACGGCCCCGAGTTGCAGGGTGGGTGCAGCAGCGTATTCGTGTGCGAGGTCTGCGGTGCAGATCTGTATGCGCGCCCGCCGCGGAGCTACCGGGAACTCGAAGGGCTCGACGAAGTATCGCCTTCCGTGGCGCCCCGGAGGGTTCTGGCCCGGCTGCTGGGAGCGATGGCTCGCCTGCTGCGGCCGCGGCAGGGCAGGTAGCGGTTTACGATTGGGCATGCGAGTGGTGAGAGATGCTGCGGGGCTGGCCCCGTTTGCCGGCGGCGTGTTTGTCCCGACAATGGGAGCGCTGCACGCCGGGCACATCGCGCTGATTCGCGATGCTCGCAAGCAGGCCGATGCTCGAGCGCCGCAGAGCGAGCGCGAGGGAGCGGTGGTCGTCAGCATTTTTGTGAATCCGACGCAGTTTAACGACCGCTCAGACTTTGACCGCTATCCCGTCACGCTGGATGCGGACCTGGCCGCGTGCGAGGCGGCTGGCGCGGACGTCGTCTTCGTTCCGTCGGGGGAGGTCGTGTATCCGCCTGGCGAGTCGATTCCCGTTCCACCGCTCCCCGCGGTGGCGGGTGGCGTTCCGGGGCAGGAGCCCGGTCTGGAGGATGCGCATCGGCCGGGGCACTTCGCCGGCGTCTGCCAGGTCGTCCGTCGCCTGTTTGAGCTCGTTCGCCCGGCAATGGCGATGTTTGGTGAGAAGGACTGGCAGCAGTACCGAGTGATCGAGTCCATGACGGCGCAGGAGAAGCTCGATGTTGCGATCACCGCGAGCCCGACGGTTCGTGAGTCCGACGGGCTTGCGATGAGCAGCCGGAACCGATTTCTGACGTCCGGTGCAGGCGGCCCGCGTGAACAAGCCTTGTCATTGGTGCGGGCGCTGCGCGCCGGGCAGGGTGAGCCTGATCCCGCGACGGCCGAGCGGACCATGCGGCGAATCATGGAGGAGGGGGGCGTCGAGGTGGAGTACGCCGCAGTGCGGGAAGCACGCTCCTTGTTGCCGCTCCAGGGCGGGCCGGCGGGTGCGATTCAGGCGCGGGCATTGGTGGCGGGGCGAGTCGGGAGTGTCCGGCTGATTGATAACGCCGCGTGGGGACCGGGGGCGGCTCCGCTATGATGGTGCCCGCGCCGGAGGACCGGTGCGGGCCGGGGCGCGGGCGGGCTCGATCTGGATTGAGAGCGCGAAGGGAGTTTGCGTTGCACGAGACGCCGCTGCACAAGTTTCATGTCGATCACGGTGGCAAGATGGTGGACTTTGCCGGCTGGCACATGCCGCTGGTGTATTCATCGGTGACTGAGGAGCACAACCAGGTCCGCACGAGCGGGGGGCTCTTCGACGTCTCGCACATGGGGCGTGTGAAGGTGAGCGGTCGGCACGCGCGAAAGCTCCTGGAGCGCCTGTGCACGCGCAAGATCGGTGATATGCAGGCGGGACAGTGCCGGTACACCCTGGTGTGCAACGAGCAAGGCGGCGTCATGGACGATGTGATCGTCATGCGCCTGGACGACGACGACTTCATGGTCATTGTGAACGCTTCCAACCGCGAGAAGCTGCTGGCGCACTTCGAGCAGGTTCGGACCGGCAACTGGAGCGGCGGAGGCGGAGAGGAACTCAAGGTCAAGATCGACGACCAGACGTTCAAGACAGCGATGGTCGCGATCCAGGGCCCGAAGGTGATGGAGATGATCAGCAAGATCTCCACGGAGATTCCCACGCTGAAGCGGTTCCGCTTCGCGACGAAGAACTATGTGGTCTTCAAGCTGTACGTCAGCCGCACGGGGTACACGGGGGAAGACGGTGTGGAGGTGATCCTTCCGGCCAGCGCGGTGGACATCGCATTGAAGATGCTGCTGAAGGACGCGAACATGGAGGGGGCGGACGCGCTCATCAAGCCGGCCGGACTGGCGGCGCGTGACACGCTGCGGCTTGAGGCGGGCATGCCCCTGTATGGGCATGAGCTGACCGAGGAGACCAACGCCCTCGGCACGGGGCTGGACTTTGCAATCTCGCTGGACAAGGACCAGGACGAGCGCGGCGAACCGTTCGTCGGCATGGAAGCGCTGAAGCGCACGCGCGACGCAGGCGGGCCGCCGCGGAAGCTTGTCGGGCTGAAACTGGAAGGCAAGCGCACCGCGCGGCAGGGGTTCACCGTGAAAGTCGACGGGCAGGAGGCGGGCATCGTGACGAGCGCTGCGCCCAGCCCGACGCTGGGCTGCCCGATCGCGATGGCTTATCTGGACCGCGAGCAGACGGCTGAGGGAACCGCCGTCGAGATCGACACGGGCAAGGGCGGCGCGGGGCTCGCGGGGGTGGTGTGTGCGATGCCGTTTTACAAGCCGCCGAAGAAGTAGCGAAGGGCGTGTTCCCCGCTCGCCTCCGTTTGGACCGGCAGCGGCGTGCGTGATCAAAGCCAGGCAGCTAGCGGTCGATTGTCACCACATGATGCGTGACCCAGTGCGTCAGGCCTTCCTTGCTGAGGGACCCCGCGGCGAGACTGTAGATTGTGTTGTACACATCCTCATCGGATGTCTCCAACCGGAGCCCGTTGTCGAGCAGGAAGATCAGCATCGCCGCAAGCGACGCACGTTTGTTGCCATCAAGAAACGGGTGATTCCGCGAGATGTGGAAGGCATACGCCGCGGCCATCGCGGGCAGCGACTCGTGATCCGAACTGCTGCTTCGGTTGTGCCAGCGCCGACTCCAGCGCGCCACGATCGCGGATGCCGGGATCGCCATGCTGATCTTCGATCGCGATGCGGTGGATTGCCAGCAGGTCATCCATGGACAGGAATCGGATCGACTCGGGCAGGGCACTCATTTGGCCAGCTTCCGCATCGTTCGGCCGTGCCGTCCGAAGACTTCCTCCGTGATCCTGTCAAAGCGCTCGGTGTTCACACCCGGCTGCTGGCGCTCGATCAGGTACCGAAGGTAGGCTGCCGGCGTGAGATTCAGCCGCTCTGCCTCTGACTGGACCACGCGGCGGAGATCCTCCGAGGCATCAATCACCAGGGGTTGACGAGGGGCGGTCACGATGGATTATCGGCGCGGAATTGGCTCCGGGCGAGTGGGCGCGATGCGCGCGAAACCGCGGCCAGGAGTTCACACGCTCATGCCTCCCGTCGTCCATACGATGCGGGGATGAGTGGAACCAGCAATGGATTGCCGGAGCGGGAGCCGGGGACGTCGCGTCGCCTCTACCTCGATAACGCGGCTACCAGCTTCCCCAAGCCCGCGGCGGTCACCGAGGCGATGGTGCGATTCGCGACGGAGGTGGGGGCGTCGCCCGGCCGCGGCTCGTACGCCGAGAGCCGGGAGGCGGCGGGGATTTTGCGCGAGTGCCGGGAGCGAGTTCACCGGCTGATCGGCGGCGAAGGGGGGGCGGAGCAGGTCGTCTTCGCTCTGAATACCTCTGATGCCCTGAACATTGCGATCAAGGGAGTTGTCGGAGCGCGACTGGGGGCGGAAGCAGCAAGGCAGCGAGCCGGCGAGGACGCAAGACGGATCCACCTCGTGACAACCTGGATGGACCACAACTCCGTCCTGCGGCCGTTCAACGCTCTGCGCGAGCAGTGGGGGGACGCGGTGGAGGTCACGTTTGTCCCGGTCGACCCGCACACGGGCATTGTTGATCCTGCTGCCGTCGCCGCGGCGATTCGGCCGGAGACGGCTCTTGTCGCCGCGGTGCATGCGAGCAATGTCACGGGGTCGATTCAGCCGGTGGCCGAGATCGGCCGGGTCTGCCGCGAGCGCGGCGTGCTCCTGCTGGTGGATGCGGCGCAGTCGCTCGGGCACATCCCGGTGAACGTGCGCGAGATGAGCATCGACCTGCTCGCTTTTCCCGGCCACAAGGGCCTGCTCGGGCCGCTTGGGACTGGCGGACTGTACATCCGTCCCGGCGTGGAGCAGCAGATGGTCACGGTGCGTGAGGGGGGTACCGGGAGCGTGAGCGAACGTGATGTGCAGCCGGAGTGGATGCCGGACCGCTTCGAGCCTGGCTCGCACAACACGATTGGACTCGCGGGGCTTGGTGAGGGCGCAGGGTGGCTGCTGGAGCGAGGGGTGGGGTCGGTTCGGGAGCACGAGGAGGCGCTGATGCGCGAGTTTCTCGGCGTGCTGACGCCAGTCGCTCTGGCGGAGGCCGGCCTGCGGTTGCTGGGGCCGCGGGAGATCGACCGGCGCGTCGGGGTGTTCGCGTTCGTGCACGAGTCGATCCCGAGCGAAGCGTTCGCGCAGCGGCTCGAGGATGAGCACGGGGTCCTGGTACGCGCGGGGTTGCACTGCGCGCCGCTGGCGCATCAGACGTTCGGCACGGATCCGGAGTCCGCATCAGCGCCCGGGGCATTTCGGATCAGCTTCGGACCGTTCGTGACGGGCGCGCACGCCAGATTCGCGGCGGAAGCCGTTCTGGAGGTTGCCTTGCGGGCGAATGCACAGATCCGCACGGCTGCGCCGCGGAGCATCGCGGCGAGCCGGGGCGCCCGCGTGTGAGCGGCTCAGCTCCCGAATGCCTTCTTGTAGTCCTCGACGAACTGTTTCAGGCCGATGTCCGTCAGGGGATGCTTGAGCATGCCGTCGATTACCTTGAAGGGCACGGTGCAGACGTCTGCGCCGGCCAGGGCGCAGTCGACGAGGTGCTTGCTGTGCCGGATGGAGGCCGCAAGCACCTTCGTTTCATAGCCGTAGTTGTCGTAGATCGCCCGGATGCGGTGGATCAGGTCCATGCCGTCCTCGGCGATGTCGTCGACGCGGCCGATGAAGGGGCTGACGAGGAACGCGCCCGCCTTGGCGACCAGCAGCGCCTGCAGCGGCTGGAAGCACAGCGTCATGTTGACGCGGGTTCCGGCGTCGCTGAGCGTCTTGCACGCCTTGAGCCCGTCCTTCGTCGAAGGCAGCTTTACGACGATGTTGTCGGCGATCTTGGCGTGCTCACGCCCTTCCTTGAGCATGCCCTCGTAGTCGGTGGCGACGACCTCCGCGGAAACGGGGCCGGAAACGACCTCGCAGATCTCCGCAAGCCGCTTTGCGTACGGCACCTTCTCCTTGGCGATCAATGACGGATTGGTCGTGACACCATCGAGCACGCCCATGTCGGCGGCCTGCTTGATCTCGTCCAGATTTGCCGTGTCAATGTACAGGTCCATTTCGCGAGTCCTTTCAGGTGGTGAGAGCGGCGCTGAGGAAACTTCGGGGACGGCTCTCCCGTGATGCTAGCCGGGCCTGGTCTGTGGCTCCGGCGTGCCGGCTTCATCTTCTGCGTTCTCCGGAAGGAGCGCTTTGAGTTCACGCCGCATGACCTTGCCCGTCGGATTCCGCGGCAGCGCCTCGACGTAGTAGATTCGCCGGGGCGCCTTGTAGCCGGGCAGGTTCGCCCGACAGTGGGCAATCAGCTCCCGCTCGTCGAACTCGGCCCCTTCGACCAGTTCCACGAAGGCGACGGGGAGTTCGCCGCGAACCGGGTCCTGCATCCCGATCACGCCGGAGGCGGCAACATCGGGGTGGCGGTTGAGGACCTCCTCGATCTCCCGCGGAAAGACGTTCTCTCCTCCGACGATCAGCATCTCCTTGAGACGCCCGGTGACGTAGAGGTGTCCTTCCTCGTCCATGCGGCCGATGTCCCCGGTCCGGAAGAATCCCTGGGCGTCGAATGCTGCGTTCGTCTCGTCGGGAAGGTTGAAGTAGCCTCGCATCACGTTCGGACCGGCGATGCGAATCTCTCCTTCCCCGGTGCCCGGCGGGACGTCGCGCCCGGTCTCAAGATCGACGATCCGCTGCTCGATCCGCGGCAGCCTCCGTCCGACGGAGTGGGGCCGGAACTCCTGCGGCCGGCACCAGTTGGTCACTGGAGCCGTTTCCGTCAGCCCGTACCCCTCGTTGATGGTGACGCCGAACTTCTCGCGGAATCCGTCGAACACCGCCTGCGGCAGCGGCTCGCCGCCCGAGACAATGAACCGCAGTGACGAGAAATCGTCCGGCTCGGTGTTCTTTGTGTGGAGCAGCGCGTTGTACATCGACGGGATCGCGATCAGCGCCGTCGGTCGATGCTCCCGCAGGAGGCGGATGATCTTCGGCGGCGCGAACCGGGCCGTGTAGACGACCTTGCATCCCACCCACAGCGGCAGCAGCGTCAGCACGGTGAGCCCGAACGTGTGAAACTGCGGCAGCACCCCGAGCAGGGTGTCGGCCGGCGTGAAGTCCACCCAATCCCGAATCTGGCGGATGTTTGCGGTCAAGTTGCCGTGGGTCAGCATGACGCCCTTGGGCCGTCCGCTCGTGCCGGATGTATACAGCAGCACGGCAAGATCATCGTCGCCCGCCAGGGCGGGCCAGCGGATGTCCGGTACGCGGCGAAAGTTCACATCCTCCAGCATCAGCAGCGAAGGCCCTCGCGGCGGCTCCTTCACAAAGTCGAGCATCGGCTGGACTGTGACGATCACATCCGCGCCGCAATCATCGACGATGTACTGCAGTTCCTCGGGGCTCAGCAGATAGTTCAGCGGAACCACCGTTCGGCCCGTCATCCAGCCGGCCAGGGCCGCCATGGGGAACGCCCCGCTGGTGGGGAGCATCAACGCGACCTTGTCACTTGTCGACCTTGCCTCGATCGCGGCGGCGATGTGCATTGCGCCGGCGAGCAGGTGCGCTCCCCTGTACGAGCGACGGTCATCGACAACGACGACCCGCCTGGGGTGGGTGATCAGGCGGCGGATGATGGGCCAGTGAATGGACATGGGTCCGAAATGTATCGGGTCATGTGCCTGGCGGGTTGCTTGCTGCGGGCAAAACGCCCGAAATTGGGGGTGCGGGTGAAGTCGGTGGAACCGTCAGCTGCGTGCCGCGTCTATCTGACGTAGAGCGCCCACCCGGGCCGGAGGCAGCATGCGCAGGAACAACGCAGCGTCGATGGTGGCCAGCCTGGCACTTGCCGCCCTGGCCACACCGGCCTGGGGGCAGGCCAGCGTGAATGTGACGACCCCCGAGGGGCCGCCGACGGCCGATTGGCAGACGGCGTTTGTCCCCGACCTCAATGACCCGGCCGTGAAGGCGTGGACGGCCCGCAACAAAGAGCGGGTCGAGATGGAGGAGCAGCTCAAGAGGATTCGTGCTCGTCACTTCGGCCACATGCGGAACGTCGAGATTCGGCAGGTCGGCATCTCCAAACTGCAGGACTTCACCGACCCGATCATCTACCCGAGCCTGCTGGAACTCTTCCGCGGCGAGAAGGACGATGTGCGGGGGGCCGTTCTTGACCTGCTTGCTGACCAGAATCGCGATGAGGCGGATGCCACGCTGGCGTGGGCCGCGGTCTTCGAAGAGGATGAGGCCTTTCGCGCGCTGGCCGCGGATCGCCTGCTCGCACGAGCCGACGAGGTTGGCGAAGTTCCGTACCGGGTCAAGGCAGCGATTGCGGCGGGGCTTCGATCAAAGCGGGAGCGCGAGATCGCCGCGGCGGCCGAACTGGCCAACGTGTTCAACCTCGTTGAGGCGATCCCGATGCTGATCCAGGCCCAGGCTGCTCCGACCGGTACTGGAGCCGGCGGCGGGGGCGAGGGTGGGGAGGGCGCCCTCGCGTACATCATCGTGGGGACCCAGCAGGCGTTCGTAAGCGATCTCGAGCCGGTGGTCGGGGAGAACGCCGTCGGCTTTGACCCCGAACTGAGCGTCGTGACCGAGGGGACAATTCTGCGTGTCGTCGACGCCGTCGTTATCACCTACCGCACCGAGGTGCACCGGGCGTTGGTGGCGCTCTCCTCGCGCGCCTGGGGGCAATCAACGGCCCACCTGGGATGGAGCCCGAAGGCCTGGCGGGCCTGGTACCGAGGCGAGTTCCTCCCTTCCCTGCAACAGGCTGCAGGGGATGAGGAAGGGAATTCCGACGCCGCTGCGAACGGTCAGCATGCAGACGCTCCCGAGGCGGGATCGCCTTAACGGGGCAGTTTCCGCTGTCCGCGCAGGCCGCTCTCTTTTCCAGACACACCGGTCAGTTCCCTTGTTTTCGCCCCCGTGTATCGGACGGTTGAACCTGGCGGCGCGTGCGCGCCGATGCAAGATGCAGGCGCACTTGCGCAGCGGGGAGCGGTGTCATGCCGATGCGGACCGGGTGGATGATGGGCGTCGTGCTGGGCGTGAGCGGCCCGGTGATCGCCCAACCGCTGGCCGATTCTCTTGCTGAGTTCTCCGGCATCCAGGGCGAGCACAACTGGCTGTACGGTTACTACACCGCCAGCGAAGACAAGGACGGCGTGTACCAGCCGTCCTCCGACTTTGTCGCCTTCGATGAGGCGGCGTTCAACGGCACAATCTGGCGACAATCCGGATCGGGAGCGCCTGCGACGACCTTGACCGCCGTCGGCGGGATTCCCAACGGGGCCACCCACCCGGCCGGCGAACAGTGGGCAATCCGGCGCTGGGTCGCGACGGACGGCGGGGCCGTTGTAATCGACGGGCTTTTCGGCGAACTCGACGCCCGCGGCGGTGGAACGACCGGCCGCATCTTCATCGACGGCGTGCAAGTGTTTGCCAGAACCGAGTCGGGCGCTCCGCGATCCTACCAGGTCGAGGCACATCTGATGCCCGGCTCGGTGGTGGACTTTGCGATTGATCCCAACGGCGACGCTCAGTTCGACCTGGCACGATTTACGGCCGTCATTACGCCGGTTCCGTGTTCGACCGATCTCGACCGCAACGGGGTCATTGATGTCTTCGACCTGCTTGCCTACCTGGACGCCTGGTTTGGCGGCGATGCTGATCTCGATGGGAACGGCTTGACGGAACCGCTCGACCTCGCCCTGTTCGTCACGGCCTGGTTCGGTGGGCAACAAGCCTGCTGAACAAAATCCCCAGTCAACAGAAAACAGTGCCGGGTGGCTGAGGCCGCTCGTGCTTGTACATGCGACCGGCATAACCCGACCTCCTTCCGCCATTCGCCCTGGTGGCGCAAGCCTTCCTTTGAAGCGCTGCGACGTTTCGATGAGTCCAGTCTGAACGCGTGCTTGACGAAAAGAGGAAGGCTGGCTTGGAGGCGAGGAAGGGAGCAGCGAGGATGAGGAAGGGTCGAGCAGGAATCGGAGCGGCGCCAACGGCACTTATGCTCGTGGCGCCGGCGTGCTTCGGGCAGGCGGTCCAGGTGGCCGACTCGCAGGCGGACTTCTCCGGCGTGCAGGGGCAGAACAACTGGTACTACGGCATCTACGACTACGGTGAAGATCCGGATGGCGTCTACGCCCACTCCGACTTTCTGGAGTTCCTGCCATCCGCGTGGAACGGCGCGATGTGGAGCATCCCCTCGCCTCGGCTGCTTCTGACGCTCGTTGGCGGCATTCCGACGGGGCCGGAGACGGGGGTTGAACGCTGGCCCGTGCGGCGCTGGGTGAGCGAGGGGGACGGCACAATCTCCATCTCGGGAACGTTCGGCGATGCTGACTCACGCGGCACCGGCATGACGGCGCGCATTGTCGTCGACGGTGAGGAAGTTTTCTCGATGACGCGCACCACCGCGGCGGTTCCTTACACGGTGATGGACATCCCGGTCAGCGCCGGTTCCTTCGTCGACCTTCTCATCGATCCCAACGGGGACGGAACGTTTGACACAGGGGTCTTTACGGCTGTGATTTCGCTCGCGCCTCCC
Organism: uncultured Phycisphaeraceae bacterium; assembly: GCA_964460345.1. Lineage (GTDB taxonomy): Bacteria > Planctomycetota > Phycisphaerae > Phycisphaerales > UBA1924 > CAYWRO01. The sequence continues at coordinate 35,340 of CAYWRO010000004.1, read as the reverse complement.
GAGCCGGAGCCAGAGCCGGAACCTGAACCCGAGCCGGAACCTGAACCAGAGCCCGAGCCAGAGCCTGAACCTGAACCAGAGCCCGAGCCAGAGCCTGAACCGGAACCAGAACCTGAACCGGAGCCTGTGTGCGCAGCGGATTACAACGCGGACGGCGCTGTGGACAAGTTCGACCTCCTCGCGTTCGTCGACGCCTTCGTGCATGGCGATGCCGACATCAACGACGATGGCCGGACCAATGTGCTGGACCTGCTGATCTACCTTGACATGTGGTTCCGGGCCAACGGCACCGACGACTGCGGCGCCTCACATGGCGGCGGTGCGGCTGAAGACGGTGGGCAGGATCGTGATTGCGATCGGGACCGCCACGGCCGGCGGGATGTGCGACACGATCATCGCGACAGGGGCAAGGCCGCCCGGCATGATCGCCATCATCACGGGCACGATCACGGCAAGGGCAAAGCGCACGGGAAGAAGAACGAGGCGCCTGGCAAGGCTAAGGCCAAGGGGGCAGGCAAGGCGAAAGGCAAGGCCGCGAACAAGGGCAAATCCGGCGACCAGCGTCACGGTGGCCGAAGGTAAGTCAACGAAGCAGTAACCAGGCGAATGATGCGACCGCGGCTGTCACGACGACGGCCGCGGTCGTCTTCGCAAGCCGCCAGACCGCTGCGATGCGTCGTTGACGGATCATGCCGCGCAACCGGGCCGGGTTTGTGTCCGCCAGCAGGAGCAGATCCCCGACCCGCTTCCCGCATTCGGGGCACCGGACCCGGCCGTCGCCGCGGACGGTCAGGCCGCGCAGGTTGTACCCGCAGCCGGGACAGGGAACGTCGATGCCGCACCCGTACAGCTCGCGGAGCTTTGCAAGGAACGACCGGTCAAGCTCGGGCTTGGGCGCTTCGGCCATCCGGCGGCCCTCCGCACCGACGATACGCGGCGCCGCGCAAGCAGGATGCGGTCCGCCTCATGGTTCGAGGGGCAGTCTGGACTTGGCCCGGCCGGCGCTCGCTTACCCGTTCCACTTCCGCAGCGGCTCTCCGGTGTAATCGGCCACCGGTCGGATCAGCCGGTTGTTTGCATGCTGCTCCATGATGTGGGCCGCCCAACCGGTGATGCGACTTGCAACGAAAATCGGGGTGTACTGCGGGACGGGGATTCCCATCACGTAGTAGGTCATGCCGCACGGGAAATCGACATTCGGGAAGATGCCCTTTTCGTCGCGCATGATCTGCTCGACCTTGTCGCCCAGGTCGAACCACTTGACGCTCTCCGGCCCCTGCTGCTCAGCGATCTTCCGGCCGAGGCCGTTGAGGATGCCGGCGCGATGGTCGCCGTGCTTGTAAACACGGTGGCCGAACCCCATGAGCTTGCGCTTTTCGGCAAAGGCCTTGTGCATCCAACTCTGCACCGCACCGAAGTCCGGGTTGTCCCCCAGATCGGACATGATCTCGCGGAGCATGTCCATGGCTGCTTCGTTGGCGCCGCCATGCAGCGGCCCCTTCAACGCCGCGATGGCGCCGGTCATGGCGCCATGCATGTCCGAGAGCGTTGCCGCAATCACGCGCCCGGTAAACGTTGATGCGTTGAAGTCGTGCTCCGCATACAGGATCAGGGAGACGTCCATCACCCGTGCGAAATCCTCGGCCGGCTTCTTGCCGCTCATCAGGTAGAGCAGGTTCGCCGCGTGCGACAGCGCGGGATCGCCTCCCGTTTCGGGCGCCACCATGTCGCGCCCGTCGATCACGCTCTGCATGTGACCGATCACCGTCGGGATCTTCGCCAGGAGCCGCTTGGCTTTGCGCAAGTTCGCCTCTGGCGAGTTATCCTGACAGTCACGGTCCAGATGGCCGAGCATCGACACGGCCGTGCGGAGCACATCCATCGGCACGGCGGTCCCCTCCTTCAGCGGACCGGCGCACGACTTGAGAAAATCCCGCACCTGTGTGGGAATAGCTCGCTCGGCGACCACCTCCTGCGAGAACCGCGCCAACTCGTCACTGGAAGGCTTGTGCCCTTCGAGCAGGAGGAACGCGACTTCTTCGAACGTCGCGTTCTGCGCCAGATCGTGAATCTCGTACCCACGGTAGATGAGCTTGTCCTGCTGAACGGCAGCGATGGCCGTCTGCCCGGCGGAAATGCCTTCGAGTCCTCGAGCGGGTGCGGAGGTGCTCATGGTCGTCCTCTCCTGTCAACAGCATCACCCACTTGGGCGATGCGAGATCTGCCTCCCAGCGCAGACGAGTCTTCACAATGCGCCGGCGCCCCGCCCCTCCCAGCCAGCCCGTGGCCGCTCCACTGTAGCACGGCCCCTCGCCCTCGGTGGCCGACCGCGATGTGCCCTGCTCACCTACTCCGCCGCGGCGGATGCACCCTCCGGGGTGCTGCCTCGTCGGCACGCCGGCCCCAGCCACACTCCGGACACCCGCCGGGCAGGTCGCCCCGCAGGTCGTATGCACACGCCGGGCACCGCCCGCATCGACGCCGCAGCGAAGCTCGCACGAGCCGTGGCGAGACGAGCACGACCCACCACACCCCGGCGAACAACGCGGTGTCGATGATCAGCCCCCTCCACACCGGCATCAGTGGGAGAGCGCGGAGTTCGGCCAGGCCTCCGCGCTGCTGATCCATCGGCGGAAACTCGATCGCCCATCTGGACTTGTAAACGTCGGCATCCTCAGGGCCGGCCCGTTCGTTCGTCTCATACCTCGGCGCGACCGCCTGCCATTTCAGCGCCCGCATCGGCCAACCACGCTGGTCCTCCATGACGCCCCAGACATCTTGCGGGATCCCCTCGATCCGGCGGCGCAGATTCGATGGCAGGCGTACATTGCCGCGGCGGAAGTTGGGATCATCTCGCGTATCGGTCGCCAGTGACCAACTCGACACGGCCGCCGAACTGCCCCCGGGCGGCCCGATGGTTGTCCGGTTGTAGATCCGTCCCTTCTCAAACCAGATAACCCGCCTCGCCCCAGGCCGCTCCACACGCAGCAGCCACGGCTGCAGGTGGTCACCGTCGAGCGCAACAACCCCGGATGGGGGCGGCAGTGAAAACCACCCACCTCCCCGTCCGCCGAAACTCCGGCCGCCATTTGGCATCAACTGGACACGAACCTGTTGGCTCAGCGGCGCCAACGGCACCAGCAACGCCGCGGCCCAGGCCAGGGCCACCGTGGTCAGCAACCCCAGAACGAGGCAAAGTGCCACGCTCGGAAAACGAACCGCCCGGACATGCGCGCCGCCCATGCTCCGGCCCTCCTCTATCGGAGTGTGACCGTGCCCAGTATAACACACGCCGGCGAAGCGCCCGTCCGGAACACAGGCCCTACGCGCGATCTGCCGGGAACGCCCACTCCTGCCCAGGCACGTACCCGATCATTCGGTACAACTCCTCGCGCGTCTGCATCTGATCGAGGAGGCGATGGGCCGAGCCATCCTGCTTGAGTGTCGCCAGGGCGCGCATCACCGCGCCCATCGCGATGCGCAGCGTTGTCACCGGGAAGATCACCACCGAGTACCCCAAGGCGGCAAAACGCGGCACGGGAATGGTCGGGGTCTTGCCGAACTCCGTCATGTTCGCCAGCAGGTACGGCCCCTCGCGGCGAGCGCCGATCTTGGGCCGGACTTTCTCGGCGAACATCCGGAACTCTTCATCACTCGTGAGCCCTTCCGGGAAGATCATGTCCGCCCCCGCCTGGGCATACGCCTGGCCGCGCTTCACCGCGGCCTCGAGCCCCTCGACAGAGCGGGCATCGGTGCGTGCGCAAATGATGAACCCGCCCTGACCGGAGCAATCTCGTGCGGCCTTGACCGCCGCGGCGATCTTCTCGCACGCGTGGTCGAGCGGGATGAGCTTCTTGCCCTCCAGGTGTCCGCACCGCTTCGGAAAGATCTGGTCCTCCAGGTGCAGCCCCGCTGCTCCGGCCCGCTCGTATTCGACGACCGTGCGGCGGACCATCTCTGATTCGCCGAAGCCGGTGTCGGCGTCGGCAATCACGGGCAGGGCAGGGCCGCCGCCATGCGGGCGCGTGCCGTCGACCACCTCGCGGACGGTGCGGGCGAAGTGATCCAGCGTCAGCAGCCCCACATCCGGGACCCCCGCCGCGACGGAGGTCGCCGCGCCGCTCACGTATGCGGCTTCAAACCCGGCATCGCGGACGGCCATCGCGCAGAGGCCGTTGAACGCGCCGGGCATGGCGACGCACTGACGATCCATCATGGCGCGGAGCCGGGCGCCAGGGTGGGTTGGCGAAGCGGTCGACGTTGATGGTGAGGCGGGAGGCATGGCCGATGGTAGCGAGGCGTGCGGTATGATGCGGTCATGAGCGCCACTTCAACACGCCCCGCTGCTCCTTCGCAGCCGCCCACACGCGCGCCGCGCTGCCCGGCTTGCGGGTACGACGTCTCCGGCATGACCGTCGAAGCGGTCTGCCCGGAGTGCGGAGCGCCGATCTGGCAGGGGCAGCGTTACAGAAGGCCGCCGAACGTTGTCATCGCGCCGCTGGTCTTTGGGATCATCGGCATGCTTGGCGCCATCATGTTTGCGCCGGCGGGGGTGCTCGCCGGCGGTCTCGGAGTCATCTGCAGTTCGGCCGCGTGGCGTCAGCTCGACGCCGAGCCAGCAAGTCCACGCCTGATCTATCAGATGGTCCTGGCAGGGCAGGTCCTGTCGTGGGTAGGCCTGCTGTTCGGGGCCGTGGCGGTGCTGGTGATGATCGCCGCAGATGCAGGTTGGTAAGCGCCGGAATAACGCAAGGTGGGTTGCTCACGGCCGCCGCCGCGGATGCTCCTTGATGTGTCATGCCGCCGCCTGGGCTCTAGTCAAACTGACCGCTAATTCGCAGGTCAAAGTCGTTGATCGACTGGATTTCCGCCGCGGACTTGGTGTGCAGGTCGCGGTAGCGCGCGATGATTGATTCAGGGTTGTCCGAAATCATCCGTCCCAGCAGCGTGAACTTGTGGTCCAGTAGCCCGCGGAGGTCGGCGGTCGTGTTGCGGGCGTGTCCGGCGGGGTACATGACGAGCCCGCTGTCGTGCTTCGCGTCGGCGTCGTCGGTGATGACCACGCTGGTGGGGATGCCGTCCGGGTAGCGGCGGTCGTACTCGGGGCCGCCGTGCTTGAAGCTGATGCGCTCCATGAGCTTGCGCGTGAGGGGGTTGTGCAGGGCGTCCGGGGCGTAGTCGACCGGCTCGAGCATGATCGTCTTCCAGTCGCCGGTCTTTCGCTCCAGCGCCTTGCGCAGGAGCGTGGCGATGATGTAGACCATGGAGTGGTCGGCGCTCTGGCGCGTCTTGGGGTCGCGCTTGGCGGGGTCACCGATGATGCCGAAGGCGGGCTCGTAAGCGACGATCTCGATCGACTTGATGCGGCCGCCCTGGGCGTCCTCCAGCAGCCGCGGCTGCTTCGTGAGCAGGTCCACCATCGCCTGCACCGCGCCCGCGGACTGGTGCTCGTACAGGGCCAGTTTGAAATGCATGCCCATGATGGCAAAGTCGCTCCCCGCGCGCGTCAGGACCAGGTCGAAGGGGGACGCGTCGGCCTTGGCCGTGTTGACGCCGGCAGCGCCGACGGGCTGGAGCATCTGTCCCGGGCCCTCAAAGAGGCGGAAAATCGCTTCTGGATTGCGGAAGATATCGCGCGGGCCGAGGAAGCCGGCCATGGAGCGCTTCACGGAGAGAATGGCGGCTTCTGTGGTGATCGCGGCGCTGGAACCCTTGGAGTCGGAGAGCTGCTTGCCCGCCCGAATGGCGCGGAAGGGGACGTAGTGCGCGACGAGCATGCCGATGGCGCTTTCGATCTGCTCGGCGGTCGCGCCGACCATGGCGCCGAAGGTCGCCGCGGACGCGATGCCGCCGTGAAGGACGTGGTCGATCTTGTAGGACTTCAGCGAGAAGACCTCGGCCAGGCGCCCGCGGATCTCGTCAAGCAGGAGCATGCCGCGGAGGGCGGTCTCGCCGTCGGCCCCGAGCATCTGGGCGGCGGCGAGCGCGACGGCGTAGAAGTCGTTGTGGCCGAACTCGCCGGCGCGGTGGTCTTCGCGCGTTTCGCTGTAGCCGAAGTTGGTGCCGTTGGCGTCCCACTCGCGGACCGCGGCGCAGTTGGCGACGATGGCTTTTTCCGCCTTCACGCGGGTCGGGCACCCGAACAGGGTCGCGCCGTGGTGCTTCGAGCGGCCCAGGCCCGGCCCGTGGTCGCCGGGCGGGACGGCGTACTGGAGGGCTTCGCGGCGGAGGACGTTGGGGGCGTTCGTGCCGGCGGCGATGGCCGACAAGCCGCAGAGCGTGGCGTCGGTGTGGAAGAGGTTGAGCCGGTCAATGACGGCGGCATCCGGCTCGCCGCGGCGGGCCGGGTCGTCGGACATGAAGCCGATGGCGAAGTTGGCGAGGCCGAGGGCCTGGTTGGTGTCGCGGGGGAGGGTGATGGCAGTGGTCATGGTGGTCTCCTTCCGTGCAGATCGGGCGGAAGGGTACGCGGCTGCGAGCGGACGGCATGCTGGCCCGGCCTACCGTTTCGCATGACATCACGAAAAGAGGCGGTTGGCGACCGGCGTTCCCTGACGCTCGTTGAGAAGATCGCGACGCGGTACGCCGTCGGGCTGAGCCTGGGCCAGGCGGCGCGGCAGGGGGACATCGTGCAGATCCGGCCGAAGCACGTGATGACGCATGACAACACGGGGGCTGTGATTCCGAAGTTTCGCGAGATCGTCGGCGAGGTCGGTGCGATCCGCGATCCGCGCCAGCCGGTCTTCGCGATCGACCACGACATCCAGAACACGACGCCGGAGAACCTCGGCAAGTACGCGAAGATCGAGAAGTTCGCGGCGGAGCACGGCGTGGACTTCTACCCGGCGGGGACGGGGATCAGCCACCAGGTGATGGTGGAGCAGGGGTACGCGGTGCCGGGGTCGATGGTGGTGGGGTCCGACTCGCACTCGAACCTGTACGGGGCGGTGGCGTGCCTGGGGACGCCGGTGGTGCGGACGGATGCGGCGTGCATCTGGGCGACGGGCGAGACGTGGTGGCAGGTTCCGGCGGTGGCGCGGTGCGTGCTGAAGGGGCGGCTGCGCAAGGGCGTGGTGGGGAAGGACGTGATCATCGCGCTGTGCGGGGTCTTCAATAGCGACGAGGTGCTCAACTGCGCCGTGGAGTTCGTCGGCGAGGGCGTCGGGGGGCTCTCCATGGACCAGCGGATGAGCATCGCGAACATGACGACGGAGTGGGGGGCGCTGGCCGGGGTGTTTCCGTTTGACGAGGTGCTGCGGGAGTACCTGCTGGGGCGGGCGGCCTATTTTGCAGCACGGAGACGGCCGGGGATTCGGCGCGAGGGCTCGCTCGGCGGCTATACGCGCGAGGATGTGGAGCGGTGGTGGGAGGAGCGCGGCGAATACGCGGCGGATGAGGGGGCGCGGTACGCGGTTGAGTTGGAGCTGGACCTTTCCACGGTCATTCCGCACGTCTCCGGGCCGAACCACGTGAAGGTGATGACGTCGCTGCCCGAGATGGAAGCGCGGAATGGCGGCGCGGGGGTGCCGATCCAGAAGGCGTACCTGCTCTCGTGCGTGAACGCGCGGCTGGAGGACCTTGCTGAGGCGGCCTCGATCGTGGCGGGGAAGAAGGTCGCCCCCGGCGTCGAGTTCTACGTCGCCGCGGCGAGCGCGGATGTGCAGAAGCGGGCGGAGGAGCTTGGCTACTGGAACGCGCTGGTGGAGGCGGGGGCGATTCCGCTTCCCTCCGGCTGCGGGCCGTGCATCGGGCTGGGCGTGGGGACGGTGAAGGAGGGGGAGACGGCGATCAGCGCGACGAACCGGAACTTCAAGGGGCGGATGGGCAGCCGCGACGCCGAGGTGTATCTCGGGTCGCCGGGCGTGGTCGCGGCGAGCGCGGTGGCGGGGAAGATTTGCGCGCCGGAGCGGTACGAAGCGGCGGCGCCGGTGGGGAAAGCAGCAAAGCAGCAAAGCAGCAAAGCAGCAAATGAAGAGGGCTCCGAGGGCGGCGCCACCATCATTGACGGCTTTCCGGAGCGGGTGAGCGGCCGCATTCTCTTCATGCCCGCGGACAATCTGAATACGGACGGGATCTGCGCGGGCAAGTGGACGTACAAGGACGACATGACGCCGGCGCAGATGGCCGCCGTCATCTTCGAGAACTACGACCCGCGTGTGAAGGAGATCGCCCGCGAAGGGGACGTCATCGTCTCCGGCGCGAACTTCGGCACGGGCTCCAGCCGCGAGCAGGCGGCGACGGCGCTGAAGCACCGCGGCATCCGCTGCGTGATCGCGGCGAGCTTCTCCGAGACGTACAAGCGGAACGCCTTTAACAACGGCTTCATCTGCATCGAGTGTCCGGCGCTGGTGGATTACTTGAAAGGCACGCAGGCACGGAGGCACGAAGGCACGAAGATGGAGCCGACGATCGATGCCGGGTCGATCGAAGTGGACTACGCCGCGGGGCAGATCACGATTGGAGGGGGCGGCGGCAAGAGGTTCGGCTTCACACCGTTGTCCCCCGTGGCGCAGGCGCTGGTCGTGGCGGGCGGGGCGGAGGCGATGGCGCGGGCGCGGCTGGCTGTGAAGAGTTGAATCCGCAGATTTTCGCAGATTGGCGCAGATTCAGAAAGGGGGGAATGAGCGCGGCGGGAGCGTGGGGTTTCTTGAAGGACGCACATGCGGACGGAACCGGTGCGGGATGATGGGCGCGGCCGGGGGGTCGCCGCGGCTGTGGTGATGGCGGGATTGATGTGTGCGGCGGCGCTCGGCTCCGGCTGTGCGCCGGTGATTCAGCACTTCATGGTGGATGCGCCGAACGCGATGTCGTTCTCGCGCGGGGATGATCCGCCCGAGTGGGTGTGCGACTTCCAAGGCGTGGATGAGCAGTTCCGCGTGGAGGTGGGGCCGCCGGCCGCGTCGCTGCTGGTGTGGGTGCTTGAGCCGGACGAAGAGGCGGAGCCGGCTGAGCGTGAGCAGTCGGAAGAATCGCCGGCTGAGATCGCGCGGTGCAAGGGGACCGTGCTGATGCTGCACGGCTACCGGGCGGAGATGTCGTGGATGCTGGCCGAGGCGCGGGATCTGAACCGCGCGGGGTACCGGGCGGTGCTCGTGGATCTGCGCGGGCACGGCTGCTCGACGGGGGATCACCTCACGTACGGCGTGCAGGAGGCGCGCGACCTGTCGCAGGTGATCGATGCGCTCGTCGCGCGGGGACTGGTTGACGGGGAGCTTGGTGTCTGGGGCATCTCCTACGGCGCTTCCACCGCGATCATGCTCTCGGCGGAGGATCCGCGCATCGATGCGGTCGTGGCGGTGTCGCCGTTCAGCTCGATGCGCGAGATCGTGCCGCACTTCGTGCGGATCTTTCTGCCGTGGGTGGGCTGGCACATGTCGGATGCGGAGATCACGCGGATCGTGGACGCGGGCGGCGCGGAGGCGGGCTTCGACCCGGACGAGGCGGACATCGCGGCCGCCGCGGCGGCGGGTGGGGCGGAGGGGGCGCCGCTGCTGCTGCTGCACGGGAGCTGGGACTGGCTGGTGCCGCCGTCGCACAGCGAGCGGATCCTGGCCTCGGCCGAGGCGGCCGGGCGCGAGGTGAAGCGGGAGAAGATCGGGGGACGGTGGTGGGGGGCGGGGCACCTGTCGATCTGGTTCGACCCCGGTGGCCACGTGGAGGCCGAGGGGGTCGCGTGGCTGGACCGATGGCTCGCGGCGGAGTGAGGCGCGGCTCAGCGAGACAGAGAGCGGCGTGTTGACCGCGCGGATCGTCCAGGTAAACGAACGAGACGCGGAAGCCG
>CAYWRO010000004.1:0-25549 GCA_964460345.1 uncultured Phycisphaeraceae bacterium | reverse complement strand
CCCTGGGCTGTTATCCCCCCCCTCCCCCCTCCCCCAGCCCCTTGTTTTGGGGGCATGTTCGGCCGCTATACGGCAGATAACACGAAGCGGACCAGCCTCAGGGGAATCCTGAGGCTCGAAGAAATTGTCCTGAGGCTCGAAGAAACGATCCTGAGGCTCCAAGAGATTGTCCTGAGGCTCGAAGAAATCGTCCTGAGGCTCGAAGAAATCGTCCTGAGGCTCGAAGAAACTGTCCTGAGGCTCAAAGAAATTGTCCTGTGGCTCGAAGAGATGATCCTGAGGCTCGGAGAAATTGTCCTGAGGCTCAAAGAAACGGCGGGTGGCATGCCCACGCCGCACAGTGAGCCGGACGATCAACGATGCGGCAGGTCAGTGGCACGCGCGGCGTGAAATGCGCAAGTTGCGCTCTGCGTTGCGGTTGCGCTCTATTGACAGCCCAATGCGCGTGCCCGATTTCAGTGCAGAGCCGATAACGCCGATGGTTTTTGGCTCTGGTGGGGAGGTCGCGCCGGTTACAATCCCGGCCAAAACCGGGGAGGGCATCATGACCAGGGGCCACTCGCCCCGCTGACACGGAGGGATCGACAATGGCTGATTCGAACCAGACGACGATCATCGGCGCGGACACCAAGATCAAGGGCGAGATGAGCTTCGAAGCGACCGCCCGCCTGCTGGGCCAGTTCGAAGGGAAGATCAACGCCAAGGGCGAGCTGCAGGTCGCCGACTCGGCGACGTGCCGGGCCGCGGTCGAGGCGAACAAGGTCGTCGTCGACGGCGTGATCGAGGGGAACGTCGCCGCGCGCGAGCGGATCGAACTGAACGCCAAGGCCAAGATGAAGGGCGACATCACGTCGGCCCGGCTGATCGTTGCCGAAGGCGCTTCGCTCGTCGGACACGTCACGGTCGGCCCCGAGGCGGGCAAGGCAGGCCCCGGCGGCGGCGCTGCGAGCGGGGGGGCGGCCGTCGAGGTGAAGCCGGCCGCAACGCAGGGCGACGCCAAGGGAGACGGCAAGGCGGCGGCGCAGCAGGCGCGGTGATCCGGCGGAGTGATCCGCAGATTTGCGCAGATTGACGCAGATTGAGGAGAAGGTGGGCGGCCTGGTCGCTCCCCCACGCTCGGTCTGGCACGCTGCCCGATGTTGCGGATGATGCGCTCAGCGAGCGTTCTGGCTGCCGTGATCGTTTCTTCACCGGCTCGTTTGGGAGGGCTTCCCGACGACGACGCCTGAGCACAACCCGTCCCCGCAAGGGGCGCCCCGGACCAAAGGGGCGGTCAGGGCGGTGACGTGTTACCACTGCGGTCACACGTTCGACATCGCTGCGCGCGCCATGTCGTCGTCGTGTCCGAAGTGCTCCAAGCCGCTCAACGTGCAGGATGTGGTGGTGAAGACCGCCCACTTCGTGCGAAAGCTGCAGACGTGCGGCCGCGTCATCGTGGAAGCCAAGGGCCAGCTCAACGCCGCCCACATCCACGCCCAGCTCGGGATCGAGGTGATCGGGTCGATCGAAGGGAACGTCACCTGCGGCGGCCTCGTGTCGATCGGCCCGAAGGCGAAATGGAAGGGAGACTGCCGCTCGGCGGCGCTGGTGGTCGCAGAGGGCGCGACGATCACGCGCGGGTACTTCCACGTGCCGTTTGACCCGTTCGCGCCGGAGAACCTCGGGCACGGCGTGGACAGCGAGGAGGAGGACGCACCCGCGCCCGCTCCCGCAGCGCCGGCGCGCTCCACCCTGGCGCCCAAGGCGATCTCGACGCGGCGGCCGCGGACGACGGAGCCGGCGTCGGAGGCGGAGGCCAAGCCGGCTCAGGCGGCGGAGGGTGCGGATGGGGCCGCCGAGGCGGAGCAGCCGCCCGATGACACGCCCGAAGCGAGGCCGATCAAGAAGATCACCACGACGCGCAAGCCGCCGGCCACGCCGAAGGTGACGATCGCCAAGCCGGCGAAGATGCCCGAACTGGGCAAGCCGCCGAAGGGAGCGAAGAAAAAGAAGAAGCGGTAGCACGCCTGTAGCGCCGCCTTTCAGGCGGTGCGCGCTTGTCTTGGCGGGAGGCAGGGAGTGGTCGGCGCGCATATGGTGGGCGGATGAGGCGTCGGGAAGCTATCTGCACCGCCTGAAAGGCGGTGCTACGGAGGCGATATGGCCAAGTATCGAATCGCGTGGATGCCGGGAGACGGGGTGGGCGTGGATGTGATGGACGCCGCGAAGATCGTGCTCGAGGCGATGAAGTTCGACGCCGAGTACATCCCCGCGGACATCGGGTGGGAGTTCTGGTGCAAAGAGGGCAACGCGCTGCCGGAGCGGACGATCAAGATCCTCAAGGAGACGCACTGCGCGCTGTTCGGCGCGATCACGAGCAAGCCGCGGGACGAGGCGAACGAGGAGCTGGACCCGTCGCTGCGCGACAAGAAACTGAGCTACTTCTCGCCGATCGTGAAGCTGCGGCAGATGTTCAATCTGCACACAAACCTGCGCCCGTGCAAGGGGTACGAGGGGAACCCCTTGAACTTCCGCGGCACGGAGGCGCGGCCGCTGGACAAGCCGATCGACCTGGTGGTGTTTCGCGAGAACACGGAGGGGATGTACGGCGGTGTCGAGTGGTTCCCGCTGCCGGAGAAGGTGTGGACGGCGATGGCGGACCCGGAGGTGGGGCTGCCAGACCGCATGAAGCCGTGGAAGGCCAAGGGACTGGAGAACGTCGCGCTGTCGACGCGCATCATGAGCAAACAGGGATGCGAGAGCATCTGCCGCCAGGCGTTCGAGTACGCGAAGAAGCACGGGCGCAGGAGCGTAACGCTCGTCGAGAAGCCGAACGTGCTGCGCGAGACCGGCGGGCTGATGACGCGCGTGTTCCGCGGCATCGCCAAGGAGTATTCGGGCATCCAGGCGTGGGAGGCGAACATCGACGCGATCTGCATGTGGATGCTCAAGAACCCGCAGGACTACGACGTGCTGGTCGCGGAGAACATGTTCGGGGACATCATCTCCGACCTGTGCGCGGGGCTGGTGGGGGGGCTGGGCTTCGCCAGCGCCGCGAACATCGGCGATGAGTACGCGGTCTTCGAGCCGACGCACGGCAGCGCGCCGAAGTACGCCGGGCAGTACAAGGTGAACCCGATGGCGATGCTGCTGACGGTGAAGCTGATGTTCGACTGGCTCGGCGAACTGGATGCCGCTGCGCGACTGGAGAAGGCCGTCGCGACGGTCATCCGCGAGCGGAAGATCGGGACATACGACGTCGGGCTCTCCAACACGACCCTGGAGGTCGCCGAGGAAGTCGCCCGGAAGCTCTAAGCCCGGACGGAGAAACACCCCGCGCGGGGCCAATAACCGCCTTTGACGTCCTGAATTTCGGTGCTATTCTCGTACTCTGGAGGTTTTCCAAGTATGCGGAAGCACAGTGTTGTTGGCGCCCTCGGCGCGTTGCTGGGGGCGGGTGGGTTTCTCGTCGCCGCGGCGGACGGTCAGGTCGTCCTCGAGAAGTTCGTCGATCCGCTGCCGATCCCTCACGTCGCCCAGCCGGTGACGGGCCAGGTGGGCGGGGCGGCGACCTATGAGATCGCGGTCATGCAGGTGCAGCAGAAGCTGCATCGGGACCTGCCTCCAACGACGGTGTGGGGGTATGACGGGGTTTTTCCCGGGCCGACGATCGTGGCGAAGGTCAATGAGCCGGTGACGGTTCACTGGATGAATGAACTGCGCGATGGATCGGGTGAGTACCTGATGCATCACCACGTGCCCGTGGATACGTGCCTTCACGGGCCGAATCACCACGGGGCCCATCCGGTGACCACGACGCACCTGCACGGCGGGCATGTGGACTGGCTGAGCGACGGGTATCCCGAGCATCTGATGATGCCCGGGCAGTCGCAGACGTTTCATTATCCGAACAAGCAGGGGGCGGCGACCCTGTGGTACCACGACCACGCGATGGGGATTACGCGCCTGAATGTGTTGATGGGGCTTGCGGGGTTCTACCTGCTGGTGGATGATGTCGAACTCTCGCTGAATCTTCCGTCGGGCGAACACGAGATCGCGATGGCGATCCAGGATCGCACGTTCGCGGCGGACGGTTCGTTCGTGTACCCGGCGGAATGGCAGGATCATTTCTTCGGCGACACAATCCTGGTGAACGGCATGGTGTGGCCGTATCTGGAAGTCGAGCGCGGCAAGTATCGGTTCCGCTGGTTGAACGGGTCCGGCTCGCGCACCTACACGCTCTCGCTTTCCGATGGGGCGGGGTTCCACGTGATCGGCACGGAGGGCGGGCTGCTGCCGGCCCCGGTGGCGGTCGACAGCGTGACGATCATGCCGGGTGAGCGTATTGACGTCGTCGTGGATTTCGGCGCGTATGCGCCGGGGACGGAGATCGTGCTGACGAACAGCGCGCCGGCGCCGTTTCCGGGATCACCGGGAATGGGCGTGGTTCCCGACGTGATGAAGTTCATCGTTCAGGATGCGGTCGGAGATACCGATCCGCTGCCGAGCGAACTGCGCCCGCTTGAGGTGATTGATCCGGCCGAGTCGATTTTGGAGCGGCCGTTCGTGCTTTCCCGTGAGCCGCTCTCCGCGCCGCCGTGCGCAGGCCCGTGGTGGCTGATCAACGGCCTGGGGTGGAGCGACATCACCGAGTATCCGCGGCTGGGTACGACCGAGACGTGGGCGTGGATCAACCCGACGGGGATGTCACACCCGATGCACATGCACCTGGTGATGTTCCAGGTTCTGGACCGGCAGCCGTTTCAGATGATCGGCGGACAGATCATGCCGACGGGGCCGCGTGTGCCGCCTCTTCCGCACGAAGCGGGGTGGAAGGACACGGTGGCGGTGGGACCGCGCGAGATTGTCCGCGTGATCGCGCGGTTCGAGGATTACGCCGGGAAGTTCGCGTATCACTGCCACATCCTGGAGCATGAAGACCACGAGATGATGCGCCAGTTCCAGACGCTCCATGCGTGCCCCTGCGAGTACGACGGATTGACTGAGGCCGTCAGTGTCTTCGACCTGCTGGCGTACCTGGACCTGTGGTTCGGCGGCGATGGCGCGGCGAACGTGGACGGCGTGACGGGTGTGGACGTCTTCGATCTGCTGGCGTTCCTGGACTGCTGGTTCCCGGCCTCCGCCGGCGCCGACTGTCCATAGCAATTGGGCGGTGCTTCGCCCGCAGGCCGTGGCGGCAGATTCATAGCCTTGGTGAATAGCGGTAAGGGCCGGACGTCCGGCCGAGCAGACGCCGCGATGAAGGGGGATTACCATGGCAGGTTTGACCAGACGACGTGAGGCGGAGCATTTCAATCCCGAACGGATTCTGTCCCGGTTTTTCAACGAGCCGCTGCTGGGCGGGTTCGACCTGCCCGCGTTGGCGGAAGACGGGACGCTCCCGGTCGATGTGAGCGAGGACAACCAGAACGTGATGGTGCGCGCCTCGTTGCCGGGCTTCAAGAAGGAGGACGTCAACATCGAGGTGCATGATGGCATCGTCTCCATCAACGCTCACCAGGAGCACGAGGAGGAGGAGACTGGAGAGCGGTTCTACCGGCGCGAGCGGAGTTACGGGTCAGTGAGCCGGCGTGTGGCGCTGCCGTGCGCGGTAAAGGAAGGCGAGGCCGAGGCGAAGCTCAAGGATGGGGTTTTAATGATCCGCATCCCGAAGAGCGATGAGGCTTCGCCGCGGCGGGTGCAGATCAGGTGACCGCTGGCCCCAGGGCGAAGGTCCACACGGGCTGGGAGGATTGCCGAATCGGGGAGGGGGGCCTATCGTCATGGCTCGCCAACGCTGCGGGCGTGGCGGAATTGGCAGACGCGCTAGGTTCAGGTCCTAGTGGGAGTAAAATCCCGTGGAGGTTCGACTCCTCTCGCCCGCACTTTTGCAGGATTGACCGCCGGAGCCGAAGGTTCCGGCGGTTTTTCGTTTTGCGGGCGACCTTGGTGACGCTCAGGTGTAAGCTGCCCGCCATGTCGCTGATCGTGGCCGGGATTGATGAAGCGGGGTACGGGCCGATGCTGGGCCCGCTGTGCGTTGCGATGACTGCCTTCCGCGTCGAGGGGTGGAAGCCGGAGGATGGCCCGCCCGACCTCTGGAAGCGATTGAAGGGCGGGGTCTGCCGCAAGCCGACCGACAAGCGACGGCGGGTGGCAGTCGACGACTCCAAGAAACTGAAACTGCCGAACGACGGCGGCTCGAACGGACGGCACCCCTTGATGCACCTTGAACGGGGCGTGCTGGCGTTTATGGGGGCGGCGGAGGGGGAAACGCCCTGGCCAGGTGACGACCTGGCGCTCTTCCGGGCGCTCAATTCATCCCTCCCTCCCATGCCCTGGTACGCCGGTCAGGCTGCCGAGCTGCCGCTGAGCCTGACGGCGGCGGAGATCAAAATTGCCGCCAATCTGGTTCGTGCGGCCATGGCTCGGGAAGGAGCCGGGCTCGCGGCGATCCGTTGCTCCGTTCTGGGAGAGGGAGAGTTCAACGAGATTGTGAGGGCCCAGGGCACCAAGGGGGCGACGACCGGCCGGGCCCTGATTGGGCACCTTGGGTGGGCGTGGCAGCACCTGGCAGTAGAGGCCGCCTGCAGCATGCCGGGCGGCATCCGAGTCGTCTGTGACCGCCAGGGAGGGCGCACGCAGTACGGAGCCCTGATCGCCGCGGCGGTTCCGGAGGCGACGATCGAGGTGCTGGAGGAGTCCGCCCGGTCGAGCCGGTATCTCGTGCGTGGCGGCCCGCGTGAGATGACCGTGCTGTTCATGCCGGAGGCCGACAAGGCGCATCTGCCGGTCGCACTGGCGTCGATGACGGCGAAGCTGTGCCGCGAGTTGTGCATGGCCAGGTTCAATCGGTACTGGTCGGCGCGCCTGCCGGAGCTGAAGCCGACTGCGGGGTATTACGGGGATGCGCGGCGCTGGCTGGAGGACGCCGCGACGGTTCTGACGCCGCAGGAGCGTGCATCGCTGGTGCGCCTCGCATAGAGTCGGCGCGGATGAAGCGCGAGAAGAGGATGCTGGACATGGCGGCGCGTGCGGCGTTGCGCGGAGCCGGGCGGGTGGAACCGAACCCGCTGGTCGGCGCGGTGATCGCCTGCGGGGACGAGGTTCTGGGGATCGGTCATCATCGGCGGTTCGGCGCTCTGCACGCCGAGCGGGAGGCGATCGAGTCATGCAAGCGGCGCGGCGTTGATGTGCGCGGCGCAACGATGTACGTCACGCTTGAGCCGTGTTGCCATTTCGGCAAGCAGCCACCATGTACGCTTGCCCTTATCGAGGCCGGCATTCGCCAGGTGGTGATTGCGCGGCACGATCCCGGTGACATTTCGGGCGGTGGGGCAGAGATGCTGCGGGAGGCCGGAATCAACGTACGGTTCAGCGATGCCAGTGAACTGGCCGTGCGCATCAGCGATCCCTTCGTGAAGCGGGTTCTGACGGGGCGGGCAGGGAGGCGGCTGCCCTGGGTCATCGCCAAGTGGGCGCAGACGATTGACGGCAAGATCGCGACGAGAACGGGAGAGAGCCAATGGATCTCCTGTCCCGCCTCGCGGCGGCAAGTTCACCGGCTCCGCGGGCGCGTTGACGTCATCCTCACCGGGATCGGCACTGTTCTTGCCGACGATCCCATGCTGACCGTGCGAGGTGTGAAGGCGCGACGAACGCCGCGGCGGGTCGTGGTCGATGCACGTCTGGAAACACCCGCGGCGTCAAAGCTGGTCACGACTGCCGGGGATTTCCCGGTCGTGGTGCTCTGCGACCAGCGCGTCCTGGACGGGCCGTCTGCGCAACCTCGCACTCTGCAGGACGCGGGGGTCGAACTCATCGGCGTGCCCGCTGAGGGCGCGGAAGATCGGCTTGATCTGTCGGCGTCGCTGGGCTTGATCGCAGAGCGGTTTGACGCGACCACGGTGCTTGTGGAGGCCGGGCCGGGCCTGCTCGGCTCACTCTTTGAAGCAGACCTTGTAGACGAGGCTCTCGTGTACGTAGCGCCGATGGTTCTGGGCGATGAGCGCGGCCTTGCTGCGGTTGGAGGGCGGGTTGCGACTCACCTGGCCGATGCGCGGCGGTTTCGGACGATGCGGGCGGCGCGATCCGGTTCGGACGTCATGCTTCAGTACCGTCGTGTTTGAACGGTCAACTCTGCGGCCAGAAGCGCAACGACGGCTGTACCACGGCCGGGGCGAGGGTGTCTTCGGCTTCGACGAAGAGGCGCGTTCCTGGCGAGTTGGAAGCCTGCTTGACCATGGCAAAGCAGATCGGCACGCCGCCGAGCATGGGGCTGATGGCGGAACTCGTGACCGCCCCGAGCAGGTCGGCCTCGGAGGTTGCCTCGCGGAGAATTCGAGACCCGGTGGCCGGCTGTGGGGCTGACGGGCGGGCGGCCTCGGTTTCCAGCCTCAAGGCGATCAGCACCTGCTTGGGCTTCCCCAGCGACTCCATGCGCGCGACGATTTCCTGGCCGAGGTAGCACCCCTTCGTGAACGACACGCGATCGCGAAGGATGCCGCCTGGATGCGGGCCTGTCTCGTGCGGAAGGTTGGTCAGCCCAAAGTCGACGTTGTACAGGGCCCACCCGGCCTCGATCCGCGCAATGTTGTAAGCATGCCAGCCAATGGGACGGGCCTTGAAGTTGTCGTCGCTATCTGCACCGGTAGGTTCCAGTGGGCTGGCGAGGGTGTGCCACACGTCCTCTGCGGCCGTGCGGTCCATGGTCAACTCGAAACCCGGTACGCCCAGCGCGTCCTGGCGCTCAATCACCACCGGCGTTCCAGCGATCTCACCCAGAGCCGCCTGCCCGTCCGCCAGTTCGCTAAGCTGGGGACCGGCGCGGTGCTCGGCCGCGGCGATCAGGATGCCCGCGGCGGCGGGGCCGTGCAGGCCGAGGCGATGAAGGCGGTCGGAGGCGTTCTCAATCTGGACATCTTCCGCGAAGAGGTAGGCCTCCAGGGCTGCAACGGTGGGGCCGGCGGAAAAGATGTCGAGGTCTGCCCTCAGGTGGTCGCCGAGTTCAGCCAGGCGCAAGTCAGCGTCAATCCGGCCTTTGCGATTGAGCCAGAAGGAACGGCGAAGGGTGAAGGGGGCGAACTGGCGCATGTCCTGGGTCAACATGCGGCCGAGGAACTCGTGGCGGGCTTCAACGTCGCCGCGAACAACCAGAGTGCCACGGTGGGGCTGGTCCAGAATGGCGGCGTGCTTCCGGATTGCCGCGTACTCCGCTTCAACGTACGAAATGGCAGCCGGAAGGGCAACGGGTTCTTCCGGAGGCCCATACGGAAGCAGGGGGGCGTCGATGGTCCGGAACAGCGGCATAAGTGGGGACTGTTGGGGCATTGCTGTATGGTAAGTGCGGAAAGATGGGCAATTCGGCCGCCGGAAACTTGGGATCGCTCAACGGCTCTCCTATGCTCCGCCCGCAAAATTTCCAGAGACGGAGGAGTTTCCCTTGGCTGACCTGAACCTTGACCTGCTGAAGCGGCTCTGCGAGACCCCCGGCGTTCCGGGCCGCGAGGAGCGTGTCCGGGCACTGATTGAGAAGGAGATCGGCGGACTTTTCGACGAGGTCTCCACCGATCCCATGGGATCGCTGATCTGCCGCCGGAAGCCGCGGGGCGGGAGCGGTGCGGCCAGAAAGGTTCTGCTGCTGTGCCACATGGACGAGATCGGCTTCTACGTCCGGGACGTGGACGACCGGGGGTTCATCCGGGTGCAGAACGCCGGCGGTTTCGACACGCGGAACCTGTTCTCACGCCGCGTGCTGGTCTGTACGGAGAGCGGGGACATCCCGGCCGTCATGAACCCGGGCGGCCGTCCGATTCACATCGCCTCCGAGGAGGACAAGAAGAAAATTCCGGAGGTGAAGGAGTTCCTGGTCGACACGGGCCTGAACGCCGAGACCGTGCGGGAGCGCGTCAAGATCGGCGACTACATCGTTATGGACGAGCCGTTCATGGTGATGGGGGAGAAGGTCGTTTCCAAGGCCCTGGACAATCGCATCGCCTGCTGGCTCGGCATTGAGGCGGTGCGGGCGATCGAGGCGGCGGGTGGCAAGCACGAATGCGACCTGTACGTCGCCTTCACCGTCCAGGAGGAGGTCGGGCTTCGCGGCGCCAAGACGTCGTCATTCGGAGTCGACCCGGACATCGCCATCGGTCTGGATGTGACGCTCTCGTGTGACACGCCGGGCGTGCCGGACGATGAGGCAGTGACGCGTCAGGGCCGCGGCTTCGGCCTGCACGTGATGGACTCGTCCATCATCTCGGATTATCGGCTCGTGCGTGAGATCGAGGCCCTGGCCGGCCAGAATGACATTCCGTGCCAGCGCACAATCCTGGCCCGTGGCGGGCAGGACGGTGCGGCGGCCCAGCAGGCCACGGCAGGGTCCCGGGCGGTCGGGATCGTTGTCGGCACGCGGTACATCCACACGGTGACCGAGATGGCGCACCAGCGCGATCTGGCCGCGGCGCGCGACATCCTCGCGACGTGGATCCCGACCATCCGGTGAGCGGCTGGAGGCTCCGCGAAGCGGCGGGGCTCCAGGCTCAGTGCACGACGGAGGTCGCGTTCTCGATCGCCTCAACGACCTGCCGCACCTGGAAGGGCTTGCGGAGGGCGTTCTCGAAGCCGAGGGACTTGAGACCGGAGAGCTGGCCGTCGGTCAGCTTGCCGCTCATCGCGATCACGCGCGTCATTTGGAGGTCGTCGTCGTGACGGATGAGGTCGACCACCTCGCGGCCGTCGGCCGTGGGGCTGTCGCCGAGGTGAACGTCCAGCACCATGACGTGCGGCTTAAATCGCTCGCACTCGATGCCCGCCTCGAACGCCGTCGTGGCGGTCCTCACCTCGTAGTTGGCCTGGTCGGACAGGACCTTGTGGAGGATGCCGAGAATCTCCTCATCATCATCCACAACCAGGACGCGGGTCTTACCGCCCGAGATCCCGTCGAAGGGGATCCCGTGTTCCTTCATGAACCGCATGAGCTGGGCCAGCGGAATGCGGCGGTCCTTCGAGCCCGGGATGCGGTATCCCTTCAGGGCCCCCGAGTCGAACCACTTGGAGACCGTCCGCGGCGCGACATTGCAGATCTTGGCGACTTCGCCGGTTGTCAACACGTCTTTATCGACAGGAAGCATCTCGTCCTCACCTTCTGCGTCATTACCGGGCTGCCGTCCAGTCGGCAGGCCCCTCGCGCGGAAAAGATCGGCGAGAAATGGGGGGGACTTCACGAGCATGACGAGTTTGCCGGTGACACCTTGTGGCTGGCCTGGGTTACCGGACCTCCCGTATCCGGCCGCGGCGTGCAGTTCTCAACGAGGCCAGAGCAGCCCTACCAAATTCCTGTCAACAGCGGAAGCTCATTGACAGCAATGCTCACCTTGGCCTAGATTGGCCTCTTGGCGCGTCCCGGGGGATCCGGGCGTGCCCTGCTGCCGTACCGATACCGGACCCGGCGAGGGGCCCGGCCACCCTTGCCCGCCGCGACAAAATCACCGAGGAGCCCATCGTGCGGGATCGAAACATCGTCAGGCATCTGTCCATCGCTGCCGCGCTGGTTGGCGGGCTTTCTCTGTCGGTTGCTACCTTTGCCCAAGCCGATGATCCGGCCACCCAGGCACAGGGGCAGAGCAACGAGCAACTGCTGAAGGATTTCGTCCACTTCATCAACATCCACAAGCCCGAGATGGCCGCGGCGTGGGGGCAGGCACTGCTGGAGCGGGGGCTGTCGCCGGAGGAGTTCGTCGACCTCGTCGGGTCGATTAAGGACTACACGTTCGACTTTGATGAGGCGATCGTCCGCGGGCAGCGGCATCCGGAGTTGGAGCCCACGGCCGCGGCCCTGGCGCGCCACTATGAAGCGGGCAAGCTCGCGATCGCACGAAAGCCTGAGGAGATCTCCCGGAACATTGCGCTGTTGAAGGGGAGCCAGCGCAACCGGGTCTTTGCCCGGGACCGGCTGCTGTATGCGGGCGAGTATGCCGCGCCGCAGTTGCTTGATGCCTACCTGAACCCACCGGATATGGTGACGGAGATGCAGGTCCGGCAGGTGCTGGTCCAGCTTGCACGTCACTCGGTTATGCCGCTGGCGACTGCACTTCCGAACCTTGCCCCGGAAGATCAGGAGAAGGTCGTTGGCGTGCTTGGGGACATTCCCTATGAGACGTCCGCGCCGTTCCTGTACGAACTGCATGCATCGTCGGGCTCGCCTGAGGTGAAGCTGGCTTGTGAGCGGGCACTGCTGAAGATCACCGGCATCGCCAACCCGCGCGTTCCGCTGAACGAGCGGTTCGTTCAACTCGCCAACTCGTACTACTACGAGAGCCCCAGCCTGACATCCTTCCCGGGTGAGGCGCACCAACTCGTCTGGTTCCACAAGCCGGAGGTTCCCGGCTCCGGGCTGTACGCGGTGCCGGTGCTCACGCCGGTGTACCACGAGGCGATGGCAATGCGGCTGACAGAGCGCGCCCTGGCGCACAATGCCGGGGACCGCGAGGCGCTGGCGCTGTGGGTCGCGTCGAACTACTCGCGTGAGATCGACACGCCGGAGGAGTATGAGAATCCGGCTTACCCGAGCAGGAAGCGCGGGGCCGAGTACTTCGCGGTGATTTCAGGGCCGGAGACGACCCAGCCTGTGCTCGCCCGGGCCCTGGATGATCGGGACACGCAGCTTGCCCGTCGCGCCATCGCAGCCATCGAGCGGACCGCCGGCGGCATGACGCTCTGGACGGGCGGGCAGAGCGACCGTGCGCCGCTGCTGGAGGCTCTCCGGTATCCGAACCGACGAGTGCAGTACGAAGCGGCGCTCGCGATTGGCGCGGCCCAGCCGCGGACGACGTTCGACGGCAGCGATCGGGTGGTGCCGATCCTGGCCAGCGCGATTCGTGATGCGTCGGAGTCCTTTGCCCTGGTGATCTCCAACGTGGCCGAGGACCGGCCGCGCCTGGCCCAGGTGCTGCGCGACCAGGGGTACACGGTGCTGACGCCGGGCGGCTCGCTGGCCGACGTGCAGCAGGCGTTGGCCGAAGCGCCCGGCGTGGATGTGCTGCTGGTTGATCTGCCGCGTGACGGGACGACAAGCCTGATTGAGGCGGCGCGAAACCATTCCAAGCTGCGTTCGACGCCCATTCTGACGATGCTGGACCGCCAGTCGGCGTCGGAACTGGCGTCGAAGTACGACCGCGACCCGACGGTGCACATCGTTCGTGAGGGCACCCAGGACGTCCATTTGGCCGCGGCGGTGCAGCAACTGGTGGAGCGGGCAGAGGGCGGTGCGATCACGCCCGAGGAGGCCGAGGCGTACAAGACGCGTGCCCTGGCCGTGCTGCGCGACTTGGCCGTGTCCGGGAATACCGCTCTGAATGTGGCCGACGCGGCGACGGCGCTCGTTGCGGCCCTGCCGGATGCGGATCACACGATCAAGATGCAGATCGCCGAGGTGCTGGCGTACATTCCGGCGGACCGGGTGCAGACGGCGCTGCTTGAGGAAGCGCTGGCAGCCGAAGGTGAGACGCGCGTGCAGCTTCTGGCGGCGACGGCCGACTCGGCCAAGCGCTGGGGGAATCTCGTGCAGCCGCGCCTGATCAGCCAGCTCGTCCGCGTTGCGTCCTCCGAGGAGGAGACCGAAGCAACGGCCGCTGCGGCGTTAATGGGGGCCTTCGGGCTTCCGAACAACCGTGTGATTCCTCTGATCCTGGGCGAGGAGGAGTCACTGGCGGTGACCGAGCGTCGATGATCTGAGCCGGTCTAGCCTGGTTCAAAGGCATGGTCCTGTAACACCGGCCTTGCACCGGCAGATTTGCCCCAACTGAGCGGTAGCGTTGACCCAGTCGGCACAGGCGTGCGCTGGGTCTTTTCATGCGCCGATGGCGGTGAATGGGGGCGGTGGGGGCGTCGATCAAACACACTGGACAAGACCTGTCCCGTCGGTCTTCGGGGTGTTCCCGCAACCGGCGCCGCGGTCGGTGATTGGAAGCCGGTCGCGGGTCAGCTTCGGTCATGACGCCTCAAGGTGGGATTGAGGGTCGGTTTGGTGGTTTGCGTTAACGCAAGGAGACAGTGGTATGAATCGTGTTCGTAAGGCCTTTACGTTGGTGGAAATTCTGATCGTGGTCATCATTCTGGGCATCCTCGCCGCGATCGTGGTTCCTCAGTTCACCTCTGCAAGTCAGGAAGCCCAGTTGAGCAACGCCGAGAGCCAGTTGCAGACGATCCGCAACATGATCGAGCTGTACCGGGTTCGCAACAACGGCGACTACCCGCCCCTCGCGGTCGGCGATGACCCGCAGGTTTGCTGGGCCCCCTTGATCGGCGAGGACTACCTGCGCAACCCGCCGATCAACCCGCGCACCGGCAAGGGCACGATCGCGGCTGGCACCGCCGCGGCGATCAGCGACACCGTCGGCTGGTTCTGGGACGAGGACACCGGCACGATCCGGGCGGCCTGCCTCGAGGAAGTCGGTATTGATGCCGACATCGAGGAGACGGCGTGGATGGAAGCCGAGTAATCGCACAGGCTCAAACTTCAGACGGCCGGTCTCTTAACGGGGGCCGGCCGCTTTCGGATCTGCAAGCAGGAGGAAAGGCATGCACGCAACAGTTCGCAGCGCGTTCACGCTGGTCGAAATCCTCATCGTGGTGGTCATCCTGGGCATCCTGGCAGCGATCGTGGTGCCGCAGATGACGGGCGCGGCCGAGGAAAGCACCGAGACCGCAACCTATCACGAGCTCCAGAAGATCCGCAACCACGTCGAGGTGTACCAGTCGAAGAACCGGGGGAAGCTCCCCGATGTCGTGGCCGGTGACGGAAGCAGCGGCGCGTGGGGCCAACTGGTCGACCCGGGCGGCGAGTACCTGATGGCGGCGCCGCTGAACGCCTGGGTCGGCGGCGACAACGCGCGCCTGATCACCATTGGCGAGGGGCCGGACGACGCTTACCACAAGAACTATGGCTGGATCTACGACCCGACGACCGGGAACGTCTGGGCCGCCGGGTTCGATGAGAACGATCGGCCGATCAAGCCGGAGTAAGACGGCGATCGGCCGTAGCTGGAGCAAAGCTCATGCAAGCCCTGCACGCACCATCAAATCACACGAGCCGGAGTGCCTTCACGCTCGTTGAGATGCTCGTGGTGATCGTCATCCTGGGGATCGCCGGTGCGCTGGTCATTCCGGCGATGGGATCGACCGGGGTTCTCCGGGTGCAGGGCGCTGTGCGCACCATTGTGGCCGACATCACGTTCATGCAGTCGGATGCCGTCGCGTTTCAGGAGAAACGTGCGATGGTGTTCGATGTCGACAACTCCTCCTATCGGATCGTCGCGATCCCGGGGAGCGCCATTGATGTGGCCAATACCCTTTACAAGGCTGACGGGCCAAACCGCGAATATGTCGTCGATCTGCGCCCGGATGCAGACGGGCCCTTCGGGGATTCGCGCATCGCTGCCGTTGACTTCGACGGCGGCGAAACGACACTGATCTTTGACGCCTTGGGCGGGCCCGTGACTTCTGCAACGGGAGACACCGCCAGCTCCGGCGGTTACATCGAGGTGCACGGCGCGGAACAGATCTTCTTGATCCAGGTGGAGGGGTTCACCGGTCGAGTGACCGTCAGACGGGTGGCGCCATGAGAGAGCAGGACGAACAGATGAACCCGTGCGAAGTGACGGCCGAGGCTCCGACCCCGCTTTCCACGCCGGCATTGGCCTCGCATCGCCGTTCCCGTGTTGTTGCGCTCGGAGCAGTTGTGGTGGTCTTCGGCCTGCTGTTGTGGGCGAAGCTGCTGCTGGTCACGGGCCACCCGCGCACGGCGCTGGCGGACCCGGATGAACAGAAGGCCAGCCAGGCGGATCCGACGTCCGAGACTGAGGCGGCTGCCGCGGCCCGATAACCACGAATCACGTTCAGCAGACTGACGCACCGGCGTCGAGGCGCAGCCATCGTCCTCGATGCCGGTTGTCTCTTTGGGCTGATCGGCGTGTGAGCGCGTCCATCCAGGCTGCCCTGGCCCCTGCTTCACGGGGGTTTTCATGGGCTCCAGGGTCGGGCTGACCACCCTGCACAGGCGGTTTTTCTTCACAGGTGTGTTTAAACCGCCTGAAACATTGATCTTCACCAAAGTCGCTACACGGATGTGACGAACTAGTGATGCGGACCGCAGTATGGGGCTGCGGTCATGGATTGGGTTTGCATCAAGTGGAGAGAGGACTGGGCACCTACGTACAGGTAACTCCGTCCCCCGGAGAGTGAGCATGACAACGCACCGCAGCCGAACAGCACACGATTTGAGAGTCCTTGCCGGTCAGATTCCTTCGCCCTTCGCCGCCGCGGCGATTGCGGGGGCCGTCTTCTTTACGACGGCCGCGTTCGCCCAGGAGGGCGACGTCCGCAATCCGATGGCCAGCGGCAGCGGGCAGGCCCAGGTTACCGTGGGCGAGCATGACCAGGTCGACCTTCATGTGAAGGATGAAGACCTGGTCAACGTGCTCGAACTGCTGAGCATGCAGACCGAGCGAAGCATCGTGGTCTCCAAGAACGTATCGGCGCGCGTGACGGCGTCGCTGTACGACGTGACCTTCAACGACGCGCTCGACGCAATCCTGCACGTGAACGGCTTCGGCTACATTGAGCAGGGCAACTTCATCTACGTCTACACCCGCGAGGAACTGGCCGAGATCATCAAGGATTCCAAGCAGCGGATCGCCAAGGCGATTCACCTGAACTACCTGAACGCGGAGGACGCCAAGACCTTCGCCGAGCCCCTGCTCAGCGCCGAGGGGGGATCGATCCAGGTGAACGAGACTGTCGAAGATTTCCAGATCGACGACAACACGCCGGTTGGCGGTGAGGATTACGCTCTCAGCGCCACGATGGTCGTCTACGACTACGAAGAGAACATCGCCGCGATCGAAGCCCTGATCAACGAACTCGACACCCAGCCGTCGCAGGTGCTGGTCGAGGCGACGATTCTGCAGACCTCGCTGACGGAGAACAACGCCTTCGGCGTCGATTTCTCCGTGATCACGGACCTGGACTTCGCCGACTTCATCGGGCCGCTGGGCGTGGTCGACGACCTGATCCGCGCCGGCACGCCGGACAGCAACGCAACGGCCGTGCAGAGCACGCCGGGCGACACGAGCGGTCCGGGCACCCTGAAGATCGGCGTCATGCTTGATGAGGCAAGCGTCTTCATCAAGATGCTGGATGATGTCAGCGACACGACCATCCTGTCCAACCCGAAGATTCTCTGCCTGAACCGGCAGCCCTCCCGCGTCCTCGTCGGTCGGCGCGTCGGCTACCTGTCGAGCACGACGACCGATACGGCAACGACCCAGACGATCGAGTTCCTCGATACGGGTACCCAGTTGTACTTCCGTCCGTTCGTTTCGAAGAACGGCAACATCCGCATGGAACTCAAGCCGCAGGTCTCCGAAGCGATCATCCGCGATGCGGTTGACTCCTCAGGCGGCACGGTGGCCATCCCCGACGAGATCACGCAGGAGATCGTGACGAACGTGATCGTCGGCGACGGCCAGACGATCGTGCTCGGCGGTCTGTTCCGTGAAGCGACCACGTCCACACGCCGCCAGGTGCCTCTGCTGGGCGACCTGCCGCTCGTCGGCGCGGCCTTCCGCGGCCACGACGATGAGGTCGGACGCAGCGAGATCATCTTTATGGTCACCCCGAGCATCGTGACCGACACCCTCATGGCCGCAGCGGCCGAGAAGGCCATGTCCGACGTGGAACGCGTCCGTGCCGGCGCTCGCCAGGGCCTGCTGCCCTTCAGCCGTACGAAGATGACCGCGGCGGACAACCTCAAGGCCGAGATGCTGGCCCGCGAGGGCAAGTACGACGAGGCGATGTGGCACATCTCCAAGTCGCTCAGCCTGAACCCCAACCAGCCTGAGGTGTATCGCCTCCGTGAGCAGTTGACCGGCAAGATGGAGCGCTGGCCGAATCCGAGCGTCCTTGATCATGTGCTCGGCAGCGAGATGGATCGCATGCTCGAGGGCATCGAGCAGCCGACGGAGCGGCCGCGGAACTGGAAGCCCTACAACGGGTACGGCAACATCCGCAAGTACCCGATCGAAGGGCACCGCCTCAACGAGCCGAAGCAGGCTGAGCCGGTGAGCCAGGCGACTGAGCCGGCGATCTTCGAGCCTGTCGAGAACCCTTTTGACACAACCTTCGATCAGGACCAGGCATCGCTCCCGGCCGAGGTTGCCCCCGTGGTCACGCCTGTCGCGACCGCGACGGCGCCGAAGACCGCTCCGGTCGCGTCCTTCGGTGAGGCCGAGAAGGCGGCGGTCGCCCAGGTCCAGGCGCTGAGCCGCACGCTTCGCAGCCAGATCGACATCTACACCTTCGAGCACTATGACCAGGCCCCCGCGCTGAACCGCGAGAACGGTTGGGCTCCTCTGGTCCAGGCTGAACTGATCTCCGCGCCCCCGGTGAATGGCTGGGTCGGCGGGGAGAACGCCACCCTCGTCGTCGCCGGCGAGAAGCCGGACACCCGGTTCCACCAGGATTATGGCTGGATCTTCAATCCGAAGACCGGCCAACTCTGGGCCGCCGGATTCGACGCCAACGACCAGCCACTGGCGCGTCCGGCCGATTTCGCAGCCCGGCCCGTCCTGAAGACCTTCTCGATCAAGGCGGCCGGCGAGCCCGTTCAGACGGTGCTGGCCAATCTGGCCCGGCAGTCCGGTCGCAAGATCGTTCTGGGCGAGGGCGTTGTGGGCCAGGTGACGGTCGCCTTGAACAACGTCTCGTTCTACGAGGCGCTCAACGGCGTGCTGAAGCCGAACCAGCTCACCTATGTCGAGGAAGCTGACGCGGTGTACATCTACACCAATGCCCAGGTCGAAGCCATGGTCGACGCCGAGGCCCCGGCAAGCCGCCCCACCGAAGCAAAGAGCTTCGATGAGATGAGCTTCGAAGAGTGGCTCGCGGCCGTCAAGCAGGGCGACGCCAAGTCCGATGAAGTGGTCGGCGTGGACACCGAGTCTTCGCCGCGGTAATCGCAGGATCGCACCCCTCTCGGCCGCCGGTGAAAACCGGCGGCCGGGTTTAGATCGGATGCTTAAGCAAAGGAAGGGAGCCAGAAGATGAACAACGTTCGCACACGCACAACTCTCGCCCGCTGCGGCCTCATCGTTGGCGCCGCCGCGCTGGCAAGCCTGGCCGGCTGCTCCGGGCACGGCAAGTACACCAAGGAGGGCGTTAGCCTCGCCAAGCAGCGGGTCGCCGCTGCCAAGGCCGGCACCGAGTACCAGATGGCCCAGCAGCAGTTCTTCGCGGGCGAACTGGACAAGGCGCTCAAGACGGTGAACTCCTCACTGAAGATCACGGCGGAGATCCCGAAGGTTCACGTTCTCAAGGGACGCATTCTACTCGAGCAGGGTGATCTGACCGCTTCCTACGCCTCCTTTCAGGAGGCGCAGAAGCTCGATGAGGAGCTTGCCGAGCCGCACTACTACCTCGGTATTCTTCACGAGCGATTCCGCGAACCGCAGATCGCGCTGGAGCGGTACAGCAAGGCGGCGACGCTTGACGACAGCAATCCGCAGTATGTCGTTGCCGCGGCCGAGATGCTGATGCTGATGGGGAGGCTGGAGGAGGCCGACGCCCTCCTGGGCGAGAAGCTGGAGACGTTTGCTTACGACGCCGCAATCCGTCAGACGCAGGGACACGTGCAGATGCTCCGCGGGGACTACGCGGGCGCAGTGCAACTGTTCAATCAGGCGCTGCTGCTCGCGCCGGATGACCAGATGATCATGGAGGATCTCGTGCAGGCGCAGCTTGCCGCCGGTCAGTATGCCGAAGCAGAGTTCAACATCACGCGGTTGATGGACTCAGACAAGACAGGTCGCCGCGATCTGAAGCACATGCGCGTCCGCTGTCTGATGGTGCTTGACCGTCCGGTCGAGGCCCGGTCGATCCTGCTGGAACTGGTCGAGTCGAACGAGGGCGCCAGCGACGTGCGAGCGTGGATGGAACTCGGGAACGTCGCCTACATCCTGCAGGACAGCAAGCGGCTTGATCAGGCCTCCAATCGCCTGATCGCAATCGCGCCGGACCGGTACGAGGGGTACTTCCTGCGGGCGGCGTTCTTCCGCCACAAGAAGGATCTGAACCGGGCTCTTCGGTCCGCCGATGAGGCGGTGCGGGTGGCCGGCAATGATGGCGCGGGCCCGCTGATTCTCCGCGGCATGATCCTGACGGACATGAATCGCCGGGAGGAGGCAATGCGATCGTTCGCGGGGGCGGTGGAACTGGATCCGTCGAACCAGCGGACGCGGGCGCTCTACGAGGCGCTGGCGCACGCCAATGGCGACGCCATCGTGGGGGTGGAGACCCCCGCGGTCCCGTAACGCTGATCAGTTAGACATCACGCACGAATGGATTGGCGGACCGCTCGCGACCGATGGTCGAGGGCGGTCCGTGTCCAGGGTAGATGCGTGTTTCCGGCGGCAGGGTGTAGAGCCGCTGGCGGATTGAACGGATGAGCGTGTCGTGATCGCTGCCCGGAAAGTCGGTGCGGCCGATGGAGCCGGCGAACAGAGCATCCCCGACCAGGGCCGTGCGCGAAGGCTCGTGAACGAAGGAAACTCCCCCCGGAGAGTGCCCCGGGGTGTGAATGACCCGCCATGAAGTAGCGGCCAGCGTCAGCGTCTGCCCATCCTCAAGCACTTGATCCGGCCCGGGTGCCGTGACCGGGAAGCCGCCGAGCTGCGACAGATTCAGCAGCGGATTCGAGAGCCACTCCGTCTCAGCGCCATGGATGCAGACCGGCAGTTCGGGAAAGGCTCGCCTGATCGCCGCGACGCCGGCAATGTGGTCGACGTGCGCGTGCGTCAGGAGGAGCAACTGCGGCGCAAGCCCGCGCGATCGGATGTGCTCGATAAGGGGCTCCGGCTCGAAGCTGGCATCAACAATCCAGCAGGCGGGATCGCCCTGCACGCTGACCACGTAGCAGTTCGTCTGGTACGGTCCCAGGGGGAACGCCGCGATGTCGGGGGCAGGCTCTTCCTGCCGCGGCGGGGCCGCCTGGGGGGGCTTGATCGGTGGGGTGTCGTCTGGCACGCGCCGATCATACGCTTATGCGAACGAGGCCCCGGGCAGGAGCGACCTTTATGCTGATCAGGAACATCAACGAGGTAGACGCCAGGCCGGTCGCAATGGAGGGAGCGAGCGGGGTCAGAATGGCCGTCATGGTGGGGCGCAGCGATGGCGCGCCAAACTTCGCGCTTCGCTCATTTCAGGTTGAAGCGGGGGGGCACTCGCCGCGGCACAGCCACGACTACGAGCACGAGGTGTACATCGTCGATGGCGGCGGGACCGTTCTGCTTGAGGGGGCGGAGCGGCCGATCCGAAGCGGCGATGTCGTCTACGTGCCGGCAGAGGAAGAACATCAGTTTCGCGCAGGACCGGAAGGAATGCGATTCCTTTGCCTCGTGCCGGTGAATCGAAACTGCGGAGAACCGACGCCCGGCGCGAGCCGGGAGTGAAGGAGCGTGTTCATGGGGCCGAGGATTGATCATGCACCGGGCGGGGAGGAAGTCGTTGTCCGACGCCGTCGTCGGCAATCCGGCGAGAGCCTCGTCTGGATGGTTGGCGCGGCATACGGGCTCGCGCTTGTCGGCAGCGTGTTGCTGATCCTGTCCGGCGCCGGCAGGCTGGGGGCCTGGAGCAACCCGGGTGTGACGCTGCGCGCCGTGGGCTACATCGGCGTGCTGCTGACGCTCACGCTTGCACCGCTCAGCCTCATCCTGTTGACGCGGATGGGCCGCAGCGGAAGCGGGGGGTTTGGTGACCGGCTCGACCGCATGGAGCAGACACTCAGAGCGTTGCACGACCACGCCTCGCTCTCAGATGACGCCAGGCGCGTCTTGAATCGGCGCACGGAGCGTGACCTGCTCTGTCGGGCCATCGAGGAGGACATCCAGGCAGGGGAGTGGGACGCGGGGATCGTGCTCTGCGGAGAACTGGCGAACCGCTTCGGCTATCGCGCCGACGCCGAGGAATACCGCACGCGCATCGAGCACGCGCGAGCGGAAATGGTGCAGCGGCACATCAATGACGCGATCGCCCGGCTGGATGGGCTCATTGTTCAGCGGCGCTGGGACGAGGCATTTCTGGAAGCGGCCAGGATCAGGCGATTGTTTCCGGAATCGCCCCGCACGGAGAGCTTGCGCAAGCGCGTCGAGCAGGCCCGCGCGGTCTACAAGGCGGATCTGGAACGGCGCTTTCTGCAGGCAGCCGATCAGGACCACCCCGAAGAAGCCATGGAACTGCTCAAGGAGATGGATGGATACCTCACGGAAGCCGAGGCCGAACCGTTCCGCGAGGTCGCGCGTGGAGTCATCGGCAAGGCAAGAGAGAATCTCGGCCTGCAGTTCAAGGTGGCGGTGCAGGATCGCCAGTGGGCGACGGCCGCGACCGTCGGCAGGCGCATCATCCGGGAGTTCCCAAATACCCGCATGGCGCAGGAAGTCCGCGGCATGCTGGATGGCATCCTCACGCGAGCCAATGCGGCCGGTTCAACCAGCTGAAGTGGTAGCCGTCGCGCCGGAGTCGCCGCGCCGCCACAGGTAGATCAGCAGCATTCCGATCCCGATGAGCAGGGCCAGATCGGCGACGTTGGAGATGTACGGCCACACCTCGCCGCTCGGGCCCAGCGGCTTCCAGCCGAACGGAAACTTCACGTTCGGCAGCGGATGGATGAAGTCGCGCACGCAGCCGAAGCGGAGCCGGTCGTACAGGTTCCCGAGACCCCCGGAGATGACCAGCCCGATGGCAATGTGCGCAGCCCGGTCGCGAGCCGTGGTCCACTTGGCGAACATCCACAGCCCGAAGGCCAGGGCCACGGCGGTGAAGCCGACGAAGAACCAGCGCTGGCCGGCCCCGATGCCAAACACGGCCCCGGGGTTTAACACCAGGCGGAACTCCAGTACATACGGGATGACGGTCACCGGCTCATGATCCGGGATCAGTCGTTCGGTGATCAGTTGCGGTGGGGTCGAGAGCACATCCTGACGGCTTACCACCACGGGCGTGCCGGCCACGGTGCGAAAGGCGATCCACTTGCTGCCAAGGTCAGCAATCGTCGCGAGGATCGTCACGCTCAGAAGCAGGATCCACGCCTGCCGGCTCTGCCAGGCAGGCGGCGTCCGATTGCCGGACGGTTCCGGTTTGGAGCCGCGTCCTGCCGTGTTCCCCTCTGCGTTCACGATCGGCTCGTTCACCGGAATGAGCGGCGTTCCCGCTCGCGAGCCGCCTCGATTGAGAAGCGCGTCCACGGTAACTCTTCGAGGCGCTCGTTGCGGATGCGCCGCCCGGAGAGCTCGCAGAAGCCGTAGGTTCCATCGTCGATGCGCTTCAGCGCTTCATCGATTTCCTTCAGCAGATTCCGGTCAACCTGGGCGAGGTCCAGCGACAACGCCTGGTCATAAGCGTCAGATCCCTGCTCGGCCATGTGCTGAGGGGTGTGGGAGAGCGACCCGCTGCCGGAGCCGCGGAGCGCCTCATCTTCCATGTTGGTGATGTCGCCGAGCAACTCCTCGCGCTTGGCAAGCAGGATTTTGCGATACTTCTCCAACTCACGCTTGGAGAGGCGCTGCTTCTTGCGGTCGCCATCGTTGTTGCCGTTCTGATCGATGGGGGGCGCGGCGGAGGGACCGGACGGGATAAGCGGCTTCCACTTTCCGCCGGGCTTGAGCAGCGGCTCCGTTTCCGGCATCTTGATGCCGCGGGAGCTCTCCTTGCGAGCGGGCTTCGGCGTGACCACCGTGATGCCCTTCGGGCTCTTCTTCTCGGCAGCAGCGGGCTTCGCCGCCGCGGCCTCGGTGGCCGGCTTCTGCGCTGCAGTCTTCTTTGTGGTCGCTGCCTTTGTTGTCGCGGCGGTGGACTTGGCTGCTGACTTGGCCTTCGGCGCGGTGGCCTTCTTCGCCGGCTTGCTGGGCGCGGCCTTCTTCGCAGCCTTCTTCGTGGTCTTCTTGCCGGGCTGCTTGGCGTCGGTTCCAGCCTTGCGTGCGGACGTCGTGGACGTCTTCCGAACAGTCTTCCTCGAGCTCGACTTGGCCAAAATCACACCCCTTTTGGGGAAGGTCGCCCCGCCCAGACGACGGTCGAGGCGCAACCTGCGCCGGAGTGACAAAAAGGACGGCGAGTTTACCAGCCGTCAGGGTAGCAGTCAAAGCGGCCCCGGGGGCGGCACCCCTTCGATCGCCCGAATGGAAACCGATGCTCACACCGTGGCGGCTTCTTCCAGCAGCATCCCCATGCGGCGGAATCGCTCGTAGCGACGCTGAACAAGCGCTTCGGGACGCTGTCGCCGCAGATCCTCCAGTTGAGCGAGCACCCAGCGTTCCAGCAGGGCGGCCGCCCCCCCCGGATCACGGTGGGCCCCGCCGAGGGGCTCCTCAATCACGTGATCAATAATCCCCAACTCGAGGTTGTCGCGGGCCGTCAGCCGCAGAGCCTTCGCCGCCGCAAGGTTGGTCTGCTCGTTGGCCTGCTTCCAGAGGATGGCCGCGCACCCTTCCGGGCTGATTACGGAGTACCACGCGTTCTGGAGCATGGCGACCCGGTCCGCGACCGCAATCCCGAGCGCCCCGCCGGAACCGCCCTCGCCGATGACGACGCTGACGATCGGGGTCTCCAGCCGGCTCATCTCGCGTAGATTGACGGCAATCGCCTCAGCCTGGCCCCGTTCTTCGGCTCCAATACCGGGGTAGGCGCCGGGCGTGTCGACGAAGGTAACGATCGGGATGCCGAACTTCTCGGCCATCTGCATCTTGGCCAGCGCCTTGCGATACCCCTCCGGGTGGGCGCAGCCGAAGTGGCAGGCGATCTTCTCCTGCGTGGTCTTGCCTTTCTGGTGGCCGACGATGAGGCACTTGACCGAGCCGATGCGGCCGAAGCCGGTGACCATGGCGGGATCGTCGCCAAAGCGTCGATCGCCATGAAGTTCGCAGAAATCCTTACAGATGAAGGAGATGTAATCGCGCGTCTGCGGCCGGCCCGGGTGCCGCGCAACGCGCACCGTGTCCCAGGGGCTCAGGTCGGTGTACAACTCGGCGAGCAGTTCCTCGCGGCGGGTCTGAAGTTCGGCAAGACTGGCGTTGAGCGCGGCCAGGTCCGCCGGCAGAGCGGCGGCCACGGCCGAAGCGCCTTCGGCGTAGGGGACGGCCGGAGCCTCCGGCTCGCCCCGCTGGGCGGTACGTAAAGCAGATTCCGTTTCCTCGATCTGCTCGTCGATTTCGCGGATCGGGCGTTCGAACTCGAGTTGGTAGAACGACATGCGGGAAGCTCCGGCGAGCGGGCAGGGCGGGCCCGAAATTGGTGGGTAGTCTAGGAGAGGGGAGCGGGCGGGAGGTGACTGGAGAACAGGATGGCGACGGGGCCTCGATTGATCGTGATCGGCACGGGGAACATGGCATCCGCAATTCTGCGGGGCGCCACGGAAGCTGGAGTGTTGGCCCCCGAGCACGTGTGGGTCGTAGACCCGGATCAGGGGAAACGGGCGGCCGCGGCGGTGTTCTCAACGCAGCAGTTCGCCACGGCGGCCGACGCGCTG
>CAYWRO010000003.1:0-104560 GCA_964460345.1 uncultured Phycisphaeraceae bacterium | reverse complement strand
CGTAGTTCAGCAGGGCCGTCCGGACGCCGCCGATGTGGAGGTGGCCGGTGGGAGAGGGGGCGAAGCGGGTGATCGTGACCATGAATGAAGCGTAGTTGTCCTCCGTTCAGTTCGCACTCTGTCCTCCTCCCTCAAACCTCTCGGTTGCATTGGGCAACTGCTTTACCTCCGCCTCGACACGCCGCTCCACCTTCTTGATGTCCTCGGCCGGCGGTAGCGCCTCCGGTCGTATCTCTCGATCGGTCAGCACCTTCCGGACGGCGCGGTTGTTCTTGACGTGCTCCCGTGTGACTTGTGCCTCGGTGTGAAGGTCGTCCCTCTTGATGTTGAAATTGGTGATCTCGTTGGCGAAGTCTTTCGCCTTGATGGTGATGGTTGGTAGGAAGTCCGCCAGCGCGCGGCTCTTCGGCACGCCCAGTTTGGCCTTCATCTCCTGCGTCGTGTTCCCACCGAACAGCGCCTGGTCCCCCTTGCTGCGAACGCGAGCGAAGCCACGATTGTCGCCGATGCGCTCGAAAATGATCCCCGAGAGCACCTTCTCTGACGCCGTAAGCCGCCGACGCGCATCGAGCCGCTCTCGTTCCGCAAGACGCTGTTCGATCAACTCCTGTTTGCGAGTCTGGACCGCGAAGTATGTCTGCGCGAACGCGATCTCGTCCTTGGAGGGGTCGCCGTTCTGGGCGATCAGATAGCACGCGTACCTGGTGAGCGCGACATCCTCGATCTCACGCCTGGCGCCCGATCCAAGATCGACCATTTTCGTGATATCAAGAAAATGGTCAGACACACCATAACCCGCGTTTTGACAAGCACTTTTGGCCTTGTCGATAACCCTGACAAAGTTCTCCCACCGGGCATACCCAAGCACCCCCTGAAGGTCCCGAGCAAGCCAGAAATCGACCCCTGTGTCTATCTCCCGGCGGACGATCGCCTCAAAATCGGCATGGAGTTGAACGATCTGCTCGCGTTTCATTCGGTGACTCCGAGCCCCCGCCCTCACCTGCCGCATACCAAACATACCGCGAGTCATCGACTGCCGCAACAATCCCCCATGCCCCAGCCCCAAAGCCAGCAGCCCGCACGTTCCAAGCGGAAAGGCGGGAAATCCCAAAGTCCCCACACCCAGCCCGCGGTCACCGACCCCACCGTCGTCGTCGCCGCACGCGATCTCTTCTGGGAAAACGTCGTCCGCGAGATGCTCACCGGCCTCTCCATGATGCAGGGCCAGCATCCCGAGATGTTCGACGGCCGCATCGCCGTTCTCACCCACGCCGGCGAGCGCATCCCGATCGGCGAGGTCGCCCCCATGTTCGCCTGCTCCATCCTCCAGGCCGACTCCTGGGAGCGCGCCGCCGCCGTCGCCGTCGAGTGCACCGTCTTCCGCATCAAGACCCCCGCCGGAGAGCTCTACACCCTCCCGATCCGCGAGATCCGCGGCATGCACGCCATGACCCCGGAGCTTCTCAAGCACATTGAGCAGGAGGCGATCCAGCGCATCGCCGACAACCCCGACAAGCCGCCCTTTGGCCTCGCGGCCTTTACAACCGTGCACCGGGAGCAGATGACGGAGGTGGAGGATGGGGCCGCGGGCCCCGCCGAAACGCCCCCCGCCGCGCCGCCGGCGGACCGCGGCCCTGCGGTTCCCGCGTCGAGCCCCAGGCCGCCTCACGGCCGCTGAGCCGCCCTTGGCCCGGGGAGAATCTTCGCCCGTGAATCCGCCGGGCGACGTCCGGCATCGTACAACTAGGAGGGGCTGATGCCCCGTTTGGCTCGGGCCGCCCCCTCTGCGCGGCCGCTCGCGTCGCGCCGCCTGACCCCCCGCGCTGCCTGATTTCGCACCCACGGAACACCCATGAAGACACTCGTCGCGATCCCCGTCTACAACGAAGAGAGCAGCGTCCGCCCGGTGCTCGCCCAGGTGCTCGAGTACGCCGACGATGTCCTCGTCATTGACGACGGCTCCACCGACGACACGCCCTGCCTGCTCGCGAAGTTCCCCGTCAACGTGGTCCGCCACGCCCACAACCAGGGATACGGCCGCTCCCTCAAGGACGCCTTCCTCTGGGCCCAGATCTACGACTACGACTGGGTCATCACCATGGACTGTGACGAGCAGCACGAGCCGCGCGCCATCCCTCGGTTCGAGGAGGCCGCCGCGGCCGACCAATGGGACGTCCTCAGCGGGTCCCGCTACCTGGCCCTGGAAGACGCTTCCGGCAGCCCCCCGCCCGACCGTCGCCGCATCAACGCCGAGATCACCCGGGAGATCAACGAGCGACTCGGGCTCAATCTCACCGACGCCTTCTGCGGCTTCAAGGCCTACCGCGTGAGCGCCCTCCGACACCTTGAACTCACCGAAAACGGCTACGCCATGCCCCTCCAGTTCTGGGTGCAGGCGGTCGCCGCGGGCCTTCGAATCACCGAGATTTCTGTCCGCCTGATCTACACCGACGCGAGCCGCAGCTTCGGCGGGCCGCTGGACAACCCCGAGATCCGCCTTGGCCACTACCGCCAGGTGCTTCACTGCGAACTGGAGCGCCAGGCCGCTCGACTCCCGAGCACTGCACTGACCGGCGTTGACGCCGGCTGTCGATGCCAGGAGAGCCACAGGTGAACCGGCACGCCGGTTTCCAGCCGGTCACCGCCCCCGAGGCCGCCGGCGCCCAAACACCGCCGTCGGGTGGCGCGCCCCCCACTCCTCCTGACAAGCTCATCCACTCCATTCTCATTGACCCCTCCGCCTCCTCGTGGCAATCGTCGCTTTCTCCCCGGCCGATCCCTCCGCGCGCCCGCCGCTTCCGTGAGCAGCTCGGCCTTCCCACCGACGCACCTCTCATCATGACCGGCCACCAGGCCGCCTTCTGGCACGCCGGGATCCTCGCCAAGTACCTTGCGGCCGACGCCGCGACACGCGCTTTCGGCGCACGCACCGCCTGGATCGTCGTCGATCAGGATGCCAACGATTTTGCCGCGATCCGTTACCCCGTCCGAACCACAGACAACCGCCTCGCCACCCGCACCTGGCTTCTCACGCGGCGGGGACTCATCGGTCCGGACGGCCAGCCGCTTCCCACGGGCTCCATCCCGCCGTTCACGCCGGAGCCGCTCCCGGTGCCGGGCCGCGGCGAGCGCTTCGCGGCCGAATCAGTGCAGCCCGGCCTCCATGCCATTCGCGAGGCCCTTCTCCGCCATGCGAGGGAGGCGGCCAGCGCCGCCGACCAGATTCGCCGCGCGATGGACGACCTTCTTGCTCCCTTTACCCAGACCGCGCCGTCCGTTTTCGCCACGCACTTTGCGCGCACGGATCTCTTTCGCGAGGTCGTCGATCGCATGCGCGACGATCCCGCCGCGTGCATTCGCGCGTACAACGCTGCCGTCGCCGCGCATCCGCATGCGCGCATGACGACGCTCGCGCACAATGACACGCAGTACATTTACGAGCTCCCTCTGTGGCGCATCGATCCCACAGAGGGCGGCCAGCGGCGGCGCGTTTACGCCGAAGAGCTCGATGACATCCCTCTTGAGCAGGTTGCCCCGCGCGCTGCCCTGATGACCGGTCTGCTGCGC
Source organism: uncultured Phycisphaeraceae bacterium (assembly GCA_964460345.1). Lineage (GTDB taxonomy): Bacteria > Planctomycetota > Phycisphaerae > Phycisphaerales > UBA1924 > CAYWRO01. The sequence continues at coordinate 100,993 of CAYWRO010000003.1, read as the reverse complement.
CTCGCTGACAGCGGCGGGTGCGAGCTGTTCATCGCCGGCACAGGGGGGGGAGGCGAGCGGGGCTACGAGCGCGTCGCCGAACAGTGGCTGCAGAGCTGGCTCGGCGAAACGCTCGCCGCTGAAGCGGTTGTCAGCGCGACGGTCCATCTGAACATGGGCGAGCGTCCCGTCACCGATGTCGATGTGGCTCACGCGCTCTGGCGAGCCCACCGCGCTCCGCACGATCCGGCACTGCTTGGCGATGTGCAAGCCGCGAAAGAGAAGATGAGCCTCGTCCGACAGATCGAGGAAGAGCGCCTCCGCGGCGAGGATCCGAGCGCCACGTATCGCCGCATGCACCGTCTGCTCGAGCAGGTCCGCGCTGAGCGCAGCGATGCGCTGGAAGCGGTTGCTTCCCACGCCGCTCGACACCTCGCACGTCGTCGTGATGCAGCAATCTTGACCGACCGCACGTGGCCGTTTCCCCTCCACGCGGAGCAGACGATCACCACCCTGCAGCGCCACATCGACGATCGCTTCGTCTGACGCTGCTGCAGTCGCGTCGTGGCAGAACGAAAAAGCCCGACCCTCTAGAGGGCCGGGCTCTTGCAAACTCAAACTCAGCCTCGGCTCAGGTCACGATTCCGTCCGCCAGTTCATCCAGGCGGATGACATCTCCAATTGGAGTGCCCACCGTGAGGAAGCCGCCGGACGGCTGCAAGTCGCCGAGCGTCAGGTCGTAGTGGCTCATCTGCGCCACGATCGGCACGTTCGACGTTACCTCCACCGAGTAGAAGTACTCTGAGGGCAGGGTCGGATCCGAGCGCGTGCGATTCAGGATCGAGTCCAGTGTGTGCACATGGATGTCGACGCGCTTACCCGGCTCGACATTGAAGGTCTCGACGACCTCGAACCCGTCGGCGAAGAAGAACCGCACCGAGATGGCCGCGGTCTGCTCCGCCGCGCCGCCGAAGAATGCGAAGTTGGGGTTGAAGATCGAGACTGTCTCGAAGAGGTCATCGCCTGCGCGCGCCGGGTCCATAAACCCTTCGGCAAAGAGGAACCCTTCGGCCGCGCTCGTCGGCACCGAGGTGCCGATCCGGTCATCGATCTCCATGGAGTCCACCGTGAAGGAGTCACGATGCATGGTCGTCATGTAGATCGGCTGCGGGGTCGCGCCGGCGATTTCATAGAGCAGTGAGAAGGAATCCGGGTCGCTCGGGAACGTGACGCTCGACAGATCGAACGTCCGGCGCGTCATCCCCGGCACCACCAGCTCCGGCGGCAGCAGCACGCGATCAGGACGCCCATCGGTGAAGGTCAACCGCAGACGCACCAGGGCCGGCGCGGCGTTCGGGTTGAGGACCGAAATCTGATGGTCGGCCGTCGTGCCGACAGACGCCATCGGCAGGACGCCGTAGACGGACGCGTCGCCCGGCAGGCCGAGCGTCGTCGCGCCGGAGGGGTTCGCCGCGTTGCCGTACTGCGACAGGGCGGCCACGATCGGCTGATCCGAGGTGATGACCATGCCGAAGGTGGCGCCGTCGGGCAGGTCGGCGAAGTCGTTGAACGCCAGCCCGCCGCGGCGGTACGCATCGGTGGTGAACGTCCGTGAAATCACGCCCTGACCGTCGACGTAGAAGTCGATCGTGACATTGGCCTCGACGGCGTTCGGGTTCTGCCACACGACGAACTCGAACACCTCGCCGTTGTTGGCCTTGTGCGCCTCGCCGAATGCCCACGTTGTGGAAGTAATCGTGGTGAAGGCCTCACCTGTGGCGGAGCCGAAGTCGAAGTGGCTGATGTTCGCCGTGATCGGCAGCGTCGAGTGAACCTCCAGCGAATAGGGAATTCCCTGCGGCAGCAGGTCGCCCGATGTGTTCTGGAAGGTTGAGATGGTGATCCCGCCGCGCGTGTTCGGCTGGATTGCGCCGGTGGCGATCACGCGGTCACGGAACCATCCGTCGAAGTCGACGTCGTTCATGGCCGGATCAATCTCTGCGCGTGCGATCACCTGGTAGTAGACCACCTCATCGTTCGGGTTCCCCAGGGGGAGGAACTCGTTGATGGTGCTGCCGGTGAAGCCCTCCGGGTAATAGGCGAACTCGTCGTAGAACTGGTCCGTGCCGCCCGGCTTGATCACCTCGACGTTGTGCACGAAGACAAGGGTGTCCTCGCTGGTATCGCCGTCCCAATCGTCGGTCACCGGCAACTCGCCGAACGGCGGCTGAAAGGCCTGCGTGTTCAACTCGTTGATCGTCATGATGATGTCCCACGAGCGATCGTCGAGCACCCGCGCAAACACCGTGAAGCCGCCCGCGTTGGCGGGATTGTCCAGCGACGCCGAGTTATCGCCGAGGTTGAAGAAGAACTGGCTCGTCGCCGAGTTCGGGTTGCTCGTCTTGGCCATCGCGATGGTGCGTGCCACGTTCGACCGGCCGAACTCGTTGTTGATCGGCGCATCGGTCGGAATCTCGTCCGCCCCGCCTTCGTCGGTGAAGCGGAACCCGCCCCCCTGGAGCACGAAGTCGTCGTCCAGCCGGTGGAAGATCGTGTGGTCGTAGTCGCCGTCCCGCACGTAGTTGAGGAAGTTCGCCACCGTGTTCGGCGCGACCGAGTCGAGCAGCTCGATATCGATGTCGCCGAAGTTTGTTTCGATCCTCACCACCGTGTGCGAGGGGTTCTCCAGGTCCGCCAGCGAGGGCAGCGGCGCCGTGGCGAGCATCACCCGCGCCTCAAGAGACTCCATGAGACAATCCACACCGGCCCCGCTTACGAGGCGTTCCGTATCGTTGCACAATGACATCAGCATCTCCGATTAACCACGTGGGCAGCGTGGGCAATCCCCGCCGACCCCCGACCGCGTTCATCCCCCGATTGACTCAGGAAGCGAATCCTCCGCTGAGCCGCTGATCCGTCAGACCCTAGTCTACCACAGGCCCTCCCCCGGGCAAAGAGCAACCCAACCTTCCCGCAGACCCCCTGGATCGGGTGCAGGCCGGCGGGACGCTGCCCCCTGGCCTCCCAGCCCCAGCCCGTCATCGATGGACCCCGCCACACGCGAAGGATGCGCTAGGTCCGTCCTCCGCCGCGGCACAAGACGCGTGGTTTCGCTATCGTGGCGTCAACAACCGCAGGAGACACGCCAATGATCCCGACCGCAGCCCTCCTCCTGACCGCCGTGCTCGCTCAGCCCGTCACCCCGCCTGCTGAGGCGACCGGCATCGTCTTCCACGACTTGGACGCCGACGGCCGTCGGGCCGAAGCCGAGCCCGGCATTCCGGGCGTCTGCGTCTCCAACGGGCGAGAGGTGGTCCGCACGGACGACCAGGGCCGCTACACCCTCCCCGTTACGGACGACACCATCCTGTTCGTCATCAAGCCCCGCGGCTGGCAGACCCGCCGCGATGAACGCAACATTCCCCGCTTCTACTACGTCCACAAGCCCCATGGCTCCCCGCCCAACCTCAAGTTTCCCGGTGTCGAGCCCACTGGCCCCCTGCCCGCTTCCGTCGACTTCGCCCTCACGAAGGTCGATGAGCCGGATCGCTTCACCTTCATCGCCATCGGCGACCCGCAGCCTCGGAACATCACGGAGGTCGACTATTTCAGTCACGACATCGTCGAGGAACTCATCGGCGCCCAGCAGAGAGCCGCCGCGGAAGGCGACGCCGCCGCGTTCATCACCGGCCTCGGCGACATCGCCTTCGACGACCTGACCGTCTATGAGCCCCTCACGCAGGCGCTCGGTTACGTGGGCGTGCCCGTGTATTACGTTCACGGCAACCACGATGTGAACTACGACGTCGAGTCGGACGACCTTTCCGACGAGACCTGGGAGCGCACCTTCGGCCCCGCCACCTACGCCTACAACGTCGGCCCCGTGCACTTCATCGTCATCGACAACATCGGCTACCAGGGCCAGAGCAACAAGAGGAGATACACCGGCCGGATCGGTCCGGCCAACCTCGCCTTCATCGCCGCCGACCTCGAGCACGTCCCGGTGGAGACGCCGATCGTGCTCCTGATGCACATCCCCCTCACCGGCACGGTCGATCGTGACGCCCTCTTCGATCTCATCGACGACCGCCCTCACACCCTGAGCCTCAGCGCTCACCGCCACGAGCAGGAGCACCTTCACCTCGACCACGACCACGGCTGGCACGGCCACGAACCCCACCACCACGTCATCGCAGCGACCGGCTCCGGCTCCTGGTGGTCCGGCACGCCGGATGAGGAGGGCATCCCCCACGCCACCATGGCCGACGGCGCGCCCAATGGCTACACCATCGTCACCTTCGACGGCCCCACCTACGCCATGCGCTTCAAGGCCGCACGCCGCCCCGCCGACCACCAGATGACCATCTTCGCCCCCGATGAGATCGCCGCGGCGGACCTCGCCTCGACCGAGATTCTCGTCAACGTCTTCGCCGGTTCACCCCGCAGCACGGTTGAGATGCGGATCCGCACCGCCGAGGAGAGGACCCCCGCCGACTCCGCCGGCGACTGGACCACGCTTACCCTCGAACCTCGCCCGGACCCACACCAACAGCGGATGAAGCAACTGGAGAAGAAGCAGGACCTTCCCGGCCGCGACCTGCCCAAGCAAACCAACTCCCCGCACATCTGGGTCGCCACCTTCCCCCCGGATCTTCCTCCCGGCACTCACCTCATTGAGATCCGCACCACCGATCAGTTCGGGCAGACGTATCACGGCCGCCGGCTCTTCCGCGTTCGTTAGCGGACGATTAGCGTTCGGCGCGAGCGGTGAACAGACCTGTTCTTCGTCTTCCGGCGCGTCGCCACGCTGACGGTACCATTCGCCCGTGAAGACCCCAACCCTGGAACTGATCGTTCCCGACATCCAGGACCTCATCCATCAGCGGCGCTTCCGCGAGCTCCGTGATGCGCTCTCCAACATGGCGCCGGCCGACCTGGCCGACATCATCGCCGAACTCGATGCGGACGAAGCCGCCGTCGCCTTCCGCCTGCTCCGACGCGACCTGGCCGGCGATACGCTGGCCGAACTCGACGCAGATCACCAGGAAGCGATCGTCGGCGGGCTCTCGACTGCCGCACTGCGCGCCTTTGAAGGGATGGACCCCGACGACCGCGCCGACCTGCTCGACGAACTGCCCGCCGACCTCGCCCGAAAGCTCATCGAAACGCTCCCGCCCAAGGAGCGCCGCCAGACCCAGACAATTCTCGGGTATCCGCCGGAATCCATCGGCCGCCTGATGACGCCCAACTACGTGCGCATCAAGCCCGACTGGACCGTTCAGCGCGCCCTCGACCACATCCGCCAGTACGGCAAGGACGCGGAAACGCTCCACTGGTTCTTCGTCGTCGACAACGCCGGACGCCTGATTGACGACCTCAACATCCGCACCCTCCTCCTGGCCGATTCCGAAGCAACCGTCCAGTCCCTCATGGACAACACGTTCATCGCCCTCTCCGCCTCCGACGACCAGGAGGAGGCTGTCCACCAGATGGCGCGCTACGACCGGACCGTCATGCCCGTCCTCGACACCCGCGGCATGCTCCTGGGCATCGTCACCATCGACGACGTCGCCGACGTCGCCGAGGAGGAAGCCACCGAGGACATTCAGAAGCTCGGCGGCCTGGAGGCGCTCGACGAACCGTACATGCAGACGCGCTTCGGCGCCATGCTCCGCAAGCGCGGCCCCTGGCTCACCGCCCTCCTCATCGGCGAGGTCGCGACCATTTTCGTCATGGCCAGCTTCGCCGACCAGATTGAGAAGCTCGTCGTCCTGGCCGCCTTCGTCCCCCTCATCATCGCCTGCGGCGGAAACAGCGGCACGCAGAGCGCTTCTCTGGTCATCCGCGCCATCGCGCTCGACGAGGTGCGCCCCGCCTACTGGTGGCGCGTCATCCGGCGCGAACTGCTGACCGGCGCAGCCCTCGGCACGTTTCTCGGCCTGTGCGGAACCGCCATCGTCCACGGCGTGAGCGTCATCGGGCTCATCGACAGCGACCACATCGGGCCCATAGGCCTGGCGATCGGTGTCGCCATCACCTGCGTCGTCGTCTGGGGCGTCGTTCTCGGATCGGTCCTCCCCCTCCTGCTCGAACGCCTGGGTTTGGACCCTGCTGCCAGTTCCGCCCCCCTCGTCGCCACCATCATGGATGCAACCGGGATGCTCATCTATTTCGGCGTCGCCAGCGTCGTCCTCTCGGATCAACTCGCCGGAGGCTAACGCCCCCACCCCCGCCCCCCCCCGCTCCTCCGCAGCGCAACCGCGCCCGGAATCTCAAGCGGCTTGCGCCCTGCCGCCGCTATCCTCTCGGCCATGTCCCCTGCAGCAGTCAGCCTCCGCCCCGTCCTCGAGAGCGACCTCCCCCACTTCTTTCAGCACGAGCAGGATCCGGTCGCGCTCCACATGGCCGCCTTCACCCCGAAGGACCCCGCCGACCGGGCCGCCTTCGACGCCCACTGGCGCAAGCTCCTGGCCGATCCCGACATCGTCAACCGAACGATCCTCTTCGATGACCACATCGCCGGCCACATCGCGAAGTTCATGCTCGAGGGCAATCCCGAAGTCACATACTGGATCGACCGAGCCTATTGGAACCGCGGCATCGCCACCGCCTCCCTCACTCTCTTCCTCGCCGAAGTCCCCCATCGGCCCCTCTACGCCCGCGCCGCCCACGACAACGCCGCGTCGCTCCGCGTTCTCGAGAAGTGCGGCTTTCAGCATCACGGCCGCGGCACGTGGTTCGCCAACGCCCGCAACGCAGAGATTGAAGAGGTCATCTGCCGGCTCGACTGAATCCCGCGCCGAAACGTGACGGCCGCTTGATCAGTCAATCCGATACGGCAACACCGGCGGGCGTCGCACGCCTGTCACCACGCGCCACAGCGGCTTCTCCCGCCCCTCGCGGTACCACGACCGGAACTGCCCGCGCGGGTCTTCCGCATACATGTCCAGCGCCGCCGTGCCGATGAACACCGCCCGCTGAATCAGCAGCAGATCATCCGTTGCGTACTCCGCCTCCGCCGCCACGCCGGCCAGCGCATCGACCAGGCGCCCGAACAGCACGTGGTCCGCCGCCAGCAGCACGTGCGCATCGTGCCACAGATAAAACCGGCGCTTCTGGGGAGTCTGCTCCGCCGCGCGATGCCGCCGACGCAGCGTGTCGACCACCCCGTGGCTTGCATCAATGCTCCGACGGATGCGCGCCACGCCGAGGGCCCGCTCAAGCTGGGTGCAGAACGAGTACAGGTCCCGAATCTGGGAGCCATGAAGCACGCACACCTGCGTGTCGCGAATCCCATTCAAAAGCAAAGCCAGATCCGCCCCGAACCGCACCCGGCTGACCGGATCGTCCGACCAGGCCGCCAGGTGGTGCTCCTCCAGCAGCCGCGCCGGCTCCTCCAGATCCGCCGGCGCGAACACATCCGCCGCGGCGGACGGGCCGGCGGTCATCCGAACAACGAGATGGCTGGCTGTTTTCAGCACGTGCGGCGCCGGACGCTCTCTGCCCTCCCCCTCAGCGTCACGATGTGGGTCATCGACAGCCATAAACTGTGCGCCACAAACCTGCCCGCGGCCAGCCTCCGCAACTTCCGCGCCTGGTTCCGGCAGGTTTCCCGACCGCAACTCCTCTCCCACGGCCGCGAACCAGCCGTCCATAACAGCGGCAGGAGGGTGGTTCGTCGCCACGAGAACCTAACAAACCAATAGGACAACCCAGCATCGGCCGCGACGGCCTGCTTTCCCCACTTTCCCAGGTTCACATGTTGCGGAGCACGGGCGTTGCTCGCCCGCGCCGCGATCTACCGCGCCCGCGTACCCCGGAAGGCGTCCTGGCTCACCTGCGTTATCCCCGCGTCCATCGGCACCACACCGTCGGAGGTGATGACGACCAGCGAGACCTCCGTTCCAGGGCTCGCAACGGCGCGAATCTGGCCGCGCTCAAGGTGGACCTCCACCCGCCGGGAGCCGTCCTCGGTATTCTCCGCCCCGAGAATCGCGGCCTTCGTAAGGCGGTCGATCGTGACCTGCCATCCGGCAACTTCCACCACCGTCTCCGCGCCGAGGCCGGTGCGAATCTCAGCCCCCGTCTCCAACCGGGCCCCTTCCAGCGGGTCCTCCCAGACGCCGACATCGCCCGAGTCGACCGCCCGCCATTGCACCATTCGTCCCACGGCGGACAGCGACCGCAACTCCAGTTCGACCGGCACCGTCACCCACACCGATGGTGGGGCCTGCACGGCCGGTTCCGCCGCGGCAGGCGCGGGCTCGATCACCGGCTGAGCCGGCTGCGCAGCACTTGGTTCGGCTGGCTCTGGAGCGGGCTCCTCGACAACCGGTTTCGGCGTCTCGGCCGGCGGCTCGTAATCCGGCACCCCATCCCCCGGCATGACCTGCCCCGGCCGGCGCTGGCCTGCCTGCTTCTCCAGATCGATGATCGGCTCACGCACCGGAGGCCGCCTGCGGACCGGCTCGCCCTCCTGCGCGGAGGCCAGCGACGGCGCTCCCAGCACCGCCGCGACCAACAGAAACTCAAGTGCCCGGTTGCGTGACGTCAACATGATGGCTCTCGCTTCGAAATCCTGCCCCACCTGATTCAACGCCCACCCTGGCGCAAGGGTTTCCCGGGAACCCACTTGCTCTTCTTTTCGGGCTGCCGCGGCTGCTCGACCTGCTGAGGCTCTTCCTCCGGTTCGGCCGGTGCGACCTCTGGTTCCGGCTCAACCTGCGTTTCTGACTCAACCATCGGAGCGGGGGCCGCCACATCGGGCTCCTCGGCCCACTGCGCGGGCTCCTCATCGGGCAGTTCAGGCAGCGGCTCCACATCGGCGACGCGTCGCTCCTGATCCGGCGCGGGTGTTGGAGCCGCGGTGACCGGCGCGGGCTCTTCCGGGCGCACCACCACAGCCGGCTCCTCCTCGAAGCCCGCGAAGGCATCCTCACCATCGACCTGCGCCGGCGGGGTCTCGATCGTGGCGTTCGCAGAAGCTACAGGGGCCTGATCCTCCGCCTCTTCTCCCCTCGCCAGCAGGAAATCTTCCGTCGCCCCGAGCACAGCCAGCATCTGGCTGCCGGTCAGCCCCTGGGTCGGCCGGGCCGAATCCGGCAGAATCCCGCGCGTCGCAAGGCGAGACGTCGCCCCGCCGTAGGACTGATCCACGCGATCCGTGATCACACGCTCGATCATCACCGCGACTTCGCCAATCGTGACCGCCTCCCGCGGCGGGCGGTTGAAGTTGTCTTCGAGCAGGCCGCGCTGCTTTGCCAGGGCGACGCGCTGCGGGTAGGAGAAGGCGCTCTGCCCGTTCAGCAGCAGCACGGAATGAATCGCATCGTCGTACGACACGACCGGCAGGCGATCCAGCCGGTCGTAGAAGTCCAGTTCGTACGCCGGGTCGGACCCGAAGAGCTGCGCCGCCGTCGTTGGAACGACCGGCCTCGCCTCAGGCGCTGAGCCGCACCCTGAAAGCCCTGTCGCCGCCCCACCGAGCAGCAGCGCGGGGAGCGCCCTCGCGATTGCGCGCTTCGACCGAGTCATGCCGTTGATCATTGGAAGTCTCCGTGGTTCGCCCGCCATCGGACCACTGCGAGCAGTATCTTCAGTGTACCGCGCGACAACCGCCCATGGCAGCGGCAGACCCCGTTGCCCCGATTTGAGGGACCATGGCCCTGCCTCACCCGCGTCGCTGCGTCACCCCCAGCTCCTCCTCGGCGACATCGGCCTCGTCGATGTCGCCCACGGCGGTCTTCCGCACGACGATCTGCGGCGCTGCCTCGCGCTGCAGCCGCTTCTCCCCGCTGCCGGCCACCGCTGACCGCTCGTGCTCGGCTGCCTGACGACCATCCTCCGTTGTCGAGTACACCAGCCCGATCGTCGTCTCCGCCTCTCCCCGCAGCAGGCGGTTAACGAGTTCAACCCCCTGCATCAGCGTGTGATCGGTGTTGGCGACCTCATACTTCCACATGCCGAAGCGGCCGCGGCTGTAGATCCCCCGCTCCTCCAGCCAGGGGATGACCTCGGAGAGGATCTCGTCCCGCTCCACGCTCGGCGTCGGGTAGGCGTAATCGGCGTCGTAGACCCAGGTCGAGACGATGTCCTCGCGCTCGCCGGGCTCGAGCAGGCCGGCGTTCTCGAGCCCCTGGATCGTGCGCTCGACGATGGTCGAGCCGTCCTCGGGCTTGTGCGGCGAATAGCTCGTCTCGCACAGCAGTGAGTAATACCGATCCTTGTCCGGCGTCATGTTGGGCGAGTAATTGCTCAGGTACGTGACGCGGTAGAAGGGGCAGTTGTCTTCCGGGAAGTACATCCAGCACTTCGTGCTCGGGCACGGCCGCTTGATGCCAATCCCGACCATGTACCCGCCGGAGTGCTTCAGGCGCGCCGCGGCGTCGCGGATTCGCGCCGGCACCTCGCCACGAAGCACGTCGCGGCAGAGCAGGTCCAGCGGCATCGTCGACACCAGCGTGTCATATGGAACTGTCTGCCCGTCCGTGAAAGTCACGGTGCGGGCGTCCACATCGATGGCTGAGGCCCGCTTTTCAAGCGTGTAGTGACCCTCAAGGACGGGGCCGAAGCGCTGGTAGAACTCCCCCGTTCCGCCCTTCAGCGGGAACTTGAACTGGTTGTTCGGCCCCCACCCGTAGTCGTCGAGTTCCAGCACCACGTTCTTGAGCGCCCGGTCGATGTCGAGGACGGCGACGCGCTCGCCGATCCACTGCTTGTTCATCATCTCCGGCGGGTGCGCCCAGACCTTGAGGTTGTACGGCCGCATGAAGTGCCGGGCGATCCCCTCCCCGAACACCGCATCGATAAACTCGCCGAAGTTGCGCGCCTCCTTGTGGGACTTGATCGTCCCCTGGCCCGTCTGCGCCTTGATCAACCCCGAGAGGCACTCGTACGCCGCCTGCTTCGGCAGGTACCGGATGTTGTTCTGGAAGGGGTACGGCACCCAGGTGTCCATCATCCGCACCCAACACTCGCGGTTGTTGAGCGTGAACTCGTCGCCCATGAGGCGCTCAAACACCTCGTCGTAGTAGCTGTAATGGCTGAACATCACGTGGCCCCCGATGTCCCACGTGAAGCCCTGCTCGTCCACAAACGAGTGAGACAGCCCCCCGAGATAGGGGTGTCGTTCGTAGAGGTGGAAGTCGGTGTAGCCGAGTTCCTTGAGCCGGTAGGCGGCACCGAGGCCCGTGGGCCCTCCGCCCAGAATCACCACGCGCCCGGCCCCAGTGTTGCCGTGCATGACAGGTCGTTGTTCGGTGGTCATGTCGCTCCTCGAGGGCTCGGTAGGAAATTCGCCCCAAATATAGGGCCCGGCTCGACTGGCGTCCGATGGATGCCAAAATAGGGGGGCCACCACCCACTTGGGGGATGTTCCCAAGGGTTTAGCCGGTTTCGGGGGCAGATCGTCCCAGTTTCAAGGGCACGAATCACCGGGACCGACTAAACTGGGGATTGTCAAAATGGGCACATGACGGCATACCGCCGCATGTCAATGGAATACCCGATTTGTGTGGGGCCTTCCGAGGAACTTGCCAGGAGGTTCGCGAATGGTCGACACAGGACAAGCACTCCGCAGCGCCGTTGAGATCACAGAACAGATCTGCGCTCTGCCCGCCGTCGCCACCCAGGACTGGTGCGACAAGGCCGCCGCCGCGCTCCTGAAGATCGGGCAGCCGTCCACGGCCCTTGTTTTCGTCGGTTCGATCGGCAATGACGGGAAAATCCGGCGTATTGAGGCGACCGGCGTCGCCGGCTCCTACACGGCGGAGGTGACCACCACGGTGGGCCGGCCGCACGCCAGCACGTCGGTCGTGAACATCGACTCGCGCGAGCCGGCGCTGGCGCGGCTGCGGACGAACATCACCGGCGCCCGCGACCTCGGCTGGGCTCCCGGCCAGCTTGCCGAAGGCAAGGGTCGCGTCGGCCTGGCCAGCAGAATCGCCACACCGCCGTGGCCGCGGAACTCGCTCGGCAAGCGGTGGGAGAATCTCGCCACCGGCGACACGCTCCTGGGCGCGTTCTCCATCGGAGGCATCGACGGCGACCGCATGATTCTCGTCGAGTTCGTCCGCACGGGCGGCGGTGAGGGCGTCGGGGTGGTGGAGGAGGAACTCCTCAGCGCGGTGCTCCCGGCTTTGGGTCGCCGCACCATGCTCGCCATCGGCGGCGCGGACGCCTCCGACTCCGGCCAGTGGCTCACCCCGCGTGAGCAGATCATCCTGCAGCACCTGTTGCTCGGCAAGAGCGTCCGGCAAATCGCCGAAGAGCTCGGCCGCAGCCCTCACACGGTGCACGACCACGTCAAGAGCCTGCACCGCAAGCTCCACGCCTCCAGCCGCGGCGAGCTTGTCGCCAAGGCGCTGGGCCACAGCGAGCCGCGCGAGAACAGCGACGGAGCGCTCTCGGCCCACCGTGAGCCGGCCCGGGTGTAAGTCCCCTTCTGATTTGAAGTTCACAGGGGCTCGCCGCAAGGCGGGCCCTTTTTCGTTGCTGCGCTCGGCTCAGCCCTCGGAGCGGGCGATGCGCCGCCGCACCGCCTCGGTCAGCCGAGCGGCGAGCTTTTCATCCTGGACGACGGGGACTGAGTACGAGGTCATGCCGCGGGAGGCCAGCTCGCGATCCCAGTACCGCCGGCTCTGCCGGATCGAGGATGACTCGATCTGCCAGTTGCTTTGGTATGAGCGGTCCACCGCGACGATGGTCTGCATGGTGAGCGTCGAGCCGGCCTTCGCTGCACCGGCGACGTCGGCCGCAAGGGCGGGGTCCTCCGGCGGCGCTGTTGCGGTGAACTCGATCCGGACCGTGCGCCGGTGGCGGTTCATGAAGTCCTCCCCCTCCTGATAAAGGCTCGACTGCTCGCGATCCCAGGGGGTTGCAATGCCAGCGGTTCCCTTGGCGTGTGTCGTGATCACGCCCGCCGCGGCGTCCACGCGGTCGATGGTGAACCCGTAACCGCGGAGGGTTTCGCGGGCGGCATCGAGCGCGGCGGGGTAGGTCTCGCCGGGGAGTGTCAGCGATGTCGCTGTTGGGCGTGAGCACCCACCGAGCGCCAGGACGAAAACCAGCCCGGAGAGGGCGATCAGGATACGTTGCAGGTCGGCCGTCTCTCGCATCGCGATCACGATAGCACCTCGCCCGCCGCGGTGCGGATCAGGTCCCAGGCAGCGTCGACGTGGCGTGCCTCGGTTTGCGGGGACCCGATGGCCATGCGCAGGATAAACCTGTCCGGATGCGCCAGCCGTGTGTGCGTCAGGTAGATCCGGCGCGCGGCATTGATCTGCTCCAGCAGGCGCGCGTTCACGGCGTCCGCGCCGCCTTCATGCCCGGCGCACGCGGCCTCGGTCAACCGGAAACAGACCAGATTCACCGTCCGCTCCGCGGCGATCTCAAAGCGATCGTCCGCACGTACAAACTGCTCGAACCGCTTCGCCAAACCGATGTGCCGGCGGATGTGCGCCCGCAATCCCTCGACGCCGTAGTGGCGCATTACAAACCAGAGTTTCAGCGCTCGGAATCGCCGGCCGAGGGGGATCTGCCAGTCGCGATAGTCGATCACCTCGCCGGATTCGGTCGCCGGGTTGCGCAGGTACTCTGGTGTGACCGAGAGCGCATCGGTGAGCGCCTTGCGATCCGCGACCCAGAGGCAGTCGCAATCAAAGTTCGTGAGCAGCCACTTGTGGGGGTTGAAGCAGATCGAGTCGCACAACTCCGTTCCGTCGAGCAGCCAGCGGTGCTCGGGGCAGACGCACGCGGCGAGCGCGTGCGCGCCGTCGGCATGCAGCCAGGCGCCGTGGCGTCGCGCAATTTCGCCGATCCGCCGCACCGGATCGATCGCCGTTGAGGACGTCGTTCCGATCGTCGCGCAGACGTAGAAGGGAATGCGTCCGGCCCTTGCGTCCTCCGCCATCGCCCGCTTGAGCGCTGCGGCGTCCATCGCCTGGCTTGCATCTGTCTCGATCAGGCGGATGTGGGTGCGGTCCTCCGGATCGCGGGCGAGACCGGCGATCATGGCTGCCTTGACGATCGACGAATGGGCCTGAGTCGAGGTGTAGAGGGTCAGGTGTGGGCTGCCGCGGGCTGCAGCAGCCGGGGCTGACAGTGCCCGCCGGTGTGCGGCCAGCAGTGTCACGAGCGCCGCTTCGCTGGCTGTGCCCTGGATGACGCCGCCGCCGCGAGCCTCGCCGCCGCCACTTGAGTCGCCCGCGCGATAGCCGCCGGAGCAGAAGCGCTCCGGCAGGCCGAGCAGTGCGGCCATCCAGTCGAGCATCCTGGTTTCGAGTTCCGTGCACGCCGGGCTGGTCTGCCAGAGCATGCCCTGAACGGCCAGGCCGGAGCAGAGCAGGTCGGCCAGGATCGCGGGGTAGGACGAGTTGGCCGGAAAGAACGCGAAGAAGTTGGGGCTCTGCCAGTGGGTGAGCGCGGGCTCGATGAGCCCGCCCGGGCCGAGCGCATCGGCGAGGATGTCATCCCACGCCTCGGGATGCTCCGGCGGAGCTGCTGGAAGCGCACTGTAAACGTCGCCGGGTTTGACATCCGACAGGACCGGCAGTGACTCCAGCCTCTCGTAGTAGTCGGCCAGGGCACGGAGGATCTGGCCGCCGCGGCGGAGGAAGTCTTCCGGCGGCATGTGCGGCGGGTCGCGCATGGTGAAGCGTACACGCCGAGGGGAGGCCGGCGTGGTGGTGCGGCATGCGGGCGGACAACAGCGCTGGTTGGCGGAGGGGATGCTGTGCGGACAAGCGGCGGTCGCGGTGGCGAGCATGATGGCGCTCCTTGTGCGGGCGGTGCTCGACGGCTGCCTCTGGCCGACGAAGAAGACACACGCGCCCTCTACAAGGGGGCGGGCGGAGCGCTGCGGGCGCGCAACGTGTACCGCGCAGCGCGGACGTTGCGACGCAAGTGACTGTCAATCACTCGCTTACGATTTTTGAGATTTTCTCGAACGCGGCGACCAGAATCGACAACTCGGCGCGCGCATTGCGTGCCGTTCAGGTCTCACAGCCACCGCCACGCCACCGCCGCTGTCGACCTCAGGCCGGCAGCCGCTCCAGTTCCTGCTCCACGGCGTCGACCAGCCGCTGCACCGTGCCTGCGCCGAAGTCGAACTTGAGCCCCGCCGCGGCGAAGAGCTCCGGGATGGTCTTCATGCCGCCGAGGCGCATGGCGTTGATGTACGCATCCACGGCGACCTTCTCGCCTTCGTTGACGCTTCGCAGCCAGAGTTGCAGCGCACCGAGTTCGGCGATGCCGTACTCGATGTAGTACATCGGGTGGGTGAAGAGGTGGGTCTGGCGCTGCCAGGCGCTGGTGCGCTCGGCCTCAAGGCCGGTGTAATCCAGCGTGTGGCCGAAGCGGTCGTCCAGCGTGAGCCAGTAGGCGTCGCGCTGCTCGGGGGTGTGGTTCGGGTTGCGGTACATCCAGTGCTGGAAGGCGTCGATGCAGGCGATCCAGGCGAGGGTGGAGACGCAGTGCTCCAGGTGCTCGCGCTGCGCCCGGGCGAGGTCCTCCTCGTCCGGGTAGAAGCCGCGCGGCCCTCCCCAGTGCGGACGCGTCAGATGTTCCATGGACATGGAGGCGACCTCGGCGAACTCGATCGGGTAGTTGCGATGGTCGGAGAGGTCGTGAATGGCGCAGAGCATGGAATGGAAGGCGTGGCCCGCCTCGTGGATCATCGTGATCACATCGCGGTGGACACCTGCGGCGTTCATGAAGATGAACGGCTCACGCGAGCGCTCGCGCTCATACTGGAAGCCGCCTGGGCGCTTGCCCTTGCGTGAATCCAGATCGAGCTGGCGCGTGCGCAGCACGCCGTTCCCGCCGGATGAGCCGGCGTCGCCGTCCTCGTGCATGCGCCCGAGCATTTCCGCGAGGCGCGGGTCCAGCCGGCGCATCACATCCATGGTCTTGGCGAACAAGTCTCGCCCGCCTTCGAATGGCGACAGTGCGCCGCGGCCGCGCGGGTCAACCGCGAGATCCCAGGGGCGCAGGGAGTCCAGCCCCATGGTCTGCCGCCGCTGTTCATCCATGCGGCGCATCAGCGGGACGACATGGGCCTCGCAGGCTTTCCAGTAAGCTTCGCAGTCGGCCGGCGTGTAGTCGAACCGCTCCTTGGCGAGGAAGGTGTAATCGATGTAATCGGCACAGTCGGCGTTGCGGGCGACGGCGTCGCGCTTGGCGACCATTCTGGAGAGCAGGGTGTCGAGGCGCTCGCGATCCTGCATCCGCCGCGAAGAAATGGCGCGCCAGGCCTGCTCGCGAATGGATCGATCGGGACGCTCCAGGTAGCGCGCCATCTGCTGGATTGTCTGCTCGCGTCCTTCGAACTGCACCGTCTGCGCGCCGGTGATGCGGCCGTGCTCCTGGCTCATCTTCGCAAGTTCGGTGTGCAGCGGGATGTTCTCAGGACGAAAGAGGCGGACGGCGGTCCGCTTGGAGCGCGTCAATACCGTGAAGCGATCGGCGGGAAGGGGGTACTGCTCGAGCAGTTCGACGCAGCGCTTGTCGAGCTCGAAGAGCAGGGGCTGGAGCTTGGGGGGGATCTCTTCGATGAAGCTCTCGAAGGCCTTCTCCGCCTGCTCGTTCTCGGTATCGCAGGCGGTGGCGATGTAGAGGTCGGCCCGGGCCTCGCCGACGGCGGATTCGAGCTCGCCGCGGTCGATGAGCCACTGTTCGAGCTCGGAGGCGGAGGCGATGGGCCGCTCAAGAAGAGACCGGACGAGAGGCTCAAGCTGGCCCCAGTCGGTCGCATCGATGTCGGCGGGGACGAAATCGGTCAAAAATGCTGTGGTTGCCATAGATAGGGATTATAGGGGAGGCAGCCGGGCCGTTGGCGACGGTCGTTCTCCTTCAACCCAATTTACTGCAAGCACCCGCTCTTCCAGCGGGAGAGGGCCGCCCGGAGGAAGATTGCCCTTACTCGAGGCTGTCGGCAGCTTGCTCATCCTGGATTCGCTGAATGAGCAGCTCAACATCCATGGTCCAGTTGTCCGGCACGTTTTGGAGTTCGCTCTGGCGGATCGCCTCTGCGTATCGATCCAGCAGGGGCTTCATCTCTTGCAGCACTCGCATCTGGTCGGCCCGGGCCGCCTTCCGGGCGGAAAAATCCCCCTGCACCTGAATGGCCTGGAACTCTGCGAGGAGCGCGGCAATGGCACGCGTCGCCTCCGTGACCTCCTCTCGCCATCTGCTGATGATTCCGGCCCCGTCGACCAGTTGCACCGGTTGCTCAATTCCCGCCCGCTCGAGCACCTCTTCCACATCGACTGCCGTGCCGCGGGAAAACTTGAGCGCGTAGGCCAACTCCGCATCCATCCAGAGGATGTCGTTGACGCACCCGGCAGCGATGTCTTCAGGCGTGTCCCGGCGCTCACCCTGGCCGTCGTCGGTCAGGAGGAAGTCGCCGTCCAGCGAGTCGTAGAAGACCGGCTTGCCGTCGACGATCGAAAAGGTTGCACTGCGGCCGCTCAACGCCATGGCTCGCACAATTCCACGGTCATGCCCGCCTCGGCGAGCCATTGCCTCCGCCCTCCCGATCCGCAACGCACGTTGATGGCTCGGCTTCAGCATTAGATTCAGGGGCGCGCTGCTCCCCAGCACGGCGTCCGGCGCGAACCAGACGTCGTTTGAAACAAGGGGAAGAAACGCCGATGCGCCTCGCGCACGTCTGACATAAAAAATGATCCGTGGCTTGGCCGCCCACCTCTCGTCCTTCTGCAGCCGCTCAGCCAACCAGAACTGCCCCACGTCATCAACATCGCGAAACTCATCGTACATCGGCGCCGCTTCTTCAATCGTCCTCACAAGGCCGCGCTCATCGTCCATGTCGAGCGTGATGAGGAGAACGTCTGCCCGATGCTCAAGGGCTTCGTCGAGGAGGCGTCTCACGGGGGTGACGGTACAGCAGGTGCGTACATCACCGGTCAGGGGAATGGTGTACACGACCGTCTGTCCGTCGTCCCAGTCGGCGGGGTCGCCCGGCTTCGCCTGCAACGCGTTCTGAGGCGGCTCTCCCAGCCACACACCATCAATGCGCAAGTGTGCGATCCTGCTTCGTGAGTAGGTTGCTTCGGCCGACATGCCGTGGGCAGACACCATGACCCGCACGTGGTCCGGACCGAAATCGAGGACCTCGCACGAGACATCACGTCCATCGAGGAAGATGATTCGGTCGCTCGGCCCCTGCGGCTCTGACAACGGTTGACCCTGTTGCCCACCCCCATCGTTCTCCGGGGACAGGTCGCCGAGCCGCTTCTCCTGCTCTTTGAACCAGTTATCGTGCAATGGGTACACAATCCGGAAGTTTGGATTGACCTCGACGTGACGCTGGAGTTCACTCAGGAGGCGCCGACTCTGGGCGATGAGGACGGAACGCTCGTCACGATCCTGGGTCGCAGCGGCATGGTTGACCATCTCCGCGAGGCGCAGGCAGGCCAAACCGACTCGCTTGTCGGCGCGGTCCGCCGCGTGCATGTTGTCGTTGATGTAGTCGGACGCCTTCTGGCCGACCCATTCAACCTCGCCTAACCCCAGTGCGCGGGCCAGTTCTTCCTTCGTCGCCGCGGTGCCCCTGGAAAACTTGTACTTTGTCGCATTGGTTGCATTGAACATGAGAATGCGGCCGACGGGGTTCACGAGATGGTGACCTATCTCGCTCTGGTACCAGATGACTTCCTCTGTCACCGGATCGATGTCGCACGAGAGCGGTTCCATGATCTGCATCGACCGCATGATCTTCGGCTCGCGGCCAGCCGCGTCGCTCATCTGTTCCATGAGACGAAGCATGTCTTCCAGTTGTTGACCCACAAAAAGGTCATTCAACTGCTCCATGAACGCCCCAGTGCAGGCACCGATGTCGCCCTGCGGCATCATGTAGAACTCCTCCAGAGACCAGACGCTCATGGCCGCGGCACCGATCGCTGATTCCACCCACGCCACCGTCCGGAACCGCGGCTTGTACTCCTGCTGGAAAACGTCGTAGAACCTGGCCACCTCGGCGGGCACGCCGCCACCGGAGTTGATCCGGACCACGACAACGTCGACCTGGTCCCGCTCAAGCATCGGAACGACATCCGCCCAGGCCTGAGCGGCGACCTGTATGCCCACGGTATCACCGATCTGCCCATTCCACTCCCCGGGAGCGCCGAAGTTGAGGACGGCAACTCGCGTCGCCTCGCGATGCGGAGTCTCCGGCGGATCCGCTGCCATCGCGGGCGCGGGCGAAGCGATTGCAGCGATTGCGGATAGCGCCAGGATGATCATGCTTCGGGTGAACCTTGCAACCATCTTCGCCATGGGGGCTCCCTCCATCTGGGTGTGCCTCGCTTGTGGACTACGTCCGTCCTCTCACGGTTAGGCGCATCCGCGGCCGCAGAGTTCCCATCACTCGGCAAAAAGGACAGCCCCGGCCAGACCGGCCGGGGCTGCACATGACGGTTACAACTTGGGAGCCGGCCTTACTTGGCCAGTTCGCGGAGCAGTTCTTCCTGCTGCTGGAACCACTCATCGTTGAGCGGATACATGAGCTGGAAGTTCGGGTTTACTTCAACGTAGCGGCGAAGTTCATTCAGGAAGCGCCGTGCCTTGGCGATGAAGGCGCCGCGCTTGGTCTCGTCCTGCATCGAAGCGGCGTAGCCGACCGTCTCGGCGTACTGCTGGTAGACGAGGCCTACGCGCTTCTCGGTACGATCCGCAGCGCGCATGTTGTCATCGATGTAGTCCGACGCCTTCTGGCCGACCCACTCAACTTCCTGCAGGCCCATTGCCTGGGCGAGTTCTTCTCTGGTCGCCGCGATGCCCTTGGAAAACTTGAACTTCACCGCGTCCTGCGCGTTGAAGGTCAGGATTCGCCCGGAGGGGTTCACGATGTAATCCCCGTCCTCCGTCTGGTACCACTTCACTTCGCCCGTCACCGGGTCAATGTCGGCGGAGAGCGGATCCATGATCTGCATCGAGCGCATGATCTTCGGATCGCGGCCGGCCGCCAGGCTGATCCGCTCCATCAGATAGATGACGTCTTCGAGTTCCCACCCCTTCATCGCCTCCAACTGCCCGGACCAGCCCGTGCAGGCGCCGATGTTGCCCTGCGGCATCATGTAGAACTCTTCGATGCACCACGGGCTCATCGCCGCGCAGGAGATGGCCGATTCGACCCATGCGACGGTCCGGAAGCGCGGCTTGTACTCGTTCTGATAGACCTCGAAGAACTTTTCCAGTTCGAGCAGCATGCCGCCGCCGGAGTTGATCCGCACGACCACGACGTCGACATTGTCCTTCTCGAGCAGGGGGATCACGTCGCGCCAGGCCTGGGCTGAGATCTGCAGGCCCACCATGTCACCGATGGCGCCGTTCCAGTTGCCCGGGGCGCCAAAGTTCAGAATGGCCACCCGCGTCGCGTTGCCCTTGCCCTTGCCGGAACGGGCCGAGGAGTCCGGCTTGGTCGAACCGGAAGCGGTGGTCGCCGCTTCGCCGCCGGTCTTCGCCGCGGCCGCGTCGCCGTCGCGCTCGAGCTTAGTGAACTGATCGGTCGTGAAGAACTGGACGCTCTCAATGCCGCCGATCACCACCTTGAAGTAGACGAAGCCGTCGCCCTCGCGCTGGACCGTTCCTTCAAGAACGCGCCCGTCCTTCAGGTGAATCTTGTCGGCCATTGCCGTCGCGGTGCTCATCAGCGTCGCCGCGGCGACCGCCAGAACGGCCATTGTGCTCTTGATCAGTCGTGTCATTCGCATGGCTCTGTGCCCCATCTCGTGTGTGTCGTGTTTCCCGTCTCAAACCGTCGCGCTCACCACTCCGACTCAGGGAGGGCCGTCGGCCTGCTGCTCGTTCTTGATCCGCTGGATCATGAGTTCCAGATCCTGGTTCCAGTTTTCGGGGAGATTGCCGATCTCGTAGGGATCGATCGCCTCACCGTACCGGTCGAGGATGCTCTTCATCTGGCGGAGAAGATTTCGCTGCTGGCCCCGAGCGCGGGTGCGTTCGTCGTAGTTGCCCTGCACCTGCACGTTGATGTAGTTGCGGAGCAGGCGGCGGAAGTTCCGCTCCGCATTGCTGACGCCGTCGGCCCATCCGTCCAGAATGCGCTTGGCGCGGTGGTCCACCAGCTTGTAGTTGCGGGCGATGCCCAGGTATCGCACGACATCCTCGAGGCTGTCGGCCGTTCCGTCTGAAATGCCGAGGTTGTACGCCAGTTCCGCGTTCAGCGTCAGCACGTCGTTGCCGCGGCCGCGGACGATGTCCTCCATGGTGTCGGCGCGGTCGCCGATGCCGTCATCGGTCAGGATGTGGTCGCCTTCGTTGCCCTGATAGATGACCGGCTTGCCGCCCACCATCGAGTAGGAGAAGGTGAGGCTTGACCAGGTCATCGCGCGGATGATGCGCGGGTCGTGGCCGCCGCGGGCCGCAAGGCCCTCCGCCCGGGCCAGTCGCAGCGAGCGCTGCTTCTGACGCACGACTTCGTCACCGACGCCTTCGGCCAGACGGTCAAGGTAGCCCACGCCGCCCTGCTTTGCGTCGGAGGTGTAGAAGATGGTGTCGCTGACGAACGGCAGGAACGCCACACCGCCCATTGCCTTGCGGACCCAGAAGACCAGCTTCGGCTTCTTCTTCCAGGACCGGTCGAGGTTGATGTCGTCGGTGAGGACCGGCACCATGTCGTTCATCATCGAGAACTGGTCGAACAGATGCCCATACTCCTTCACGTCCATGTTCTGGACCTTGAAGTCCATGTCGACCTTGATGATGAGGTAGTCGGGCTGGTGTGACTTGACGTCCTTGACGATCTCACGCAGGGGACTCACCGCGAGCTCGCGGCCCAATCCGCCCCTGAACTCGACGTAATAAACGGTCGCCGCGTTCGGGTCAGACGACTGGTTGCTCGTCGGGGGCAGCGGTTCGGCATCGTCCTCCTCGGTGGCGTCGGAGTCGGCTGCCGTGGCGGTCTCGTCCAGAGCGATCTCGAGGATCGTTGCCTTGTCGTACTCCGCCTCGGCCGACATGCCGAACTGCTGGACGAGAATCTTCACGCTGGTCGCGCTGTCCGCCAGCAGCGTGCCGTTGACGGTCCGGCCATCGTGGAAGATGACCGTCACAGCCTTGCCGACCAGGTCTTCGTCCGCCAGTGCGACCGCCGGAGCGGCCGAGGCCGCCGAAGGGGCCAGCCGGCCTGCACCCAGCAGACATACCCCCCCAAGCATCGCCGCCGCGAGCAGTCTCGTGGTCGTTCTCATGGCCATTTCCTCGTCATTCCCTCAAAGCAGTTGAAACCCAGATTTCGGTCGGCATCGACACGTTCCGCCGACCAGCGTGGCCGGCCGCGAATGGCCAGCCCTGATGCGTTAGACGCCCACCCGCCCCGGCAGTTCCCTCTCTCATCCGCAAAGACGCCGGGCCAGAGCCCGCGCCTCCTCCGGCGTCGAGATTCTCCCCTCAAGCTGGGCATCATACACCGCGTCAAGCACCTGCTTGAACCGCGGCCCGGGCTGGAAGCCCATCTCGATCAGTTCGTCGCCCGTCAGGAGCGGTTCCGGCGAAAGCCCGGGGCCGGCGGCGAGTTGCACGACTTGGCCGTGAACTTCACTCCCCAGATCGGGGTGTTGCGTTGCCAGGAGCGCCCATCCATCCCAAAACCCCATGGAGGCGGCGAGCCGCTTCCGGCCGGCCGTCGGCAGGTGAGTCCACTCCCGCAGCAGTGCCCGGTGGACGGTCAGGGCCGCCGCGAGCCCGTCCCGTTCGGGGTTGCTCAGGCAGAGGGCCGTGCGCCACCGGCGGACGACTTCGTCTGCTCGCGCCTGGTCGAGCGCTTCCCCGGCGGGCGCGTGTCGATCGACCGCCCAGGCGGCGAGCGCGAGGGGCAGCACGTCCCTTCCGGCGCCGCCGGATGCCCGCCAGTTCTCTTCGACGCCGCGGAGCAGCCGCGGCGGGGTCGGCACGAACCCTTCCTGCAGCGTCGGGCCGTCCAGGCGGAGGTCCTGCAGGAGTTGTGCCGCGGCGGCGCGGGTCGGGTGGCGCATCATCCGCCGGACCTCGTCGCCGACCCGCTCGCGGCTGACGCCCTCCAGCTCAGCGGCGTGCCGCGTGATGGCGCGGGCGGTCTCCTGCTCGATCGAGAAGCCGAACCGGGCGGCGAAGCGCACGGCGCGGAGGGCTCGCAGGTGGTCTTCGGCAAGCCGGCGATCCGGATCCCCCACTGCCCGGACCAGCCCGGCCTTTAAGTCCGCCCGCCCGCCGACGTAGTCCACGATGTGTCCGTGGATGTTCTCGCCCGTAACGCCGGCCTCATCCGCGGCGAGCGGGTCGAGGAAGAGGGCGTTGATGGTGAAGTCGCGCCGCCGGGCATCGGTCTCAGGATCGGAGAAGCGGATCTCATCCGGCCGACGGCGATCCGAATAGGGGCCGTCTGCGCGGAAGGTCGCGACTTCGATGGTCGGCCCGAAGTCGCGGACAAGCATGACGCCGAACTGCGCCCCGACCGAGTGGGTCCGCTTGAAGAGGGAGGCGATCCGCTCAGGTGTGGCATCGGTGGCCACGTCGTAGTCGGTTGGGTGAAGGCCGAGCAGTTCGTCACGAACGCAGCCGCCGGCGAACCAGGCGATGTGGCCCGCCTGCTGAAGGTGCGCGGCGACATCGCGCGCAGCAGATCGGGCAGCCTGTGCATCACGAGCAACGGCCATGCGGGAGTCTACTCGCGAACGATGGCGGGCCCGTCAGGTCGGGGGATTTTGGTGGGGGTCGACATTCAGCGCTGGTCCCGAGCGGGCGCGCGGGGGCAACGGCTTTTCCCAGCAAGGGTGCGCGATCGGGCGGGCGGGATTACGGCCGGATGAGGATGGCGGTCTGGCTGGGGACGGTGGTCATGCCGGCGGGGAAGTTGGAAACGGGCGCGCCGTTGTGGCCGACCATGCTGGTGAGGTACGCCGCGGGCTTGCCGCCGAAGAAGGTGCAGGTGGAGCCCATGGTGTGGATGCACGGTCCCTTGAAGACCTGGGAGACCATGCCGCCGAGGCTTCCCGGCTCATCGCCGCTGGACATGGTGTATTGCGTCATGACCGTGGCAATGAACATGCCCATGACGAAGGTGCCAGTCGCGGCGGTGCCCGGGTTCATCAACGGCCCGTTGGTGATGTTCGGGTAGGGAATCGGCACGGGGGATGGGGCTGCCGGCGTCCTGCAGACGTCGGGCGTTCCCATCGACATGCCGGGTCCATTGGTTACTGCGGGAAGCATGGAGAGTCCTCTGAGTGCTGAGTGGGTGAGTTGGTGAGTGTCAGCCGAGGTGGATGGTGTCGCCGTCGAGCTTGATCTCGCGTTCGGTTCGGACGATGAGACGCTCGGCTTTCGTGCGGCAGAGGCCGTCGACTGTCGTCTGGCTGCGGCCGGCGCGAACGTCGAGGCGATCCTTGATCCAGCGGAGCGCTTCAACGCAGTTCTCCGTGATGGTGCGCGCGACGGTCTGCACCGTGTCCACGGTGATTGACAGGAGAGGGCCGCGGACGGCAACGCCCCGCGCGCCGGTGAGTTCAACCGAACCACTCAGCGAGCGCAGGCGCAGGTCGCCGGTCGCGGTGATCTCGGTCGGGCCAGTTGTTTCAAGCACGCCGATGATGTACCACGGCGAGGCTTCGGCCTCGCAGGCCGTGTCGTCCGTACTTGTGGGAGCGGACGCGGCGAGGGCAAGCACGCGATCGCCTTCGCGGGGCGTGTACATGTGCGCGAGGGCGGAGGCGGCCCAGACCTGGGCCGGCGGAGGATCCTTTTCAAGCTGGAGAAGCACCGCGCCGCCTTCGACGCGAGCCACGCGTGCGGGGAGGACCCTCACGCCGTGACCGGCGTTCATGATTGTCATTGCTGCTGCCGCGTTCATGTGCATCTACTCCGAAATGGCCAGACCTGGCGGTCTGCGTGTCGGTTACTCATCGATGTGGAACTCTGCCGGACGCCACCGCTCCGCCTCGTCGCGGTGCAGATCGGTGCGGCGGGTCTTCCTGGTCTTCGCGCCGCCAAAGTCGGCCCCGGCCTCGCTCACGGCGTGGAGGTTGGCGAAGGAGAGATCGGCCTTTGCGAACCTGGCGCCGCTAATCTGGGCGTGTGAGAAATCGCAGTAGAGGAGCGGGCAACCCGAGAAGTCTGCTCCGGACGCCATGGCGTCGACGAAGCGCGACTGGGCCAGGTCCGCCTCTGCGAAGTTGGCGTCCTGCAGCCATGCTCCCTGGAAGTTTGCCCCGTTGACGGTGGCGCCACCGAAGCGCGCCGTGGTGAGATCTGCCTCGGCGAAGTTGGCGAAGTTGAGCTTGGCCCCGCTGAAGGTTGCGCCCTGGAGCTTGGCCTTCGCGAAATTGGCGGTCTCGGCGAGACAGTTGGAGAAGTTCGCCCCCGTGAGGTTTGCGCCCTCAAAGTTTGCGTGCGAGAAATCGCAGCCGGTCAGGTCGCGCCCGGCCAGGTCCTGCTCGACGAGATAGGACGCGAGAAACGCCGTGCGATCAATGACGGTCCACTTGAGCGGGACGTCCTTGAAAATGGCCGTCTGGAAGCGGGTGCGCGTGAAGTTCGTCCTGTCGAGCGTCGTTTCGCCGAAAACGGGTCCCTTGAGCTGGGCCTCCGTGAAGTTCGTGTTCGTCAGGTTGGCGCCCAGGAACACGGGACCGACCCCGCTGGAGCCGGACAGGTCGGCGTCCGTGAGGTCCGCGCCGGTGAACTCGGTGTCCTGGAAGACGGCTTGGCGAAGGATGGCGCCGCGCATGTCACACTCGCGAAAGGCGCAGCGCGAGAGATCCCGGGCGGAGAGGTCTACGCCGCGGAAATCGGTCTTGCGGAAATGCACGCCATCCCACGCGGCGGCCTGCAGGATGTCGGACAGCGAAAAGGCCGCGTCGAAGAAGTACACGAGCTTGAGTGTCGCGCCGGAGAAATCGACGCCGCGGCTCACGGGCTTGCCGGCGGTGTCGGCCGCCGGCTGGTCGATCAGTCTCGCGCCGAGGAAGTCGCAGGTTTCCAGCGTGGCCCCGGAGAATGTCGCGCCGACGAGCACTGCCTGGGAGAACGAGCAGTAGGAGAGCACGCGGCCGGAGAAATCGACGCCGCGGAGGTCGGCGAGGGGGAAGAGGCACTTGTCGAGAGTTTTCGGAAGTTTGCCGATGCTGGAGAGGTCTGAGGATGCGAAGGAGACCTGTTCGAGCCGCTCCTGATCGAAGACCACGGCGGCCAGCGAGCAGTTGAGGAATTGTGTCTGGCGGAGGCTCGCGCTCCCGAACTGCGCACCGGCAAGGTTGCAGTCTGCGAACACGGCACCGGCCAGATCGGCCCTGCTGAAGTCCGCGCCGGCAAGATCGCAGTTGATGAACTTCGCCCCCGCAAGCTTCGCCTGTGAAAGATCTGCGCGGGCGAGGTTGCACTCGGCGAATGCGGAGCCGGTCAGGTCGAACCGCGCGAGATCGCCGCCGGCCATGGCGGCCTGCTGGAAGAGACGCCCGGGCGCTGCGCGGCGCTTCATGGCCTCAGCGGCGTTGAAATCATCGCCATTGGAGCCGGTCTGCGGCGGCGCAGCGCGGCCGTCATCAAGGCCGCTGGGGCGGGATTGGGTGAGATCCTCGGACACGCGCGGTCTACTCCAGGAGGGTCATTCGCAGGTTTGCCTCCGTGAACGAGGCATCTTCGTTGATGGACTCGAAGAACGACGCTTCGTACATGTTGCTTCCGTCGAACACGGTGCGCACCATCCGGGCGCGGTCGAAGGAGCACTGAAACCAGTTGGACTCGCTCATCACTGCATCTTCGAGGATGGCGTCGGAAAAATCCGAGCCGGCGGCATGGACGCGATGGAAGCGGGCCCGCTTCAGGCTGGCTTCCGCGAACATGGAGCGCGTGAGAATCGCACCGGAGAAGTCCGCCTCATCCAGGCGCGCATCGCGAAACAGGGCACCGTCGCCGGAGACCTTGCGGAAGTCGCCGCGGGAGAAGTCGGACTTCCGGGAGGCGCGGATGCGCGTGATGTCGGCGAACGTAAACTTCGCGCCCGCCGCACGGGCTTCCTCCAGCGTGCAGTCGATGAGCTTCGCGCGGCGGAAGTCCGCGCCGGCGAGATTGCACCCCATGAAGTTGCACTTGGTGAAGGCGGCGCCGGCGAAGTTCGCCCCGGCGAGGTCTGAACCGAACAGTTCCGCCTCTGCGCCGGCGGCCCCGGAGAAGTCTGCGCCGGCGAGCGATTTCTGAATGAACAGGGCGCGGTTGAGAGATGCGCCGCTGAAGCGCGCCCCCTCCAGATGAGCAAAGACCAGGTCGACGTCGTCCAGGACCGCGTTGCTCAGGTCTGCACCCGTCAGGTCGGTCTCGTGCATGCGTGCGCCGGCCAGCTTGGCGCCGGCGAGGTTGACGCCGCGGAGATTGGCCTCGGTGAAATCTGCACCGGAGGCGTCGACGCCGGCGAGGGAGAGTCCGGTCAGGTCGAGCCGGGACAGGTCCTGCTTGACAAGCGGCTTGCCTTCCCGGAGCATCGCTTCGACCTGTTCGCGCGTGGGCGGGGGCGTTTCGGCGCCGAGTTGACGGGCCACCGCGGCGAGTTGCTCATCCATCTCGCGCACGCGCACGATCTCCGGATCGCTCTCCTTCTTGCCCGATTCGATGAGGGCGGCGATCATCGCGGCAAGTTCATCGCGGCCCTGCTTGATCTGTTCGTATTTGCTCAGCGGCTTCGGCTCCAGCGCGGCTGGATCGACGCCGGCTTCGATGGCGGCGGCCTTCTGCGCCTCGATCTCCTTCTCGGCCTTGGCGCGCTCCTCTTCGACCTTCTTCGCCGCCGCGTCGAGTTGCGTCTGGACATCGCCGCCGGCATCTTCATCCTGCTTCGCCAGCCGGGCGTTGAGGTCGGCGATGAGCGTCTCGAGCGAGCGCGGCTCCTGTGTCATCTTCTCCACGCAAGCGAAGACGCGCTGGAGCTCCTTGAGCTTCATTGACGGCGCATCGGTCTGTCCGCGCCAGATGAGCGTGAGCTTGCCGTCATCGGGCTGGAGAATGGCCGTATCCAGTCGCAACGCGACTTCGCGGTAGTCTTCGCGGGCTTCTGCGCCTTCGCCCAGATCAAAGCGGACAACGGCGCGGGCACGCTCGCCGGGGAAAGCGCCGGTGAAGACTGGGTGCTCCGGGTGCAGATTCTCGAGAGTGATGGATTCATCGCCGCGGAGGTAACCCTCGACCTGCTGGTCACGCGGCGCAGCGCAGAAGTGGCTCCAGTCGAAGTCGTCCGGGAACCAGGGCCAGCGCTCCTTCTTC
The DNA here is from genome assembly GCA_964460345.1 of uncultured Phycisphaeraceae bacterium. Taxonomy (GTDB): domain Bacteria; phylum Planctomycetota; class Phycisphaerae; order Phycisphaerales; family UBA1924; genus CAYWRO01. Next base: position 72,754 of record CAYWRO010000003.1, on the reverse strand, counting down.
CAGTTGCCTTTGTAGGTGCCGAGCCCTTCACAACGCGGCGGCCAACCGGCAGGAATGGGGGCAAACCCGGCGGGCTCGACACGGTCGCCGGGACCGTGAATCAACTTGCCCGGGATCTCGATATTCGGCAGCGGCTTTCCGGGTTCCGCTTCGCGGCCGCGGCCGACGGGGTTGTTGCGATCCTTGGGGCCACCCAGGGCGCGGTCCCACGTGAGCGGCATGGTGGTGAAAGGCTGGGGCTCGGAGGCGGTGACACCGAGGAAGCGGCGGCCCTCCCAGGTACGGTCACCGATGATGCCGAGGGCCTTGCTGATGCCTCCGACCTGCATGGAAGCGCGGAGGGTGGTGACGGGGTTTCCGCCAGGAGCATGGGCGGAACCGAGAAGGACGACATCAGCCCGCGGCTTCCAGGGAGCGAGGTCGGAAGGATACTTCAGCGCGTTGGCGGGATCGTCGTCGACGAAGAGGTCGCCGGAGACGAGTTGGGCCTCGCCGGCCGCCGCGGGCCCATTCGGCACGAGGTCGTACGACGCCTTGACGAACAGCGTCATCGAGAGCCGGGGGGGCCGGATCTTGAAGACGCGCCAGGCGACGCTGAGATGTCCATCGGTGACGATTCTCATGATGCTCGCATCTGTGTGCCGGGTCTGGATGCAGCCGCCGGCCGGCCTACACCACCAGCAAAGCGCCGTTCTTGATGATCAGCGTTCCTCCGCCGATCAGGTTTACGAGTGCGTTGGTCATCTTTGTCGCCGCGGTCTTCTTGTTGAAGGGGCCGACCTCATCGGCGGAGACCGAGTCGATCACGAACTTCGTACCACCGGAGATCGACATTTTCGCCGCCATGGAGAACTCGGCCCAGGCGCCCAGCGCGACGGAAACACCGCCGCCGATCTTAACGGAAGACTCGACGCCAACGAAAACGGAGTTGGTATTGCCGAGGGTAATGGAGTTGGAGTTGCCCATCATGAGGCTGGTCTTGCTGCCGCCAAACATGTCGAGCGTCGTGCCGTACGTGCGCGTGGTCTTGTCGACGTAGGTCCACTCCTCACTGGAGCCCTGGACGAACTTCTGTTCCGAACCCTGGATCTTGATTGTGAGATTGCCGGTAACGTTCCAGTCCGCGTTGACGGCGACGTCGATCTGCTGGCTGCCGACGATGTTGGCCTTCCAGTTGCCGGCGACCTCCTGGAACCAGTTCGCGCCCGTGTCGAACACGATGTCCTTGCCCGCGTGGAGGGCGATGACATCGTCCGTCTGGAGCTTGATTCCCTTGTCCGCATCGGTGTCGGAGCCGCCGAAGGGGCGTTTGGCCTTGACGTCGATCTTGTCCTTGTGCTTTGTCTTTGCATCGCCGAGGGTCAGGAGGGCGTTGGTCGTCGGCGAGTACAGTTCCACGATTTGTTCGCCGTCCTTGCCGTCGAGGACGATGCGATCTCCGCCGTGGTCGCGAAGGGTGAACATCGTCGCGTTGCCGGGCGGATCGAGGTAGGGCTTGTTCGTCTCGTTGTAGACGCGTCCGGTGATGATGGGGCGATCGGGGTCACCCTCCAGGAACTCGACGATGACTTCGTGCCCAGCGTGGGGCAGCGCGAAGGAGCCCCAACCCTGGCCGGCCCACGCCTGGGAGACGCGGATCCAGCACGAGGATGTCTCGTCGTTCTTCCCGTGGCGATCCCAGTGAAACTTGACCTTGACGGAGGCGTACTTGTCGACGCTGAGCTTGTTGCCGCCTGACTCCGTGACGATCGCGGTCTGCGGCCCCTGAATGGTCGGCTTGGGCGTGATGCGCGCGGGACGGAAGGGCGTTCCCAGCGGGATGGCGGTAAACGAGACATCGAAGAGGTTCTTGCCGTCACCGCCGGCGGAGGTGAACATGTCCTGCGTGGCCTGCAGCAACGTCGACACGACGACGTACTCGCGTTTCTGATCGTCGCGGAGAGAACTCGACGGGTCGGTCAGTTCGAACTTGGTGCCGACTGCCATGGCGCGCGTGTTGGCCTGACCGGTGATCTGTTCGTACTGGCTGAGCAGCTCATCGGAGCGAACGCCGACGTAGTTCTCGGCGCCGCCGCCGTTCTCGAACTCGCCGGGATAATCGAACATTTCGTAGTCGCTGTGCGCGTGCTCCTGCTCGCTGTAGAAGATCATGATGCTGGCGTCGACCGGCGCGTTGGGCGTTTTGAAGTTGAAGTCGCGCAGGGCGTACTTGCCGGGCAGAATCTGCTTGGCGAGGTTCCACGACCGCACGAACTGGCCTTCGCGCTGCTGACCGGTGGGCGGGTAGAAGGGGAACTTTTCCCATCCTTCGACCGGCTCGTGCGCGGAGGAGCTGTCGGCCAGGACCATGGTGTGCTTGCCATTCTGATGCTTGAAGTAGTAGTGGATGCCCTCCTGCTCCATGAGCCGGCTGATGAAGTTGAAGGCCGTCTCACGATACTGGACGCAGAACTCCCACTTGTCGTACTTGCCGTGATCAAGGGTGTCCTCAAGGTCCTGGCTGAAGCCGAAGTCGCCAAGGATCTCCTTGATGATGTCCGGGACCGTCTTCTCCTGGAAGATGCGGCAGTCGCTTGTCCGCGTGAGGAACCACAGCCACGGCACAATTCGAGCGCGGTAGCGTGTGAGCTTCTCGACCTGTCCGGTCTGGCTGAACTGCGAGACGAAGCCGTTGATGCGGCGCGGCTCGGCGCCGGCGCCCTTGTCGGTTTCGATTGTGACCGTGACGTTCTGGCCGAGGATCTCTTCGAAGGTCAGATCGTTTTTCTTGCTGAGCAGCTCCATCTCGTAGGCGAAGGGGCGTGCCAGCTCCTCGGTCCCGGAGATGGAGCGGATCAACAGCACATCGTCGCCGAGCGGCGTCGAAAGCGTCATGGTCCTGTTCTTCTGGGTGAACTCCATCGTTCTGCTCCGTTTGCCGGGCTGAACCGGCGCACTCTACATGATGATTGTCGGGCGGACAAAGCCCAGGATCGCCGCGCCTGATGTTGGACTCTTCTTTATGACGCGCTCGCGCAGGTAGACCCCGTCGCCCTCGCGTCCGCCACCCGGATCCGTGTTGCCCTCGATTGTCGTTACCGTGAATGAGCCTGCGTCGTAACCCACGACCAGCCCGGCGTGGGTGCTGGTGATGGCGCTATCCCAGAGCCGTTTCGTCATGGCGGTGAGGCGGTCGTAGGCGCCGGCCTTGGCCATGATGAAGACATCGCCCGCGCGGGGGCGCTCCGTGCCGCCGTGGACATCATCCTTTGTAAACGTCTTGACGGATGCGGCGCGGGCCGATCCCCACATGAGTTGCACGGCCGCCTCCTGGGGACACGTGGTCAACCCACCGAGCCACGTGGCGGCAAGGCGGTGCATCTGGGCGGCGAAGGCGGCGCACCAAGCGTCACCCGCCTTTCGTCCGACGGCTTCGAGCATCTCCTCCACATCCTCGCCGGCGTTCTTGCCTACCTCGCGGACATCCAAATGCCGCTCCGCGGCGGAGGCGACCACGGCGCCGTAGAGGGAGTGGATGAGCGTCTCGCGGGGGACGCCAAGATAGCCGGCGGGCAGGAGCGCCTTTGCGACAGAGCGCATCTCGGCCAGCTCGCGCCAGTCCCAGCAGGCGGGTGCGCCCGACTCGACCGTCTTGTGAAGCCGGAAGAGCGCGGCGGCGTCCGCGGGCGGCTGGAAGAGAATTGCGGCCGCGTTGGATGACCACCGCCCGTTTGTCCCGTCGTCAATCGCGACAGGGCAAACGTCGATGCCAACCGGACCAGGCAGCCGCTCCATTCCCATTTGAGCTTGTCTCCTTCAGACGTGAATCAGCCTTCGAACGAATAGGCGAAGTCGCCATCCTTGATGGTGATGTCCACGCGCGCGATCGGGCGTCCCTCGATCATGCGCTTGAGGAACTCCTGGCTCATCGCTGGGAGCATCGTGTTGGTCAAAATGGCGTCGACCATGCGGCCGCCGCTTTCCACTTCCGTGCAGCGGGCCGCAACGTGATCCACGACTTCGTCGGTGTACGCGAACTCGACCTCGTGGTTCTCGCGGATGCGACGCTCGATGCGACCGAGTTGCAAGCGGATGATCGCCTTGAGCATGTCGTCGGAGAGGGGGAAGTAGGGGATGACCACGAGCCGGCCGAGCAGCGCTGCAGGGAAGACCTTCAGCAGCGGATCGCGCAGGGCCTTCTGCAGGCCCTCGACGGCGGGCATCAGCTCCGGGTCGCGGCACATATTCATGATCAGGTCCGAGCCGACGTTGCTCGTGAGCAGGATGATCGTGTTCTTGAAGTCGATCAGGCGACCCTCGCCATCCTCCATCACGCCCTTGTCGAAGACCTGGAAGAAGATCTCGTGCACATCGGAGTGGGCCTTTTCCACCTCGTCCAGCAGAACGACGGAGTAGGGCTTGCGGCGGACGGCCTCCGTCAGGATGCCGCCCTCCCCGTAACCGACGTATCCGGGAGGTGCGCCCTTGAGCGTGCTGACGGTGTGCGCCTCCTGGAACTCGCTCATGTTGATGGTGATGACGTTCTGCTCGCCGCCGTAAAGCGCCTCGGCCAGCGCCAGGGCCGTCTCGGTCTTGCCGACGCCGGACGGTCCGGCCAGCAGGAAGACGCCGATCGGCTTGCCGGGATTATCGAGCGAAGCCCGGCTGGTCTGGATGCGCGAAGCGATGGCGTCCAACCCGTGCTGCTGGCCGATGACGCGCTTGCCCAGCGTCTCACCGAGCTTCAGGACAGCCTCGATCTCGTTCTTGACCATGCGGCCGACGGGGATGCCCGTCCAGTCCGCCACGACGGCGGCGACGGCCTGCTCATCGACACTGGGAAGAATCAGGGGCGAATCGCCCTGAACCTCGGCGAGTTCCTTCTGAAGCTCCTTCAGTTCAGCCAAAAGCTTGGCCCGCTCACCCTCTGAAAGCTGAGCGGCCTGCGGCGCGTTCTCGTCGGCTGCCGCGGCGGCGGCGGCGGCTTCCACCTTGCTGCCAGTGCCCTCGACCGGCTCTTCTCCGCTGGGGCCGCGGAGCTGGGCGCGGATGGCCAGGATCTTCTCGACGAGGTCTTTCTCCTTCTTCCAGTCCGCTTCCAGTCCCTTCAGACGGCCGTTCTCCTCCTCCATCGCCGCGGCGATCTCCCTCGCACGCTTGGAGTGGTCGAGCCCGACTGCGGCCTCACGCCCGAGAATCTCCTGCTCGGTCTTGAGCGCCTCAATGCGGCGGCGACAATCGTCCACTTCCGCGGGGATCGCGTGCTGCCCGATCGCGACGCGTGCCGCGGCGGTGTCGAGCAGGCTGACGCTCTTGTCGGGAAGCTGGCGAGCGGGGATGTAGCGGTGACTGAGGCGTACGCTGGCCTCAATGGCCTCATCGAGGATCTGCACCTTGTGGTGGTTCTCGAGCATGGAGGTGACCTTCCGCATCATGCGGATGGCCTTCTCCTCGTTCGGCTCATCAACCTTCACGACCTGGAAGCGGCGGGTGAGGGCGGGATCCTTCTCGATGTGCTTCTTGTACTCGGCCCAGGTGGTGGCGGCGATGGTGCGGAGCGTGCCGCGGGCGAGGGCAGGCTTGAGGATCTGCGCTGCATCGCCGGTGCCGGCAGCCCCACCCGCTCCCATGAGCGTGTGGGCCTCGTCGATGAAGAGGATGATGGGCTTGGGTGAGGCGCGGACCTCCTCGATGACCTGCTTGAGGCGGTTCTCGAACTCGCCCTTCATGCTGGCGCCGGCCTGGAGCGCGGGGACGTCGAGCTCCAGCAGGCGGACGTCCTTCATCGGCGGGGGAACGTCGCCGGAAACGATGCGGTGGGCGAAGCCCTCGACGACGGCGGTCTTGCCGACGCCGGCCTCGCCGGTGAGGATCGGGTTGTTCTGGCGGCGGCGCATGAGGATGTCGACCACCTGACGGGTCTCTTCATCGCGGCCGACGATCGGGTCGATCTTGCCGGTGCGGGCCCGCTCCGTGAGGTCGACGCAGAACTGCTTGATCGCTTCCTGACCGCCCATCTGGGCGGGCATCGCGCCGCTGGCCTCGCCGGGCGCGGCGGTACCCGCCAGCGACGTGCCGTCCATTGGAGTGGAGCCATCTTCGGGAGAGCCGGCGACGACCTTCGAGAAGTTGTCGCCGAAGTCCTCCGGCTTGACCTTCGCAAACTCCTGGGAGATCCCCAGAAGCTGGTTCTTGAGCTCGCGCGACTTGATCAGGCCAAGCAGGAGATGGCCTGTGCGGATACACGGGCTGTCATACCGCAGGGAGGCGTACGTCCATCCTTCTTCGAGGCCGCGCTCGATGTGCGAGGAGAAGTCGGAGATGGACGAAGCGCCGCGGGGCAGGGCATCGAGCGCCGCCGTCATATCCGCCGCGAGCTTCGACGGGTTCAGCTCGTAGTGCTTGGCGATGCGGTGCAGGTCGGAGTCCTGGTTCTGCAACACCTGGTGGAGCACGTGCACGAGTTCCACGTAAGGATTGCCACGCAGCTTGCAGAAGACGGTGGCGCCCTCCATGGCCTTGTAGCCGACCTTGTTAAGCTTCTTGAACAGTTTTTCGCGGCTGATCTCAGCCATGTGTCGTGCTCCTCAGATCTTCGTTATCAGCAGCAGGTCTCTGCCCTCAACCCCTACGCCGCTTTCGTCAATACCAGGCTGTCCACATCTTTGGTAAACGGCTTGCTGGCAAGCCAGGTTGACCACCCCAACCGCCCGTAGCCGCCGAGCTGCGTCTTCGGCACCTCTTCCTTGCGCAGAATGAGCTGTACATCGCAGGACAGTTCGAAGCCAATGTAGTTCCGCACCCAGGCCGCCAGGCGCTGCTGGCTGGCGCCGCCGGGGAGCATGCGCTCGTACTCGCGCAGGCCCATCGGTCCGAATCGCACCAGGAACTTCTGCTGGCACTCCCAGATGCGGCTCCCGGCGATTGCACTGACACCGAGCGTGCCGCTGCGCGGATCCTTGCCGAGCCGGCACCGGGCCTCTTCCGGCAGATCCATCCACTGGCCGACGAACTGCTGGATCCCGGCCGGCATCTGGAAATAGCGGCCGAGGAGCGACTCGAGTCCCTGCGCGTGGCGTGTCGGGGACAGAAGGTGACCGGCGAAGAAGAGCTTTGCTTCGTCCGGCGTCGCGTCACGGCCGCGGAGCGAATCCATCCCGAGCCCGGCGAGGCTGGCGATCCAGGCGGAGAAGCGGTCCTCCGCGGGGCGCTCGTAGGAAACGTCCTTGCGGCTGCTGGCCCACGCCCGGTAGAAGAGCGAGACCATGCGGTGGTTGAAGAGGTCCAGAAACCGGGCGAGTGTTGGATCGTCGTGATTGCGTTCGCGATCGCGGGCATACTCGGTAAGGTGCAACGGCAGCGGACCGTTCGGGCCGAGCAGGCCGAGGAAGTTCACATAGAGGCGTACCGCGGCGGAGTCGCGAATGGTCTCAACGGCGGCAACGGTGGATGGTGCGAACGCGAGGGACGGCTCCTGGCTGAAGCGCACCGGATCGTCCTGCAGGCGCTGCGACTTGCCAAGCCGGGGACGGAGCGGGGTGGCGCTGGTGGTGACGGCGGCCCCGCCGTTGGTCGCGGCGACCTCCGCGGGCGCGGCGTGCGACGACTCCAGCCGGCGAACCAACTGAAAGAAATCGAACGACCACGGCGCTTCGCGCACGCGTTCGATCAGGCGATCTGTCTGATGCCCATTCTCGCCGGCCACCGCATGACCTCGCCGCGCTCATCGGTCCGGATCACCGTCTCCGTGAAGGAGTTGATCGAGACGTATCGCGCAAAAAACTGTTCCAGCACTGCTCCGAGTACGAAAACCCCCACCCCTTCAAAGGCGCTCTCCTCCATGGTGACCGTGATCTCCAGCCCGCGGGCGAACGCCACGGGGCCGGGCGTCTCAACCCGGCGCGTGATCGGGCGGCTGCTGACGCTGCGCAACCCCTCGATCTGTTTGCGAATGTGCGCTTCGGACTGGTCGCTGTAGAGCCGCAGCAGGTCGCGCAGCGCGGCAACGCCCTTGCCGCCGCCGTCGACCAGGGAGAGATAGTTGAGCGTGAGATGACTGATGACGCGCCAGGCCAGTTCCCCCTGGGCGAACGAGGCGAGCGGACGCGTGGGCCCGGCCAGGCATCGCACCGCGTCGACCGGTCCTCCTTCTTCCATTGAGAAGTCGGTCATGCCGCGGCCGACGGGCATGCGCAGAGGAAGGTCGCGGTTGGTGCACAGCGCCTGCACGCCGAGTTGGCGCAGGCTCGCCTTGTAGGGGGCACTGGAGGCGTCGACCAGCGAGACGTACGCCTCACCACCGGCGTAGCTGGAGCGGGGGCCGCGCTGCACCTCCTTGGCGCTGAGCGTACGTGGCAGGCGATTGACGGTGAAGTACGCGCCGGCCCGGCGACCGTCCGCGTCGAGGTCGGTCGAGGAATAGAAGGGCCTGAAGACCTGCTGATCGTCGGCGCTTTCGCCGTATCCCTCGACGGCCGTCACCGTGTGGACTTCGAAATCCAGCGGACGGGTGCGGTCCGGCACGACATGAAACTCATGGCTGCGATCGGTCAGGTGAATGCGGTCGCAGCGCTTGGGAAAGAGATTCACCGCGGGGGTGCAGAAAAGCTGGAAGTTCTGGTGGTCGAAGGCGTTCTCAAGCTCCAGGTCCACTTCATCCAGAAGAAGCACGAGGTCGAGCGTGTTGCCCGTGCAGCGACGGGCCGCCTCGGCGAGCCCGCCAAGTTCCACAAACATGAAGCGCTGCGGCAGGACGAAGTACTCGTGAACCAGCCGGTAGCCATGGAACGATCTGGCGTCGTACGGCAGCAGTTCCTGTTCATCGTCGAAGCCGACGGGGCGGACGTGGTCCGGGCCGATCAGCGCCTGGAAGGAAGGCGGCGTCTCCGGTCCCTGCGCGAAGAAGCCGACCGTGTGGCCGAGGATCTGCTCAAGGAGGCGGGCGGGCTTCTTGTCGGCCCCGTGCAGGTAGATCGTGAGCTTGTCCAGGGCGATCTCGTTGAACGGCTGATTGCCGGTGGTTACCAGCCGCAGACGTATCGCCGCCTTGGCCTGGGCGCCTCCTGCGACGGCCTGGTCCGGGGCGTGCACCGCGGCGAGACCGCGGGTGAAGTAGTCCGCCTGGGCGATTCGGATCGGCAGGAGTGTTACTTCATGGGCCGTGCGGTATTCGCAGGCGGTCTGCTCGCCCTTGCCGATCGCGCTGCGCAGCGAGCGGCCACGCGGCAGAACGAACCCTTCGGCCAGTGAGGCGTCTCCTGACGTGGGCTCGAATCGGACGATGCACGTGGAGGGCGTGGGGGCAAGGTAGTGCGGATAGACCGTCTCCAGCAGCCCCTGGGTGAAGCGCGGGAACTCGGCGTCCAGCTTGACCTGCACGCGGGCGGCCAGGAAGGCGAACCCTTCCAGAAGGCGCTCGACGTACGGATCGGCGCACTCGAACCCTTCGAGCCCCAGGCGGCCGGCAATCTTCGGAAACTGCCGGGCGAAGTCCGCCGCGGACTCGCGGATGTGGTTGAGCTCGCGGTCGTAATGCGTGAGGAACCGCTTATCCATTGCCGCGGTCCTCCAGCGTCACCGATCCGGTCTGCAGATCAAGCTCCGTCTTCATGTAGAGGTGCTCGGGCATGGGTTGAGCCCACATCTGTCCTTCGATAGACAGTTGCAGGGCGCGGAGGCCCATCTGCTCGCGGTCCAAGCTGACTTTCACGCGGAGGGTGCTCGGCTCGATGCGCGGCTCGAACCGTCGGATTGCCTCGGCGATGCTGCGTTCCACGGCGTGCACGTCGACGCCCGCACCGCTCTGACCGCACAGGTCCGGCACCCCGTAGTTGAGCGTGGAGGAGTCGACGTGCTTGAGTTCGGAGAGCTCGTCTTCCGGAATGCGCGTCGCCGTATTGAGCAGCCAGGCGATGTCGCGCAGCACGGCACGCCTGAACGCCGCGGGAGAGACGACGCGCCGGTCGCGGCTCTCCTGACGCGCCTGGGGATCATCGTCCGTCAGCCGGTCAAGCAGGCACGGCTGACAGCGCTCCTTGACCGTCAGTTCAGCCATCCACACCCTCGCTGGCGTCTTCCTCCGGCGGCTGATCTCCGATAAGAATGGAGCGAACCGCCATGATCGGGTGCTCGCCGACGTCCGTGGCCAGCAGTCGCTGCCCGAGTCCGGCGAAGCAGTCCTCGCCGCGGTCTTCCCAGACCGTCTTTCGCCCCAGTCGCACCGCGCCGTCGTCGCAGGACTCGCTGCCGGGGTAGCGGGTCGGAATGAGGCCGACCGTGTCGCCGCCATTGGTGAAGGTGAAGCGAGCCGGGAGCCAGACGACGTCCCGCAGGTCGGCGGGCGGTTCGATGTCGATCCGGCTGAAGCGATGCATCGGGGCCCAGTAGTAGCGGCCGTCAATGATGACCTCAAGGATGGGGCCGAGGCGCGAATCAGCGTCCGCAATCCACTCGAATGCTTCGCCATCGATGAAGCCGGCGGTGGCCGGCGCCTGCTCCAAAGCCTGCTCGCGCAGCTTGGCGCCCGCCGCGGGCTCCCCGGAAGCGACGCTCTGCGCCGCCTGGATCATCAGCCCCACCCACTCCTCCGGTTCACCCAGGATGAGCGGCGTCCGCTGGCCGGCAAAGATGCGTGCCCGCAGCACTTCGCACTGCAGCGCCGCGCGGCACATCTGGGCCATCATCAGGTTCCGCGGGTCCATCTCGGCCGCGACATTGAGCTGGTTAAGGGCCCGTTCCCACTCGCCGCGGACGCACAGGAGCTGGAACAGAAAGACGCGCAGCTTGGGATCGGCCGGGTTTGACCGAACCTGCTCCGTAAGGCCCTTCAGCGCGCCGTCCAGGTCTCCATCTTTGAGCATTGCTTCGGCGAGCATGATCGAAAGCCCCTTGTTCCTGTTCGCATCAGCCGCTCACTGCGGAACAACTGAGACGAAAGTCATCGAAGACGCCCGCCCGGCGATTAACCCGGCGGGCGCGAAGAAACTTCTTAGCAGAGCGCGATTAGACGCTCTTGTTGGCCATCGTGGACCAGTTGCCCTTGACGGCCGCGCCGGTCTTGCCACCGCTGGTCGGATCCGTCGGGGTGTACTCCCAGTGGATCTCGCCGTAGCGGAACGTCACCGACTCCGTGGGAACGCCGCCGCCGCCACCGGTGGTGATGCTGGAGACGATGGAGTCCTTGAGGGTGTACTTCATGTAGGTGGTCTTCTCGCCCATCGCCCGGCACAACTCGAAGGTGATCGTGGGGATCACCTTGCCGGAGCTGGCATAGACGGCCAGCGTGGGAGAGGCCTTGTCCAGGCTCTTGCTGATCTGGAAGTCATGGTGATCGCAGCGGCCGCCGGTGTGCGTGCCCTGCGCGCTGGACGAGCCGCCACCGACCTGGGTCACGCCGGTGCTGTACGTGAGAACCTCAATCCATTCCTTGTGCGCATCGTCCGTGCTGTCCCCCTTGATCCCCTCGATCTGCAGAAACATGTCTCCGGCCATCGTAATTCTCCATGGTAAAGGATGAAGATGCGTTCGCCGCCCGGCCCGCCGGCCGGGCCACAGTCATGCGAAAAGTCAGCCGCCCTTGGCTGACGGAAGCTTGGACACGAGACGAAGCGAGACGGTCAGGCCTTCAAGCTGATAGTGCGGGCGGAGGAAGAACTTGCTGGTGTAATAACCGGGGTTCCCCTCGACCTCCTCGACGTAGACCTCCGCGGCCGCCAGCGGACGACGGGCCTTGGCCTCTTCGGTGGCGTTGGCGGGATCCGGCTCCACGTACTGCTGGATCCAGCTGTTCAGCCACTTTTCCATGTCGGCCCGCTCCTTGAAGGAGCCGATCTTGTCACGCACGATGCACTTGAGGTAGTGGGCAAACCGGCATGTGGAGAACAGGTACGGTAGCCGCGCGCCGAGCTGGGCGTTGGCGGAGGCGTCCGGGTCGTCGTACTCGGCCGGCTGGTGGAGCGACTGAGCGCCGACGAAGACGGCGTAGTCGGTGTTCTTCCAGTGGCTGAGCGGCATCATGCCGTTCTTGGCCAGTTCCGCCTCACGCCGGTCGGTGATCGCGATTTCCGTGGGGCACTTCATGTCGACGCCGCCGTCGTCGGTTGGGAAGGTGTGGACCGGCAGGCCCTCCACCATCCCGCCGGATTCGACGCCGCGGATGCGCGAGCACCAGCCGTAGAGCTTGAACGCCTTGTTGATGTTCACGCCCATGGCGAAAGCGGAGTTGGACCACGTGAACTTGCCGTGATCAGCGCCCTCGGTGTCCTCCTCGAAGTCGAACTCCTCGACCGGGTTCGTCTTGGCGCCGTACGGCTGACGGGAGAGGAACCTCGGCATGGTGAGGCCGATGTACTTGGAATCCTCGCTCTGGCGCAGGGACCGCCACGCCGCGTACTCGGCCGTTCCAAAAATCTTGGTCAGGTCGCGCGGGTTGGAGAGCTCCTGCCAGGATTCCATGTTCATCAGGCTCGGGTCGGAGGCGGCGATGAACGGCGCGTGGGCCGCGGCGGCGATCTGCGCCATGCCGGCGAGCGTCTCGACATCCTGCGGGCTGTGGTCGAAGTAGTAATCGCCGATGAGGCAGCCGTACGGCTCGCCGCCGGGGGAGCCGTACTCCTCTTCGTAGAGCTTCTTGAAGAGGGGGCTCTGGTCCCAGCTGGTGCCCTTGAACTTCTTGATGGTCTTGGCGACGTCCTTCTTGGAGATGTTGAAGACGCGGATCTTGAGCGTCTCATCGGTCTCCGTGTTGTTCACCAGGTGATGCAGGCCGCGCCAGGTGCCTTCCAGCTGCTGGAAGTCCGCGTGGTGCATGATCAGGTTGATCTGCTCCGAGAGCTTGCGATCGATCTCGGCGATGATCCCCTCGATCGTCTTGACCGCATCGTCGCTGATGAGGGCCGTCTCAGAGAGCGCCTGCTGAGCAAGCGTGTGAACGGCGCTCTCAATGGCCGTCTTGGCGTGGTCCGTCTTGGGCTTGAACTCCTTCTTCAGGAGCGACTCAAACTCAGACGCCTCAAATGTTGCGCCGGCTGCCGCCGCCGCCTGTTGCTGTGCTTCCGACATGATCAGGCCTCCTCACCGTTCTGCTTGGGCGCCGACGCCAGCGCCTGGAGCAGCGCCGGATCCTTGAGCACCTTGCCAACCAGCTCCTCCGCACCCGTCTTGCCGTCCATGTAGGACAGCAGGTTCGACAGCTGCGTCCTCGCCTGCAGCAGCTTGTTCAGCGAATCGACCTTGCGGGCGATCGCCGCGGGCGAGAAGTCGTCCATGCTCTCGAACGTAATGTCGACCGACATGTTCCCCTCACCCGTGAGCGTGTTGGGAACCTGAAATGCCACGCGCGGCTTGCTGGCCTTGAGGCGGTCGTCGAAGTTGTCGACGTCGATCTCGAGGAACTTGCGATCCGCAACGGGGGCCAGCGCCTCCTCCGGCTTGCCGGACAGGTCCGCCATGACGCCCATGACGAAGGGCAGATTGATCTGCTTCTCCGCGCCGTAGAGCTCCAGGTCGTACTCAATCTGCACCCGCGGCGCACGATTCCGCGCTATGAACTTCTGACTGCTCGCCTTTGCCATCGCCAAACCCTCGCTTCTAACCCGCCCCTACAGCCACCATTGCAACTGATCCTCGCGCCGAGCCGGCGCCAGAACCGTCATGAACTCTCCCCATCCGTCGTTCCGCTGATCTGCTCGATCAGGCGCACGGCATCCGGGGTCAGAACTCGATTGATCTCGACAAAGCTCTTTGAAACCAGCCGGCGGGCGCCCTTTACAAAGAGCGGCACAGGGCTGGAGATCTCGCTCGATTCATAGTAACGACAAATCTTGTCGAACGCCAGAAGAACATCCTGAGCAGAGCGAATCTCTCCGGACAGCGGCGCTGGACCACCCCCACCACCGCCGCCTGACCCCGCGGCCGTGCCGTTGCCTCCTTCTGCGCCGACGGCCGCGCCATCTCCCTCCGCCGCTCCGCTGCCATAACCGCGCTGGGAAAGCCACCCGGCCAGGGTCTTCGAGAGATCCCCCAGCAACTTGTGCAATCCGTCGATGTTCGCCGCGGCGGACGCGCCGACCCGCTCGGTCAGGAGGGCGTCCAGCGCCCGGAAGTTCTCTTCCGCCTGGGCGACAGCGGCTGCCGCCGCCTGCAGATCCTCGGTCGATGTATCCTCGACCGCCGCGTTGATGAGCGCGGCATCGGGGCCGTCGTGTCCGGCCGGGCTGGAGATCTCGCCCGTGGCGATGCGGAGTTGGCGGAGTGAAAAGCGACCTGCTTGTCGGGAGTTCGTCAGCGGAATCTCGCTGATCCGCTTCAGGAACATCATCGGATCGCCAAAGCTCTCCATGGGGGCCGCCAGGGCCGAGATGATGTTCATCCGCTCGAGCGGATCGTTGCCGTCATCAGGATCGAGCTTGGGGTAGAAGCCGTCCCAGTAACGCTCCACCAGCCCATGAAGCAGGGCGCTGCCGTCCCGGAGGCCTTCCAGCCCGTCGGTCCGGATGGAAGCGAGCGCCAGATACAGGCAGAGTCTCAGGTCCTTACTGCGGGCAAGAAGTTCCTGTGACTGTCGCTTGACTTCTTTCCAGTTCGGCTCCTGGGCCTCGATGACCGAGTCGCCGACCTGCTGCTCGGCCGTCCCCTGGGCCGACCGCTCCAACTCGGCATAGGCCGGGTCGTACGCCAGATCCTCCCCGCAGGGATCGTCTCCGGCGATGGGCGCCAGCATTTTGTCAACGTCAAACGCGCTCATGCGGCCTTTCCGAACACTCGACGCTTTTACCTCGGGGGCATGAACAAAGATGCCTCACATCCGTTGTTATCGCAACCTTCAATCGGCGATCACGCCGCGTGTTCTTATCTTGAAAACTCCGTTTATTGCACCTCCACGGCCCGCTCGCCGCGGATCATCTCTTCCAGGGTCGCCGCCCCCGTGGCGCCGACGCCGAGGCTCGGCGGCGCAAGCTTCTGAAGGATCGCCAGGCGGGCGTTCAGCGTCTCACGCCGGCTCAGCCCGACCTGATCGAGGGCGTCGAGGAAGCGGCCGACGTTGTCGAGGTCCGCGGCAAGCTGGGCATAGTCCGGGCTCGCCTCAATGAAGGCCCGCAGTGCGATCGGATCGATTCGACCGGCGCCGGTCTCCATCCGGTAGGCGCTCGCCGCTTCGCCAAGGCTCTGGCTGATCTGCTGGGCCCGGTCCATCAGTACCGGATGGCCCAGTTCATCCACCTCGGTCCGGCCCGTGGCGGGATCCACGGCAGGCTCGCGGAAGACCTCGTCGTACAGGTCCAGAAGAGCCGTGATGCGCTCGGCGCTGAGGCGGCGCTTGGTGACCTGATAGTCCGCTGCGCCCGGGTCCGCCTTCCGCGGGTAGTCGTAGTAGAGGGCCCGGCCGGAGAGGAACTCGACCAGTTCACGGGGAGAGAGGTCGCGCGGGTAGATGCCGATCTGCTCCAGCCGCTCGAGCTGGCCCTGCGAGACGGTGGTGTTCTGCCCGACGTCGTTGGCCCTGGTTTCGCGCGGCACGGCGCCGGCGATGGCCTGGGCGATGTTCTGGGTCGACACACCCTCGGCCCGCAGGTCGAGCAGGCGGGTCGGGTCGGACTGAAGCACGAAGAGTTGCGGAACGAACTCACCCTCGAAGGCCAGCCCGATGAAGCCGTCCGACACGGGGGAGATGTTGCCGCCGGTGGGGGTGGTCAGACGCACCGTCCCGCCGCCTTCGACCGAAGGGGCGGTCGAGAACGTGATGGACTCGCCGACCACGAGATCCGTTCCCGCGTCCGCGTCTTCCTGGGCGGAGGATCCGTCGCGAGCGAGCAGTCGCGCCCCTGATCGGGAGAGCACTCGGATGGTGGGGGCGTTGATGGCGAGCGTCCGGAGGGCCGTGACATCGCCAATCCGCACGGTGCCGCCGCTGCTGTTGATGGTCAGGTCGCCCAGCACGGTGAGCTTCTCGTTCTGACCCATCCGGAAGTCGCCGGTGGTGTTGAACGTGATGCCGAAGGTCGGCAGCGCGTTGAGCGGGATGGGGTTGCCGTTGGCATCCAGCGGCTGTGCCGTGATGGTCGCCACCAGCGGAACGTTCGCCCGCGGCACAAACCCGGCCGCCTGGGAGAAGTTCAGCAGCAGGGAGCCGAGCGCCTGGGTGGCGCCGACATCGGCGCCAAAGCGGATCACCGGGATCTCCGCGTCATTGGCGGCGTTCTGGTTGTTGACCAGAACGGTCAGATTCCGCGCCCCGCCGCCATCGCCGTCGATCGTGCTGTTGAAGAACACGCCCGCCGAATCCGCGCCGGTGTCCATGACCACGGCGTCGCCGGTGAGCACGACCGGATTGCGGAAGGTGCTCCCGGAGGTCGTGACCACGGAGCCGGCCAGCCGCGTGACGCCCGTGGTGCTGCTCGTAAAGCTGCGCAGCGGGTTTGTCTCGCCCATAGCCGCGGAGATGATCGTCAGGTCGCTGGTTTCGAATGCGACCGACCGCGGCGTGGCCGCGGAATCAGAATCCACGGTGCCGCCAAATGTGAACTCCGAGCCGCGGAGGACGACGTCGCTGGTGAGCGTGACCGCCCCGTTAAAGGTCGACCGGCGGCCGGCCGTGCCGAAATCGCCGGAAAGCGTGACCGGCCCGGTCCCGGACTGGATGAAGTCGCCCGTCAGGGCGAAAACGGCGGCGGGGTCGATCGTCAGCGCCCCCGTGTTGTCAATCGTGAAGTCACCGCCGTTGGTCGTGGTGAAGGTGCGGTTCAGGGTGACGGGGCCCGAGGTGGCCAGGGAGATCCCCTCATCATCCGCCGCGACGTCGCCACCGAAGTCGAGGCCGCCCGAGGAGACCACGTTCAGCCCGCTCAGCGGCGTGACGTCTCCAACCGCCGCAGCGAAGGAGACCACGCCGGTGCCTGCCGCGACATCCAGGGAGAAGTCTCCGTTGATTGACCCGCCGAAGTTCACGTCGCCGCCGCCGGCGCCGGTGTTGAGGCTGGAGTCCGCCGTCAACGTGATGGGCCCGGTGAAGAAGACGCTGTCATCCGTCGTGATGAGCAGTCCGCCCCAGGAGACGGGCCCGCCGCCGGCCTGACCGAATGCGCCGTCGAGCGTGAGGGCAACGCCCTGGGCGACGGTGAGCGTGCCCGAGTTGGTGACCCCCACGCCGCCCCCGCCGGTCGTGACAATGTCGGAGTTCAGATTCACCGTCTCGGCGGTGAGCGAAACACCGGCCGTCGTGGATGTGCTGACCGGGGAGGCCAGCGTCAGCGTGTCACCCGCGCCGCCCGTGGCGGCGATGCCGCCGGCGGTCACCCCGGCAAGGGTCGCCGCCGCCGCGCCGTTGTCGTTGGCATCGACAATCACGCTGAGGATGCCGGCCCCGAGGTCCACATCGGCCAGCGTGACCCCGCCGTCACTCTCGACGGTCAGGTTGGGGTTGTTCGCCCCTGTCGTGACGACCGTGCCGAGCGTCAGGTCGGTGTCCGCGTTGACGTCCAGCGTGGCGGTGGAGCCATCAGCCCCGCTGAGGACGATGTCGCCGCCGACGCTGTTCAGGTTCATCGCCCCGCCGCTGACCAGGGTGACGCCGCCGATCTCCAGATCCTGATCGCTCGTGGCAGTGAGCGATCCGGCGGTCGTCACGCCCGCATTGAAAGTGACGGCCGTGGCGACCACATCGAGCGCCCCGCCGAAGGAGGAGTCGCCGTTTTCAAAGGTGGCCGCGCCGCCCGTGGCGTCGAGCGTGAGGGTGCCGGTGACGTTCGGCACCGCGGCGTTGTCGACCGTCAGAGCCGTGACGCTCGCGCCGCCGATCGTTGCATCATCGGCGATGATGTTGGCCAGATCCGTGTTGTCCAGCCGCAGGTCGCCTGCGGCGTCGCCCAGCCCAATCGAGCCTGAGCCGCTCCGCAGAATCTCGAGCGATCCGCCGGTCGCCGTGACCGAGCCCAGCAGGTCCATGTCCGCAGCGGCGAGCGTCAGTGCCTGGCCCGAGGCGTCGATCGAGCCGCCGCTGGCCACGGTGAGCGTGCCCGCCCCGTCTGCGTCAGAGTCGGCGTCGAGCGTGGCGGCTCCATTGGCGGCCGCGAGCCCGCCCGAAATGGTGATGCCGTCGATCGCCTCGACGGTGAGAGCGCCCTGGGCAACCGTCGCATCCTCAAGCGTCACCGTTCCGCCGGAGGCGAGCGTCGCGCCGTCACCGATGCTCACGCCGCCTGTGGTTGCCGCGGTGGTGAGGTCTCCGGCCGCCGTCACGGCCACTCCCGGAGCAATGGTCAGCCCGTCGAACCCATCCGCCGTGTCGTTGGCGTCGCCATTCAGCGTCAAGGCGCCGGTATCAGTGGTCAGATCGACCTCCACCGTCGCCCCGTCGTTGGCCTGCACCGACAGCGCGTTGAAGGTCGACGCCGTTCCGTTGAAGGTGACGTCTCCGGCCGCCGCGAGGATCACGAGGTCGGCGTTATTGCTCTGGGCCGCCGTCACGTTGTCGACGGTCATGGCGGTGGTGTTCGCACCGCCGATCGTCAGCGTCGGGGTGGTGATGAGCTCGAGTTCCGCGCCGGTGATCGTCAGATCGCCGGTCGCATCGCCGACCCCGATGGTGCCGGGAGCGTTCAGATCGATCGTCACGGAGGTTGTGCCGGCGACCGCATGGCCGATCGAGACATCGCCGGCGCTGATGGAGATCGAATCGGCAAGCCAAGCCCCGGTGGTCGCGATCGTGCCGTCGGCCGTCAGGTTCAGGAACCCGTTCGTGATGGTGAAGGCGCCGGAGAGGTCTCCGGCCACCGCCAGGGCAAGCCCGTCCTGCGCGGCGACATCAAGGCTGGAACCGTTCAGTTCCAGTTCAAGGCCGTTGCCGCCGCCGCCGACAGCGCCTGCACTGGCCGTCAGCGTCGTCACCCCCGCGCCGGCGGCGTGGGTCACGTTGTTGCCGGCCGTGTCGTCGTTGCCGTCGAGAATGTCACCGGCAACGGTCGTGATGTCCACGTTCGCACCACCATCGGTGGCAACGAGCGAACCGACCGTCAGGTCGCCGTCGGACGAGAGGGCGATGTTCCCGCCCGTCGTGAAGACCGTTCCATCCGCCATCGTCAGTGAGCCGCCCGTACCGGGGCCGCCGCTGTTGGTCAGGTCAAAGTCCGCGGCGGCGTTGATCGCGCCCGAAGTGCTGGTGACGTCGCCGGCCGCCGTGAAGACGGCGTCGTTGTCCGCGAAGAGGCTGATGTCACCAGACTCACTGGTGATGGGCGCGTTGACGGTCAGATCGCCTGTGTCACCGCCCGCGGCTCGGATGGACACCTCGCCGGAGCCAGTCGCGGAAACCGGCGCATCCACCACGACCGGGCTTGCCGCGGTGATCGAAATGTCCCCGTTGGACCCCGCGGTGACGCCGTTCACGCCGTTAATGCTCGCGATGGTGAGACCGCCGGTGTTCGTGACAAACACGCCGCCGGCCGAAGCAGCCGCCGCCAGGCGGGCCACCTGCGTGGAGAGGGCATCGGGCGACGTGGCGATCGCATCGGCGGCATCGATGACGAGCGATCCGTTGGGACCGGCGATGATGACGTCGAGATTCGCGCCGCCATTGGTGAGAACGCCGCCCCCCGAGGTCTCAATCGTGAGCGTCCGGTCGGCCGCGAGTTGAATCCCGTTGTTGGCGCCCGTGTTGAACGTGACCGAATCACCGCGAAGGGTGAGGTCGAAGCCGGTGCCGCTCAGGTCGATGAAGCCGCTGCCGGCCACGTTGATCGCACCGCTGGCCGCATCCCCGATGATCACCGACCCGGTCGTTGCAAGCTGGCCGAGGCTGGCCGCGCTGACGGAGAACGTGCCCGTCCCATCGTGCAGACCAATGGTCGTTCCGGCCGTTCCAGGACGAAGCGTGATATCGCCGGCGCTGTTGACCGTGCCGGCGAGCGTGACCGTCCCGTCTGCGGCAATGTCAACCGACGACGGGTTTGTTCCACCGAAGCCGATCTGGTTCAACGTGAGATTGTCGCCGTTGAAGGCCAGGGCGCCCGTGCCCGTGAAGACGTTCGCCGCATCCGTCGTGATATCCGCAGCAGTGCCGCCGTCACGGGCCGTAATCGTGACATCGCCCGTGTAGGAAATCGCCTCGACGTTCGTGAAGTCCAGCGCCGAATCGCTGGTGATGTTTCCATTGAGGGAGAGCGCCCCGCCCGTGAGGGCGAGCGCATTGACATCAACCGCGCCGAGCGTCAGTGCGCTGCCGCCGCCATCGCCAGTCAGCGTGAGGTCGAAGTCGCCTGTGACGTCCGCCAGCATGATTGCCGCGTTCGTCCCGCCGGAGACGTCGACGCCAGCGTTCGCTCCCAGCGTGATCGCGCCGACGTTGGAACGCAGGTCGGCCGCTCCGTCCACGGTGATGTCGCCGTTGAGGCTGAGCGTCGTGGCCGTAACAGAAAGAGCAGTCGGATCCGCGACGCCGTTGCCGACGTCGAAGAGGGTGACGGCGGCGCCATTCAGCGTCAGCGCATCATCCCCGGTGATCACGTTCGCGGCGTCAAAGGTGATGTTCTGGGCGGCGCCGCCGTCTCCCGCCGCGATGGTCGTGGGGCCGGCGAAGTTGATCGCACCGGCATTCGTGAAATCCAGTGCCGTGTCGCTGGTGATATCTCCGTTCAGGCTGACGGTCCCGCCGGTCAGGGCAAGCCCGTTGACATCCGTCGCGCCCAGCGTCAGGGCGCTGCCGGCGTCACCCACCAGGGCAAGGTTGAAGTCGCCCGCGGTGTTCGCGAGCGAGATGGCGGCGTTCGTCCCGCCGGTCGTGTCGATCGTGGTATTGCCCGTGAGAGTGATCGCCGCCACGTTGGAGCGCAGATCAACGGCGTCGTCCACGGTGATGTTGCCGGTGAGAACCAGAGATGTCTCGGCGGACACCGCCAGCGTTGTCGGGTCCGCAGCGCCGTTGCCAATCTGCGGAAGCGTCACGGTGTCGCCGTCGATTGCCAGCGCCTGCGCTCCGGTGATCGTGTTCCCGGAGTCGAACGTGATGTTGCGCGCAGCGTTGCCGGCGTCCGAATCGCGTGCAGTAATGGTCACCGGAGCGCCGAGGACGATCTGACCGACGTTGGAGAAGTTCAACGCGGCGTCCGAAGTAATGTCGCCGAGCAGGTTGAGCGTGCCGCCCGCGAGCAGGGTCAGCGCATCGACATCAACCGACCCGAGCGTGATGGCGCTGCTCGACTGCGCATTGAGCGTGAGCGCCGAGGCGCTTGTCAGACCGCGGAGCATGATCGTGCCCGCCCCGGCGCCAGCACCGCTGGTATTGATTGTGCGGTTGCCGACGAGATTCAGCGACGCCACGCCCGTCCGCAGGTCGACGGCGCCATCCACCGTCACGTCGCCGTTCAGGTTCAAGACGGTGTCCGCCGCGACGGTCAGGGCGGTCGGGTCGCTCGTGCCGTTGCCGACACCGAAGAGCGTCACGGTGTCGCCATCAATCGTCAGGTTGTGCGCGCCGGTGAAAACGTTCGCCGCGTCGAACGTGATGTTCTGCGGCGCGTTGCCTCCGTCGGAGTCCGCCGCGGTAATCGTCACCGCACCGCCGAGCACGATGTTGCCGACGTTGGTGAAATCCAGTGCCGAGTCGCTGGTGACGTTCCCCAGCAGGGTGAGCGCGCCGCCCGTGAGGTTCAGCGTATCGACGTCAACGGCGCCGAGCGTGATCGGGCTGGCCGCTTGGGCCGTCAGCGTCAGGGTCGTGTTGCTTGCCAGCCCCTGCAGCGCAATCGCCCCGGCCCCAGCCGGTGCGCCGCTCGTGTTAATCGTGCGGTTCCCGGAGAGCGTGAGGGAGGAAACGTTTGTCCGCAGATCCACCGGTCCGTCGACGGTGATGTCTCCGTTGAGGAGCAACTCCGTGTCCGCGGCCACGGCCAGGGCGTTCGGATCGGTCGTGCCGTTGCCGACCGCGAACAACGTGATGGTGTCACCGTCGATGGTCAGCGGGCTGGTGCCCGTAATGACGTTTCCGGCGTCGAACGTGATGTCCTGGGACGCGTTGCCATTGTCCGAATCCGCCGCCCGGATCGTCGTCGCGCCGGCATAGGAAATCGCGCCGACATCGACAAAGCTGAGCGCCGTGTCGCTCGTGATGTTGCCGTTGAGCGACAGCGTACCGCCGGTCAGATCCAGCCCGTTCACATCCGTCGCACCCAGCGTCAGCGCGCTGCCGGCATCACCGGTCAGTTCCAGATTGAAGTTGCCGGTGGTGTTGGCCAGTGAAATCGGGGCGTTTGTGCCGCCCGTGTTGTTGATCGCGACGTTGTCCGCCAGCGTGATCGCACCCACGTTTGTGCGCAGGTCGACCGACCCGTCCACGGTGATGCTGTCGTGCAGCGTCAGCGTCGTCGCCTTAACCGCGAGCGCCGTTGGGTCCGCGACCCCGTTTCCGATCTGATGCAGCGTCACCGCCCCGCCGTCGATCGTGAGGGCGTTCGCGCCTGTGATCACGTTGCCGGCGCCGAAGGTGATCGATCCGGGCGTGCCGGCGTCATTCGCCGTGATCGTCCGGTTGCCGCCAAGCGCGATGGCGCCCGCGCCGGAGAAGTCGATCGAGGTGTCGGCCGTGAGGTTGCCGTTCAGCGACACCGCACCGCCCGTGACATCGAGTGAGTTCACGTCGACGACCCCAAGCGTGATGGCGCTGGCGGCGTCGCCGATGATCTCCAGGTCGAAATCCCCGCTGGTATTCGCCAGCGAGATCGCGGCGTCGCTTCCGCCCGTCGAGTCGATCTGCGTGCCGGTGCCGGCCTGTCCCACCTGCTCGTTGTCGAAGAGCGTGATCGACGTCAGCCCGCTCCGCAGGTCGATCGGGCCGTCCACATTGAGGTCGCCGCGCAGTGCGAGGTTGTCGCCCGAGACGGTCAGCCCTGTCGCCCCGTCGACAGCGCCCAGGTTCACGCCCCCGGAGGCGCCGCCGCCGTCCGCCGCGGCGTTCAATGCAAGCGTGAACGCGCCGGTGGTGAGCGAGTTGCCGGCGAAGATGATGTCGCCCGCCGCATCCGTGCCGCCGGCCGGATCGGTGTCGATCACAACGTTGCCGGTCAGCGCGACGGCGTCGTTGTTGAGGGTGACCGTGCCGCCTGCAGTTGAAAGATCCGCCCCCAGGTTGATGGAGCCCGTGCCACCGTCGACAAGGAGAATGATCTCACCGCCCGTGACGCCGCCACCGGCCGTGCTGAGCGCGGCATTGATGTCGATCGAGCCGCTGCCGGTCTGCCCGCCCCCCGCCGCGCTGGAGTTGGCCGTAAAGCTGATGTTTCCGCCGCGGAGCGTGATTGTCTGGTTGACGATGATGTCGTTGCCCGCAACCGCGGTGATCGAAACGTTGTCGTTCACCGTCGAGATCGGCGCGTCGAAGGTGATGTCGTTGGTTGCCTGCAGCGTGACGTTGGCCATCGCCGCCGCGTTGTTGATGGCATCGACATCCAGAATCGTGTTGTTCGACCCGTTGCCGGCGATATTGGGATCGCTGAACTCATCGACCGCGGTCAGGTCGGCGGTCTCGATGTTCGCATCATCGACGATGATGTTCGTCGGATCGAGCAGCAGTTCGCCCCAGGCGCCCTTGGCGGCGCGGAGATCGACCTTGCCCTGATAGATCAGGTGTCGCTTGCCGGAAACTTCCACGAACCCGCCGTCGCCGCCGGCCTTGCCGCCCCGAGCCGAGATGTCGCCGCCGAAGGCCGTCAACCCGTCGCTCCAGAGGATCACGCTGCCGCCGTCGCCGCTGATCGTGGCGTCCGCGTTGATGCGTGAATCGCTGCTGACGAAGGTCAGGTCACTGGCGCGAAGGTCGCCCTTGCCCTGATAGTCACCGCCGATGCGCACGGAGCCGCCGCCAAACGTGCCGCTGACATCCACAAGCGCATCGTCGAGCGAAACCCGCTCGCCGGTCACCGTGACGGAACCGCCGTGGCCGAAGAAGTTGTCCGAAGCGTCGAGCGTGCCGGTGACGCGAACCTCGCCCTTGCCCGTTCCCTCGATGTGAACGTCCGCCGCCTTCACAGAGCCGGCCTGCTTGATCGCCAGGCCAGCCATGTCGCCGGCCATCATCACGGCCCTGCCGCCGGCGGCGTTCACCGTTCCTGTGTTCTCCACACCGGCAGAGTCCTTGCCCGCCAGCGCACCGCCCTCGATCCGCACGAACAGGTGCCCATCCCGCTTGCCGAGGTAGACATCCTCGCCCGCCGTCATCGTCACGAGGCCGCCGGGAGAAATCACCGTGCCGCGGTTGACAACATGGCGGCCGACCAGGTGGACCGTCTGGGCATGAATCGTGCCCAGGTTCTCCACCGTCCCGCTCATGTTTGTGAAGTGATCAATGCCTGAGAGGAAGTCGGTGTTGGTGATGGTGCCCGCCGCGGCGACCAGCCCACCGACGTTCACGATCGCCTGCCCGCCGAAGTAGATGCCGGCGGGGTTGGCGAAGTAGACCATGCCGTTGGCTGAAAGTGTTCCGTCGATGTGGGTCGGGAGTTCGCCGTAGACGCGGTTGAGGACGCGAGCGGTCGCGCCCGGCTGAACGAACTGCACCGTCTCATGCTGGGCGATGTTGAAGCTGGCGTAGTCAATGATGGTGTTGTTGGCGGCATGGATGACCGTCAGATCGCCCTGGCGCGCAAACTGGGCGCTGCCGGCGACCACGTTCTCCCCCTCAGGCCCGGCCAGCGCAGGCGCGCACAGCGCCAGCAGCCCCAGCACGCCACCGACATAGGCGAACTTTCCGAGGCTCAGTCCAACCACCCGACCCACGTTCACCGGCTTCACTTCCACGCTGCTGACCATCGCTTGCTCCCGCGTGGCACCGCCCGCTCGGGCGGTGCAGATCCTTCACCGTCAGCCCCTCGCCCCGATCCGTCCTGCCCCCACCCCCCCACCCTCCCCGCTGGGCACTCAAAACAGAATCGTCGCCGCGAAGTGGAACTCCGCATCACCGCTGTTGACGTCGTTGTCCGGCGTCTCCACCTCTTCGAGGGCAAAGCCCACATCCGCGCGCACCGTCAGGTTGCGCCGGAAAACGAACTCAAGACCGCCGCCGACGCCAACCAGCGTCGCATCGTCCTCAAACGTCTGACGGTCGTTGTTGACGACGCGGCCGACGTCGAGGAACCCTCGAAGAATCAGGTCCCAGTCCGGCTGGCCATACGGCTGATCCGGATGCCACCGGAAGGTGTCACCCAGCAGCGTGTTCTGGTTTCCGAAAAGCGTGCCGGGCTCGGCCACACCAAGCGCCCGCGGCAGGTGGAAGCGATACTCCAGGTTGCCGATGATGACATCGTCACCGGCCACCACCGACTCGGGATAGCCGCGGACCGTGAAGAAACCGCCCGCTACCTGCTCGGCCGTCGGCACAAGGCGTGCATCATCCACAACCCACTGGCCGCGGACCGCGGCGTAGATCTCGTGGGCCATGGTCGGGCTGTTCAGGGGGTCTTCCCACGCCGCGCCCATCAGCAGCGGCTCCAGGAAGAAGGAGTGACTGGCTTCGTACTTCAGGACGAGCCACTCTTCATCCGTCGCCAGGCGGCCGAGCAGTTCGAGTTCGTCCTCGTTGGTGTCGGCCACATCAGGGAGGTTCCCTTCGAGCTGGACGGACGCAAAGGTGCGCTGCGTCTCGGTGTAGCGCTCCAGGCGGATGCCGCCGAAGGGGATGAAGAAGTCGCTCTCGCCGGTCGTGCCGAGCCCCTCGTTGGAGATCTCCGTGTTCTCCCAGCGGGCGCCGCCGAAGAGATCGATGAACAGCTCGTTGTACTGGTACGCGATCGCAATGAGCTCCGCCCCCGCCTGCCATCCCTCACCGGTGAAGTCTTCAGTGCCGCCGACGTCTGAGGCGGTGAACTCGTTCCAGTTGCCGAAGACGCGCCAGCGGAGCCAGTCCCCAGCCAGCGGCGCTTCGTAGGAGCCGATCACCGCGTTCGCCTCGTCGAAGTTGGCTGTCACGTAGTCCAGCGTGAGGATGTCGTCGTTGTTGAAGAGCTGGTTGTGGATGAAGCCGAAGCGCTGCCGCCACTCAGAGGTCTGCTCCGTGCCGGTATTCGAAATCTGGAAGTACACCGTCCACGGCTTGTTCTCGTTCACCAGGTAGTCAACCGCGACATCGCCGACCTCAAGCCCGCCGGTCACGGCCACGTCCACGCGTCGGCCGGGATGGCGGTTCAGCCGGTACACATAGCGGTCGAGCAGTCGCCGGTTGAGCAGGTCACGGCTCTCGCGGGTCTCGCCCGCGGGCGGCTGCACGGGGCTGTGCTCCAGGATGCGATCGTGCACCTTGTGGTTGATCCACCCGCCTTCGGCGTCGCCCAGGCGCTCCCCAAACCCGAGCGTGCGAACCTCGGAGACCGTGCCGATGCTGATCTGCATCTGCAGCGCATTCTCGCCTTCGGGTCGACGGTCCTGGCCCCAGCTCGGGTCTTCCGGATCGTCCGGCAGGTAAATGTCATCCGGATGCGGGCGGACCACGACGGCCATGAGGCCCCGCTCGGTGTACTCGGCCAGAATGGCCCGCGCGACCGCGCCGACGGCGCTGGCGTAAAACAGGCGCGGCTCGCCTCCCAGCGAACCGAGGTGGACGTCTTCGGTCAGAATGCCCGGCCGCGGCTCGATGTACCCATCTGAGGTGACGCCCAGCGTCACCGTCGTATCGAGGATCTCCGTCAGAGACGGCTGATCCGGATGCTCAAAGCGATACACCGGCACGAACTGGCTGATCAGGTAGCTCGGCCCGTCGTAGGCGGTCGCTTCCGCAAGCACGGGCTGGTCCGCCTCGACCGGAACCGCTTGTGCATCCGGGTCCGGCTGCGCGGCATCCAACGCTTCATCCTGTCCGAACGCACAACTCCACCCAAGGCCCATCAAGGCCAGCAGCCGGATCGTCTTGCAACTCTTCAGGTCCATGCGTTCTCCAGAACGAAGCGGGGCAGAGGAACAGCGGCGAAAAGATTGACATTGCCCCCCCCTGTAAAGGCGTCACTTCACGCTGGATGAGCCAGCAACCTCCTTAAAACACCAGCCGTCGCGGAACAACAGCTACCGCGATCCCGGTCCGCGCCCGGCATGCGCCCACAAATCAGCGTGACAGGAAGCTCCATCAAAACCTGTAACTTGCCGCAGCCGCCGCGCACCGCCGGCGGCGAAAACCATGATAACCACCACCCAATCTACGCGGCCGACATGCGCCGTCTCAGGCCCCCCTAGTTTGACACAACTAGGGTTTACCCTAGTTTCGAGTCGCTTTCAACACAACACCAGGCGCAACGCAATAGTTCGACGTGCCGCGCTATGCGCAACACGCTGAGCAGCAACACCTTACAGGTATGCAGAGGCTCAACTCAGAAGGCGATACGTTACCGATTCGCCGCTGCCGCCCTCTCCGGGCGAGCGGCGCATGTCCACTCCGTGAACAGGCAGCGCGATGAAATTG
Organism: uncultured Phycisphaeraceae bacterium; assembly: GCA_964460345.1. Classification (GTDB taxonomy): domain Bacteria; phylum Planctomycetota; class Phycisphaerae; order Phycisphaerales; family UBA1924; genus CAYWRO01. The sequence continues at coordinate 45,348 of CAYWRO010000003.1, read as the reverse complement.
GCCAGCAACTTCGGTCCCGCCTCCGTCAAAAAGCTTTCAGGATGAAACTGGACGCCTTCCAGCGGCGCACGACCGCCCGCGTCCGGCGGCTCGCCACCGGCAGGCGCATCCGCGCTCTCCCAAACGCGTCGGAGGCCCTGGATCACGCGGCGAGACGTGCCGCGTTCATCCAGTTCCTCGGACCAGGCCGAGACCGCCCAGCCGCTCGGAGGAACCGAGTCCGGCGCGACGACCAATGAGTGGTAACGCGTTGCTGTGAATGGGTTTGGAACTCCGGCGAAGATCCCCCGGCCGTCGTGATGGATCTGGCTCGTCTTGCCATGCACAGGCTGCGGATGCCGCTCGATGCGCATCCCGAAAACATCGCCGATGCATTGGTGGCCCAGGCAAACCCCCAGAATCGGGACCCGCCCCGCCAGCCGTTCGATGATCTCCGGCGAGTTGCCGGCCTCCCGCGGCCCGCACGGCCCCGGGGAGATGATGATTCGCTCCGGCGCGAGTGCCTCCACCTGCTCCGCCGTGATCTGATCATTCCGCTCGACGCGAATCTGGAGCCCCGGGTCCAATTCGCCAAGGCGATGGACCAGATTCCACGTGAATGAGTCGTAGTTGTCGATGATCAGAATCACGGTTCATCGTACGCGACGGCTTCATCCGCTTAGCCCCGCCCAAGATGGATGGAGGGTCAGGATCCTCCGGCCCCGACCCATTGCCTCAACAGCATCTTCATCTGCTCAGCCAGGCCGATCAGGTTGGATCCTGGGACAAACCCCAGCGGATCATCGATCACCGCAACGCGGCCGGAGCGGACCGCCGCCAGTTCGAGCCGGCCGAGCGGCCCAAGCGCCTCAATGCCCCCCCGCCCCGCCGCGGCCGTGCCGGTCGATTCAGTTGGGCGGAAAAGGATGATCGCATCGGCATCGATCCGCAGAACGTCCTCGGCGCTGAGGGTCATGTAGGGGCTGCCCTGGTCGATCGCCGGCCTTCCTCCGATGCGCTCGAGCATCTGGTGGTGAAATGAACCCGGCCCGAGGGCCGCCGGCGGGTCCACGGCGAGCAGCAGGAGCACGCGCGGCTGCGCCACGCCGGGTTCGTCCGCGCCTCCGGGGACGCCCGGCGCCATGGCCCGATCGAACGCCTCGAGCAGTTCCTCGCCGCGGCCGGGATCGATGCGCTGCTCAAAGAGATCAGCGACGTCGGCCAGACACGCACGGACCTCATCCAGCGTTAGCAGCGGCCAGGAGCGCACCGTCCAGCCGTAGCGCTCGCCCAGGCGCACGACCTCAGCGGGCGCCTCCCCCTGAAAGAGCACGTGCGTGGGCTGCACGGCCAGCAACACCTCGACGTTGACCCCCGCCTGGTCACCGCAGACAGGGACCTGCTGATCGGTCCACGCGTCGAAGCCATGACGTCCGACGAGGGTGTCGGCCATGCCGAGGTCACGGAGCATGACGGCCAGGGCCGGCGACATGGCGACCACGCGCGGCCCTTCATCGCGGCCGGCATCGCCCGATGGCGACGCTCGCTCGCAACTGGCGAGCATCACTGCCATGGCGGCGGCGTAGACCAGCAGCACAACCCTTCGCCACAGGCGCTCCATAAAGAATCGTAGAGTCACTACGATTCGGCGCGCGATGCGGTATCTTGCAATCGATCTCGGTGACAAGCGGACCGGCCTGGCCATCGGGGACACCGAAACGGGTATCGCGTCTCCCCTTGCGGTGATCGAGATCCCTCGCAATCGGGAGGAAGGCCGCGCTTTGCTGCGCGATCTAGCCCGCGTGGTCGTTGAACATCTGGGCGAGCCCGGGACATCGCGCGGCGAGCTTGTCGTCGGCCTTCCACTCAACATGGACGGCACCGAGGGCCCGCGTGCGAAGATCGCCCGCGACTTCGCAACGCAGCTCGCAACGACCACCGGACGCATCGTCCACCTGCATGATGAACGCCTCACCACCGCCGCGGCAGACAACAAGATGGCGCGCAGCGGCCTCACCCATGGCCAGAAGAAGGCGCGGCGCGACGCGCTCGCGGCGGCCGTACTGCTCGAGAACTTTCTGTTGAGCCTTGAAGCCTGATCCGTCGCATCGCTTTTGCAGGGGGCTCAAGCACCACCGGCGCTACATTCCCGCACCGCGTCGAATCGCGCCTTTGCCGAACTTGGCTACGACCGCATCCGCGGCTCGTTCCGCCGCGCGTCGCTTGTCGTCCTCCGCTGCCGTAAACAGGCCCGCCTGCGCCTCGGCCGCGAAGTGGCTTGCCTGCACCCCGATCAGGCGAACCGGCCGGAATCCTTCCAAGCGGCGCCATCGCTCCAGCAGGCCCGCCGCGGCGTCAAACAGCACGTCTGTGCGGTCTGAAGCGTCCTCTAGGGTCCTTGAGCGAGTGATCGTCTCGTAATCTCCAAAGCGGATCTTCACCGTCACGGTGCGGGCAAGCAGGCCGTGTCGGCGCACCCGTCTCGCGACGTCTTCGGCCTGCCGGGCGAGCACGCGGCGCACTTCATCGGCATCGGCCAGGTCCACCCCGAACGTCTGCTCGTGCCCGATGCTCTTGGCCTCGCGATCGGCGTGCACGGGACGGTCATCAAGGCCGCGGGCCAGCCTCCAGAGGTGCGCGCCATAGTTGCCGAACCGCTGCCGCAGTCCCTCCTCGGAGAGCGCGCGCAGTTCGCCGATCGTGCGCACTCCCATTCGGCGCAGCCGCTCCACCATCTTCGGCCCCACACCGAAGATCGCACCGACAGGGAGCGGATCGAGCGTCTCCTGAACACGGCCCGGATCAATGAGGGTCAGGCCGTCCGGCTTGTTCATGTCCGACGCCAGCTTCGCCAGAAACTTGTTCGGCGCGATGCCGACCGAGGCGGTGAGCCCTACTTCACCGCGGATGCGCGTTCGGATCTGTTCCGCGACCGCGCGTGCATCTCCGAAGAGCCGCACCGAGCCGCTGACATCCAGATAGGCCTCATCGATGCTCACCGGCTGAACGAGCGGGGTGTACGACTCCAGAATCGCAAAGACGGTGCGCGACGCCTCGCGGTATGCGTCGAAGCGCCCTTTCACGACGATGGCGTGCGGACACAGGCGCCGTGCCTGGCTCATCGGCTGGGCGCTGCGGCAGCCGAAGCGGCGTGCCTCGTACGACGCCGCGGTGACGACGCCCCGAGGCCCGGTCCCGCCGACCAGCACCGCCTTGCCCCGAAGGGCGGGGTTGTCTCGCTGCTCAACGGATGCGAAGAAGGCATCCATATCTACATGAAGGATTGACCGGGGCCTGGATCCCATACAAACATCGTACACACCTGCACCCAACCGGCTGCAACTTTCAAATATTTCTGAAACTGATGTTGCCTCTGATCGCGCGAGCCGTACCATCCTTCATATGGCCACACGATCGCCAAGGCCGATCACCCCAGACGACCTGACTGCTGCGCAGGATGCGTTCATCGCCTCGTGGGGACAAATGGGATCGACCTGGGGGATCAGCCGAACGATGGCCGAGATCTTCGCACTCCTTTACATCATCGGTGCGCCACTCAACACCGACGAGGTAATGGACCGCCTGCGCATCAGCCGGGGAAATGCGTCGATGTCTCTGCGGGCGCTGCTGGACTGGGGCATCGTTTTCAAAGTCCATAAGCGCGGGGACCGGAAGGAGTACTTCGAGGCGCAGCAGGATGTGTACGCCCTGTCGCGCGCCGTCGTGCGTGAGCGACTGCGGCGCGAGATTCACCCGATTTTGGCCTCGCTCTTCGAGATTCGCGACCTGACCGCCGACGAACAGCGCACTGCGGGTGATGTGCAACCGCAGGACGTGGAGGCCCACAACCAGCGTCTTGACCAGCTTCTGCAACTCACACAGATGATCGAGAAGGTCGGCCAGCGTTTCGCCGAAACGGAGGGCAAAGGCCTCCGTGCCGCGGCGAACCTGCTCTCCAGGGTCGTGTAACCATGCCCGCCGGCACAGTTGATCTCATCCAGGGTCTCGGACGGGGTGCAGCCCCAGGCCGCGGCGATCACCGGTCGACCGGGCCGGTGCGTGCCAGCAGCGCAACACTGTGCATCAGTTGGGCAATCGGCGGCGGCGCCTCGGCGGCATCTGAACTTCGCTGGTGCATCCTGGGTGACGCGGGCACTGCAGTCCTGCACACGAATCAAGCGGAAGATTGCGAGCGCCTGGCCGAAGCGCCGGTAACGCGGCATATCCACGATGCGGACGCCGGGCTGGAACACCTTGAGATTGACGGCCTGCTCTGGGTGACCCTCCGCCGCCACAGTGGGGGCCCGCCCGAGTTGCTCTTCGCGCGGACCACGCTGCTTGCGCAACTGAAGATCCCCGGCGGCCGATACGCCGCGCCGCGGCTTCTCTAATGGCGACGCATCGCCCATGAAAAAAGGGGCCGTGCGGCCCCCTTTGTGGTTCAAATCAGGCGAAGCTGCTCAGTTCTTCTTGCCGATCAACCAGCCGACGACACCGAAGAGGACGATGGCCGCGACGCCGGCGCCGATGAAGATCAGCAGGTTGCTGCCGCCGAGCATCTCGGAAAGCCCTCCCGCGGTCGTCCCGGTCAGCCCGGTCAGAGCGACGGTCATCGTCACGGCCAGCAGGAGTGCGACCGCCAGCATCACGCCACCGGTGAAGCCGGAGAAGCCGTTGTCCATCGGCTCCGCCGCGATCATCGCGACCGGTGCAGCGTCCGCGAACGAGCCTGAGACATCGCTGGCCGCCCCCGTCGTCTCGAAGAGACCGGAGGAGCCCTGCGTCTCCGAGGCGCCGCCGGAGTAAACATCGTCGAGAAGATCCGCGCCGAGCGATGTGTCATCCGCTTCGCGCGTGAGGTCCAGCAGGCCGGAGCCCGATCCGACCGCATCCATGGTCAGACCCGCGCCCGGGCCGGAGTCTGTGATGAGCGTCTCGGCAGAGGCGTCCGCCACCTCCTCGTCGGCGTCGAAGATGCTGATGCCCGACTGCTCCTTGGCGGAGACGGTCTCGGCCGAGAAATCGTCCACCTCGATCGCCGATCCGGAGCCTGAACGGCTCAGGGCCATGCCTGAGTCGGCCGCGAGGCCAAGGCCGGTGCCGCCGCCGGTGTCGGAGAGCGGAATCACGCCGAAATCATCGTCGTGCTCCTCCTCGTGCCCCGTGGCGAGCATGTCGACCTGCTCGACCTTGAAACGCAGCTCGTTGCGGTCACGGAACTCGGAAAGCTGGCCCTTGGCCACCATGTCCTTCAGTTCCGTCTCGCTGACGCCGAGCCGCTCGGCGGCCTCTTCCGGGGTATAGAACATCTTGGCCATTTGCCAACGCCTCCCTAAGCACACCCGGGCCCATTCACCCGGCTCTATCGAAACTCCCGGTCCCCGCCCAGACCCACCCCGGGCGCGAACCCGCCCCCGGTGGGGCTCGGCCGCCAGTATATGCGGTTCGCTCCCCCACGCCCCGGGGTTGCACGCCATCGCCCGGCCGACGGGCAAGCAACCAGGGTGAGCCCTCCGTATCCTCCCGAATGCCCCCCACCCTCGAGGCCGCGACCGCGTTCCGCCAGCCGCGGCCGCCCGCGCCGATCGAGCCCTTTGAGATCCCCCACTCCTCCCTGCCCGCTGCGTTGGACGGCCTCACCATTCTTCATATCTCCGACCTCCACTCCCGGACGCCGCAATGGGGCCGGCGGTGGTTCCGGTCGATGCTGGAAGGGCTTCGTCGCACGCCGGCCGACATCGTGGCGTTCACCGGCGACTACATGGACAGCCCCCCCAACGCCCGCTCCGCCCTGAAGGCCCTCAGCGCCGTGGTAGATGCGATCCGTCCCCGTTTGGGAGCCTTCGGCATCTTCGGCAATCATGACACCACCCCGTTCATGCGGGCGGCCCGCAGACGCCTCGCCAAGGTCCGCTGGCTCGACGGCGAGCATGTCGACGTGCAGCACCGCGGCGTGCCCCTGCGCATCCTCGGGGCTCACTGGCCCGAGGATCTGCTCTCGGCCGCTCTGCAGACGCCGGAGACTGCCGCTGCGCCGGTGGCCGGCGCTGGCGGCAGCGACCCCGCTGATCATCCTCCCTCCGCTCGTGACCCCTTCACCATCACCCTCGCGCACATCCCGACCGCCCTCATCACCGCCGCCTCGATGAACCTCCCCCTCGTTCTTGCCGGGCACACGCACGCCGGCCAGATCCGCCTCTCCCCGCGCCTGGCCCCTCACACCTCCAGCGACCTGCCGGCGCACCTGGCTACGGGCGTCCTGCGCCTGCGGGGGACGCTCTGCTGCGTCAGCCGCGGCACAGGGGAGGCGATTATGGAGAGGCTACGGATCAACTGCCCGCGCCACGTGCCTCTCTATACACTCCGCCGCGGCGAACTGCCCCGGCCCCCTGAGGGAGGCAGCCCGGATTGCGTGACACAGGTCATCCCCTGGTGACGGTGGGCCTGGCGGCAGGCCGACATGAAGGGCCCGCTAGTCTTGGCCTTCCAGCACCTTCGGCACGCGAAGGAATGGCTGCAGCTTCTCCGGCGCCATCCGCATGAGCGCATCGTTGGGAAGGCTCTCGCGAGGTTCATCCAGGTCGAGCCGGTTCGCGGCCTCGCCGCCGGCATCGGGAGGCGCGACCTCAACAACGTGCGTCATGGGCTCAACTCCCTCCAGGTCCAGCCCGCGCAGGACATGAAACGACTCGAGCACACTGCCCAGTTGAACTCGATAGCGCTCCACCTGCTCGTCGCTCAGCTCCAGTCGCGCGAGGTGCGCAATCCTGCGAACTTCTTCGGCGGGCAAGCCTTCCTGCGCTGCTCTGTCGTCACCCGTTTCAGCCATCGTGGCACTCTAGGACAACGAACACCCTTGCAGACCGCTCATCGGCATGAGACAATCTCAAAGTGTCGGGTCTTTCAAGCAAGGAGCAATCATGCGCCCAACGAGCTTTGTTCTCCTGATCGCCGTTGTCGGCATCGCCACACTGGCGGCCGCGGGCGCGTTCCCAAGCGGACTCCAGACCGGAGGCACTCAGACCACGCAGGACACAACCGCGCCGTCCGCGACTCTTGACGACCTGAACTGGATTGTCGGCAACTGGCGCGGCACTCGCCCCGATGGCTCATCGGTCGAGGAGACCTGGGGCGAGCCCCTCGGCGATGCGATGGTCGGCACCTTTCGGTCGGTGAGCCGGGAGGGCAAAGCTCGGTTTTACGAGTTCATGGCGATCGAGCAGACCGATGCGGGCCTGATGCTGCGCCTGCGGCACTTCAATCCCGGCGAGGGGCTCACCTGTTGGGAAGAGAAGGATGCGTGTCTCGAATGGTCGCTTGCTGACGCGCGTCCCGGACGGGTTGTGTTCCGGCGCGAGGTCGATGGCCAGCATGGCGATCTCGTCATGGAACAAACAGAAGAAAAGGCCCTGCGGATTGCTGTGGACATTTTTCGCGAGGGTCAGAAGCAGACGTTGACCTTTGATCTCACGCCCCACCAGCCGTGACGGCCTGAGCCTCGTGCGAGCCCTCCTGCGTCTCGACGGCTCGGGCCGCGTGGGCGCGTCCGAGGAGCACTGCCAGCACGGCCCACGCGCCGCCGATTCCGATGGCGATGGGCGCAACTGCCGCGAGCGCCGCGGCTGCGCCGGCGGCGCGGGCGAGCAACGCATCAATGCCCGTGCCCGCGGCATCGCCGGCGCGGTACACAAAGGTGTCAATGAACGCCTTGGCCTTGTATTTCTCTTCGGCGGGCAACACCGTGTAGAGCGCATCCCGCGCCGGCTTGGCCAGCCCATAGTTGACCGCGCGGCGCAACGCCTGCACCACCATGACGACGCCAAGCGTCGGCGATGCGGCGAGCGCTGCGAAGCCGCCCGCCATCGCCACAGGCAGCGCGGCGAGAGCCAGGCCGACGCCGCCCACGCTCATCCACCGCCCCTGCATCACGCGCCCGGTGATCACCAGTTGCAGAACAAGGGCAACGATGTTTGTGAGCAGGTCGATGTCGGCAAATGCCTCTGCCCGCTTGACATGATCCTCGCTGTAACCGGCCACGATCTGCGCCTGCTGGAAGTACAGCAGAGTCGACGTGACGGTGTAGGCCAGCATGTACGCGCAGATTCCAAGCAGGTATGGGGAACGGGCTGTGGCGAGAAGCCCGCCCAACGCCCCGCCGCGGGAAAGTCGCCGCTGGTGGCTATGCGTCGCATGCCGAACACCGGCGTGCGCTCGGCCCACCACGATCGAACACGCCGCGGCAAGCACCAGCACGAATGCCGAGACAAGCACCAGATTCGCGGCCCCGATCGGCTCGACCAGGCTGCCGGTGATCTTCGCGCCCGAGATTGCTCCGATCGTGCCCCCGACCGCAATCAGCGGAAAGAGGCGCTTGGCCTGGCTCGGCAGCCACACATCCGCCATGAGCGCCCAGAACACCGCAACGGCGAACAGGTTGAAGACGCTCACCCAGACGTAGAAGACGCGGGCGACGTGCGGGTTCGCCGCGATGCCGCCGCGAAGCAGCACGTAGAAGCCTGCCAGATTCGCCGCGAAGAACAGGTATGTCGCTGGAACGAACACCCGGCGCGGCCACCGCGACACCACCCAGCCGAAGACGGGGTTCAGCAGCAGCATCGCGGTAACCGTCACCAGGAACAGCCCGCGCAGTTGATCTACGCCGCCGGCCACGCCCATGGTCTCCCGGATCGGCCGCAGGATGTAGTACGACAGCAGTAGGAGGAAGAAGCACACTGCGCTGAGTGCGACCGGCCCTGCCTCATGGCGCCTGAGAAGGAGAATTGCCTTCAACGGGCTGCGCGGCTCATCGCGTTCGTGCGGCATGCGTGCGGTGTATTCGGGAGGCGTCTAACTTCAGCCCGCGATGGCCTTGAGCACCTCGCGCTCCCGTTCCGGACTGATGCCGGCGCGAAGCTTGGCGCGCCGCTCCTCCGGAAGTGTCCTCCACCACTCCAGGGTGTCCCGGACCGTGACATCCATGCCGCGGAACGTCAGGCCGGCCTTGACCGCGGCCTCAGCGCTGACGGCGGAGAAGCCGGCGTAGCCGTCGACAGGGGGCACCCACACCGGCATGTCTGACCAGCCGCGGACCTCGTGCTGGCTGAGCGTCTCGACGTCGGCCCAGATCAGCTTTGCATCGGAGCCTGCCTCCTTCCTGCAGGTCTCCAGCAGTTCGCCGATCGTCACCGGCGGCACCGGGCCCGTTGCGTTGAACGTGCCGGTGTGCTGCTGCTCGAGCGTATGGATGATCCATGCAGCAAGGTCGCGAGCGTCGATGAACTGAACGGGATGCTCCGGCGCGCCGGGCGCCAGGACGTCGCCGCCGCGGTCGATGCGAACGGGCCAGTACGTGAAGCGGTCCGTCGGATCGCCGGGCCCGACGATCAGGCCGGGGCGAATGTTTGTCACGCGTCCGGGCATCGCCGCCTCGGCGGCCTGTTCGCAGAGCGCCTTGAGGGGGCCGTAGGTTTCGTTCGTGACCTGGTCCGTGTCGGCGGACACGCCCGGTGGAAGGGGCGCGATCGGCGCGCTCTCGTCCATGCCGGGCTTATCGAGGCTTGCGTACACGCTCACGGTCGAGATGAAGACGTACTGCTTCGCGTGGTCGGCCAGCAGGCTCGTCGAGTCGGTCACGTGTTTGGGCACGTACCCCGAAGTGTCGATCACGGCGTCCCAGTCGCGGCCCTTGAGCGCTTCGAGATCGCCGCCGCGATCGCCGCGGAGCTTCTCAAGGTCAGGGAAGAGATGCGGGTTGCTTCTGCCGCGGTTGAAGAGCGTCATCGTGTGGCCGCGTTCGATGGCGGCGCGCACGATGTGGGGGCCGAGAAAGCCTGTGCCGCCGAGGATGAGCAGTTTCATGGTCTTGTCCGCCTTGCCGTCCGGCTGGCGACGGGCTGCAAGGGTGAGTGGTGTGAACGCGGCCGCGGCGACAGCCGCGCCGAGCGCAAGAACATCGCGCCGGTGCATGGACATCGGTGAGCCTCCTTCGCTGCGCTGGCCGAACGCTGGTGGTCCGGTGGCGGCGGGAGGAATCTACCGGCCGCACACGCGCGGGATGCTTGAAGGCCGTGCTTTTTTCTAAAGCGCAGGGGAAGGCGGATTCCCGCCGCTATCCCCCTCACGGCGTGCAACCGCCGCGGCCGCGACCGGCGGCTGGGGATCCCGTCTGCGACCGGCCTGCTGCGGCCAGCTCGCCGAGACAAACTCATCGTCGAGACCGAGCCCGCACTCCGGGCAGATTGAGGCGGCGAGCTTTTCAAGGCGGTACCCGCACGCGGGACAGCGCAGCATGCGGGGCATCGGCACCGCAAGGCGAGCAAAGGCGCGGCTCAGGAGCGCCAGGACTCCGCCCGCAACGAGAAAACTCATCATGATGATGATGCGCGGCGCGTAGTAGGCCAGGTCGAAGAAATCGCCGTCGTTCACGCCTTCAAGCACCCAGGAGGCCGCGGGCAGAAGCGCGCAGAGCGCGAGGATGAGGCCGAGCACCATCACAGCTGCGCGGACCACCATGCGAAGGCGAATGATTTCGGACGGGCGGGGAATCACGTTGGGCCTCCTGCGAGCGGGACGGCCACGTAACTACTGACCGAAGAGGTTGCGATCTCCATACATCCCCTCGGCCTCGAAGAAGGCGAGCGCCTCATCGACGGAAGCGAAGATCTTCGTCGCCGTCTCCGTGATGAACGGCGAGGGATTCTTCTTCGGCTTCCAGACGACGTACACCTCCTTGGTGTGCTCGAAGGCGTGCTGCAGCTCGCGCTCAACGCCGCTGGAGAGGCCGGGAATGCCGCCGGCCAGTTCCGGGATGAACGACACGATCATGTCGGACTGGTCGATGAGCTTGAAGTCGCGCATGTAGATCTGGCCGTCGATGTCGCCGGCGATGTCGATCACCTCGCGCGTGCGCACCCTGATCGCCCCGCCCGCCGTCCCGCCCTTATCCATCCCGCCCAACTGCAGCGGCACGTGGTCGAAGGACTCGCGCCCCTCCTTGGCCGCTTCGATCGCCCTGTCCAGCAGCAGTTTCTCATCGACGTCGCCGGGGTCGAAGGTGATGAAGTGCTCGGCAAGGGCTTCGCGGAAGTGGTCGATCTCGGCCATCACGTCTGGCATGTCCGTCACGTGGCTCATCGGGAAGGAGGGGTAGACCTTGCGCAGGTCCGGGCGGCAGACGAGCCGGAAGAGCGTGCGCGTGGTCTCCATGTGGCGGCCGCGCGACACGATGTAGAACTGCGAGCCGGGGATCGCCTTGCTCATCAGCTCGGTCGCGAGAATCTCCTCTTCGCGCCAGACCATGCAGTCTTTGAGCGTGGCGTCAATGTCGTGCTCGCGGTGGAGGCGCTGGTGCACCACCTCGATGTTGTCGACCAGGCAGATGCACAAGTCCGGCTTGAGCAGGGCAAGCTGGTCGAAGTCGAAGGCGGGGAAGAGCCCGTGCCGCCAGCGGAAGGTCGCGTGCGTGTTGACGATGACGTTCTTGTGGTTGCGCGCGTCGGCGATGATGTCCTTGAAGGCCGCCCGCCGCAGTGAGTTCAGCCGGCTCAACGGCAGGTCAAGGATCTTCCCGGGCCGCACATCGGGCGCTTCGGCGTACATCATGTCGCCGACGTTGTAGATCTGGATTGGCTCCCCCTGCTCCCCGGCGAACGCCTGCGCCGCCGCCAGATACGGCTTCTTCTCCATCCCAACCTGACCCGTCACCACCGCTCGCATGCGCGCACCTCGATCACCCCCGTCATAGGAACGCGAGTATAGAGCCGGGCGAATCCACTCCCTGCCCGACACCATCAGCCGATAGGTCCCATAGGTCGTATAGGTCCTATCGAAGAGCGCCAACACGAAGCTCAGATTTCAGATCCCCTCCCCACGCCCGATCACGCGCACGTTCCGGCGCGGATCACGCAGGCTGCCGGGCGTGGTCCCGCGCCCCAGCCATGCCGCGAGGCGCTGCTTGAGACTCCAGGCGCCCCCTAGCACCAGGAGCACGACGGCGCCGATGAGCACGGCCGGGATCACCAGCAATGCGACCACCGCCAGGAAGATCACCAGCCCCGACAGCAACGCCGCCTTCACCACCCACGACGGCTGCCCGCCCGCCCCAGCCATCCGGGTGCTGACCGTCTGGTAGACGCGGCCGAAGCCGTCCGCCGCGGCCTGCGTCGAGCTCGTGTAGACCCTGAACATCTCTGTGACTGTATTGGGAATCGCGGCGGGCGGTTCGGACGGACTGGCCCCGCCGGTTGAAACGGCTCCTCCGGGTTTGAGTCGGGCCGGCGGCAGGACCCGGACGCATCTGAGGCAAACCCCCTGATCCGGGCACATGCGACCAGCGGCTGGTGCCCGAACAGCGGAAGCGGCGCGATTTGGCGCGGCGAGGGGTTCCGATCCTCGCCCGGTCCGGGTAGGATGGGGTTCGAAAACGCGCAAACCACAACGTTTCGTGCCTGCGAACTCGGGATGGCCGACAAGACACAACATATTGGCGGACAAGAAGTTGCGCCCGCGGCTGATCCGGCGGGTTTGGGGAGCGGGTTCGTTCACCTCCACCTGCACAGCGAGTATTCCCTCCTGGACGGTGGGAACCGGCTGGACAAGCTCTGTGCCCGCGTGAAGGAACTGGGGATGGAGGCCGTGGCGGTTACCGACCACGGCAACCTGCACGGGGCGATCGCCTTTTACGAGCAGGCCCGCAAGGTCGGTATCAAGCCAATTCTGGGGGTGGAGGCGTACGTCGCCCCCGGCGACCGCCGCGACCGGACGCACACGGGGGTCGCCGACGGCGGGTACCACCTGGTGCTGCTGGCGGAGAACCTGACCGGGTGGTCGAACCTGCTGTACCTCTGCTCGGAGGCGTACCGGACGGGGTTTTACTACAAGCCGCGGATGGACAAGGAGATCCTCGCCGGCCACGCCGACGGCTTGATCGCCATCAACGGCCACCTGGGGTCCGAGTTGGCCCACCACCTGGTCCAGTACAACCGCAACAAGAGCGGGCACCACTGGGAGGAGGCCGTCGCGTGCGCGCAGTGGCATCGGGACGTCTTCAGCCCGAACGAAAAGGGCGAGCCGCGCTTCTACGTGGAGCTGCAGCACCACGTGCGCGAGCAGAACGAGATTAACCCGCACCTTATCCGGCTGGCGAAGGAGCTCGATCTCCCCCTCGTCTGCGACAACGACTCGCACTTCCTCCGCGCGGAAGACCACGACGCCCATGACACGCTCATCTGCATCTCGATGGGCAAGTTCAAGGCGGAGCCCGACCGGCTGCACTATCCGGAAGAGATCTACGTCAAGAGCCCGCAGGAGATGCGCACGCTCTTCGAGCGCGAGTACGCGGAGGACGGGATCGGGCGCGAGGCGTGCGACAACACGGTGCGGATTGCGCATCGGTGCAACGTGGAACTCGAGTTCGGCGTGAACCACGCGCCCGTCGTGGTGGTGAAGGCGCCGGCCGCGAAGGCGCTGCCGAAGCACGACGACCGGAAGTACGCCGGCGATTTGACGGCGTGGTTCAAGGATTACTGCGAAGCCTTCGAACTGGAGCCGGCGACCGACCCGGCGCTGAAGCAGGCCGAACTGAAGGAGCAGTGCGACAACGCGCTGCGGCTGCTGGCCGAGGCGGGGATGGTGTGGCGCTACGGCGCGGCGATCCTTGAGCACAAGCACGATTACGTGCTCGGCACGGACGAAGCGGCGAAGCATCGCGGCGCGGAGGGGATCGATCCGGATGCCTTTGACAAGTGGGCGCGGCTGAACCGCGAACTCAAGATTCTTGCCGACAAGCTCATCAGCGCGTACTTTCTGATCGTGTGGGACTTCGTCAACTGGGGCCGCCAGCGCGGCATCCCCGCCCTGGCCAGAGGGTCCGGCGTGGGGACGATGGTCGGGTACGTGCTCGGCCTGTCGAACGCCTGCCCGGTCCGCTACGGCCTCCTCTTCGAGCGCTTCACTGACCCGGACCGCTCGGAATACCCCGACATCGACATCGACCTGTGCCAGGACGGCCGCGGCGAGGTGATCGACTACGTGCGCCGCAAGTACGGGCACGTGGCGCAGATCATCACGTTCGGAACGCTCAAGGCCCGGGCGGTCATCCGCGACGTCGGGCGCGTCCACCAGATCCCGCTCCCCGAAGTCGACAAGATCGCCAAGCTGGTGCCCGAATCGCTCGGGATGACGCTCGACAAGGCTCTCGAAGAGGAGCCTGAGCTGAAGAAGCTCTACGACACGCGCGACGAGATCCGCAAGCTCATCGACACCGGCCGCGTGCTGGAAGGCCAGGCACGGCACGCGAGCGTGCACGCCGCGGGCGTCATCGTGGCGACGCGCCCGCTCGACCAACTGGTGCCGCTCTACAAGCAGTCCGGCGCGGGGGAGCACGAGATCGTCACGCAGTGGGACGGGCCGACGTGCGAGAAGATCGGCCTGCTCAAGATGGACTTCCTCGGCTTGCGGACGCTGAGCGTCATCGAGAAGTGCAAGCAGCTCATCCGCGAGACGCTGCCGGAGCAGGAAGTCTTCAAGGCGATGGGGCGGGAAGCCGGGGATGGGCGGCCGCACCCGCTCGATCTGGACCGGCTGACGTTCGACGACCCGCGCGTCTTCGAAATGTTCGCCCGCGGCGACACGACGGGGGTGTTCCAGTTTGAATCCGGCGGCATGCGGCGGCTGCTGCAGGAGATGAAGCCGGACCGGCTGGAAGACCTGATCGCGGCCAACGCGCTCTTCCGCCCGGGCCCGATGGACCTGATTCCCGACTACAACCGCCGCAAGCACGGGCAGGACCGCGTGCCGCAGGTGCACCCGATCGTGGACCACTACACGGCCGAAACGTACGGCGTGATGGTCTACCAGGAACAGGTGATGCAGATCGTGTACGGCCTCGGCGGCATTCCGCTGCGCGAGGCGTACGGGCTGATCAAGGCGATCAGCAAGAAGAAGGAAAAGACGATCAACGCTGCGAAGCCGAAGTTCATCGAGGGGGCTGGCGAACAGGGCCTGGCGGAGAAGCAGGCCGAAGAACTCTTTGAACTGATCCTGAAGTTCGCCGGGTACGGCTTCAACAAGAGCCACTCGACGGGATACGCGATCGTGGCGTACCAGACGGCGTACCTGAAGACGTACTTCCCGAATCAGTACATGGCGGCGTTCCTGAGCTACGAGAGCCAGGCGCAGAAGGTCTCCGACTGGGCGCCGTACCTGGAGGACTGCCGGCGGACGCGCTTCATCAACGGAAAGATCGGGGTGGAGGTGCGGCCGCCGGATGTGAACCGCTCCGCCGCGGCGTTCACGGTTGTGTTCGACGAGGGGGAGCCGCGCGATGCGCTGCACGGGCACGTGCGCTTCGGATTGAGGGCCATCAAGGGCGCGGGGGAGAAGGCGATCGAGGCGATCATCGCGGAGAGGGATAAGGCGACTCCATTCACGTCGCTGTACGACTTCTGTGAGCGCGTACCGAGCGGGACGGTGAACAAGGCGACGATCGAGTCGCTCGTGAAGGCGGGGGCGTTCGACTCGTTGCATGGACGCGAGAACCGAGCGGCGATGTCGGCCAGCATCGAGGCCGCGGTGAGCGCCGGACAATCGATCGCGCAGGACAAGGCGTCCGGGCAGAACCAGCTCTTTGGGTTCGGCGGCGATTCAGCCGGCGACGCCGCCGAGAACCGACCCGCCGCCGAACCGACGCTGGCACGGGTGGAGCCGTGGACCGAAGCAGAGATGCTCGCCAACGAGAAGGAGACGCTCGGGTTCTACGTCTCCAGCCACCCGCTCGAGAAGTGGCGCGACTGGGCGAACATCTTCGTCACCGCAACGACGTCCTCCATCAAGGAGGCGAGGCAGGACCAGCGCGTCGTGCTGGCGGGGCTGGTGCAATCGCTGCGGGCAATCGTGGTGCGCTCCGGCCGCAGCGCCGGGCAGAAGATGGCGATCATCACCTTTGAGGACATCGCCGGCACGTGCGAAACCGTGCTGTTCACGGACTGCTACGCCAAATTCAGCCACCTGGTCGAGCAGGACTCGATGGTTTTCATCCTCGGCCGCATCGACCTGTCACGCGGCGATCCGCAGGTGATCGTGGAGCGGGTCGTCCCGATCGACGGGGTGCCTCTACAGCCGGGGCGGCTGTGCCTGCGCGTGAATGGGCCGGCGTTAAACGGCTCCGGCAAGAACGCCGTGGTGCGCGCAGCGGAGATCATCGGCGAGCACTCGGCGGAAGGGGGCGGCGGGAAGAAGAACGGCGCGGCCGCCGACGCCTTCCCGGTGGACCTGGTCATCGATACCGAGCATGGCCGCGCGATTTTGCAAACACCGATCCGGACGGTGCTCAGCCCGGAGCTTGTGTCGCCCCTGACCGAAGCGCTGGGGCCGGGGTGCATCCGCATTTTGCGCGGCGTGTGGCTGGACGCCGATGAACGCCGGAAGGACAACCGCAGCCGTCGACCGGTCGGAGCGTAGCGGATTTCGGGAGGCCGCCCGCAGGGAAGCGGCCGCATTCCCGTCTCCCGTCCCGGTATCATCCGGCCAGTGAACACATCCTCTGCAAAGCGTCTCGTCCTGGGGATTACCGGCGCTTCCGGCGCGACCTATGCCCTTCGCCTGCTGGAACTCCTGCTGGCGGATGGGCACGAGGTTCACCTGATCGTGACGGAGTATGGGCGGCGCCTGCTCTTCGACGAAGCGGGCATCACGCACATCGATGGGCCCACCCTCGTTCCGGACCTGCACGACGCCGAGGCGTTGAATGAGCGCCTGATCATTCATCCGAACAAGGATGTCGGGGCAGTGATCGCGTCGGGCTCGTTCCTGCACGACGGGATGGTCGTGCTGCCGTGCTCCTCAACTTCGCTCAGTTCCATCGCGACCGGGGCCGGATCCAACCTGCTCACCCGCGCGGCGATGGTCACGCTGAAGGAACGACGTCCGCTGATTCTGTGCCACCGGGAGACGCCGCTTTCACTTGTTGACGTCGAGAACTACAGGCGGGCGACCCTCGCCGGCGCCATCGTCTGCCCGACGAACCCGGGGTTCTACCTGCACCCGCATTCGATCGATGACCTGGTGGACTTCATGGTGGGGAAGGTGCTGGACCTGCTCAAGATTGAACACAACCTGCGGACGCGGTACGAGGGGGGGCGCGGGCGGGCGCGGGGGGGCGCGGGCGATACGTGAGGCGTACAGGAATCGGCCGGATCGGGTATGCTGAATCGGCGGAGGGCGGGCGCTGAGAAGAAAGGGCGCTGACATGGGCCTCGTTCAGGAGTTCAAAGAGTTCGCGATCAAGGGCAACGCCGTTGACATGGCCGTCGGCATCATCATCGGTGCGGCGTTCACAAAAGTGGTGAACTCGATTGTCAATGACCTGATCATGCCGCCTTTGGGATTGCTTCTGGGCGGCGTCGAGTTCAAGCACCTTCAGATCGTGCTGCAGGAGAAACGTGTTGATCCCGAAACCGGAGCGGAGATTGCCGAGGTCGCGATCCGGTACGGCGCATTCATCAACAACGTGGTCGATTTCCTGATCGTCGCCTGGGTGATTTTCCTGGTCGTCCGCGGCATGAACCGCGTGATTCGGAAGCGCGACAAGGACGCGGCGGCCGCGTAGCGCCCAGGCAGGTCAGACCGACGCCTGTCCGAGTGCCCGGCGAGCGGCGGCCGCGTTGGCGCGCAGGTGTTGGCCGCTGGATGTTCCGACGATGACGCTCGAAACGGCGGCCCCGCCCATGGTGTACACGTGCCGCAGGCCGTTCTCAATGCCCTCGCTGGAGCGGGCCAGGTGGCCGCTGCCGAGCGCCTTCTTGATCAGCACGCCCACACCCTTCTCGCCGGCGGCGTGAATGGCGGGCAGATCCTCCGAGCTTTGCGCGTTGAGCGTCGCCATGATCACGCCGCGGCCGCCCGTGCGGTCAGCGCCAAGCCGCCGAACCGCGCTGATCGCTCCCGCCGCGGTCTTCGTACTGATGCCATAGGTTCGCAGAAGCCCGGCTTGTCCGAGGTCGTAAAGCGCCTCCAACGTCCCCATGCGCTCCATGATTTCGTCATCGCGACCGTCGGAATGAATGAGGACACAGTCCAGCACATCGCATCCAAGACGCTGGAGCGATCGCTCAACACTGCGGCGGGTGTGCTCCGGAGTGAAGTCGAACGTCGAGGCGCTTCCGTCGAACTCCTCGCCGGTCTTGGTGATGACAACCCAGTGTTCACGCCCGCCAAACCAGCCCTTGCTCCGCATGATCGCGCCGAGACGCTCTTCGCTTGAACCGTACGCGGGGGCGGTGTCGATGACGTTGATGCCTTCGTCACGAGCCGTCGCGAGCAGGTCGGCGACCTGTTCATCCGTCGGCAGCGGAAAGCCCTCGCCGCCCGGATACTTCACGCCGACGTTGCGGCCGATCTTGACGGTCCCCAACCCGAGGGCGGAGACGCGCAGCGACGATGCGCCAAGCGATCTCAGCTCCATACGGCGTCCTCCCGATCCCAGGGAAGAGCGGCGACCGGCGGCGCATCGAAGGCAGGAAGTTCCGCCGGCACGCCACGAGGCTGCACGCCCATGCCCTGCAACGACCGCTCGACCATGTCGGCCAGCAATGGCGCGAAGGCCAGCTTGGTCGGCCAGGCGGCCAGCACCCTTGATCCTTCCGTCGCCGGGATCAGGACAGGCAGATCCGGACGCTTGCCCGCCTCATCGCGACCTTCGGCCCGGTCGATGCGCAGCGTTGCGAACTGTGCTTCGTTGAGATCGATCCACGGCAGAAGCCTGGCCAGCTCGCTGCGAGCAACCTTAATCTGGTCGACACGGTCGCGCCCTACTCCCTGTTCCGCCAATTCTCCGCCCATGTACCAGACCGTGCGCCCGGCGTGATCCGATTGTGATGTAACCGTCAGCAGCGGCCGCGAGGATGGCCCCACGCAGTGCGCATGCAGCGGCGGCAGGCCTGCGGACCGCATCATGACCATGTGAAGCGACCGTCGCTGCATCGTCGCATACGGCCGCCGTGACGCCGCACTGAGCATTGCAAGCAGTTCAGCGTTGCCCTCGCCTGCCGCGAGCAGAACGCATGAAGCCCGCACCGAGACCACATCCGTGCCCGTGGTCCGGATGTGAATGACCGCTCCATCCTCACCGAGCGGCTCGATCGCATCCACACTGCCGGCGAGCAGCCGTCCGCCGGCAGCCATCGCGCCCTCGGCAAGTTCGCCAACGAGCGAACGGGGCTCCAGCACGGGCTCATCGACCCGGTAGACGTCGCAGGAGGACGGCGCGCCCAGCAATGCGGCCGGCCGGTGCTCCCGGCTGACTCTCGCTACTTCCGTGCGGATGACCCTGGACGCCGCGGCCCCGGCGATCCTGGCGGCGAAGCCCGGCGCCGTAAAGAGGTGCTGGCAACTGCTGAGGACCTCGACGCCGCTCAGATCCGGATCCCCTCCACCCCCGCCAGTCAGGCACGCCCGCCATCGACCCGGCATATCTGCAATCGCGCCCGCCGCCGATGCGCCACGGCCCCCGGCCCCGCCGAGCGTGTACTTCAGCCCGCCGTGGATGATGCCCTGGCTGGCGATGGTCTGCCCTGCGCCCAGGGCATGGCGTTCCACGAGCATTGCAGCAAATCCGCGCGACAGCAGACGTCGCAGCGTCCACAAGCCGGCAACGCCGCCGCCGAGAATCACTACGTCGAGTTCGAGGTCCGCCGCGGGCACGCGGCAATGCTACGGGGCTTAGCCTCGGCCTGATTCGCCCTGCAGAAGCGTGCGCTGGAAGTATTCTCGCCACTCCGGTTCGGTCTCCAGCATCAACGCCCGGGTGACGCGCGCAATGGTCTCCTGGTCCACACGAGCCATCATGCGGTCGATCCGAATCGATTCCCGCAGGGACGGGAGATAGGTCGGCTTCCGCCCGAGCGCTTCGAGGTGGTACCGCTTGGCCTCATCCAGAAGCATGTTCTCCTGAAGGATGACGCCCATGTTGTACACCGGCTCCGGGCTGATCGGGTCAAGCTGGGCGGCGCGGCTGAAGCTCTCCCAGGCGCGCTGCCGCTCTCCGCGGGCCAGCAAGGCGACGCCCATGGTGTGCCAGGCGATGCCCAGATCCGGATACGTGTTGATCGCCTCAACGCACAGGCGGATCGCCTCTTCGTAATCGCCCGCATCATCGGCCCGCATTGCGCGTTGCGTGAGCGCAAGGGCCTTGCGCTCGGCTTCGGCGAGGCGACGGGCGTGCTCGGCCGCCTGCGCAGCAGCGTCGGTGTAGGCCCGCGGCCGCTCCCAGCCGCGTGAGGAACTGCACCCCCCGGCAAGCAGCATCGAACCGATCGCCAGCACCGCGGCGGGAGCAATACCACGAACACTCAAGTCCCGCATCAGACCCTCCTCTCAAGGCGATCAAAGGCGACGGTAATCCTCCAGCCGACCGGCTGACCGGGGCGCGGGGGCTGCGGTTCCATGCTCAGTGTGCGGATCTGCAGGCCGCGGAGATCCTCCGAGTTCATCACGGTGTGCAGCCAGGAGGTGAACAGCGCGGGGTCGGCATTGGACAGTTCCACGTTGAGCGCGCGGCGACGGACGCCGCGCTCGTTGTAGCCGGGGTACCGGTCAGGCTCTGTCACGCGCATCTGCAGACCGACCAGGTTGCCGAGTTCCTCCATCTTCAGCGCGGTCGCGTTGTCTTCCGGCACGGCGCGATTGGCCAGTTCGGTGGCCTGCTTGCGGTAGGCCTCGGCCCGCCGCTGCACGGTGGTGTACTGCTCTTCGGCCTGCGACAGGCTGGTGCGGGCCCGCGCCAGGCCGCCCATGGACATCAACAGGTAAATCATCGCGCCGACGAAGACGAGGCCGGCCAGAATGATCAGCCAACGCGGCCGGTTGGATCGCTCCGCGCTCGCCGCGGCGGCGATCAGTTCCATTTCGTGTCGGTTCGGGCTTGTGCTCATCGCGCGGCTCCCGTCGGCTCAGGGCTGGCCGGGCGAGACCGCCACTGCCCCGTCAGCACATACGGACGACCAGTCTGGTTGCGTCCGCCCGAGACAAACTGCCCCTGCCACTCGAGCATCTCCGAACGATCGCGCAGCTCGGCCAGAATCTTCGGGCCGGCATCCGTCTCATTCTCCGGCAAGGTGAGACGAACCGCTACCACGATGAACTGGATGTCAATCTTCTGAATCTTCACCGCGTCGGCATACGGCTCGACGGCACTGAGGATGTTGAGCAACTCCTGCACGACCGGCTTCGGAGCGGACTCGTCCTTGATGGCGGCTTGAAGCGTGTTCAGCGCCTGGGCCAGCTCGTTCTGCGGATTGCCGGATCGAAGAATTTTCTGAGCATTCAGATCAGGGAAGTCGTTGGTCAGCTCGGTCAGCACGCTCTTCTGCCGCGCCTGGGCCACCTCGATCTGGCCCTGCGTCTCCGCGGCGGCGCGGTTCAGTTGCCAGCCGAGGGCCGCGACGCCAAGTGACGCCGCCAGGACGGCCGCGGCCGTCCAGCGGAAAACGCGGCGATCAATGCGTCCGGGCCGCAGGGTCAGCGACGTGAGCGCCGCTCTCGGATCAGCATGCTGCGCCTCAGTGGACGCCGCCCCCGTCGAGAGGCGCCGCAGCGTGCTGCCGATCGGATCCTCATCGCTGACGGCATCGATCGTGGCCCCAGGCCAGGCATCGCTCAACGCATGGGCAACGGAAGCAACCTTGCCGGCGTGGCCGTTGTGCCCCGCCACCACCGGCGCGCCAAACGCAATGATCCGCTCCGGGCTCGCGCCCGTTTGCGCGGCGAACGAGAGCCAGTCGAGCGCCAGGCGACCGACCTCCGCCTCGGAGCACGCCAGCGCGGTCGGCCCCTGGCCTTCACGCGGCTCGCCCCCGATGCGGCGGGCGAGATCGGCCATCGCCGCCGGATTCTCCGACTCAACTTCGAGCACCGAGTCGCGAGCGGCATCTCGGGAGCGTTGCGGCCGGACCGACAGCAATCGCATGGAGCCGGCGGCAAGCAACGCACCCTGTCGAGACCAGGCCCACACCAGTCGCCCATCCCCGTCCTGGCCAGGATCGAGCATGACAACGGCCGTTGCCGGCCCATCACCCGCAACGACCCGCTCTGAGGCCGGTTCCCGCACGCCGCCCCGGGAGGTCTCTCCCGCCGAAGGGTCCCACGCCGCGGCCAGGGCGTGCCAGAGCGACTCCACCGCGCGAACTTCAATGCCTCGGCCGTCCAACTCATCCAGGAACACTCGCACCGGAGCGTCCGGGAGTGAAATGACGGGGTAGCGCGTCGTCGCACGGCCGGCATCGCCGCCTGGGGCGGCCAAAGCCTGCGTGGAACGGGCCGGCGACGACACGGCCTCAAGCAGTGGGTTGCCCGTGCCGGCATGCTGGCGGATGGCCGCATTCAGGACCGCGGGAGCGCTGCTGGGGGCGCTGATCCAGGAGCAGATGCCGCCCGCCGCATCAACCGTGACCATCTCCAGAACGCGGGTGGCGCTGCCGAGTTGCTCAGCAACCCACTCCGCAGCGCTGCGGACCGCAGTGCCGGCGGCTCCGGGGGTCTCTTCCGACACAGGTGGCGCGTTCCAGACGCGATCCATGCCCGGCCCGACCAGGCGAACCGCTGAAAGCGTGCCGTTCGGCGCGCGTTCAAGATGGCAGACGAAGCCACTCACTACTTGAGCTTCTCCCGCAGCTCGGCGTACTCCTCTTCGGAGAGCCCCTGGATTTCCTTGTACTGGGTCACCAGTTCCGCCGCGGTCGCGTCGTCGATCATGCCGGCCTTCTGCATCGCGCCGATGCGGTCGGGATCAACCTCGCCGTGCAGCACCTGCTCGCGTAGCTGACGCGCGAACTCTGGATCGATCTCTCCCTTCGTGCGACCTGCGCGAGCGCGGTTCGCCAGGGCGGGATTCACGCGCGAGTTCGCGCGCTGTTGATTGGCTGTGGCGGCCGCCGTGCGGACAGGCGGCGCCGCCCCTGGCGCCGTCCAGGAGGCGCTCGGCGGAGCAAGCTCCACCTTTGTTTGTCTGCCGCTCGCCGTCAGAATGACGTGGGCATCCTCAATCCGGTGGACGGTGAACCCCTCGACCACGCGCCCCTCGGCGATGAGATGCTGCTTGTTGCCCGCCTGCTTGTCCCGAAGCAGTGCGGAACGGCCGCGAGAGGTCGTAATCGAACCGAGGTACTGCCACCGGGTATCCGGAACAACGGCCGAATCCGGCTCCTGCGCCGCCACGGCAGGCGTCTCCGGTTCAACCGCCGCGGCAGGCTCGTCGGTCTTGGCCGCGACCTGCTCCGGCAGGGCCTCCGGCCCGACCGAGCGGAAGATCCGGCTCACCCAAGCCTGGTCCAACGGTTCCGGTGCGGGACGCTGCGCGTCGTCGTTCGCCTCCGGGCGGGCGGTGTCGTTTGTGGCCGCACGACGGCTCAGTGCCCCGTGCAGCGGCAGCACGGCGATCGCCAGGGCAGCGGCCAAGCCGGCTCCTGCAGCCAACTGGGCCGTTCGGGCGCGTCGACGCGCGTGCTGTCGGTGTGATTGCATGCCAGCTCCTCGCATGAGAGTCAACGATACGGGCTGCCGTCGACCGGAACCATGTCCGACTCCGGCAGGTCCAGAGTGCGCCAGGAGAGGAACCCACCCCCCTGGTTGAAATCAGAGCCCCCGCCCTCGGTCAATCCGGTCTGGAAGTAGCCGCCGGTCCGCTCGACCAGGCGACCTCGCCGGTCCAGACGTTCCGCTACGACGCGCCAGAGCGTTCCGTTCGCGGTCAGCATCGTTCTGATGGTCGCCAGGTCTCCATCGGTAAGGTCCGCGCTGGATCCGGCAGCGCGGATATCAACCTGTGTGATCGGCTCATCGTCGTCCCTGGCCCGCAGCAGTTCCGCCACAAACTCCTCCGGGCTGCCATCCACAATGGCCACCCGGGCGATCGTCTCCAGCACCTCCACCGGCGCGACGTTGACGTCCACCTCGACCGGACCAAACGGGCGGGACAGACCCGGGCTGAACTGAAAGCGGCTTGTGTCCCCCTCCACATCGATCAGGGCCGGGTCCTGAGAGGCCAGGATGACATCAGAACCGGACCTGACGGCGTCCTGCTCCATCGCCGCGATGAGCCGGGCCACCTGACGGGCCTGCAGGTTGCGGTCGCCGCCGAGCAGATCGAGGGACGTCAGCGCCTGCCCCTGGCCGGGGGCGAAATAGACGTGGATTTCATCGCCATCCGGCAACTCCAGCCGGAACGCCAGGCCATCATCGCCGAGCCGCTCGGCCAAGCGGTTCTGGTTTGAGCCGAGCCAGCGGTTAACCATTTCCTTCATGCCGAGCGTGTCGTGATGGCGGCGATAGACGTCGACCTCCCGCTGGGTGGCGAGCATGGCCTGGGCGGCCCGTTCGAGCATAACGCCGATCCCCAGAGTCGCCACCAGGGCGAGCAGCACCACCATCGGCAGGGCGAACGCGCGGCGACCCCGCCTGGAGCTGCGTCCGCGTTGGCGACACCGAGCCCGAATCACTTGTCACCCCCGATTCCGATCGCCCTGTTCACTGCATCCGCAGCTTCCGGCGGTACGCGGTTCCCTCCCCCATCCGGAGCGCTTTGGTCCTGCGGGGACGCGGGCGCGTTCGACTGGGGCGTGCCCGGCTCAGCGCCCTGAGTCCAGCTTACCTCAAACATCCACTTGTTCCAGCGGCCGTCGAGGGTCTGCGTCTCAAGCTCCATGTACGCCGGCAGGTCCCGCCACCAGACGACGATGAGCCGATCCATGGATTCACCGTCGCGCCGGGCCGTCCACCGGACCGTTCGCAGCCCCTCCGCCAGCTTCACCCGGGCGCCGTCATCCTCAGGATTGATGGTGTCACCGAGCAACCGGTTGACATGAGCACGACTGTTGACATCCAGCGCAGCGTCGAGTGTGCCGGTCTCAAAGGAGGAGCCGAGCACACGCCACCAGAGTGTCCAGCTCAGCGGCTCGTCAAGGCCTCGCTCCTCATCCGCGGTGAGTTCGAAGACGCCCCGAACACCCGGAGCAAGGGGGGTCTCCTCCAGATCCTCCTCCGTCTCGTCCCCGGACGATTCCTCCTCTTCGAGTTCACCGTCGGCGTCACCCTCTTCGTCCTGGCGAGCCTCAGCGTCGTTGGCTGACCGTGACCTGCGGGGTTCGGCCCGCCGCATGGACTCGACCAGATCCTCTAGCGCCTCGGCGTCATCCAGCGCAAGGGAGTCGCCGCCGGAGGCGAGGGCGTAGACCGGGGCGGAACGAAGGGTCATCTCGAACCGCTGCGGTTGGATGAGTTCCGGCGGCTGTTGTGGATCAGGCTGCCACTCCATCAGCGGCAGCGCCGCATCAGGCTCGAGGATGAACCGCGGCCGCACGCCCGCCAGCGAGGCCCCGCCGTCGCGCAGCAACTGCTCCAAATTCTCCGGCTCATTGAGCTCCGCGGGGCGGGAAGCGTCAGAGACGAGCAACTGCTCCATCGCGCGGCTCACGGCAAGGCGGATGCGACCAAGGCCGAGGGAAGCCTCGAACCGGCGTTCCAGCCGCTGCTGCGCGCGATCCAGCGCGAGAAACATCGACATGGCGATGGAGATGACGATGCCACCGATCGCTATGGCCAGCATCATCTCGATCAATGTGAAAGCACGCGAGCGGCTCACTGACTCCCTCCCCCATTCCCTGATCCACCGCCGGAGCGATTGCGGCCTCCCGCTGGGAGATCGCCCCCGAAAAGACCCTGGATCTTCTCAATGAGCGCATCGGCGTCCATGCGCTCCACGGCATCAGGATTGCGCGGGGCAAACGGGTCGTAGACGCGCGTGAGGACAGCGAGTTGCTCCGCGGGGGGCTCGAAGAGGACGCCCTCCTGAACCGCGAAGACGGCGACCGTGACCTGCTCGAACCGGTCATTGGCCTGGGCGTTCACCTCGCGTTGCGTCGCGAGGGAGGGCGTGCGCATGCGCACCTGGGAGATGTCGAGCTCCCAGCGATACCGGAAGCGGTCGTACTCGATCGGCCGGGTGCGATCGGGCAACTGGTTGGGATCGTCCAGATGCTGGAGAATCAGCCGGTTGGCCAGTTCGTACGCCCCAAGTCGCTTCTGGGCGCGAACTTCGGAGCCGCCCACAAACGAGATAGCGCCCGTCACCGCCGAGGCCACCAGGGCAAGCAGAACGACGGCAAAGACCACCTCGAGGAGGGACATGCCGCGAGCGGCACGCGCAGGCTGGGCGGGCAAGACGCGCGTGCGGCGCAGGACCGCTGCGGCCGGGTTGGGAGCACGCTGCGCGCCCGCACTGCTGCGCCGCGGAGTACCGCGACGAGCAGTGGCACCCATCGTGATGTGGCGCGCCCGGGGGGTCATCAGCCTTCTTCCTGCTCCGTGACCCACAGGTCGATGTCGTCTTCCGTGCCTTCCTGACCGTCCTTGCCGACACTCAACAGCGTGTACTGCTTGCCAATCACGTCGGACTGCGGGTAGTAGACGAGGTCATTGCGCCACGCGTCCTTTGGCAGGGTCGGCAGCAGCGGCGTCGAACCGCTGGTGAGAACGCTCAGATCCATGGGGACATTGCCGTTCTCGAGGAGGTAGGTCTCAATGGCCTGCTGCACGCTGCGCATCTTCGTCTTGGTCGTGCTTTGGCGGGCCTTGTCGCCCTGGCCGGCGAACTGGAAGACGACGACGCCGGCGAGGAGGCCGATGATGACGACGACAAGCATCATTTCCAGGAGCGAGAAGGCGGATCGTCGATGACGGGACAGTCGAATGCAGGATTCTGAGTTCATGTGCTTCTTTCCTCCCGCGGCATAGCCGCGAATGTGCGTGGTGAGATCCGAAAGCCAGGATTCTGAAATGCTGAACGCTTACAGCCCTGACGCCTGACTGCTGATGGTGAGAATCGGCAGCAGCACGGCCGACAGGAACGAGCCGATAATCAGGAACATGACAACGATGAGCAGCGGCTCCATCACCGCCAGAAGACGCTGGCTGCGCTTGTCGACTTCGTCCGTCATGTCGCGCGCCAGCGTGTTGAAGGCGCTCTCCAGATCGCCGCTGCGCTCGGCCGCGACGAGCAGCCGGCGCGTCGCCAGCGGCAGCGCCTCAACCTCCTCAATCAACGTCCGCAGCAGGCCGCCCTCGACCAGCCGTGTCCGCAACCGCTCAAGCTGGCTGCGGAGCTGCGGGTGGCTGATCGCCTGATTGGAAACCCCCAGCGCATCGCCGATCGGCACGCCGGAGCGGGTCATCGCAGCCATGACGGAAAAGAACCGCGCCGATTCCTGCGCAAGAACGACCTCCCCGACGATCGGAAGCCGCCGCATTGCGATCCGTGCCACGTTCGCCACAATCGCCTTTCCGACGAGCAGGGCGACAAGAACGATGGCCACGCCGATCATCAGCGGCACGACGTTGGCGCGCATCCACGTGCCCAGGTCGAACACCATGTTCGACAGCGCCGGCAACTGGTGATTGGAGGCCTCGGCCATCGTCCGCAGGTTCTCCCCCAGCATCGGCATGACCCCGATGAGCATGCCGACCGCAACGAGCACGCTGATCGACAGGACGATCACCGGATACATCATCAGCGTGACGGCCTTTCCCGCAACCGCCAGGCGGCGCCGGATGGCCTCGGCCATCTGGGCCGCGGCCCCGGCCAGGTCGCCCGTGCGCTCGGCCCCGCGGTACACCGCCACCGTGACCGTGTCGAACCCCCCCACCTTTACACAGGCGTCAGCGAAGTTCGAACCTGCGGCCACCAGCTCGCGCATCCGCTCGATCCGCCCCTTGGCAACCGGACGGACGGTGCCCGCGGCGACCTCCAGGGCCTCCACGAGCGGGACGCCGCGGCTGAGAAGCTGGGCGAGCTGTTCATTCAGGGCAAGTTGGTCCTTAAGCGTCAGTTCGTTGTCGCGGGCAGCCCAGGCGGGCAGTTCCCAATGCTTCAGCAGGAGCAAGCTCTCCATCCGGAGGCCGTCGGAAAGGGCCGCCAAGTCCTGAGCCTGGCGCACGCCAATTTTCCGGCCGCCGGTGGGCTTCATCGCCACATAGGCGTAGGCGGCATGTCCTGCAAGCTGGCTCATGTTCCCCAAATCCTACTTGAGGGCTGTGGCACGGGCGTCCTGCCCGGTCAAAAACCGCGGTCCTGGCGTGCGACAGACCTGATATGACCCTAACACGCGGCCCTGGCGCGCAGCCGGACCACTTTGGGTGTTTCTTCTACGTCGGCCAGGCGGGTTCGTTTGCCGCAGGCGCGAATGGTGGCACGTCCAAATTCGTGCCGCGCGTGCTTCCAGGGAGTAGAACGAAGGGAGCGAGGGCTGCATTGCACCCCGCGGGGGCCGCCGGCGCCATCTGACTTCTTTCGGAAAGGTTTGAATATTCGGGGTGGTCTCGCTTGAATCAGCGTGGGATTTCCCGCGACGAGCCTGAGCCGCAGAAGGCGGCGGCAGGAGCGGGTCGCCCGGGGCGAGGGTAAACGGGGGCACAGGGGCATGCCCGCCCGCCGCGGCATGACGACTGACAAGCTGGGGCAGGCGTTGACCAGTTCGGCCTGCCGCCGAGTACGGGAGCACGCATGAGTTCAACCCACACGCCCGCTGCCGCGCGCGCCGCGGTCTCCACGAGCACGAACGGGGCCCCCGCACGCACCATGCGTGCATTGTTCAAGCACCACGCCGGACCGGAGCTCGAGTTCGACGGTCGTCGCGCCGTGCCCGAGCCGGGGCCGCGGGATGTGCTGATCCGCGTCAAGAAGGCGGGAATCTGCGGGACGGACCGTCACATCTGGGAGTGGGACCGGTGGGCGGCGGGGCGGATTCCGGTGGGGATCGTGACGGGGCACGAGTTCGTGGGCGTGATCGAGAAGGTGGGCAGTGCCGTGACGCGGTATGCGCCGGGGCTGCGCGTCAGCGCCGAGGGGCACATCACCAAGGGCGTGGACTACAACTCGCGCACCGGCAACGCGCACATCGCCTCTGACACGCAGATCATCGGGATCGACCGGGACGGTTGCTTCGCGGACTACGTGGTGGTGCCGGAGGAGAACGTGTGGCCGGTGCACGAGCGGATCCCGGACCGATTCGCCGCGGTGATGGACCCGCTGGGCAACGCCGTGCACACAGTGATGGCCGCGAATGTGAGCGCCAAGACGGTGCTGGTGTCGGGGACGGGGATCATCGGGCTGATGGCGGTGACGGTCGCCAAGGCGGCTGGCGCGAGCCGGATCTTCGCAACGGACATCAACCCGCCGCGGCTGGCACTGGCGCGCAAGCTTGGGGCAGTGGAGGCGTTTGATGCGCGCGATCCAGGGTGGATCCAGGAAGTGAAGCGCCAGACACGCGGCGAGGGCGTGGATGTGCTGCTGGAGATGAGCGGGGCGGAATCGGCGCTGGACCAGGGCTTCACGGCGATGCGGAACGGAGGCACGGCAGCGCTGCTGGGGATCCCGCCGCGGAACATCGACTTCAACCTGACGACGCACATCGTCTTCAAGGGCGCGACGGTGCTCGGGATCAACGGGCGCAAGATGTTCGAGACGTGGTACCAGATGGAGGAACTGCTCTTGAGCGGGCGCCTGGAGCTGGAGGACATCGTGACGCACGAGTTCCCGGTCGAGCAGTACCGGGAGGCATTTCGGACGATGGTGAGCGGGGAGGGGATTAAGGTTTTGATGTCGCTGGAGTGAGGTGGTAGTGGTGCTCCGCGAGGCGTACAGCCGGGATGCGCGGCGAAAATGGCTTCGGCGCGCGGGTGCCGTTGCCGCCATTCTCTCGCTGATCAGCGCTGCCCTCTTCCTGCGTGTGGTGTACCTGGCAGTCACCGCGAAGCGCGGGAGCGCCATCGATTACGGCCAACAGGTATACGAGTTGGCGGCGCAGCGGCAGGGCGCAAGCCCGGCCGATCCAAACGGATTCGACGCCCTCCAAGCCGCGTACGCCTCCTGGCAGGGCATTGTCGCCGAACTGGAAGCGAAGTACGGGCCAGACGCGCCGAACGGGGACTTAACGCCGCGTGACTTCGCCTGGCCGGTTGACCCAACCGCGGCATACATAGAGGAGGCATCTGACCTGGCTGTAGCGCGGGCGCGTGAGGGGATCGAACTTGCGCGGGCAAGGGGGGTGTTTGCGGAGATAGACGCAGGGTTGTCGCACGCCTGGGTGGCGCCACCTCCCGCCGCAACACGTCCGCTGTTCGATCGAATGCAGACGCATCTGGGCGCATGGCGGAACCTGGCCAGAGTGCTTATGGCGAATGCGGCCATTCATCTTGCTGACGGGAACCCCCAGGAGGCAATCATCTGTTGGGAGCGTCAACTGCGGCTTGCAGAAGTGGCGTCGCGACAGGAAACCATGATCGGGCACCTCGTCGGGCTCGTCATCGCCGCACAAGCAGTTGATCAGATTCGCTTCGCCGCAGTGGAAGGGCGCTTGCCGCCGACCGATCTGCGGCGTTGTCTTGAGACGTTGGGCGGCGTGCATCTGGATGACTTCGCGAACGCACTTGCTGCCGATCGGCTTCAGACGCTCGACATGCTGCAGTGGATGCACACAGACGATGGCAAAGGCAGCGGCAGGAGAATGGTCCGCGAATGGGGTGAGCCGTCATCGGACCTCGTCAACCAGTACACGGTCCTTGAGAACGCCGGGGGACTGCGCCTGCCGAGAAAGCATGAGGTGGTCGCGCGAATGGACGAGTTCTATGCCGGCGCGATGAAGTTGGCTGCGCTTCCACGTTATCAGCGCTCTCCCGCGATCTTTGATGCCGATGCGTTCTGCGCACAGCAGACGAGCGGGTACGAGTTCCTCGCTCGCCTGGCCGAGCATTACTCCAAGCCACAACGTGCCTCCGATCGCATCCGCCTGGACCTGACCGGCGTGCACACGGTCCTTGCGATTGAGCTGTTCCGAACGGAGGCCGACCGGCTGCCCGAATCTCTCGAAGAAATCGCCCCGTTGCTCGATGGCCATGCGCCGATCGACACGTTTACGACAGGACACCCGTTCATCTACAAGCGCGCCCATCAACTCGACGGCCGCGACTACCTGCTGTATGCCGTTGGAGCAGACGGCATTGACAACGGCGGCACGCTTCCTGCCGGACATCCCGCTGAAGCGCTTGATCCGGACATGGCGCCGGGTACTGACTTTGTGTTCAATCGAAAGCGCGAGTCACGGGCTGATTGACTACTCTCGCCCTCGCGAAGGCTGTTCTGCGCTCCAGACCCGGCGCGCGACCGCTTCGGCCAGATGGGCCATGAAGGGGTGAGCCACTTCTTCTACGGCGTACTCGGAATCGTTGATGACGCCGTTCGGGTTGGCGTAGATCACCGTCGTGAGGAAGAGCATCTTCTCGGTCGGCTCATGGACGATGCAGGCATTGTCGATGGCGAAGCCGTAAGCCCAGCCGCTCTTGTTGTAGTAGCTGAAATTCGACTCCGGCGCGACCTTTCGAAGGCCGGCGAGGTAGTTCTTTGCGTAATGATCCGGGTAGTCCTCGGGGGCATAGACGGGATTGGTGCTCTGGCGCGGATAGATCGCCATGGCTTCCAGCAGGAACGCCCGATCATGCGCGCCGAGGCGGAGACCAGGCAGGCCCAGCCTGACCTCGGGGGCCGCAAGCATGACGAGCATGTTCTGGAGATCTACAAGCGAGATCCGGTTCTTGCGGGAAAAGTCCATCGGCCCGGGAACGAGCTGGCCGTCGTTGGTCAGGTGGTTCTCGCCGACGAGCAGCCCAGGGACGTCGGGCGTCGCAGGCGCGAGATCGCTGGTCCGCTCCGGGATCTCGTGTTCGGCAAGGCCGTCGCCCACGGTGATCCGCGGCGTTCGACGGTGGTCCTCTTCGCTGCGGAACTCGCTGAGCCGGTGTGTGATTCGCACCGATGAGAGTCCGGCCGCCCACATCGCCTCATTAATCTCACGGTGGCCGACGAACTCATAAAGTCGGTTGAACGCCTCGTTGTCTGAGACGATCGCAAGCTTGCGGATCTCATGGCCGATCGTGATGTAGCCTGATTCGAGGTTTGTCTCGTCAGCGTCCTGAAGCGTCTCGTCCTCGAAGAGAGGGTGGAAGGTGAGTTTCGTATCGAAGTTGATCTGCCAGCCCTCTTCCTGCAGCTCGCGCACCTTCTTCATCGCCGCGATCGCCGCGCACGTCTTGATGCTGCTGGCCGGGTAAAAGTACTCCGCGTCTACGCGGTAGCCGCGGCGCTTCAGCGCGGGCACCCGGAACCCTGCAGCGCCGAGCGGCGGCCCCTCCACGACCTCGCTCAGCAGAACCTGCACCCGCCACTTCTCCGGCTCAGCCAGCACGCGGTCGCAAATTCTGCAGTGACCGCCCACAAGTTCCTGCAGCATGGCCGGATCATCGATGATGGGGTACTTCCCTGGCGACTCCTGAGCCGCCGCGGCTGCCGTCACAACCCCGGCGGCCATGGCGAAAACGTTCCGTAGCCTCACGTTTCAGCCTCCGAGACCGGCTTGGCGTTCCTGCCCTGCGTGGGCGTGCCGGAGACGCACACGAGGAAGGCGATAACCACGGCGATGAGCAACTGCCAGGGGAAGGCCAGCTTCAGTTCAGGCAGACCTTCTGCAACTGGAAACAGGCGAGCCACAATGCCCGTCCACCGCGGCCAGATCCATGGCTGCATCATCAGGACGACCGCAGCTCCGGTCAGAAGGGCTCCAATGACGCTCGCCGTGTTGCCGCGGCGGGTGAACAGAGCCGTGAAGAACACGGCGAGCAGCCCCGCATAGGCGAAGTTCATGACGGAAAGTGCAAAATCGATGAGCGTGGAGCCCTGCCGGAGATAGACACAGGCACAGGCGAAGCCGCCGAGGATAACGCCGAAGCCGACGACGCCAAGCCGGCCCGCCTTGAGATAATGGGTCTCATCCCGGCCGCGGACGTACCGCTTGTAAAAGTTGTTCGTGAAAGCGGACGACATCGCGTTCAACGTGGAGTTCACGCTTGACAGGCCCGCGGCAAACAGACCGGCCAGCATGAGGCCGGTCAGCCCAGGCGGCAGCTCGCGCAGGATGAACTTGAGGAAGACCTGGCTCGAATCGCCGACGTGGTAGGCGGGCGCTTTGCTCCCCATCAGTTCCGGGCGCGTGTAAAAGACCCAGAGCAGGAGGCCCACGAGCATGAACAGCAGAACGACCGGAATGCCCACGACGATCCCCATAATCGCGGTCCAGGCGCCCTTCTTCGAACTCTCACACGTGAGCATGCGCTGGACCATGTCATGATCCGTGCCGTATGAGGCCGTGCCAAGCAGCGTGAACCCGATGATGGCCGTCAACAGCGTGTACTGTGCGCTCGGATTGAAGGGCACTCCAGGGTCGATCAGTCTGAGCTTGGAACCGCCGTCCGGACTGCCGGTGCGAAGCGCCTCGATGATGGCGCCCAGTCCAGCCGGGATCAGGTCCAGCAGCAGGAAGGCGGCAACAAGGGTGGCGCCCACATAGACGCCGCACTGGATGACATCTGTCCAGATGACGCTGCGAATCCCCCCGATCAGCGTGTACACAATGCCCACGACGGTTAGAATGATGATGCCGAGCAATATCTGCCAGGCGGGCGTCCGCACATCGCTTGTTGTAATGGCGCCATTCCGATCTCCATCGAGCCGGGCGACAAGATCGGACAGCATCTGCTCCAGTTCCGCTGCGGAGGCCCGTCCATCGCCGTTTGCGTCGATGCTGGCGGCGTGCTCCTGGATGAAGCCGGCAAGCGGCCCCACCTCTTCCCAGTCTGCCGGCTCCTCACCGGCGCCATCGGACAACGCAGCGAGCCGTGCCGCATCCAGTTCATCCGGCGTGACCGCCGCGTCCCGGTTGATGTCCAGATCGCGCCAGTGATCGCGCATCCAGTCCGCCGGCGTCGTCTGCGAGCCGAACACGATCATCGCAACAGGAATCGCCGCGATGTAGACCCGCGAACCGCTGGCAAGTACACGCCCGGCGATGTAGGCGTGGCTTGTGGCCTCGACCGCTCCTTCACCAAATCGCTCACGCAACACTTCATACGGGGTTGCGACGTTCAGCCGGTAAAACTGCGGGATGAAAACAAACGCGACGATCAGTGCGGCGAAGACCATCCCAATGTTGCTGGAGAGATAGGTCAGATCTCCCTTAAAGGACTGCTCCGGCCCGCCGATGAAGGTCGCCGCAGATTGCGTGGTGGCGAGGATGGAGATCGCCACCGCCCAGACCGGCATCTTGCGGCCGCCGAGGAAATAGTCTCCGGTGTTTGTCTGCTTCCGGCGACTGAACCACCACCCCGTAATCACCAAAATGACGAAGTAGCCGGCGAGGACCGCCCAATCAAGGGGCATGAACTTCGCCAGAAGAAGTGGCGGCGTGAGGACAGCGATGACGGCGCAACTGGAAACCACGGGGCTCCTCTCGTCAAAGGGAGAGGATACCGGAACCCGGCCCGGATTGCACGGCTCAACCCGGGATCCAGTTGCAGACGGGCCAGGAGAGCGAGGCCGCGCCGGCCCCATCACAACGGGCCTGAGCCGGTCAGTGGCCGCCCTCGGTGACGCGGATTACCTCTTCCACGCTGGTCAGCCCCAGGGCCACCTTACGGAGTCCGTCCTGGCGCAACGTGACCATGCCGCGTTCAATGCACATGCGGCGGAACTCGGCGACGTTGGGATTGCGAGCGATGATGTCGCGAAGCTGGTCATCCACCGTGAGCAGTTCGTAGATACCGACGCGGCCGGAGTAGCCGTTGTTGCGGCAGCGCGGGCACCCGACGGCCTCCCAGGCGGATTCCGGATCGATGCCCTGCATCACCAGGTACTCGCGCATCTCCTCCGTCGCCTCGGCCTTCTTCTTGCAATGACTGCACAGACGGCGGACGAGCCGCTGAGCGAGCACGCCGCGGACCGCAGCGCCGACGAGGAACGGCTCGAGACCGATGTTCACCAGTCGCGTAATGGATGACGGCGCATCGTTGGTGTGCAGGGTCGACAGCACGAGGTGGCCCGTGAGCGCGGCCTGCACGGCCGTGTGGGCCGTCTCCTGGTCGCGAATTTCGCCGACGAGAATCACGTCGGGATCCTGACGCAGCAGCGCCTTGAGCGCCGCAGCGAAGCTCATGCCGATCTTCGTGTGCACCTGCGTCTGGGTAATGCCGTCGAGGTGATACTCGACCGGATCCTCCACCGTGGAGATGTTCAGCGAGTTCTTGTCGAGCTGACGGAGCGATGAGTACAGCGTCGTCGTCTTACCCGAGCCGGTCGGACCGGTTACCAGGATGATCCCGTGCGGCTCATCGATCTGGCTCTTCCAGATGGCGAGCGTGTCGGAGTCGAAGCCGAGGTCCTCAAGTTGCACGTTGATGGACTTGGTGTCCAGGATACGCATGACGGTCTTTTCGCCGTTCCCGTTGGGCAGGGTCGAGACGCGCAAGTCCAGCTTTCCACCACCGACCGTGCAGCGGATGCGGCCGTCCTGCGGCACGCGGCGCTCGGAGATGTCAAGGTTCGCCATGATCTTCAGGCGGCTGGTGATCGCCGCGGCCATGCTGGCCGGAGGCTGCATCATCTCGTAAAGCACGCCGTCGATGCGGAAGCGGACGCGCATCTTCTTGTCGCCCGGCTCGACGTGAATGTCCGACGCCCCCTCCTTGACGGCCGTGTGAATGATGTAGTTCACATAGCGGATGACCGGCGCATCGGCGGCCTTCGCCTCGAGGTCCACGGGCTCGCTGTCGCTTGCCTTGTCGAGCTCAACGTCCTTATCGTCGACGTCGGCGAGAATCTCCGCCACGTCGACCGACTGCTGGCTGCTGTTGTCGGTCAGGGCGTCGACCGCCCCATGGATGTCACTCGGCTTGACGACGACCAGCTTGACGCTCTTGCCTCCGAGGCGCCGGCGAACCTCGTCGAGCAGGAACACGTCTTCCGGCCTGGTCGCCCCGAGAACCACGCGCGACCCCTCTTCGCGGAGAGGCAGCACCAGGGCGTGCTTGCAATACTCCCCGGTGAGGCGCTGGAACATGCGACCGTCAACGCCGCCATCGAACCCCGCCTCGATGTTGACCCGCTCAAAGGCGACGCCCGCCAGGGCGGCCACTCCGCGATACACCGCCTCCTCATCCGCGCCCTGTTCGATCAGCACATCCGCGAACTGGCGCCCCGGCGATTGGGCGATCACCTGCTCAGCCTGCGTGATCTGCTTCGGCGTGGCGGCGTTCGTGCGCAGCAGGTATTCCTGCAACGTCGTGCCGGCGACCACGATGTCGCGCGCATCGTCCGGATCAATGATCAACGAGTCGCCCTGGCGGACGATCTGACCATCGGCGGACGGCTCGCCGGCGAGCTCACCGTCGTCATTGATGCCGAGGTCATTCATGATGTCGGCAATGTCGTCTCTGGCCACGTTCAGTTTCCACCCGCGCCCCAGGACTGGGACGCTGATTCCATCTCAACCAGGTAGGTCTCGCCGTCGTCACCCTTCAACTCGACCTCGCGGCCGTGAATGGCCGTGACGACGAAGACGCCGGAGACACGATCACCGACGCGATACAGGCTGTCGTTGATCTTGGCGACGGGGTTCGATCCGCCGACGAGCGCCTGCACGCGGAGCGTCTTGTACGAGTTGACGATGCGGGTCTTGAGCTCGCGAGCCCGCTTTTCTTCCTCCGACTCCTTCTGGTCGTTCGTCGGCGCCTCCACGGGGGCCGGAAGCATGCTGTCAAGTTCAAATGGGTTCTTCTGGACGTGCTCGACCGGGACCTGGCCGACGTTGTGGTCGCCGCGGAGCTGCGCCAGCGCCTGGCGATGCTCCTGAGTGACGTCGCCGACCTGCTTGGTCACGTCATAGGCGATCTCCGGCCCTGCGTCCGTGAGCACGCCGGCGCTCGTTCCGAGCTTGCGCATGCCGAAAAGCACGGCGGCGGACGCCAGAATGAGCACGCCCAGCATGAGCACGTACGGCGGAATCTTGGGACGTGCCGGCGCTTCGATGACGGACTCTCCGCCCTCGCCGCCCAGCATGTCGATGCGCATCGCCTGACCGCCGTCGGCGGGCTCGGTCGACAGAGCATTCTCTTCACCCGCCTGAACAAGTCCGACACTGTTGGGATCATTCATCATTACTGGCTCCCATCGCCCTGGTAGTACACGCTGAGGACGAACTCCGACGCCATGTCGCCGTCCTTCTTGTCGCTCCGCTTGAGGCTCAGGTCTGTCATCCGGGTGATTCGCGGCAACTGCTCCAGTTCGAGCAGGAACTGGTAGAACCCGTCGAAGTTTCCTTCGATCTTGATCTCCAGCGGCTGCTCAAGGGCCAGCCCCGCCGTCGAGGACTTGTCCGACTTCTTGAACTCCGGCACCCGCAGGTTGTTCTGCTCGGCGATCGTCGCGACCTGTCGCAACACGGCGTCCATCTCCTTGCGGGTCGGTAGGCGCGCCTCGAACGCATCGATGGTCTCGCGAACCTCCTCGTTGGCGCGCTGCAGGTCCTCGGTGCGGTTGGTCGCCTGCCGCAGCTTCTCGAGCATGGCCGTCTTGTGCGCGATCTGCTGCCTCGCCTTATCCATCTCCTCGTTCCGTGGCTTGAACACCAGGATGTACGAGGCGATCGGCACCGCCAGCAGGACCGCAAAGAAGAAGAACTGTCGAATGGAGAATGTCATCGTCTTTACTCCTGCCGCGGCGCGGCGTTCGCAATCTCCGGCTTCTGGTCCTTGCCGTCGATGGTGGTCGTGTGGGCCGTCGGCAGTCCAGCCAGGCGCGGCTTCTGCAGCGGCTCGATGTGCCGGGCGTCCGCATCGTCACGAATTCGAGCCTCAATCCGGAACTTTCTCATGCCCACCTCGTCGATGATCACGTGTCCGGAGAAGAGCAGTTCGACGTCCGCCAGGAGCTCGCACCCCTGCAGCGCGGCGTGATAGTCGGCCACCTCGTTGTCCGTGGCCGCCAGTCCGATCAGTTCAATGCGGAACTCGTACTTGGGCGGAATCGGCTTGGGCCGCTCCGGCTCTTTCTTCTGCTGTGCAATCGGCTTGCCGATGGCCAGCGACTTCGGCTTGGATGATTCCTTGGGCGGAGGCGCCTCGCGAACGCGCTTGCTGGTCAGCTTGAACTCGGAGAGCGTGAGCTGCGCGGGCATGCGGTTGATCAGTTCGGCCAGCAGAATGGACCGCGGCACCCTCTCCTTCAGGGCGGACATGATCTCCGCCTTGTCGAGCATCTCCGCCTTCTGGGCCTCAAGCACCTTGAGCTGCTCGATCTTCTGCGCCTCGGCCGTGTACTCGAGGTTCACGCGATGCTGGGCCGCGCGGACCTCTTTCCATTCCCGATTCGTCCAGAAGAACGCGCCGATTACGCCGAACATGATGATGCAGAACAGGGCGAGCGTGATGAACCCCATCCGTCGATCAGCACGCTGCTGAAGGTAGTCCTCCGGCAGGAAGGATTGACTGCTCTGTTCAGGTCGTTTGCCGTGCATGTGCATTGCTCATTTCCTTCATCGTCCCAGGCCCGCCGGGGCCCGGGCGATCCGTCTCTGCTTCACACATCTGTCGGACACATCGCCAGGGCGTATGCCACAGCCCATCCCGGCTGCGGCGCTGTCAGGTCCAGCCCGTCGCACGGCTCCTTGCCGTTCCTGCTGAGCTTCGAAAGAGGATCGGCTACCTGGGCCGGCATCCGCAGCCGCCTGGCGACGTATTCGCACAGCGGCCGGTGCCGCGCCTCGCCGCCAACGAACACCGCCCGCTCGGCCCGCGCTCCCGGAAACACCGACTCGTAGTACCGCAGGCACATCAGGATCTCGTCCGTCATGGTTTCAAGCTGTTCCGACAGGTCGATGGTCGGCTTCAACCGTGACGGCTTTACATCCTCCGTGTCGAACTCCTCGAGGTCGGATCCATCGCCGCCGGGGATGGCGGCCGGCACCGGCCGCACGCCGGCCCGCTGGCACAGGTCCGATGACGCAAGCCGGCGCGACCGCGCCTGCAGCAGGGAACAACCCATCTGCTTCGAAATCGCATGATCCAGGTGAATGCCGGCGACGTGGATCGTCTTCGCAAATCGCAGTTTGCCGTTGTGCATGAGCAGCACCTGCGTCGTGCCCGCACCGAGATCCAGGTACATCACCGTTCGATCTTCATCTTCCTTCGTCCGCGTCACGCGGTCATAGCCGTGCAGCATCGCCACCGGTTCCGGGTGCAGACCCACCGGCTCGAGCCGCGCAGCGCCGAGCGTTTTCATGATCCGGTTGACGAAGTCCCGCCTCGTTGCCAGGCAGATGACCTCCTGCTTGGCGCCGCTGGCCGCCCCGCCGCCGACGTCCCCGACTTCGATCTGGCGGTACACCAGCGCATCGGGATGGCAGCCGATCTCAGCCGACACGGCCGTCCGGGCCATCTCCGAAAGCGGCACCCCGTCCGTCCGGGCAAACCGCATGTGCTTGCAGAACATCATCGCGGCAGGAATGCCGCAAACCACACGCTTCCCCTCGAAGCCGCCCTTCCTCAGAAGCTCGGGAAGCGTTTCGAGTTGATAGTCAAACCGGGCGTTCCCATCAGCGCTGATGTCGTCCGGGATCTCGTGCTCCGCGGCGGCGATCAGCGCGGGCTCCGCGCCGAACGACACCTGCAACACCTTCATGACCTTCACACCCAGATCGACAGCAATCGGTGGAGTCACCTTGGTAAACAGCTTCGAGGTGAGTTTCTTCAGCGGCATCTCCGGCGGCCTCCAGCCAGATGGAACAAGGTCAGGGGGTCTTCCCCTTCTCCCGTCCGTCATCGGCTGAACTGAGGAGGCGATTGAGGCGCTCTACCGAAGGTGCGGCTCCTGACGGCCACCGGGCCTGCGCAAGCCGGGCAAAAATCGCCAAGGTGACCGCGGCAGGGGACCGGCAGCGCAAGTTATCGGAACGTGGCATCCAGCCGACGAAGGGCCTCACTCAGTCGCTGCAGGCCAAGCTCCAGGTTCCAGCCCTGCGCCTCACGCCGGCCCGTCCGATTGCTGATGGCTCGCAACTCGCCGAAAGGCAGCCCCGGGTACCGGCGGGCCAGGACGTGGCCGATGGCGGCCCCCTCCATTGCCTCGGCGATGGCTCCGGTCCGCTGCTCCACAACCGCGGCCCGAAGATCCGTTCCCGAGCACGTAGAGACCGTCGCGACAGAACCACACGCATCCGCCACGGGAGCAAGCCACGCAAGCAGGCCAGAATCGACGGGCACCACCCCCCCTGAAAAGGGGCCGGCAGGAAACCCGATGTCGTCTAGCGTCAGGAATCCGCCATCCGTCTCCACCCCCTCATCCGCGTACACACTTGAGGTCGCCGCGACGACCTGGCCCACCTGCAGCCCGCTGCCTGGCAGGGCGCCGGCAACCCCGATGCTCAGCACCGCCCCGTGACGAGCCGGATCAAGCGCCTCCAGAACGCCCGCCGCGGCGTTGACCTTGCCGACCCCGGTCATTACGACGTCAAAGTGCTCATTAATGGGCGCGAGCCGCCACCGCCACTGGCTCCCGGCGTCGGCGGCGGCCGCCTCACGGCCTGCCTGAGCCGGTTCTCCGGCCAGAGCAAGAGCGGCAGCGGCCTCCCGGGGCGCGGCTGCAGCCAGAAGGACCTTGCGGCGGCCCAGAGTAAGCCGCTCGGCAGTCTGATCGGGTCTTGTGGTGCTCATCGGAATAGCGAAACCATCGGTGGGGTCTACACTTAGACCAATCGGAACCATCGTCCGCGTCAGCGGTTCAAGGGGGGAGATTCAGGGGGGCTCCGCAGATTGATCGTACAACGACTGGGGTTGATGTGATGGGGATGGCTGACAGACGGAGACGGCGGGGCGCAACGCTGCCGACGGTGATCGTGGTCGTCGCGGCGGTCGCCGCGCTGGGGCTGATTGCCCTGGCGGTGGCGGGTGTTCGCGGCAAGGGCGACAAGGACGGCGTGACGCTCGACCGGTACACCGTCACCCGCCGCGCGTTTGACATGACGACAACCGCCAATGGCGAGCTCGAAGCACTCCGCCAGGTGGAGATCCGCAGCAAGCTTGAATCCTCCTCCACGGTGGTCGAGATTGTTCCCGAGGGCTCGCTGGTTCGGAAAGGCGATCTGCTCGTCCGACTGAACGCCGATGCGCTGCGGGATGAGATCGCCGAAGAGGAACTGCGCGTGGAGACTGCGCGGGCGGAGTTGATCGCCGCGCGTGAAGCCCTGGCCATCCAGCAGAGTGAGAACGACTCGGCGTACCGCCAGGCCCAACTGGCGGTCGAGCTGGCCAGTCTCTCGTTTCAGCAGTGGCTCCAGGGCGAGCACGAGCAGATGAAGCAGGATCTGAAGCTCGGGCTTGAGACTGCGGAGAAGGAGTACAAGCGTCTCAGCGAACGCTTCGCACGAAGCGAACAGCTTCTGGCCGAGGGCTTTTACAGCAAGGACCAGCTTGAACAGGACCGGATCGCCCTCGACAGGGCCAGGGCTGAACTTTCCAAGGCCGAACTGGCGAAGGCAATCTATGAGCAGTATCAGCAGCCGAAGGATGAACGCCAGCGGCGCTCGGACCTGACCGAGGCTGAGGCGGAGTTGGACCGCGTCGAGCGCCAGAACGCAAGCTATCTGGCGAGCAAAGAGGCAGACCTGCTGAACAAGCAGCGGCAGTTTGACCTGCGGGCCAGCAAGCTTGCGGATCTGAACGCTCAGCTTGCCGCCTCAACGATCACCGCCCCTTCCGACGGCCTCGTCGTCTACTCCACCAGCATGGAGCGCGGCGGCCGCCGCGGCAACGACGACGGCCCGTGGCAGATCGGCTCAGAGGTTCATCCGAACGAACTGATCATCATCCTGCCTGACACCAGTCAGATGATCGCCAGCGTGAGGGTCCACGAGAGCCTCGTCTCGCGCATCCGGCCGGGACAGCGTGCGAACGTGGAGATCGATGCGCTCGGCCGCTCGCTCTTTTTCGGCGACGTCTTTGACATCGGCGTGCTGGCGGAGACGGGCGGCTGGCGTGATCCGAATCGACGCGAGTACACCGTCCGCATTCTGTTGGACACCTCCGGCATGGAGGACTCACGCCTGAAGCCCTCAATGCGGTGCGAGACGGAGATCGTCATGGGCCGCGTTGAGGATGCGCTGGCCGTGCCGATCCAGGCTGTCTTCAGCGAAGGGCCGCTGCAGTACGTCTTTGTGCCACAGGGCTCGAAGTTCGTGAAGCGCCCCGTCAAGGTCGGCCGGCGCAGCGAGCAGATGGCGGAGATCGCCACCGGGCTCGAGGAAGGCGAACTGGTCCTTCTCCGCCAGCCCGATGCAGGCGAGATCCTCGGACGCGAATACAGCGACGAAGAGCTCGCCGCGGTTGGACTCGAGCGCAACAGCGAAGGCAAGCTGGCGCGAATCGGAGCGCCGACCCGCCGCGGCGTGGCGGAACGCGGTCAGCAGCAGGCCGACCAACAGCCATCGCGTGCGCCAGCGGCTGACACGCCGGCCGAGACGCATGCGCATCAGCAGGGCGAGAGGGCAGAGGCCGCTCAGCCGGCCGAAGGTGAAACGACAAGCGAGCCGACAGCGCTGAACGATGCTGCGCCGGTGGGCGTCGACGCCCCTGCCGCTGAGCCGGCGGAGGTTCCGGCCGGATCCTGAAGATGACCGCGTCGTCTGCAGCGCGCGCCGGAGACGGCGCCACTCACACGCGCAGATACCCTCGCAATCCCTGCATCCCACCTTCACGCCCGAAGCCGCTCTCCTTGAAGCCGCCGAAGGGGCTGGCCGCGTCGAACTTGTTGTAGGTGTTGCACCAGACGACGCCGGCGTCGAGGCGTCGGGCAATCTCGAAGATTTTGCTGCCCTTGTCCGTCCAGACACCCGCGGCGAGCCCGTACGGGGAGTTGTTGGCGCGCGTGAGCGCCTCTTCCGGGGTGCGAAAGGTCATGACGGCCAGAACGGGGCCGAAGATCTCTTCCCGCGCAATCGTGTGGCTTGGTTGAACACCGGAGAAGAAGCAGGGTCGGCACCAGTAGCCGCGCTCCGGCAGGCCGGCCCGAACGAGCGCGGCAATCTGGTTCTCTGAGTTGCTCTGCTGATCTGCCGCGGCGGCGCCTTCCCCTGGCACATGCAGCTCCGCCCCCTCGCGCTGCCCCACTTCCAGATACCTCTGGATCCGGTCAAGCTGCTCGCGCGAGTTGATCGCGCCCACATCGGTGTTCTTATCCAGCGGATCCCCCACGCGCAGCGACGCCATGCGAACCATCAGCTTCGCCACCACCTCGTCGCGCACACTCTCCTGCACGAACAGCCGGCTCCCGGCGCAGCAGACGTGGCCCTGGTTGAAGTAGATCCCCTGGATGATTCCCTCGATCGCCTGATCGATGCTGGCGTCTTCGAAGATGATGTTCGCGCTCTTGCCGCCCAGTTCGAGCGTGAGCTTCTTGCCGGTGCCCGCGGTCGCCGCGGCGATCCGCTTCCCGACTTCTGTCGAGCCCGTGAACGCAATCTTGTCGACACCCTTGTGCTCCACAAGGGCCGCTCCCGCAGTACCGTCGCCGGTGACAATGTTCACCACCCCCGGCGGCAGGCCGACTTCCTCAAACATCTCCGCCAGACGCAGGGCCGTCAGCGGCGTCGTCTCCGCCGGCTTGAGCACGCACGTATTGCCGCACGCCAGCGCCGGCGCGAGCTTCCACGCCGCCATCAACAGCGGGAAGTTCCAGGGGATGATCTGCCCACACACGCCAACGGGTTTAGGGCCGCCTTCTCCACATCCGGGAAACGCATACTGCAGCTTATCGCACCACCCCGCGTGATAGAAGAAGTGCTGCGCAGCGAGCGGCACATCGACGTCGCGCGACTCCTTGATCGGCTTGCCGCCGTCCATCGTCTCCAGCACGGCCAGTTCACGGGCCCGCTCCTGGATCCGCCGCGCGATCCGGTACAGGAACTTGGCGCGTTCCGCCGCCGGCAGTCGCGCCCACTTCGTTAGCGCTTTGCG
This sequence comes from uncultured Phycisphaeraceae bacterium, assembly GCA_964460345.1. Classification (GTDB taxonomy): domain Bacteria; phylum Planctomycetota; class Phycisphaerae; order Phycisphaerales; family UBA1924; genus CAYWRO01. The sequence goes on along the minus strand of CAYWRO010000003.1, from coordinate 1,440 downwards.
CGCGGCCTTCACTGCCGCGTCCACATCCGCTGCTGACCCCCGGGCAACCTCCGAGAGCGTGATCTCCGTCGCGGGATTCACCGTCGCAAAGTACCCACCAAGCTCCTTCTTGCCCTTTGTCCCTTCCCCTCGCGGTTCCGTCCACTTGCCATCGATGAAGTGCCCGTACCGCCGCGCGATCTGGACCCTGGTCGTCTCGGGCGCCGGCGCGTACTCCCACTTAAGCCCAAACGCCAGCCCGGGGTCTGCAACGATCACGCGTGCCGACGTCCGATCAGGCTCGGACGCCGCCGCGGAATCCGCCTGCGTGTGGCCGTCGGTGAGTGTTGCCAGGTCTGTCGAGGGGGCGTTCGTCTCGCTCATGGGCGAATCGTAGGGGCGGGCCTCCGCCACCTTGCGCCACAGCGTGAGCATGTGAGGCAGCCGGTCTCGTCGGGCTCCCCGGCCATGGACTCGCCGCAGCAGGGCATGACCCCGTGCAGTTTCAAAACCTTGCAGAACCCGCGCCGCGAAACGTAACCAAGGCCTCGCTGCACCATCCAGACACCCAGGGCGGTGATCATCGCGAGCATCAATCCAACGATCAGAAAGAAACCATCTCGCGCCGTGAGAGCGCCAAAGAGCAGGAACGCGGCGGGAGCGATCATGAGCGTACTAAGCACGTGCCGCCACACCCGCCCGCGTGCACGGAGGTCGCGTCGTATGGCCGCCCGTCGATCTACACCGACTCTCACGCCCTCCGGCAGATCAAGCAGAGCCGCATCCAGAACCTGGACCCAGACGCCACAATCATCCTCTCCCATCCTCCGCGATCTGAATCGCTTCCAGAGTGACTGATCTGCCAGCCTCGGGATGGGATAGCGCCAGTGCGGGCGCTTGATGTTCGAAGCACGCCATGCGGCGCCACACTCAGGACACTGAACACATCCATCATCGCCCAGCACAAGCGCCTCGAGCGTGTACCCGCACGAGCCGCAAAGCCCATGCAGAACCGCTGTCCGGGCCATCTGACCGCCGGACCAGCGCCAGAACAGTGCACCCGAGAGCCCAAGGAACGTGGCAATGATCACTCCGGCAATGGCAGCCTCAACCAGCTTCGGCAACCCCAGGAACCTGTTGAGCAAAGGCATCACAACGGCAAAGGCCAACATCGCAGGCAGCAGCAGTGTCGCCACACCACGCCAGCTCGACGTCGCGAAATCGAACCGGCCGATGTGCTCTGCGAAGCGCGCCTGCGGGCCATCCGACGGCGAAGTCTGTAAGTCGGGGAGAAACAGAGGACTGACCAACCGCCCGCGGTCGTCACGAATCGTTCGACGCTGGTTCTTCCTCTCCGCCATGGTCCGCGGACTGTATACAGGGCCGCAGACGCGTCACGGCCCGGCGGCCCCGCTCCGCACTCGCCCATCCGAATGAAACTCCACGAAACACGCCCCATCC
>CAYWRO010000002.1:0-109482 GCA_964460345.1 uncultured Phycisphaeraceae bacterium | reverse complement strand
GCACCGATCATCCGCGACACGGCGTGCTTCTCCATGAACTCGCTCATGTCGATCCGGATCATCGCCTCTTCGGTGTCGAAGAGGAACTCCGCCAGCGCCTTGCACGTCTCCGTCTTCCCCACGCCCGTCGGCCCGAGGAACAGGAACGACCCGATCGGCCGGTTCGGATCCCCCAGGCCGCTCCGCGCGCGCCGCACCGCATCCGCCACCGCGCGCAACGCAACCTCCTGCCCGATCACGCGCTTCCCGAGCCCCTCTTCCATCCGGATCAGCTTGTCGCGCTCGCTCTCGACCAGGCGCGATACCGGGATGCCCGTCCACTGCGCCACGATCTCCGCGATCAGTTCCGCATCCACCTCTTCCTTGACGAGGAACTCTCCCTTGGCGGCGCGCTCGTCCATCGTGCGCTCCGCCTCGGCAAGCCGCTGCTCGAGCTCGCGCAGATCTCCATACTGGATCCGCGCCGCCGTCTCCAGGTCGCCGCGCCGCTGCGCCTGCTCCAGTTCGATGCGCTTCCCGTCGATCGCTTCCTTGATCTCGCGCACCGCGTCCAGCTCGCGCTTCTCTTCCTCCCACCGTGCCGTCAGCGCCCGATTCTTCTCCCCCAGTTCGCTCAACTCGCGCTCAATCCGATCAAGCTCGCGCCGGGAGCCGTCTCCCCCGTCCTTGGCCGTCTCCAGCTTGAGCGCCTCGCGCTCGATTTCCAACTGCATGATGCGACGGCGAAGCTCATCCAGCTCCGTCGGCATGGAGTCCGCCTCCATGCGCAAGCGGCTCGCCGCCTCATCCACCAGGTCAATCGCCTTGTCCGGCAGGAACCGGTCCGCGATGTACCGATGGCTCAGGTTCGCCGCGGCGAGCAGCGCCCCATCGAGAATCCGCACACCGTGGTGCGCCTCGTACCGCTCCTTGATGCCGCGCAGGATCGCGATCGTCTCTTCGACGCTCGGCTGCCCTACGTACACCGGCTGGAACCGCCGCTCAAACGCCGGATCCTTCTCGATGTGCTTGCGATACTCATCCAGCGTCGTCGCGCCGATGCACCGCAGTTCCCCGCGCGCCAGCGCCGGCTTCAGCAGGTTCCCCGCGCTCACCGCTCCTTCCGCAGCGCCCGCTCCCACCACCGTGTGCAGCTCATCGATGAACATAATGATCTGCCCCTCGCTCGCCTGCACTTCGCGCAGCACGGCCTTCAGGCGCTCCTCGAACTCGCCCCGGAACTTTGCCCCCGCCAGCAGCGCGCCGACATCCAGCGCCACCAATCGCTTATCCCGCATTGGCTCCGGGCAATCCCCGTTCACAATCCGCAGCGCCAGCCCCTCGGCGATCGCCGTCTTCCCCACCCCCGGCTCACCGATCAGGACCGGGTTGTTCTTCGTCCGGCGGCTCAAAACCTGCATGCACCGCCGGATCTCCTCATCGCGCCCGATCACCGGATCGATCTTGCCTTGCTGAGCTTTCTCCGTCAGATCGATCGAGTACTTCTTCAGCGCCTCGTATGTGCTCTCGGCGTTCGGGTCGTTCACGTTCTTCACCCCCGATGCGGCCCGGATCTGCTTGACGGCCGTCTCAATCGCCTTGTCACTCGCGCCGTTCAGCTTGAGCACCTCTCCCCCGGCGCCGCGCCCCCCCGCCATCGCCAGCAGCAGGTGCTCGCTCGATACGTACGCGTCCCCCAGCTTCCCCGCCTCCTTCTCCGCGCGCGTCAGCAGGTCCACAAGCTCGCGCCCCGGCGAGCCCGCGCCGCTTGACGTCGTCGGCAGGCGCTCGATCTCGCTGTCCGTGATCGACAGAATCTGCTCGACCGGCGACCCCACCTTCGACAACACCGCCCAGGCCGGGCCGCCCCGATCCTCAAGAAGCGCGCGTAACACGTGCAGCTCCCCCACTTCCGGATTCCCCCGGGCCGCGGCGTCACCCTGTGCCGTCGCCAGCGCCTGCTGGGCCAATGTCGTCAGTCGATCAGGTCGCATGTAAACCTCCCGGCATCGCCTCTGAGGCGGCGCGAGCCCCGCCATCCGCCTTCCGGCCGAGCGGGAAAGCCGCCCGGCGCCTCACCAGATCTTCGATGCAACCGGCGCGCCGCAGCGTACACCGCGTTTCCCGCTTGAATTCACCCCCCAACCTCCAGAATTCACCCGCGCAGCCTGCCAGCGTGGCAGCCGCCCTGCCGCCAACCCTCGCCGCGGCACCCCCCCGCCACCCCCTGCTCGGCACCCCCCGATCGCGTGGCCGGCCCATCCTTTTTGACACGTCCCCCGGAACCGGCGCCCCCGCAGCGTCGCACATGGGTATCGTCCGGGGCCGCGGCCACTCGCCGCGGCCCTTGACCACGCCGTCCCGATGCGGTACAACCCGCCTCCGCCACGCAAGGAGACTCTCATGTCACGCAAGCTCACCCCCGCACTCCTCACGCTCGGCCTCATCGGCTCGACCGCCGTTCTGGCCGCCTGCAACCCCCACGCGCAGCGGGCCCGCGAGTACCGCCGCAACCCAAGCCCCGTCGAAACAACGCTTTACGAGCGCGAGGCCGACGTCAAGAACGCCCTCACCATCACCTTCGACGAAAACCTCCGCATGGCCAAGCAGGACCTCGGCCGCGTCTTCTACACCGACCGCCCCAGCCGCCTCACCCGCGAACCCATCCCGCGTCCCTGACGCGGCATCGCCTTCCCAGGCGATTCGAGCCGAACAATCTGGCTGACACACCGGCTTGCCACGAGGCAAGCCGTTCTCGCGCGCGGCCACCAGACTTCCAGGCTTAACTGGACAGGTCTGTTTCGGGATTCAGTAGTTTGAGCCCATCGAAAAACGGGCTGGTGGCCAGTTGCTGCAGGAACTCCTGACGGAACTCGGCTTTCCCCGGGCGATCCGATGGCCACGCCTGGTCGAGGAAGTCAAAGGCCAGGTCAGCGTGCCCGGTGTAGATCAAGTCCAGCATGACGCCCCAGAGGTCCGGATTGTGCCAGAGCGCCGGTCGCGCTTCTGGCGCGTTCGGATCGAAGAGTGCGGCGGCGATCTTCTCCGCCTTCTCTGCCAGCACACCCACGTCCGGGGGCGCTTGATACATCAGACTGGTGGCGAGGGACCATGTGCTTCCGTCCCAGTCAAGCACGACGTCCGGCATGGGTGAACAGGCGAAGCAGGTGTTCCAGTAGCCGAACGTCGCATCGCACAGTTCGATCTCGAGCGCCGCATCAGCATCCCGCTGAACAAAGTCGGCGCGGCAATCCTTCATGGCCAGTTCGAGGAGCGTTCGCGGACCGTCCGCCGCCAGTTCCACCACGATGAGGTCGTGGCAGCAGTGCGCGCCTCCCGACCAGGTACTGATCACCACATCGGGCACGCCGTTTTCATTCGGATCGCGCAAGTGCGGTTGTGCCGACGGATCTGTCAGGGACATGCGGTACTCGGAGAACTTCAATGACTTCCCGACGCCGTGGATGCCCACTGCCACCGGTCCGCCGCCGGTGTTCCTGCGGTCTTCCGTGACACGGATGACCGCCCCGTCCATTTGAACGGTTCTAATGGTCCGGGTCGGAAAGCATGAATACAGCGGCTCAAGGCGCAGGTAATAGTCGGCGCCGTAGGCGCGCATCCTCCCCTGCGCCACGTATGCCGGCAACGCGCACCCAATCATCAGGCATGCCAGCGCCGCCAGCGGTCTCCGTCGCGGCATCAGTCGTCGGTGGGGGGCCGTGAAGTAGCCGCACTCGGAACAAGGACAGTCCGCGGGCGTCCCCGACAGGTCGTACCGACACCGCCGGCACGTCGGCACGCGCGGTCGCGGTCTCGCCAGCAACCACACGAAGAGCGAGACGCCAACCAGAAACGCCAATACCGTGACCACCCTGCCGGACCACGGCGACCACATTAAAATCAGATCAGACACCGAAGCACCATCCGTGGCGGCGTATCGCCCTTGTCACGGCTCGGGTGTGCTTTGCATCCATGCAAGGCGCGGCCGCGGCATCAGCGTATCTTCAGCACCCCCCACCCGCGCTCGCGGGGAACCAGCAATCCAGATACGTCAGCAGGTCGAACACATCCACCGCCGCCGGATCGTCCCCCGTCAACTCCGCCGCGGCGTCCCCCGCGAACCACGCGTCCAGGTACGCCAGCAGGTCAAATACGTCCACTTGCGCGGCGTCGCCGTCGAGCTCGCATGCACACGGCTCCCCGAGCTTCGCCACGATCAGGAGCCGACGTCCATCCTCCTCGCTGTGCCCGACGAGCACAAGTTCGCCGGCGTTGTTCAGCTCGCCATCGGTGGGAAGGTGGGGTTGCAGCGGGAATGCATGAAACCTGTGCAGTTCCTCGATTGCCGGATCGTCGTCCACATCCACAAGCGCCAGGTGCGGGAGCAGCGGCCGCAGCACGCCCGCATCGTCGGTCATCCAGATGGATTCCGCGAACGATCCGCCCCCCGCGGACGCGGCGAAGGCGACCTGTCCCGCCTCGTTGGACCACAGCACGGCAGAGTTCATGTCCTCGAAAGCCGCGGCCGTTCCAGGAGCCGGATCCCCGTCCAACGCAACGGGTGCGAGAACGCCATCGCGCTGCGCCCACACGCCCCACAAGCCGCCAGCCGGCAGCCCCGGCCCGCTGGTGTTGTTGACAAAGGTCGTGCCGGCCTCGCTGCACAGCACGGGACCGAAGAACTGTCCGAACTCGACACCATCTGCAAACCCGGGCGCCTGATGTCGGTACGCTGCAACAAGGAACGAACTCGCGCCGTCCTCCGCGCACAACCCGTTGACTGAGAAGACGGAACCGGCGGGCACCACGTTTGCTCGAAAGGCGAGCCCGCCCGCGTCATTCAGCAGCGGAGTCCCGGAAAGTCCAACCAGACTCGTGCCGTCCGAAAGCGCCTGCGGCGCTGTGATAACCGGTTCGAGCGTCCCCCCACGATTCGACCAGATCGCATTGCCCGACACAAACGCGACGTGCCCGGCGTCGTTCGTCGCAATCTCGCCGACCGGCAGCGGTCCGAAGATGGTGGGCGGCTCCGTTGGCGTCGGGTCTCCCTCTCGCGCGAGCAGCACGACATCCCCGGGCGCACCGATCCACAGCCCCGTGTCATTGTCCGCCGTCACACCCGGGCCGGCCAACGGCGCGCCGAAGACAATGCGGCCGGCGCTATCAAGGCCCCCGAACCGCACCTGCGCGTACGTCGCGTCCGCGATGCCCGCGGCCGGATCACCCTCTCTTGCGACGAGCTCCAGTGTGCCGCCCCTGTAAGCGAAGAGCGCCACATCGTTCGTTTCATACACCGCGGGGCCGCTCAAAATGGCGCTCAGCCCCACAATCCCGGCCTCATTCAGCCGAGGGCCGCCAAGTGACTCGAAGACCACGCCCGGACCGCACCCCGGCGCAGGCTCACCTTTGCGGGCGACCATCTCCAGTGTCCCTGCTCCCTTCAGCCACACGCCGACATCGTTGCCCGAGTCCACCCCCGGCCCGGCCAATCCGGCTTTGAACGCCACCTGCCCCGCATCGTTGATCGCGGCAGAAGCAAAATCGGCGGAACCGAACACCACGCCGGTTCCTGCTCCGACGGCGGGCTCGCCCTGCATCGCAACCACCCGGTACTCGCCGGGCTGTGCGGGCGCAAGTCCCGCAAGCGCCAGCAATCCCGCCGCACTCACCAGCCGACCAGCCAGTCGCCGCGCGCACTCGCTTCCCATGGCGAAACTCCCTGTTTCTGAACTGCGTGGGCCTGCCGTCGCCGTGGATCGCGGCGGCGTGACTGAGCCAGCGTACCACATTCGCGCCGAGCACGCTACCTGTCGCCGCCAACCTTTGCCCGGCCCACGCGTACCATCCGCTCCGGTCGCCACCTCGGGCGGCCCAGACAGGAGACCTCCCATCATGCGAGAGACACGCCCCCTCCTCCTCACGGCTCTCGTCTGCGCGTTCGTCGCGGCGTCAGGCGCGGCCGATGCCCAGATTCTTCCCCCCGTTCCTGAAAAGACGCCTCCCTCCGCGCCCTACGAGCCCCCCCCACCGCCGCCGGAGCCCCCGAAGCCGGTGGAGCAGCCGCGGCCGGAGCCCCCAAAGCCGCTGCCCTCCATTGTCACGCGCACCGATGATGGCAAGGTGGCGCCTCTCGAGACGAGCCGGGCGCGTGCTGCGCTGCTCGCCTTTGAGTACACGGATGAGGAGCAGGCCAAGCTCGACGCCGCGCTCGCGGCCTATCAGGCGGAGGTGGACCAGGCGGTGATCGCTCATGCCGGCAAGGTCCTCGAGATTCACAAGAAGGCGCAGAACATCGATGAAATCGCCGGTCTGGATCAGATGGCCGCGTTGGCGGAGTCGCTGCGGGCGCTGCCGCTGCTCGATCTGCTCAAGACCGCGCAGAACACCGGTGCGATCACGGCCGTGCATCGCCGGCGAGTCGACAACGTCATCAAGGCGTACGACGAGGCGATTCAGCAGGAACTCGCAGCGCTGTATGAGCGCGAGCAGGACTTCCAGCAGCTCGTCAACATCAAGGGTCGGCAGTCCTTCCTGGAGCGCACCCTGGATATGCGAAACTCCCTGGAACGCCAGTTGAATGACCTGGCGCCGCGGCTGAAGGAACTTACCGCCAAGCTCGACCTCAGTGGCGACCAGCGCAAGCAGGTCGAGACCATCCTCAAGACGCGCATCGCGCCGCAGGCGCAGGCGTGGCGGATCTTTGACGAGGTGCTCAACGACGAACAGCGTTCCGCGCTCCTCCGTGCCGCCGCGGCAGGGCAGTAACGTCCGCCGCCGGATGCGACACACAACCACAGACACGCGCACACGGGCAGGCTTCCTGCCCGTGTTTTACTTTTGGACGGGTAGTAGCGGGTCAGGCCACCTGGCGCAGCGGCGCCGTAGGCGCTTCGGCCGGAGCGGCCGCGGCGGGGAGCGCGACGCTCACGGTGGTCCCGGCCTGTGGTCGCGACTGGATCCACAGCGACCCCCCTGCTTCCGCGATGAGCCGCAGGCAGGTCGTGAGCCCAAGCCCCGTTCCGCCGATCAGGTTCGTCCTGTCCTGGTAGGACGAGTGGTAGGGCTCGAAGATGTTAGATAGACGTTTGGTATCCATGCCTGCGCCTGAGTCCTGAATCGAGAGGACGACGGTGCCGGTGACGGGGGTGGAGGACGGCATTGCTTCGCCACGCTCCGTCCCGACCGACCAGCGGCCGTCGGCAGGCGGGGCGGGAGCGATGACCGCATCCGTGGGCGTGGCTGGCGCGCGGTCGAAGTGGCGTGTCTTGATCGTCAGACTTCCGCCGCGGGGCAGCATGGCGTTGCGGGCGTTCAGGACGAGGTTGACGATCACGTGGCGGAGGGCGACGGGCCGCATGGCGACGGATGTTCCACGTGGAACATCGATGTGCAGGGCGATGCGGTCCTTGGCCAGGTCGCGGCCGATGCAGCCGAGGGCGGAGCCGACGGCCTCCTCGACATCTGCTCCCGGGGCGTCCCCCCCACTGCCCGAATCGGTCCGCACAAAGCCGAGGATCGCCGCGGCGATCTGGGAGGCCTGGTCGGAGCCGTCCGCGGCCTTCTGGAGGGCCTTGCGGACGAGATCCAGGTCGTCCTCGTTGGCGAGGGCGAGCTGGGCGTAGGACATGACGGGGGTGAGGATGTTGTTGAACTCGTGGGCGATGAGGCCGGCGATGGTGCCTAGGGTGGCGAGGCGCTCCGTGTGCTCAAGGCGCGCGGTCAGGTCCGCCACCCGCTCCTGGAGGGCTTCGACCTGCTCGATGATCGGATCAGCCAGATTGTCGATGCCTTGCTGCATGATGGCTCGTCAAGGGCGGCCCCGGTTGCGGCCAGTCGCCTCGTCCGGCGCCGCCCAGTGCCGCATACATCGGCTGTGGGCGGCCGCGGCTTTCCTGCGATGGAGAGGCAACCCGAATTGGCGTCGGGGCTCGTCCGATCGGGCCGGTCTGGCAGGCTGGTGAAGCTGTGCGGGCGGGGCCGGGCCCGATAGCCGCGGCGGCGCGAGTGTTCCACGTGGAACATCGGCAGGGTCCCTGACCCCCGGAGCCCCCTGTCGGTAGCTCGGTAGCTCGGGGGTAGCGCCCGCGGAGCGATGTCGCCGCGCCGATGTTCCACGTGGAACGTTGGGCTACTCGATGGCGGAGATCCACTCGGCGCCGTGGCGCTCGGCCGGGTCGTCGGTCTGGGCGAGGAGCCAGGCCTTGACGACTTCCGGGCGGAGGTCTCGCTCAAGGAGCGCGGCGAGCTCTACCCATTTGAAGGCGATGTGCGGTTCGCGCGAGGCGATTGTCGGCAGCGATTCGCTGCCGATGGCGGCCAGGGGTGGGGGGCTGGCAGGCACATCCGCCCCACTGGTCACAGGCGGGATGCTCGTGCCGGGGGGCGTGGTGGCTGGAATGCCGGTGTGACTGAGTTCCACGTGGAACACCAGCGTCAGCTCGTGGTGCTGGCGGCCATCCTGCGTGAAACGGTTCTCAAAGGCGAGGAGCAGGGGACCGACTGTGGAGTCGAGACCGGCCTCTTCGTCGAGCTCACGGGCCACCGCGATGGCGGCGGGCTCACCGAACTCGATGTGGCCGCCGGGGAGGTAGTCGTAGCCGCCGTCAAGCGCGCGGCAGAGGAGGACGTGGTTGCCGCGGCGGATGAGCGCTCGGGCGATGGTCTCAATGTGGGGCATGGCGGGCTCGGCTTGCAGATGTTCCGTGGAACGGTTGGGCGAAAGGTGGCAGTGGGGGGTTGGTGATGGTACCCTAGCGGCGCTCCCGTCCCGGATGTTCCACGTGGAACAATTGAGGCGAGGCGTGTATCTGGATGGGTGTTGCCCGGGGGGGGGTGGGTCGAGGGGGGCGGGCGGCATGCAGCCTTGTAACTTCGTAAGTTTTTAAGTGACAGGAGTTTATAAGATGATGGACGTGACGCCTGGGGCCGTGAATCCTGGAAGAAAGAGGAAGCAGCGGCTGGGTCGGGGGCTGTCGTCACTGATCGGGACGACCCCTGTTCAGGTGGAAGCCGAGGCGAAGGCGCAGGAGCCCGCGAGCGCGGAGCAGGATCCGGTGTCGCCCCAGCCCGAGGAAGCTGTGCAGGAAAATCCCCAGTATAGGGGAGTTCCAGCGGACCGGGTTGTTCAGTTGGTGCCGCTCAAGCAGATCTCCGTGAACCCCTTGCAGCCGCGGCGGGTGTTCGACGAGGCGAAGCTGAAGGAACTGGCGGCGTCGATCGCGTCGGCGGGGTTGATGCAGCCGATTGTCGTGCGGCCGAAGGGAACGGGGAAAGCGGAGAACTTGGCGAGCGGGGTGGCTCAGGGGGACGCCGGCTTGAAGCCGGCGGTCCAGGAGTTTGAGTTGATAGCGGGGGAGCGGCGGTGGCGTGCCGCGGCGATTGCGGGGTTGGCGGCGATTCCGGCGATTGTGCGCGAGGTGACGGACGAGGTGAGCGCCGAGTGGGCGCTGATCGAGAACGTGCAGCGCGAAGACCTGGGGCCGCTGGAGAAGGGGGAGGCGTTCCGCGTGCTGGCGGAACGCTTCGGACTCACGCACGAGGAGATCGCCCGGCGCGTCGGCCTGGAGCGATCCAGCGTGTCAAACCTGGTTCGACTGACCGAACTGGAGGCGGAGATCCGGGACCTGCTGGATGGTGGGGGGCTCGGGATGGGTCACGGCCGCGCACTGCTCGGTGTTGCGCCGGGGCCGCGGCGTGTGGAACTCGCGCAGCGCGCCGCGCGCGAGGAGTGGTCGGTGCGTCAGCTCGAGACGGCGATCCGCGACGGCGCTGCAGCGCAGACAGATCTGTCGCAGCGCATTCAGCGCGAAGTGAAGGCGGCGGATGAACTGGATCGGCCCGCGTCGATTCGCGATCTGGAGAAGCAGTTGGGGGAGCACCTTGGGACGAAGGTGAAGATCAAGGGCTCGAAGGATTGGAAGCGAGGGAAGATCGTGATCGAGTTCTTCGATCTGGATCAGTTTGATGGGTTGATGGGGAAGATGGGGTTTGCGATGACGGAGTGATCCACAGATGTAGCCGCGGGTCGATGTGCGCACTGCTTCACAAGAGTGGCAACGCGTGCGCGACTTGGCAATGTACGCGCCGCTCCGGTTGTGGGCATCACGGAACGCCGGGATCCAGCCGCGCTGTATCTCGGCGATGACGCAGATCGCGGCGGATGATGTGTCCACGCGTCTACATCGCGGCGGCTGACGGCGCCGGCGGCTACACCGTCACATCTGTGTTCAGCGACGCGAATGCCTTTCACATCGGGACCTTCACCGGGACGCTGCCGCCGCAGTGCGCGTGCGAGACCGATGGTAACGCCGCGCAAGTCGACGTCTTTGATCTGCTGGCGTACCTCGATCTCTGGTTCGCCGGCGACAGCGCCGCTGAGCTTGATGGGACAGCGGGCGTTGATGTGTTTGACCTGCTCTCGTTCCTGGACTGCTGGTTCCCGGCCTCGGCGGGCGAGCCCTGCTGAGAGTTTCTGATCGGCTTCTTCTTCTGTGTGCCCCGAGGAGGCCCGTGCCGCGTGGTGCGGGTCTCCTTTCTTTGTGATGAAGCGCATCCGGCGTCGGATGGTGGGGCCGCCGCCGGTCTGCGGCGAATCAGCGCGGCTGCTGCATCAGGTCGGCCGCTCCGGCAGGTCGCATTGGATGGCGACGGTTGAGGGGATGACGGGGTACTCGATGGCGGCGCGGAGGAGTTGGAACTCAGAGGGGTCCCAGCCGAGGCGGTCGAAGCAGTCCGCGAGCATCTCGATGTAAGGGGCGAAATGGGGGGTGAACGCGCCGGTGATGCCCCATCCGAGATTCTCCAGGGTCTTCCACGGCATGAGTCGGTTGCGCGATCGCCTTTCGATCGGCGTGGTTTCCGACTGGAACTCGAGGTCGCCGAAGACGAGGAGCCTGGGGTCTGCATCGACGAGCGCATCACGATGAAGAAGCGCATCGAAGAGGAGGATGTGGCATGGCGTGCGTGCACTGGCGACGAGTGAGCCGGAGCGGTTGTGCTCGTCGCGGTAGGCCGGCACCCAGCCACGTTGCAGCTCGCCGACGAGGCAGGTGGTGGCGGATGAGGTGCCGACGTTGGCCTGGACGAGTTCATCAAGGAAGAAGCAGCCGTCGCTGTTCTTCGTGCGCCGCATCGGGGGGAGGGCGGTCGAACAGTACTTCTTTAAGAGCGGCACTTCGCCGGAACGCGTTGTGGGGTCGAGCGGTTCCGGGGGAGGGCAGTCCATAACGCGGCCGTGGTCGTCGTGGCAGACGCTGCGCTTGATGATCCAGCCGACGTTCGGCCTGATCCACTGGAGGTTGACGAAGCCATTGATGGTGGCGACGTCGAGAAGGCCTGCGCCGTCGGGCTTTGCGATGCAGGTCTTTACCTGCGCTTCGGCGACGACGCCCCAGATGTAGCTCAGGGAGGTGGTGGCCTCCTTGCGGTGGACGACGTCGGTTTCCTCAGGGTTTGAGGCGGCGTGGGCCGCGAGCATGAGGTCGAACTCGCGTCGGCTCTGGGCGTGGGTGTCAGCGAACTTCTCGAAGCGCTCGATCGCTTCGCGGGCCCGCTCGATGAGCGGGACGGGGACGAACTCCGCGCGGGCGTTCTCAAAGAAGGCCCGCATGGCGACGGCGCTGGGCATGTGCCTCGCCGCGGCGTAGGGGTCGTCACGGAGCACCTTTCCGAGACGCCAGGCGAGCTTCTTATCGATGTGGAGGCGGCGGTAGGAGCGCTGGACGGTCTGCGGAGAGACGCCACACGCGGCGAGCACCTGGCACACGGCAGTGCGGACCTCGAGGAGGATCTCGCTCGCCTGTGCTGAGAAGACCTTGGGTTCGGCGACGCTGGTTCGTCCCATGTTGTGGAGCATATCGGGTCCCGCGGACGGCGTGTCGACCGTTCAGATTACAAACAAAATGATTCCAGCACCGTGCGAAGAAAATACCTTGACATCTGGCGCGAAACAAGTATCTTGGGTGAAGTTTCTTCCGGCGCGCACTCCAAGCGCCGTCTTCGGATCAGGTGGTCCGCCAGGAGCGAGCAGGCATTGGCCGTTGCCGCGGGAGGCAGCGGCATCACGTGAACACCCAGCAGGAGAAGGCGAATGGCACGTTTCAAAGCAGGTGCAATGCGGTGTGTGGCGTCGGCCGCGGCGGTGATCGCGGGAGCGAGCGCGGCGTCAGGGCAGTTGATGATCCTGGACAACCGCGAAGACCGGATCATGCTGTTCAGCGCAGTCGACGGATCGCTGATCGACCCGAACTGGATTACTCCGCCGAGCGACGGGAGCTGGTCAATGCCAAGCCAGCCGCAGGCGGTGGAGATGCTTGGGGACGAGATCTGGATCTCCGGGCAGTGGTACTCCGAGGGGTTCAGGGGGATTCTCCGACTGGACCAGCAGGGCAACCTCATCGGTCGCTTTTCCACTGGCGACGCGCAGCCCTACGGCATCAGCACGAACGGGACGAACGCACTCGTGGCGATCGACCCGGGGTCCGGCATTTACACTCTGGACGGGGTGGAAGTGGGGGTCATCTACACGCTCGGCGCGTACGACATCGAGTACTACCAAGGCGGGTTCATCGCCGGGAGCACGCAGAATGGCGCGTTGGAGTTGTTCGACCAGCTCGGCAACTACGTGAGTGATTTCGCGACGGACCTGGACTGGCCACAGCAGATCGTTGTGCAGCCGGACAACAGCGTGATTACCGTGAACTATCTCAACTTCAGCCAGCCGGAGGTTCAGGGGGTGTACCACTACAATGCTGACGGCACGATTCGAACGTTCATTAGCACCGGTGCGTTGGGCACCGGCCTCTTCGGCGTGATGCCACGCGGAGCGGTGCTGCTGGAGAACGGCAACTACTTGTTCACCGCGGCCGACGGTGTGTATGTGGCGGCGGCAGATGGGGCGGGCGGGTTCAGCTTCTCGCACGTCGCGGCTGATGTCAACGCCTTCCAGATCGGGACGTTCACCGGGACGCTGCCGCCGCAGTGCGCGTGTGAGATGGACGGGAACGCCGCGCAAGTCGACGTCTTCGACCTGCTGGCGTACCTGGACTTGTGGTTTGCTGGGGACGCCGCGGCGGAGCTGGATGGCGCGGGCGGCGTTGACGTATTTGACCTGCTGTCTTTCCTGGACTGCTGGTTCCCGGCCTCGGCGGGCGAGCCCTGCTGAGACGGATCTGATCCGGTCTTTCTTCTGTGTGCCCCGAGGAGGCCCGTGCCGCGTGGTGCGGGTCTCCTTTTTTCTGTTCGTCGGGCGGGACGAGGTGCCGGGGGCGTTCGAGGCGCAGGCGCGGCGTCTGTGGTAAGGGACGTTGGGTCACAGACGAGACGCCTGTGCCACGGTGGGTCACCAGGCGGGACGCCTGTGGTACGGGGCTACGCTTGGGGCCTGATGGCTACGTCGATTACGCTGACGAATATCTCGAAGGTGTTCGGGGCCGGAGCTGGGGCGGCTCGGGCTGTGGATGGGGTGGATCTGCACATTCCGGAGGGGGAGTTGTTCTTTCTGCTCGGCCCCTCAGGGTGCGGGAAGACGACGCTGTTGCGGATGATCGCGGGGTTCATGGATCCTTCGACAGGGTTTTTGCGGTTCGGCGAGCGTGATGTGACGCATGCGCCGCCGAACAAGCGGAACACGGGAATGGTGTTTCAGTCGTACGCGCTGTGGCCGCACATGACGGTGGCGCAGAACGTGGCATTCGGATTGAACGTGCGCAAAGTGGGGGGGGAGGAGCGTGCCGCGCGTGTGAAGGAGGCGCTGGACGCCGTTCACATGGGGCAGTATGCCGACCGGAAGCCGACGCAGCTTTCTGGGGGCCAGCAGCAGCGCGTGGCGCTGGCTCGCGCGCTGGTGGTGCGGCCGGATGTGCTGCTGCTGGACGAGCCGCTTTCGAACCTGGATGCGCGGTTGCGGATTGAACTGCGCAGCGAGATCCGGCGCATCTGCAAGACGCCGCTGCCGGGATCGCCGAACGGCATCACGACGATCTACGTGACGCACGATCAGAAGGAAGCGCTCTCGATGGCGGACCGGATCGCCGTGATGCGGGCGGGGAAGGTCGTGCAGATCGGCGGTCCGGCGGATCTGTACCGCAACCCGGCGGACCGGTTTGTGGCGGAGTTCCTGGGCGAGGCGAACATGGTGCCGGGGCTGGTGCGGACGATCGACGGTGGGCGGGCGGTCATCGAGACGCCGGCGGGGGACCTTGTGTCAACGCATCGGAACGTTGGGGAACTGGCGGGCGGGGTGCGCGAAGTGCTGTGCTGCCTGCGGCCGGAGGCGCTGCGGGTGGAGGGGGCGACAGGCGGGGGGGCGCGGGGCGGAGAGGATCGAGAGGGGGGGAGCCGGCTTGAAGCCGGCGGTCCAGTGAATGTGCTGGAGGGCCGGATTACGCAGACGACGTACCTGGGGGAGATCGCGCACCATCACGTGGAGGCGCCGGGGCACACGGACCTGCGGGTGGCGGAGCTGAACCCTGATCCGCGGCTGCTGCGGGCGGAGGCGCCGGCGGTGCGGATCACGGTGGATCCGGGGGATGTGATCGTGCTGCAGGAGGGGGACGGGTGATGGAGTGGGGGGTGAGAAGATGGGGGGTTCGGGCGGCTGGCGGTAGGCTGGGTGGGGTGAGGGCTGGGTGCGTGGGGAAGTCTGCCGGATTGAGCCCCCGATGAGGTTGCTTGCCCCCTGTTTTCGGGTTACTCTGAGGTTCTGCGCGGCGGCTGCTCTCTCGGCCGCGGGCTGCTGAACTTCGTTTCGTGAGAATTGTGGGGTTTCCCTGCGTCTGGAGGGTCGTATGCGTCTGTTTCGGATTGCTCTTGTCGCCGCGGCTGGTGGGGCGATGTCGCTGTCTGCGGCCGGTGATGTCATGGAGACGGGGGCGATGCGTGACACGACGATCTACGAGAGCCCGACGGGGGACCTGGCGGGAGGGGCCTCGGACAGCCTTTATGTCGGGCAGACGGGGCGGACGGCGAACATCCGCCGCGGGCTGCTGGCCTTCGATGTGTCGTCGATTCCGGCCGGATCGACGATCAACAGCGTGTCGCTGCGGTTGAACATGGCGCAGACGAGCTCCGGGCCGGCGACGCTGACGGCGCATCGGGTCACGGCGGATTGGGGCGCGGCGGGATCGGTCGGTGGGGGGATGGGGGCCCAGGCACAGCCCGGCGATGCGACGTGGCTGCACACGTTCTACAACACCGAGACCTGGGCGACTCCCGGCGGGGACTTCGTCGCTTCGCCGAGCGCCTCCACGGTGGTGGACCAGCCCGACTTCTACTTCTGGTCGAGCCCCGGGATGGTTGCGGATGTTCAGGCGTGGGTGGACGGGACGGCGGGCAACTTCGGATGGATTCTGCTCGGTGATGAGACGACGCTGCAGACGGCCAAGCGGTTTACGTCGAGCGAGTTCTTCCTCGAGGAAGGGCGGCCGCAGTTGGTGATCGACTACACGCCGGTTCCCGCTCCGGCAGGTGTGGCGGCGCTGGCGCTCGCGGGGCTCGGTGTTGCGAGCAGGCGGCGGCGGTGAGGCCGGGCCGATCAGTTTGAGGTAGGACGGGTTCTGCGCTGGATCTTCGCAACCGGAGGTGGTTGCGGCCGATATACCTGCGCGCATGAGGCCGGGTCCGGAATCATCGCGCGCGGGGGGACGAGCGGGTGCGGGGCGGGCACACGGCGCACGCTTCGCGGAGGCGCAGCAGCCCCGGCCTGTGGATGAGGCGGAGCGTCTGCGGCTGTATCTGCTCGACACGCGAGCGTGGTGTCGGCACTGCAATCGTGAGGTTTCAGCGGAGTGTTCGCCGCGGTGTCCGGGGTGTGCGCGGCTGCTGACGCTGCGCGATGTGACGGCCGCGCCGACGACCTGGACGATGCGTTTGACGCGCCGGATCGGCCGGGCGCTGCATGCGCGGTATCACCCGCGGGCGCGGTCACGACGGCCGGCATCCGTGCGCCCAGCGCGCGAGGTTGCGCGGGAGCGGCGCGCCGGAGATGAAGTTCTGCGACAGCCGGGGCCCCTATCTGAGGATGAACGCATCCGGCTGTACCTGCTGGACCACGATGCGGCGTGTCCAACGTGCGGGTATGACCTGTTCGGGCTGGAGTCGGCGGTGTGTCCGGAGTGCGGAACGGCGCTGACGATCGCGGCGATCCGGCGCGGACGGATGGTGTGGCTGACGGCGCCTTTCGTGACGGGGCTGGTGGGGCTGGGGCTCGCGATGATCGCAAGCCTCGTGCTGCCGGTGAAGGGCGTGCTGTGGTTGGAGCCGGAGTATCGCGAGACGCCGATGTCGCTGTTCGTGTTTGCGTTCATGCTGCTGCCCGCGGCGGCGCTGGCGATGGTGATCGGGAAGTGGATCAACTACGCGATGGTGGTGGCGAAGCTGCCGCGGCTGGAGCGGTGGGGGCTGGCGCTGGCGTGCTGGCTGGCGCTGGGGTTGGTGGTCGTGGGCGTGTGGAAGATGTAGGGGGGGAGCCTCACAGCAGTTTTGAGGGCAACGCCGAAGCTTCCGGTGTTGACGACTCGGGGTGTAAAGTGGGGGGTGGCTATCGTTGGTGATGGACGACTCCCGGCCCGATCCAACGCGGGGAGCGATTCGACGTCCGCCGCGGTCCGGTGAGGTTGTCCGGCGTGGCGAGGCGCAGCGGAACCCGGCGACGATGCACCACGACGAAGGACCGAGCGAGGCTGACCTGGAGCAGTTCGGAGACGCGACGCGCAAGTGTCCGGAGTGCGGGCGCGAGGTGTACGACGAGGCGGAGCTCTGCCCGCACTGCGGTCACGCGTTCAGCGGAGAGCCGAAGGGGCCGCCGGTGTGGGTCGTGGTGACGGCGGGGCTGGTGATCGGCGCGTTCGTGCTGGTTTATGTGATTGCGGCGACGTGACGGCGTGAAGCGCCCGGCTACTCGTCGACGCCGAGATCGCGCTTGGTAAAAAGCGACTCGAAGCGGAGGCCGGCGGCCTCGATGCTTTCGCGAGCGCCTTCCTGCCGGTCGATGGTGGCGATGACGGCGAGGACGGTCGCGCCCGCTTCGCGCAGGACGTTCACGGCTTCGAGCGCTTGCCCTCCGGTGGTGGCGACGTCTTCGACGAAGATGACGCGGTCGCCTCGTTCGAGTCGGCCTTCCATCTGTTTGGCGGTGCCGTAGTCCTTTTTCGCGTTGCGGATGAACAGGCAGGGGAGGCCGGTCTCGATGCTGGCGACGGTGACGAGGGGGATGCCGCCGAGTTCAGCGCCTGCAAGGCGGTCGACCTCGTCGCCGGCGACGTCGCGGATGCGTTCGGCGAAGAGCTTGCCGATGTCGGCCAGAACGTCCGGGCGTGTTGAGAAGAGGTACTTGTCGAGGTAATAGGAACTCTTACGCCCGGAGCGGAGGGTGAACTCGCCTCGGAGGAGGGCGAGGTCGGCGATGCGCCGGGCGAGGTCGTCGCGGCTGATGGCGGGGGTGGTTTGCGGCATGGGGGATGATAGTGAATGCGGCGGTTGCGACCGAGCGCATAAGAACGGCCCGGCCGCTGGTGCGGCCAGGCCGTGATGGGAAGCGGAGACGGCGTCGAGGGGTCAGCCCTTGACGGTGTACTGGCCGCGGCCGACGCGCTTGAAGGTCTTGGGGTCGCGGATGAGCGTCTGGTTGACGATGGTGCGGAAGTTGCCAGCGCTCTTGGTCTTGTAGCCGGCCTTCTGAACGGCATCGGCCATCTCGGTGACGCTCATGGTGGTGCCGGTGAGGACGTCCTTGAGCGCGTCGGCGAGGCTCTGGCCGTTGCGGGCGCGGCGGCGGCCGCGAGCGCCCCTGGGCGCGGCGGCGGAGGAAGCAGCCGGGCGGCCGCGGCCCGCGGCGGGGTGAGCCTTGCGGGCGCCGCCGCCGGCGCCGTTGCTGGCGGAGAAGCCCTGCAACTCGGCGATGTCGGAGTCAATCTGGTTGAGCTCCGCGGCCAGCTCTTCGCGGCGCTGCTCGAGCATGTTGACTCGGCGGCCGATCTCAGCCTTGATTTCCATCATGCTGGCGATGGAGAGCGCTGACGGGCGGCCCCGGCCGCGGCGGACGGTGCCGGCGCCGGCGCGAGCTGTCTTTCTCGATGACTTCTTTTTTCTACGCTTGGCCATTTGCAAATCTTCCTTTCCTTGCTGATGATGGGCGGCGCTCAACGGAACGGCCCGGTGCGAAGAAGCGATGCGGCGCAGGATTGTCCGAACATCGCGACAGAAGACATCGTGGTCACGAACATTCAGATGTTAGATGGACTGTCAACTGAGAGCAACATCGGTTCGGAGTGGGCGAACGCTTCATAGAAGATGTGTTTACAAGCCCGCCGCGGCGTAGACTTGAGCGAGATGCTTCCGCCCGCCGAGCGACATGACATTGAACGGCTGCGTGAGTACCGGGTGCGCCCTGGCCGCGAAGCGCCGCTGGCGCAGCCAGTTGAGGCGCTTATAACGGAGTTGAAGAAGCAGCGGCGCAAGGTGGGCGGGGCGGCGGGCGCCTGGGCAGCAGTGCTCCCGCCGGCGCTTGCGGAGCGGACGGCGATCGTCGGACTTCGCGCGGGCGTCTTGACCGTGCGCGTGGCCGACCCCTCGACGCGCTTCCAGATCGACGGCGTACTGCGCGCGGGCGGAGAGCGGTCGCTGGCCCGGGTGTCGGACGGCGCGATCCGGCGTGTTCGGCTTGTGTTATGAATGCTGCCGCACCGCTTAGATGGGCGACCCCTGCATCTAAGTTACGAGCAGACGGAAGGTTGGCGATGCGTGATTGAGCGATCGCCCGCTTCGGCCTCGCGCGTGAGCCGTCGCGTCCAACACGATCCACATTGAGGTGGAGGGCGGTCCGGCGACCGTCCAACGGGGTCAGCGCCGGCGACGGGAGATGAGCGTCAGGGCGCTCAGGCCGATCAGGGCGACGGGACCCGGGGCGGGGATGAGGGTGAGCGTCCACCCTTCGACCTGGCCGATCTCGCCGCCCGCCATGTCGGCGATGGTGAGCGTCCATGTTCCTTGTGAGGAGACGCCGGCGAAGGTGTCTCTCAGGGAGACCGGGGTGGACGAGGCGGCGGTGAAGTTGAAGAGGTTCGCCGCGGGCTGGTAGGCGCCTTGGGGGATGGAGCCGGCGAGGGCGGTGGCGATGGCCGCGGAGGCCCAGAGGTCGTTTCCACCGTCGGCGAAGGTGTAGGTCCCCGTGAGATCGGCGGAGTAGCCGTGGCCGGAGACCGGGCTGGTCTTGCCGAGGCGGTCGAAGAGGGTGATGGTGCGGAGGCTGCCCTCCAGGCCGGTGCCGTCGTCGTAGGTGAGGGTGGCGACGAGATCGCCGGCCCAGGTGTGGCCGTCGCGGACGGTGTGGCCGAAGGTGGCGGTCTGGGGCCAGATAATTGAGACCTCGACGCCGGTGACGGCGAATGCGTCCTCAACCGCGATGGGCAGAGAGAGGCCTGCGGGGGTGTCGTCCGGGATGGCGCCGCCGAGGCCCTGAAGGGTAATCTGGGCCTGGGCTGCCGCGGGGAGGGTGAGGGCTGCGGAGAGGGTGAGGGCGAGCAGGGTGGGGTTGTGCATGTCTTTTCCTGTGTGCCTCCTGGTCCCGGCCAGCGTCTGCGAAACCGGCCGGACCTGCCCCGAAGTATCGCCGGGAGCGGGGCTTATGCAAGCCGCCAGGTCAAGGGGGGCGGCCGGGTGATTCGATGGGGCGGCGCAATCCGGCGAGGCCGCGTGGCCGGCTCGCAAGAGGGTCTGATAAGCCGACGTGCGGCCCGAGAAGGCTCTGGGATCCCCTGGAAGTTGGCTCTCGCGGGAGATTCCCCTTGATCGTGGTATCCGAATGGGTTATTTTGAAACGCTGGCGGTCTGTTCGCCGCGCAGGAGGATGGAGAGACACGGTCGCGGGGGCCCGATTCCGGGCTGTTGCGACTCCCCCTGCTTATTCAGTCTGGTTGTGCATCCGGGGCTTCTGTTCCGCGGATGCACGTTTCTGTGTGCCGGCGCGAGATCCGGTAGGGCCCGCGGCGTGTGTGGCGTTCGGGCGAGAAAGTTGTTTTCTTCGTTGAAGAGGGAGATCTCAGATGAGACGAGTTGCGACGATAGTGGCTGCGGGCGCGGCCATGGGGCTGGCGGGTGTGGCGATGGGTCAGGGCATTGATTTCGGCAGCGCGACGGTTGTGAACGGTGCGGCGACGGTGAACGGCTCGCTGGCCACCGATGTCTTCGGCGACGAAGTTATGATCTTCTCGGCCATTGACCAATTCCGCGCGGCGAACACGGCCAACCACTACATGGTCAATGCGACCGCCGGCTCAACCTTCCGCGCGGAGACGTCGGCACCGACGAACGGCCTGACGAGCCTGGACACGCGCCTGCGCGTTCGCAGGTCTGACACGTCCGTGATCGGCGAGAACGATGACACCAGCGGCCTCGGGCTTTTCTCTCGTGTGACGGGAACGGTGCCAGGCGACGGTGTTCTGGACATGCACGTGTCTCACTGGTCAGACAGCGCATACGACGGCACCGGCTCCGGTGCGTCAACTGAGGGTTATTACGACCTGACGGTCTACGAGGTCGAACTGCTCTCGGCGGGCATCAACGGCCAGTGGTGGGCCTTCACCGGTCTGACTCCCGGCGGCAACTTCAGCGCTGAGACGATCGCTGCCTCATTTACGGGTGCGCAGTTCTTCCCCGATGACACGGTCATCGCCGCGTGGGACAGCAGCGGCATGCTCCTTGGTCGCGATGACGACGGCGGCGGCGGGCAGGGCCTTTCGCTGCTGGAGGGTGTCGTGCCGGCCGACGGCATCGTGTACATCTCCGTGGCTTCGTACCACGGGTTCTCCGGGCTCGACACTCAGGAGTACTACAGCTCCGGGAACGTCGTTGACGGCACCTTCACGCTGCAGTTCATCCCGACCCCCGGCTCGCTGGCCCTGCTGGGCCTCGGCGGCCTGGTGGCGGTGCGTCGTCGTCGCTGAGTTTCGGTTTCTTTGAGTTGATTTGATGAGACCCGGGCGTGGAAGCGCTCGGGTCTTCTTTTGTCCTGGCGTGGGCCCTATTGGGTGTCCATGGGCTGCGCCGGGCGCCAGTTTGTGCTACCATCGCGTCATGCCGGTGCTGTTGCGATGGCTGCTGCGGCTTGGGCCGACGAACCCGATCGCCGTCCGCCTGGTGCATGGCGGATCGAGGCGGACGCGCCACCTGTACATCCGTTCCATCTACCTCGGCGTCCTCATCGTCGTGCTGCTGTATTACCTGCTTGTCCGTTCCAGCGGCATGGCGGGGTTGAGCTATACGGAGATGTCACGCGCGGCGGCGGGGGCGTTTACGTTCATCGCGTACGTGCAGATCGCGTTGATCTGTCTGCTGGCGCCGGTGTTCATGGCGGGGGCGATCGCGCAGGAAGCGGACCCGAAGACGTGGGACATCCTTTTGACCACACCACTGAGCGCGACGCAGATCGTGCTGGGCAACCTGTTCGGGCGGTTGTTCTTCATCCTCGCGCTGCTGTTTTCATCGCTGCCGCTGTTTGCGCTGACGCAGTATTTCGGGGGGGTGCCCGGGGCGTCGATCTTTCTGAGTTACCTCATCGCGGCGTGCGCGACGCTGCTGGTGGGAACGATCGCGATTGCGCTGTCGGTGAGCCGACTGGTCGGGAAGCGCGCAGTCTTTGCGTTCTACGTGGCGGTGATCAGCTATCTGGCTGTGACGATCGCGGCGGACCGGATCGTGGGCAACGGTCAGGTCACGTGGATGACGGCGATCAATCCCTTTCTGGCGCTCTATTCGCTGCTGAGCCCGACGAGCTATCCGCACCAGGAGCCGGAGGCGCTCACGGGGGCGGCACGCTGGTTTCTCGGGCGGCCGGCGCTGACGTGGTGCCTTCTCAGCGCCGGGATCAGCGTGTTTCTCATGGTGGCGTCCGCCGTGACCGTCCGGCTGGGGGGACTGATGCAGTTCACCACGGCCCGCGGCAGCGGGGTGCCCTGGTACCGGCGCATTTTCGGCCTTGGCGGCAAGGATGCGGAGGTGCGTCCGGCCCGCAATGTCTGGAACAACTCGATCGCCTGGCGTGAGGCCGCGGCGAGGAACGCGACGCTGGGCCGCATCGCCGCCCGGTGGTCGTTCATCGCGCTTGGCGGGCTCTTCGGGCTGGGGATCGTGCTGTACTACCACGGCGGCAGCATGCCGACCGACACCTACCGCAAGCTCGTGTACTACACGGTTGTGGGGGAGATGGCGGTGATCACGCTCGTCGCGCTCAACATGGCGGCCACGGCGATCGCCAAGGAGCGCGAGGACGGGACGCTCGACCTGCTGCTGACGACGCCGATCACGCAGGGCGACTACCTGTACGGCAAGCTTCGCGGGCTCATTGCGTACCTGCTGCCGATGGTGGCGGTGCCGCTGGGCACGCTTCTGATTGCGGGGCTGTATGTCGGGCTGGTCAACCTGGGCGTGCTTGGCGGACCGGGGGAGAACAGCGTGAACATCGCGCATCGTCTGACGACGGTCGGCGGCGGACCGATGCGGACCGTCAGTGTGCCGGCCGTGCTGCCGGAGGCGGGACTTGTGGCGGCGGTGGTGGCGATTCCCTTCCTCGCCTTCTGCGTGATGGTGGGGTTATCCCGTTCGCTTGGCAGCAAGGGCTCCATCGGCGCGGTGGTGGCGACGGTGGGAATGGTGGGGGTGATCGGCGGCATTGTCGGGCTGTGCGCGTGGAAGGCGGGCGCGGACATCCCCATGCTCGGTCCGGCGCTGGCGGGGATGAACCCGGCCGTGGTTGTGTTTGCGGCGACGCAGGCGGAAGGGGCCATGTTCAGCACGCTGAACCAGGACGGGGGCTTGCCGGCGGCGCGGATCGCGCTGGCGATCGGCGCGGTGGTCTTCGCGGCGGGGTGGCTGGCGGTTGTGTACGGAATGCACGCGAACATGGTGCGGACATTCGACATGACCGTGCGCCGGCTCGCCGGGTCGAAGTAAGTGCCGGGCGCGTGACGCGTTGCGTTGCTACTGGACGGCGCCGGGCGGGGGCAGTTCATCCAGCAGTTCGCCGGCGCGGATGTTGACGTAGTCGAGCAGTTGCCGAGCGAACGTGTTCTCACCTTCCGCCGCAGCGTGGGCGTATTCCTCGAGGTAGCGGCTGATGGCGGCCAGGTCGGCCTCGCGGTGGCCGAGCCAGGCGCCGCTCCAGAGGGGGCGCGGCGTGGCGGCGAGCACGTACGGTGGGCAGTAGACGAGGCCGCTGGCTGCGCAGGCGCGGTGAAGGCGCGCGATCAGAGCGTGGGCCTGGTGCTCGCGCGCGTAGACCGCCAGCCGTTCGGGCAGGCCATCCCGGCCCTCGATCGCCGCGGCGGTGAACTGTGGAAGGGCCGAGCCGGCTTCGTCGCTCAGGCGGATTGTGACGGCTCGGCTCGCCGCCGCGCCGCTGAAGCCGAGGAGACCGAAACTTGCCTCGGCGCGCGGGACGGGGCCGCCGCCGCCGGCCGCTGCGCGCAAGTCGAGCAGGGCCGCGGCGTCGGCAAGCGCAGTGGTGAGCGCGTGGAGTGCGCGGAGGTGCGCGGCGAGTGCGGCGGGGTCATCACCCGTGTCGCGTCCGCTGCCGGCGGTGGCCCAGGCGAAAAGCCAGCCGGTTCGGGTGGCGTCGATGTGGCGGGCGAGGTCTTCGGCGCGCCCGCCGGTCAGATGGTGCAGATCCGGCCGCCGCCGCGGCAGTTGCGCTTCTAGGGGTACCTCGCCAAGGTCGCGCAGGTCGGCGGCGAAGGCGCGGAGCGCGGTGAGTGCGTCGGATTTCTCCCGTTCGCGTCCGAGCGATTGGCAGAGACTGAGGACGCGTGCCGCGGCGAGGCGGCGGGCGGCCTGGCCGTCCTGCGGGTTTGTCGCAGGTCCGCCGGGTGCGTTGGGAAGAAAGGGGGAAGTTGTGGCGGGCTGCTGGAGCCAGGTGCCGAGCCAGTGGCTGATGGTTTGGAGGGCGGTGAGGTCGTCGAGTGCGCGGCGGTGGGAGGCGACAATCGCCGCGAGCGCCGGGTCGGTCATCGCGTTCGGCGCGGCGGCAAGGCGGGGCAGCGCGGCAAGGAGGGCATCGTGCGTGCGCGCGGCGTCTTCGGTGAGGATGCGCCAGCCGGGTCGAAGCTCGCGCGCGAGGTCGCGTTCACTGCCGGCGGACGCGAGGCGGGCCAGGAGGACGACTGCTGTTTCAGTGTTGCGCAGGCGGGCTGGAGCGCCGCTTGCGCCTGCCGCGACGGCTTCGGCCAGGGAGACGAACGTGTCGCGCACGGTCTCGGCCTGAGAGCGTGTGAGCTGCAGTTGGTCGGCCTGCTGAAGCAAGGCGGCGAAGCGTGCGAGCGTTTCAAGGTCGGCACGAGCGGTCGTGCGGGTGGCCTTGTCGGTGAAGTCCTCGGCGGCGATGGCGAAACGGTGAACAAGCTTGGTGTGTGCGCTCTCGGGGAGGGCATCGGGCGGCGGACGCAGGATGGCGGCTGCGTCGATGAGGCAGCGGCGCAGCGCTGCCGCGGTGCGCTGGTGGATCCACCAGTCTTCGGCCTCCTGCAGCAGTTCATCGAAGGCTTCGAGGCGGGCGATCGTGCGCGGATCGATGGCGGAAGAGGCCCGCATGAGTTCGAACGCGGGCCAGAGGTCGCCTGCTTCGGTTGTGCGATCGTGATCCAAGGGCGCGGGCCACCCGCACGTGAGCGGATCGGCGCACCAGGGGACGGTGCGGAGCCGTTCGGACTGAAGCTGAACGATCATGGCGAAACGATCGCGCAGGTACTCATCGAGAAGCGCGGGATCAGCGGGCAGGCGCGGTGCGCTGCCGATCTCCTCGGCAAAGCGCGCGCAGGCGAACCGGAGATGTGCTGCAGCATCGCTGCCATCGCCGTCCGCCGGGGCGGCGGCACGCTCGGGCAGGGCATCGAGGGCTTCCAGGCTGGCGGCGATTCGCATGGCGGCGAGCGCGTGAGGACTGGCCGGCTCGCCGATCTGCTCGGCATGTTCAATCAGCGCGATGGCCAGGCGGCGTACGGCGAGACGGAACTCCGCGGCGTCGCGTGCGAGGGCGTCCGGCTCGGAGCGCTTCAACGACGCTTCAAGGCGTTGCACATCACGCGCGAGCGATTCAGCGAGCGTAAGCAGCGCCTTGCCCTCGCCGGGCTGGGGAGGGCGGCCGCGGTCCAGGTTGAGCAGTTGTGCCGCGGCGGGCTCGGAAGGGGCAAGGAGGGCCGCGGCTCCGGGAAGAAGCGGGATCCAGCCAGCGAGCGTGGCGGCGACAGCGCGTTCACTCAGTCGTGGAGCGCGCCTGCGCGAGCGCTCGGGTGTAGACCGTCTCCAGCGCATCGACCATTGTTGCCGCGCTGAAGCGCTCGCGGCAGGCTTCGCGGCCGCGCTCGGCCATCGCGCGACGTTCGGCAGGATGAGCATGCATCCATTCCAAAGCTTCTCGCAACCCTCGCACATCGCCGGGTTGTACCAGCAGGCCGGTGGTTTGGTTCACGACGACTTCAGGCGCGCCGTCCAGGTCGTAGGCGACAACGGGCGTGCCCGCGAGCAGGGCCTGCGGGACGGTTCGCGGCAGGCCCTCGCGATAAGACGGGTGCGCGAGAACATCCATGGCGCGCATCAGGCCGGGCACCTGCTGCGGCGGGACGAGGCCGGTGAGGATGACCTGTGCGCCGGAAGTGGCGTTCGGCCCGTGCGTGAGGCCGAGTGCGTCGAGTCGCTGCGTGAGACGCTGCCGCCACCAGCCGTCGCCCACCCAGAGCAGGTGCCAGTGCCGATTCGCCTTGAGATCGTCGGCGAGGGCGTCGATCAGGTCGTCGTGGCCCTTGAGTTCGGCAAGGCGCGCGACGGTGCCGATGACGAAGTGATCATCGGTAAAGCCGAGGCGGGCGCGAACGTCCCGGCGGGTCTCGCCGGCGGCGGGGGAGAGGTACGGCTCGGTCTCCATGCCGGAGTAGACGGTCGTGTACTGCTCCGGACGGCCGATGCCGGCCTCGAGGTACTGCTTCGTCATGGCATCGCAGACGGAAACGATCGCATGGCAGCGCCGCGCGGCGAGGCGCTCGGCGGCGATGTATGCCGCGTTCTTTGCGCTGGACTGGTACGCATGGAAGGGGGAGCCATGGACGGTGTGGATGATGGCGGGCGCGGCGTCACGTCCGCGCTCGCGCACGGCGGCCCTGAGGTAGCGCCACGCCGCGATGCGACCGAGAATGCCTGCCTTGGAGGAGTGCGTGTGGATGACGTCCGGGCGCAGGCGGTGGTAGAGCCGCACGAGTGTGAAGTGACAGCGCAAGTCGGCCAGAGGGCTGATGTCGCGCACGAGGTAGGGCACAACGTGCGTGGTGATGGCGCGGTCATCGACGGTGCGGAATGCTTCGACGCGCTCGAGCAGCGAGCCCTCGGGGCCGTAGATCGGCCCGAAGGCCAGGTGAACATCATGACCGTTGCGCGCCTGGCCCTCACAGGAGAGGACGGTGTTCTCCTGCGAGCCGCCGAGGATCAGCCGGGTTGAGACGTGGAGAATGCGCAAACAGGCCGCCCATCCGAACGGATGCCATCAACCCCGCTGCCCCAGCGCCTCAGCGAACCGCACGCTCAAGCGCTCGAGTGTCCGCCGCGGATCGCCGAGGCCGCTCTTCGCGCCGCGGTCCGCCTCCACGCAGGCGCGCAGGAGGTCGCGGGCCTGCGACGGGGTCAGGCGCCGGCCGCCGCTCAGAATCGTCTCGCCGCTGGGGCCCCACAGCTTGAGCGCCTTCATCAGAGCGCCGGGGTTCATCCCCTGCCGCATGCCCCATGATGCGCCGTGCAGCTTGCGGGCCAGGTCGGAGTACGACCAGCCGATCGCGATCGGATCGTGGCGTGAAATCTCGATGAGGTCGCGAAGCTGGCCGATCGAGTCCGAGGCGCGGCCGCTGAGCAGAGCCTCCTGAATCGACCAGAAGGCTTCTTCGCGCGTCTGCCCCGTCATTTCGCGCACCTGGGCCGCGGTAATCGGCGCACCTGGATCAAGCATGGCCAGCTTGGCCAGTTCCATGTCCAACCGGCCGAGGTCCGCCCCGACGAAATCGACCAGCATCGCCGCGGCGTCGTTCTCGATCGTCGCCCCGTGGCGCTTCTTGCAGCGGGCCTTGGCCCAGGCGATGGCCTCGCCGGGTGAGGGCGGCTCGCACTTGATCACGGCCCCCCCTGCCGCGGCGACCTTCTTATCCAGGTTCCCCGGCCGCCATGTATCCGCACGGAGCACGAGCGTCGCGGAGTCCGACGGCTGCTCGGCGTAATGCTCCATCGCCTGCCGCGGCGTGACGTGTCCGCGGGCCGGCCTGGCGTCGTCATCGGCCTTGAGCAGTTGGTCGGCGTTGTCGACGATGATGAGCTTGTGCTGCTGCATGAGGCCGAAGGAGCGGGCCTCGTCGAGAATGTCGGCCGGAGTGGCCGAGCCGCCGTCAAAGCGCACGGTGTCCACGCCATCCTGCCCATGCGCCTCGATGAGCAGGTCGCGGAGTCGGCGCATGTAGACATCCTGCAGAAAGCGCTCCTTGCCGTGCAGAATGACGATCGGCGTTGCCGCGGTAAGGTCGGGCTGGGCTTGGCGCTTGGCCATCGGCGGATCTTAGTCCGCGGAGTGGACCGACCCTGCGGGCCCCGTCTTCGAGGCTGCTGAGACCCCGCGCACGTACCGCCCCAGCGCCATCACCGGGAAGTAATGCCGGTACATGTTGTAACGCAGGTAAAACACCTTCGGGAACCCCGTCCCTGTGAAGACGTGTTCGCAGAAGCCGCCTTGATACTCACGCACCCAGTCGATCGGGCTGAGGTCCTGGCTGCCGTGGACCTCCGCGCCGCTGGTGGTTTGTGCCGGGGTGAATGCGGGCTTGTCTTCGCGGAGTTGGTTATCGCAGAGCCACTTGACCGCGCGCTGCACGGCCGGATCGTCGCGATCGCACATGTAAAGGAGGCACATCAGCCCCCAGGCGGTCTGGCTGGCGGTGCTTGGGCCGCGGCCTTTGAGCGCCGGGTCCAGGTACGAGTTGGCACTCTCGCCGAAGCCGCCATCCTCGTTCTGCACGCTCTTGATCCAGGCCGCGGCACGGCGCATCGGCTCAAAGGCGCGCACGCGGCCGATGCGCTCCTTGTCCTCTCTTCCGCCGGTGATCGCCCACCACAGCCCGCCCATTGCCTGCCACGTGCCGTAGATGTAGTTCACACCCCAGCGGCCGAACCAGCATCCTTCCGGTTCCTGCGTGTTGAGCAGGTACGCCACGGCGCGTGAGATCGCCGGGTGGTCCGGCGAAAGGCCGCACGTAATCAGGCTTTCGATGTTGCGACCGGTGATGTCGGAGCAGGATGGGTCCTGCATGGCGTTGTGGTCGGCGAAGGGGACGAGTTCCATCCAGGGCCGGTCCTTCGTGCGGTCAAAGGCCGCCCAGCCGCCGTCCTCGTTCTGCATCGCCAGCACCCACCGTCGCGCCTTGGCGGCGGTTTCGCGATAGAGCCGGTTCCGCTCCTGCTTGCCATCGGCGGCAGCTCCGCCGGCCGCCTTCCAGAGCGCCTTGGCGATCATCGCCGTGTCGTCCACGTCCGGGTACCAGTCGTTGCGGTACTCAAACGCCCACGCCGCGGCGTCCTGTCCGAGGCGGATCCCCTGGTCTTCCGGCAGCAGGTTGCGCACCCAGTCGCCGGTGATGCGCACCTGCCTGTCGAGCAGCCAGTCGCACACCTGCCCGATGCGCTCATCGTCCGCGACGGTCAGTCCCGCTTCCGTCAGGGCGTAAAGTGAAATGCCCGTGTCCCAGACCGGGCTGAAGCACGGCTGCAGGCGGACATGGTCCAGCCTCGGGTCCTCATTCGGCTCATCGACGATGAAGGCGTCGAGCTGGCGCTCCGCTTCGACGATTACCGGGTGCGAGCGCTCGTACCCCATCTTCTTGAACGCGATCTGGATGTAGACCATCGGCGGGAAGATCGCGCCGAGTCCTTCGGTCGTCTCCGGCGTCATGCGCGACAGCAGCCAGCGCTCCGACTCACGCAGCGCCCGCTCGCGCAGCGGTGACAGGCCGTGTCGCTGGACCACCTTGAGGAAGCGGTCACAGGCGAGGAAGAAGTTCTTCCAGCCTGCGGGGTCCTTACGGTCCCAATCCTGGTTCAGCCGCGTTCTGGCTCGTTTGTCGATGAACAGCTCATCGATGCCCATCTCCGGCGGCAGCTCGCGCACCGGGCGCAGCGCCGAACAAATTGCCAGCGGCAACAGCATCGTTCGCGTCCACGCCGACACCTTGTCCATGTGGAAGGGGAACCACCGCGGCAGGAGCACGATCTCGGGCGGAATCGCCGGGCAGGCGTCCCAACTGACCTGTCCCAGGCAGGCCAGGTAGAACATACTGAAGGTATTGATCGTCTCCGCACCCCCGAGTTCGAGGATCGCGTCGCGGGCCCGGACCATGTGCGGGGCGTTCACATCGTCGCCGAACAGCTTCAGGCAGAAGTACGCCTTCACGCAGGCGGACACATCCGGCGGCGAGCCGGGGTACTGCCCCCACGTTCCGTCGGCGCGATGCACCAGCCGCATGTGGTTGCAGATCCGTTGGAAGCGGCCCGGGTCCGCCTCGGGCCGATCCGTCTCCTGCCCGAGGATCCACTTCATCAGCAGGTACTCGCTGGAGAGGATTGAGTCGCCCTCCAGCTCGGCGCACCAGTGCAGGCCGCGCCCCGTCCCCGCCCCGGCCCGCTCATCGGGGGTGGGCCGCAGCTTACGGAAGAGGGCTCGGACCGCCGCGTTGAGGGCCCGCTCGGCCTCGCCGGCCTCCAAACGGGGTTCGACCCCGGTGGCCGTCCGCGGCAGGTCCGCCCGCGCGGTCACCTCAAGGCGTCGATCCATCACCGGCCGTACGGCCCGTTCCTGCGTGGTTGTCAGGGTGGTCATTGGCCAGAAGGGTATGGCCGGGCGCTGCGGCAGGGGGATGGTCCGATAAACCCCTGGGCTCGCTGGGGCTCCCCCCGGGGGATTGCTTGCACTGGCATCTTGTTCTGGTATCCTGAGACCGTTGCGCTAGGGGAATTCCGGAGACATACCTGATGAATCCCGTATATCTGCTCGCCTCCGTGGCGTTCGCGGCGGCCGCGGCGATCGCCGCTCCTGCCTCCGCGATCGATTTGAGCCAGGACGAGCGGCGCTTGGTCGCCGAGTCGCTGAAGCTCAAGGACTTCACGCTCCAGCCGATCGCGCCCGTGGAGGGGCCGGGCGGGTCTGTCAGCATCGATCTGGTTCTCGGCGGCGAACCGGTCACCCTGCGGCTCGCGCCGCACTCGATCCGGGCGGACGACTTCCGCGTGGTGGAAGTGGACGGCGACGGCGCCGTGCGGGAGATCGACGCAGGGCCCATTTCGACGTATCGCGGGGATATCGCCGGCCGCCCCGGCAGCCGCGTCGCGGCAGGGTTCGTGGAGGGGCGGCTCGCCGCGTGGATCGACACGGGCGATGGCTTGTGGATGACCCAGTCGCTGGCGGATGTGCTGCCGGCGGCCGATGCGGGCGAGACGGTTGTCTACGCCGCGGACGATCTGGACATGTCGGACTGGTTCTGCGCCGTGGAGGACGTGGCTGCGCCGGTCGACCCGGGTACGGGCCCGATCGTTCCCCGCGGCGTGTCAGATTGTCCGACGCACCTGGTGACCATCGAGATCACCGCCGACCGGGCCTTTTCGACCATTCATCATCAGTTCCAACTGACGCGCATCGAGGCGATGGTGAACATGGTCTCGAATATCTACGAGGCGAAT
Organism: uncultured Phycisphaeraceae bacterium; assembly: GCA_964460345.1. Lineage (GTDB taxonomy): Bacteria > Planctomycetota > Phycisphaerae > Phycisphaerales > UBA1924 > CAYWRO01. The sequence continues at coordinate 78,765 of CAYWRO010000002.1, read as the reverse complement.
CTCGGCACGCGCGTTGAGCTGATCGGCATTCGCACGTTTGCCGCGACGGACCCGTGGTCCATTCCGAACGATGGAACGGGCAGTGTTGATGCCGGCGCGCTGCTGGACGCGTTTACCAGTTACGTCGGCACCACGCCGCCGGTGGCGGGCACGGATCGTGACTTTGCGCACCTGGCTTCCGGGCGCGAGTTTGCCGGAGCGACCGTCGGGCTGGCCTGGGTCGGGACGGTTTGCCAGGCGGCCGCGACGGGCGTGAACCAATGGAATGGCCTGAATCTTGCCGCGAACGCTGTGATTCTCGCGCACGAGAAGGGGCACAACTGGGGTGCGGGCCACGATGGTTCCGGCAATCCCTGCCCATCGAGCGGGTTCATCATGTCCCCTGGTGTCTGCCTTGGCTGTACCACCCAGCCTAACCAGTTCAGCAGTTGCTCGATAGCGCAGATCACACCGAATCTCAGCCGCCCCTGCGTCGCGCAGTTTCCACCCGTGCTCGACTCCTTCGGCGCCGTCGATGACAATCTGACGATCCCTCGCGGCACGGCCCACCTTCTGGACGTGCTCTTGAATGACGTCGTGTGTGTCAATGGCGACGCGGTGCGGATCGGCGACCTTTCGCTCTCGTCGGCGACGTCCAACGCGGGCTTTCCGATCACCATCGTGCGAGGCGTGGGGCCGGACGGCCGTGACATGATCGATTACGCGCCGCATGTGAACTTCTCCGGCACCGATACCTTTACCTATAACCTCATCAATGGCGAACACTCGGCATCGGCGACCGTAACGGTGAACGTCTCGCCGAACGTGTATCCGGCGCTGTGCGACTGCGATTGCTTCAGTGAGTATCGCGCCGACAACGGGCCGATCGGCACGCTCGGCTTCTCCTCCGGCGTTCAGGCCATCTGGATGAATCAGTTCAACGTCGAGCCCGGCGCGGATCAGGTGCTCCAGGTCACGGTGGTCGGCGGCAGCGGCGGCTCCATCCGCTTCGTCATCTGGGATGACCCCAACAACGACGGTCAGCCGCACGACGCGGTCCCCATCGCGACCTCACCGGTTGTTCAGCTCAACGGCGGCCCGACCAGTTTCACTTTCGGCCCGGTTGATGTCGGCGCTGTGGGCGACTCCTTCTTCGTCGGCGCACAGCAGCAAACGGGCGAGTTCCCAATCAGCTATGACGGTAGCCCAAATGTCGGCAATCGTTCCTGGTTCACCGTCGGTTCGATCAACATCGGTCAGCACGGAAACATTCAGCCCGGTGACACGCGCTACGTCATCCGCGCCGTCGCCGGTGCGGATCTGCTCGACTGCAATGGTAACAACATCGTCGACGTCTGCGACATCGCCAACTACATCCGGCCGGACGTCAACGGCAACGGCGTGCCGGATGAGTGCGATCCGGTCGCCCAGTGCCTCTGCGAGTTCGACAACAACGCGGCGCAGATCGACGTGTTCGACCTGCTTGCGTACCTGGATGAGTGGTTCGCCGGCTCGGTCGCTGCGGATGTCGACGGCGCAGCGGGCGTCGACGTTTTTGACCTGCTGGCGTTCCTGGATTGCTGGTTCCCCGGCAGTGCGGGCAACCCCTGCCCCTGAATGGCCGAACAGGCCATTGCGATCACAACCTGTTTTTTTTGTTTTTCATACCTGACGAGACCAAATTTCGCCATGCCAACCATTCTGCGGACATACCTTCCCTCCGTCCTGCCCATGATCTGCGCGGCTGCGGCCGCGGCACAATGCCCCCCCGCATCGCTCACCGCCGGACCCGCCCCGGCGCTGCTTCCCGCCGGTCCCAGCCCGACTTGGGGGGTAGCGCTCGACGCTGATGAGCCCGCGGCGTTCTGCTTCGCCCCCGGCACCGACCCGGAGGTCATGGCCCGCTTTTACGCGGCGATGGACGGTGTCGCGCCTCGCTCCAATCCCGTTGATCGCTGGCAGAACACCGCCCACGGCCCCACCGGGCCCGAAGGAACGCCGATCACGCTCACGTACTCCTTCGTTCCGGACGGCACCAGCGTGCCGTCGTCTACCTGGTCCAGCGGCGGCCCCAGCACGCTGCACGCCTATCTGGATGGCGCGTACGGGTCGTCCGAGGCGTGGCAATCGCTCATCCACGAGGCGATGAATCGCTGGGCCGCGCTGTCCGGCATCACCTTCATTTATGAGCCGAACGACGATGGGGTGCCGCTGTCCTCCAACAACCGCGGCGTCCTCGGCGTCCGCGGCGACATCCGCATGTCCGCAGTCAGCATCGACGGGTCGTCGAGCGTGCTGGCGTACAACTACTACCCGGACCACGGCGACATGGTGCTTGATCCGGACACATGGCTCAACTCCCCTCGCAGCCTGCAGAACCTCATCATGCACGAGGTCGGCCACGGAATCGGCCTGGCCCACGTCTGCCCTGTGCAGAACACGAAGATCATGGAGCCGTTCATCACGGCCAGCTACTTCGGCCCGCAGCACGACGACATCCGCGGCGTGCAGTACTTCTACGGCGACATCGCCGAACCGGACAACTCTCCCGCCCAGGCGGTTGATCTCGGTGAGCTGCCGCTGGCGACCACTTCCATCGGCCTTCCGCCCGCGCCCAGCGTTGCCAATGCTTCCACGCGCAGCATTTCGCGCCCGGGGGATGAAGACTGGCTGCGCTTCACGCTTGATACGCCCAGCTCAGTCGTCATTGCCGTTGCGCCCGTCGGCACAAGCTACTACGAGGCCGAGCAGGACTGTCCGGATAACGTCGGCAGTTGCTGCCGCGGCACGATCATCAACAGCCGCGCCATGTCGAAGCTCACGCTGCGCGTGCTCGATGAGACCGGCCAGGTGATCATCGCCGAAGCGGCCTCGGCGATGCCCGGCATGACGGAGGTCATCTCCGACCTGGTCCTCGAGGCAGGCACGTACCACATCCGCGTGGCGGGGCAGGGGCAGGACCCGGAGGCCCAGCTCTACCTCGTGACCACCTCGCGCGAAGTGATCAGCACGCAGACGTGCCCCTGCGAGACGGACGGCAACGCCGACGCCGTCGATGTTCACGATCTGCTGGCCTACCTGGATCGCTGGTTCGTCCAGAGCGCTGATGCGGAGCTCACCGGCGATGACCCCGCGATGATCGACGTCTTCGACCTGCTGGCGTTCCTCGACTGCTGGTTCCCCGCGAGCGCGGGCACACCCTGCCCCTGACCTGTCGCGTCACGTCGCGTTCGGCTCACAGCCCGCGCCCCCGAGCGGCTCGCCATGCGCGATTGCCGCGCCATCGCGCACCCACCCTCTCTGAGGGACGCCTCTTCCCACCCTCTCCAGATGCACGCATGTTCTCATAGCGACGACACCCTCGCAAAGTAGACTCGCTGCAACAGCAGGAGGCTTTGCATGCGTGTCACCCTGATGTCGATCGCTGCCGCGCTTACCGCCCTTCTGCTCTCCTCACCCGTTCCCGCACAAGTCACCGTCATGCCGGGCGAGTCGATTCAGGCCGCGGTCGACGCCGCCGCGCCGGGCGCAACCATTCTCGTCGAGGCGGGACGCTACAACGAAACGGTCAACCTCCGCGGCAAGGCCCTCACGCTTCGCAGCCTTCGCGGACCGCACGTCACCTTCATCGACGGCGAGGGGCTCGACAATGTCGTCCTCCGCTGCGTCAGCGGTGAAACCTCCGCCACCCTCATTGAAGGGTTCACCATCACCAACGGCGCGGGCGCGCCGGAGTACACCAGCCGTCGCGCAGGCGGCCTGCTCGTCCGCTGCAGCAGCCCCACGATTCGCAACTGCACCTTTGAAGCCAACGCGACGAGCGACTTCGGCGGCGGCGCGTACGTCATTGGCGAGACCGTCGATTTCACGCCGTGCGCGGCCGGCGCAACCTTTGAAAACTGCCGCTTCGTGCACAATCAGGCCGGCCGCGGCGCAGGGCTCTCCACGTACGCCGCGGATGTCGCAGTCAGCGGCTGCGCCTTCCTCGGCAACACGGCTGGCAGCGAGGGCGGGGGCCTTCGCGTCAATGGCGGCAACCTGACGATCATCACCTGCGAGTTCGTCGGCAACACCGCCAACCGTGGCGGCGCTGTCTTCATGGCCAACACCTCTCCGGAACCGGCCTCCGCGACCATCGTCAACTGCACGATCACCTCCAACGTCGGCCGCATCGCCCGCGGCGGCATCCAGGTGGACCTGCCGCTCACGATGACCAACTCCATCCTCTCCGGCAACACGCCCCCGGAGATCTACCACTTCGTCACCCCTGCCGTCACGCACTGCCTCATCGAGGGTGGCTTCGCGGGCACGGGCAACTTCGACGCTGACCCGATCTTCCGTCGCGCGCCTTCACCGGGCGCCGACAACCTCTGGGGAACAGCCGATGACGACTTCGGCGATCTGCGTCTCGCCGCGGCGTCCCCGTGCCTGGACCGTGCCGACGGCACCGCCGCGCTGCTTGCGGGGGCGGTATCCGACATGCACGGGTGCCCGCGGGATGTGAATGACCCCGGCGCGCCCGATGGCGGCACGGGCCTCTCGCTCACGATCGATCTCGGCGCACACGAACGGCGGGCGCCCATCACCGTCAGCAGCGTCGGCGGCGACTTCCCCACGATCCAGGCCGCCATCAACGCGGCCGAGCCGTGCGACGAGATCATCGTCGGCCCCGGCACGTACAACGAAGCGATCAACTTCCTGGGCAAGGCCCTCACCGTCCGCGGCGGCGGCACGCGCGATCAGACGGTTCTGTCCGGTGCAGGCCTGACGACCTCGATCGTGCAGTTCGTCAACGCAGAGACGACCGAGTCGCGCCTGGAGAACGTCACCATTACCGGCTCACGCGGACTCTGCGAGGCGGGTGGGGTGAGAATCGTGGATGCGAGTCCGACGCTGGTAAACTGCCGGATCACAGACAATCAGACACGGTGCCCCGAAGCCGACAATTGGGGCGCGGGGATTTTCATCGATGGTGGCGCGCCGTCCATCATCGGTTGCGAGATCGACAGCAACATCGTGGGCTTTGGGGATGGCATTGGTGCCACCTTTGGGGCGGGTGTGTACGCCGAGGAAGCTGCCGTGACGGTCATCGCGACCACCATCCGCGATAACACAACCGACAACTTCTGGGATAACTTCGATCAGGGCGGAGGCCTGTGTCACTTCGGTCCGTACCTGGTCCTTGAGGGCTGCCAGGTGCTCCGCAACCGCATCGACTCCAACGGTCCGAATCAAGGCGGCGGTGTGTACAGCGACGCCGATCAACTCACGGTTACAAACTCTATCTTCATCGACAACTTCGCCGGCGAGAACTCCGGGGCGTTTGGGGGCGGCCTCTGCCACACCGGGGCGTTCGGCTACGTCCTCGACTGCGAGTTCACGGGAAACCATGTCGGGTCGCTCGGGGGCGGCGAAGGTGTGGGCGGTGGGTTGTACATCGAGAATGGCGTCGTCGAGCACACCAGCTTCACCGGCAACACCGCCACGCTCACACCCACCGGGTCCGGCGGCGGCATGGCCATGCGGACCGGAGAGGTCAAGCAGTGTTACTTTGAAGCCAACGTGGCCTTTGGTCCTGGCGCCGGAGGCGGCCTCGTGGTCTACGACGAGGTCAATATCGCGCACACCGTGTTCCGGGAGAATCAGTCAGGCGGTATTGGTGGAGGACTTGCCGTCGATCATGGGACGGCGACCGTGGAGGAATGCACGTTCGATTACAACGCCGGAATCGATTACTTCGGCGGAGGCGGCATCGGCGGGGTCGAGAGCCAGATCAACATCCGTTCCAGTTTCTTCCATGAGAACGATGCAGGCGAGGGCGGGGCCTTCTACCTGATCAACTCGCCCACGCAGATCGCCTCCAGCCACTTTTTCTCCAACGCCGCTGCCCGGGGCGGCGCTATTTACAACAGCGGCTCCAGTGTCGCGATCGATGAATCCACTTTCACCGAAAACGTCGGCTGCGGCGGCGCCCTCTGGACCGACACCACCGCCTCCATCCAGGGCTCCACCTTCAGCCTCAACTTCCCGAACCACATCCAGGGCCCATTCGTTGACGGCGGCGGCAACACCGGCCTGCCGTATGCGGATCTCGACCAGAGCGGCGCGGTCAATGTTTTCGACCTGCTCGCGTACCTCAACCTCTGGTTCGACAATGGCGGCCAGCTTGAGAGCCTGCTCGCGTACTTGAACTGCTGGTTCAGCGGTGACCCCGCCGCGTGTCCGGGCTCGCCGGGCGCATGTGAATGATTGCGGCAGCACCGCTGGCGCATCGCCCGACGCCGCGGCGCCATGGCGTGTCATCCAATCCGGACGTTACGCCCCTGCGCCTCCGCGCTCAGCGGTGGTAATCACCCTCACGCTCCGGCTGATACTCCAGCGCATCGACCGTTGCGCTTGCCGGTCCGGCGGGCGTCGTCCACGTAATCGAGTCGCCGATCCGCCGGCCGAACAAGGCCGCCCCGAGCGGCGCAGTGATGCTCCGCGCCAGCGGCTTGGTGTCCGCATCGAAGGGATAGACCAGTTCGACGGCCAGCGGCGCGCCGCCATCCGACTGTCGAAGCCGGACGATCGAGTTCATCGTGACCAGGTCCGCCGGGATCTGTTCCGGCCGAACGGCCCGCGCCTCAGCCAGGAAGCGCATCAGCGTGCGAAGATGATCCGGCACACTGGCCGAGAAGGAGACGGCACTGTAGAGCAGATCGCGGTCCCGCTCGTTCACCAGCGAACCCGCCGACGCCGTCCCGCGCCACGGTTGACCCGATGGCGCCCACCGCGACCACGCGCGGCTTATCCACGCAGTTGTGTGCACGTCAAGCCCCTCCATGTGCCGAGGCCGCTTCTGCACCATCGGCGTCCAGCCGCTCCCGCAGCGTCTTGGCCAGCGCCTCGGCGGCGGCGATCTCCTCCACCGTCACGCTGCTTGCCCCTTGCTGCAGGGCGCGGATTCCCTCGCTCAAATGATTCGTCCGAACAATGATGTACAGGTCCGGCGCCAGCGCCCGGGCCGCCGCACACGCGTCCACCGCCGCGGCCCCGTCCGGGATTGTGATCGCCAGTGCCGAGGCCTTGTCGATTCCAGCGGCCTGGAGCGCCGTCGGATTTGTCGCATCGCCAAGTACGGCCGTATGCCCCAAAGACTGCTGCGTCCGGATCGTCTCGGGGTTCGTGTCCAGGATGGTAATCGGAACGTCGCGCTGGATCAGCTCGTCGGCGAGCGTGCGCCCGACAGGTCCGAAACCGGCGATGATGACTCGCTGCATGGTGGTAACGACAACGGCTCCAGAAGATGAGAGGAACACCCTTGAAGTCCGACGGAAGATCGAAGAAGAGAGGGGGGCGGCGGCGGACAACGGGCGGCGGTCCGAAGCCGCCGCCGCGGCGTCCCCTCGTCACGGGCAAACCAGTCTCACCAGGCCGGCGTTACGCGGGTACATCCCCCGCCGCCTCCGGCTGGTAGAGAATGCTCAGGATCTCGCACGACCGCATCTGGCCGTTCGGCACGCGGAACTGCACCCGCTGTCCCACGCGGCAGCCGAGGATCGCCGCGCCCAGCGGCGCCATCACCGAGATCTGCCCCTCTTCCGGGTCGGCATCCTCGGGGAAGACCAGCGTCATGGTCCACTTCTGGCGTCCGTCGCGCAGCTTGATCCGCGAGTTCATCGTCACCACGTCCGGGGGCACCGCCTCCGGCGGCATAATCGTGGCCTGTTCGAGTTCAGCCGCCAGCACCGCCAGGTACGGGCGATCCCGTTCATCCTCGCCGCGGACGCTCCGCACCAGTCCGCGCAGGCGCTCCATGTCCGCGGCGGTGACGTGAATCGTGCGGCCGTTTGCTTCCTGCATCACCGTCTTGCCTTGTTCTCTACTCACGGGAAGATCCCCCTGTCAGCGTACATGACTTCCAGCCGCTTCAGCGCCACCGCGTACGCGGCGGTGCGCCAGTCCAGTTCACGCGAGAGCGCGAGACCTTTCACGCGCCCGTATGCGGCGGCGAGGATGGCGCGCAGCCGGTCATCGACCTCCTGCGCTCCCCATGCAGCGCCGCCGCGGTTCTGCAGCCACTCGAAGTAGCTGACAATGACGCCGCCGGCGTTGGCCAGGATGTCCGGCAGCACGGCAATCCCGCGCTCCTGCAGAATCGCATCGCCTTCCGGCGTCGTCGGGCCGTTGGCGCCCTCGGCCACCAGCCGCACCTGCAGCAGCGGTGCGGTCTCCGCCGTGATCTGGTTCTCCATCGCCGCGGGGATAAATACATCCGCCGGCGTCTTGAAGAACTCTTCGTTCGTGATCGTTTCAGCGCCCGCAAAGCCGCGAACGCCGCCTGTCTCGCGCACGTGCTCGGCCAGCGCATCGGCGTCCAGGCCGGTGGAAGGATCCGCGGCTCGGATCGAGCCGGTCACATCCTGCACCGCCATGAGCTTCGCGCCGCGGTCCTTGAGGATGCGGGCGGCCCAGGCGCCCACCTTGCCGAACCCCTGCACGGTGTACGACAGGTCGCTCACGTTGCAGCGCTGGTCGCGCGCCCACATCGTGACAAGATCCACCACGCCCTGCCCGGTCGCCTTCTCGCGACCCACGGATCCGCCGGAGGAGACCGGCTTACCCGTCACCACGCCGAGCGCGCGGTGGCGGTCATGCGGGGGGAGCGTCGCGGCGTACGTGTCCACGATCCACGCCATCGTGCGCGCATCCGTGTTCACGTCCGGCGCGGGCACGTCGTACTCCGGCCCGATGTTCGTTCCCAGCGCATACACGAACCGACGAGTCAGGCGCTGCAGTTCGGGCCGGCTCAGCTTGGAAGGATCGAGTTCCACGCCGCCCTTGCCGCCGCCAAAGGGAATGTCGACGAGTGCGCACTTGATGGTCATCCATGCCGCCAGAGCGCGGACTTCGTCCAGTGTCACATCGGGGTGGTAGCGGATGCCGCCTTTATACGGCCCGAGCGCATTGTTGTGCTGCACGCGGTAGCCCGTGAACATCTCCACGCGGCCGTCGTCCATCCGCACGGGGAACGTCACCGTCAACTCGCACATCGGCCGCGCGAGGATCGCACGAACCTCGGCCGACAGATTAATGGAATCCGCCGCGGCGTTGATCTGGTCCTGCACGCGCCGGAAAAGCTTGGGATGACCCCCCTTGGCCTTGACCTCAGCGGCCGGAGCCGCCTGCGGAGCGCTCGGGGGCTGTGTAAGCGTCGCCGATCCGTTCGTCCTCATGAGTCGATGTCTCCAGAAGTGGCGAAAGTCAAACCGTTCACCACACCCCATGGCAACCCGCGTGCCACTGCGGCGATCCCGCACTGCAACGGCCTGCGGCGTTTTGCAGGTAAAGGACGGATGTTTTGGACCGGGGCGTTTCGCCCCACCGGGGAAAAGGCCCCACCCCAGCCCCTCTGAGCCATCCCCGCACGCCCGCCCCCCGCCAACGGCTAGCTTGCGGCCGCCTCCCCTTGCTCCTCCGCGTCCGCCGCCTTCAGCTTCTCACGAAGCGACTTCCGGTCGATCCCCAGAATCGCGGCGGCCTTCGTCTTGTTTCCCCCCGCGTGGGCCAGAACAGCGCGGATGTGCTCCAGTTCGACCTCCTTCAACGGTCGCAGGGGCGACGTCTCCGGCCGCTCCGCCCGCGCGGTATACCGCATCACGGCCGGCAGGTCCACGGTGTCGATCACGCCCGCATCCGCCAAAATCACCAGCCGTTGGGCAAGGTTCTGCAGTTCCCGCACGTTCCCCGGCCACGCGTACTTCCGCAGCGCCTCCAGGGCCGCATCCGTGATGGTCGGCTCCGGCGCATTGGCCGCCCCCGCCGCGGCGGACACGAAGTGTCGCAGGAGCAGCACCACGTCCTCCCCGCGCTCCCGCAACGGCGGCAGTTCGATCGGGAGCACGTGCAGGCGGAAGAACAAGTCCTGACGAAAGACGCCCTTCCGCGCCAGCTCTTCCAGGTTCTTGTTCGTCGCCGCGATGATCCGCACATCCACCTTGCGTGCCGTATCCGCGCCCACCGCCTGCACGTGCTTGTCCTGCAGCACGCGCAGCAGCTTGGCTTGTGCAATCGGAGACAACTCCGCCACCTCGTCGAGGAACAACGTTCCCCCGTCCGCCGCGACAAAGTGGCCGCGCCTGGCCCGGTCCGCGCCGGTGAACGCCCCGCGCGCATGCCCGAAGAGCTCGCTCTCGATCAGGTTCTCCGGGATCGCAGCGCAGTTCACCGGCACAAACGGACCCGATCGCCGCTTCCCCTTCTCATGAATCGCCCGCGCGGCAAGCTCCTTGCCCGTCCCGCTCTCGCCCGAGATGAGCACCGGCACATCGGCCTCGGCCGCGCGGGCAATCAGCCGGTACACCCGCTTCATCGCGCTCGACTCGCCGATCATGCCGTGCGGCGCATCAACGGGGCCCGTCCCCTCCAGGTGCCGCCGTCGCCGCACCTTGTCCAGCGCCGAACGCACCGCGTGCCACAGTTCCTCATCCGAAAACGGCTTGGCCAGATAATCCTCAACCCCCTCGCGCATCGCCGAGACCGCCCCGCCCACCGTCGCATATCCCGTCACCATGATGATGCCGGTGAATCGGAAATGGTCGCGCACGTGACGCACCAGCTCCATCCCATCCGCGCCGGGCATCCGCAGGTCGGTGATGACCAGATCAAACTCCCGTTCCTCCAGCAGCGCGATCGCCGCGGCGACCGAGTCCGCCGAGAACACCTCGTATCCCTCGGCGCGCAGGTTCCGTTCCAGGATCTCGCGCGTGGATGCAGAGTCATCCACCACCAGGATCTGCTCGGGCTGCGCCGCCGGCTCCATCACCCCGCTCCTTCGCTCGCCGGCAACGAAGCCGTCTGCACCGCCCCGCTCCCTTCCATTGCACCGGCGAGCGGCAGTCGCACTGTAAAGCGCGTGCCCCTGCCAGGACGCGTCTTGACATCGATGACGCCGCCGTGCCCAAGCACGATGCCCTGCACCACCGCCAGTCCCAGTCCGGTCCCCTGCCCGACATCCTTGGTCGTGAAGAACGGGTCAAACGCGTGCTGCGCCACCTCCGGCGACATCCCCTCCCCCGTGTCCTCCACCACCAGCACCACCGCGCCATCCTCCACGCCCGTTCGCACCACGACCTCCCCCCGGTCCGAAATCGCGTGAATCGCGTTGATCACCAGGTTTGTCACCACCTGCCGCATCTGCACGGGGTCCGCCTCAAACGCCGGCAAACCCTCGCCGAGGTCGCGAGTGAAGCGAATCCCCGGGTTCTCGCATCCCGCCTCCAGCAGGAACATCGCCTCTTCCACGAGCGCGTTGATCTCGACGCGCCGTTTCGCCGCCGGCTTCTGCCGCGCAAAGACCAGCAGCTTGCGGATGATCTCGCGCCCGTGCAGGCTCGCCTGCACGATCCGTTCCAGATCCGCGCGCACCTGCTCCGGCACCCCTTCCACCTTCTGCGAGAGCTGCGCAAACCCCAGAATGCTCGCCAGCGGCTCATTCAGTTCATGCGCCACCCCCGCCGCAAGCTGGCCGATCGACGCCAGCCGATCGGCATGCCGCAACTGCACCTCCGCCGCCGCGCGCCGCTGCTCCGCCTCCACGCTCTCCACAAATACGGCGATCTGCCGCGCAACCGTCTCCAGCAGCGACCGCTCCTCGGCCAGAAACGGCCCCTCCGCCGCCGAAGGCACCCCGGCGTCCCGATACGCCAGCGCCGCCTCGCCACGATCACGCCCCGCAATCACGATCGGCGCACGCAGGTGATAGCTTGCCGACGCAAACCCCTCCGTCTGCTCACGCGTCCCGTCCAGCGCCAGCGCCGCCTCGGCATTCCCGGGGAACCGGCAGGCCCGCGGCAGAATCCCCACGATCCGGCGAAAACACGCTTCCAGCGATGTCCGGTGCTCCACAAACGCCGCGGCGACCTCGTACAGGCACGCCAGCTCCTTCACCCGCTCTGCCAGCGCATCGTCCGAAATCACCCCCTCGGCCCCGAGGCTTCGGGCTTCAGAATCCCCGCCGCGCCCCCGGCCCGCGACCCCGCCGCCAAATGCAAAGGCCGCTCGAGGCGACAGCGGCCAGGGGAGGCCGCCGAAGGCGTCCATCGCCTTCTGCGCAGATCGAGAATCGGCGTCCGAAGACACGGTCGTTCCTCCAGCACCACAAGCCCCCCTCGATCGTAGGGGCAGTGGCGCATTGTGCAGCGCGCCGCAAGCCCTTGCGGCTTCGTGACTTCTACGTTGGTTCGCTCCGCGGCGGCCGGCGCTGCTACGCCCGCACCAGCCGTGCGCCCATCTGTCCCTCAAACTCCCGCATCGCGTTGCGCGTGTCCACCACGAGCTGGGCGTGCTGTGCAATCATGCCGTAGTCAAAGGTCCCGTGGTTGGTGGAGATCAGCACGCAGTCGTACCGGGCGATCGAATCCGGCGTCAGCTTCACGCTCTCCATGCCGAGGTCGTACTTGCGCATCGGCTTGGTCTTGGGGACGTGGGGGTCGGCATAGTCGACGGCGGCGCCCATCTCCAGAAGGTGCTCGATGAGTTCGAAGCTGGGGCTTTCGCGGGTGTCGGCGATGTCAGGCTTGTAGCTGAGGCCCAGCACCAGGACGCGGCTGCGGCTGACCGCCTTCCCCGCCCGGTTGAGGGCCTCGGTCAGGCGGGAGATCACGTAGGCGGGCATCGAGGTGTTGACCTGGCCGGCCAACTCAATAAACCGCGCGCTGACACCGACTTCCCGCGCTTTCCAGCTCAGATAGAAGGGGTCGATCGGGATGCAATGCCCCCCCAAACCGGGGCCTGGGTAGAAGGGCATGAAGCCGAACGGCTTGGTCGCCGCGGCGTCCACGACCTCCCAGACATTGATCCCGAGGGCGTCGAGGACGACCTTCATCTCGTTGGCGAGGGCGATATTGACCGCGCGGAAGATGTTCTCCATAAGTTTCGCCGCTTCAGCGACTTCCGCGCTTCGGACGGGGTGGACCTGGGCGATCGCTTTGCGATAGAGGGTGGTGGCCAGATCGGTGGAAGCCGGGTCGAGGCCCCCGACGAGCTTGGGGATGGACTTCGTGTTATGGGACTTCCGGCCCGGGTCCTCGCGCTCAGGGGAGAAGGCGACGAAAAGGTTCTCCCCCATGGTGGGGACCTCGCGCCCGGCTCCGACCGCCGCGGCGACAAGGGCAGGAAGAAGCTCCTCGCGCGTCGTGCCAGGGTAGGTGGTGGATTCAAGGATGACTAACTGCCCGGGGCGAAAGGACTTACCGATAAGTTCGGCGGTGTTGATGACGTAGGAGAGGTCGGGTTCATCGTGCACCCCCAACGGGGTGGGGACGCAGATGATGTGAACGTCAGCCTCCTGGAGCCGCGAGGGGTCAGAAAATGCCTCAAACCGGGGGGAATTCTGGAGGGGCTTGCAGAGATCGCCACCTAGATGGGGGAGGTAGTTGATGCCCTGCTTGAGGAGCTCGGGCTTTTCGGGGTCGACGTCGAAGCCGAGGACGGGGAGGCCGGCGTCGTGAAAGGCCACAAGCAGTGGTAGCCCGACGTAGCCAAGCCCCAAGATGCAGACCTTGGCGTCGTTCTTCTCGATGCGTGAGGCGAGGGACTGGAGGTGGGTCACGGGGGGCCTTTCAGGGGGAAAGTACGAAATATCGTACTTTTTGGCGTGCGGGCCTGGTGCGCGGGGGTGAAAATGGTGATATGTCGTACTTTCGATTACGATATATCGTAGTTTTTGGAAAAAGTACGGTATTTCGTAGTTCAGGACCAGTGGCGATTCGCCACGGTTCAGATTTTGATACAGAGGTTGGCGCCGGCAAGGGAAAGCGGGGGAACCGGTAAAATCCTTCGGCGAACGGATCGAGCACGGGTGGCGTACCGTCGCGGACGCGGATTGATACGCCGCGTTAGCCGATGATCCTAGTGGGGATCGTCCCAAACAGTCACCTGTTATCGTTGGAAGTTCCTTGTCGCCGATTGGCCTGCTCATCCTGGCGGTGCTCGTGCCATACGTGCTGGTTGCGGTGTTTCGGCCGCACCTTGCGTTGGCGCTGGTCCTGTTGATGTTCCCGCTGGAGCAGTTGCTGCAGGCGTCGATGCCACACTTCGCACGGTATCCCGCGCTGTTCAACTACATTGTGATTGTCACGGTGCTGGGGGCCTTGGGGTGGCGGCTGGTGCGGGACCAAGGGTTTGTGCTTGCCGGAGCGCTCAACTCCGTGAGTGTGCTCACGCTGACGCTCTACGCGGCGGTGGGGGTGAGCGTCCTGTACTCCTTGAGCCGCATCACGGCCTTTGACGGCGTTTCGAGCAGTCTGCCGTACTGGCTGCTGCTGCTGGTGCTGGCGCCGCTGCTGCCGTCGTCGCTAGAGGACGTCGGGAAGGCCATGCGTGCCGTGGCGCTCATGGGGACGTTCCTGCTCGTCGTTGCGCTGTTGAACCCGACGACGATGATCTATCGGAGCCGTCTGGTCATCTTTTCTCCGTACCTGGTTGGTGATCATGCGTACGGGAACACGCTGGAGTTGGGGAAGATGGCCGGGCTGGTGGCGATTGCCGCGGCCCTGCACGGCACGAAGCGGATCGGGTTGACGAGCGTGGTACGCCCGGCGCTGGTCGTGCTGGGCCTGGGCCTGGCGCTCATCACGGCCCGTGGTCAGTTCCTCGGCGCGGTTGTCGTCATCGTTGGCCTTTATCCCTTCGCGAAACAGGTCCGCAACCTGAATCACTTCCTTGCGACCGCGTTCGGGTTGGCGCTGCTCGGCGGCCTCGTCATGGTGACGGTGTCACTGTTCCTGGGGGAGTCGACGGCGGATCGGTGGAGTTCGGCGCAGTTCAACGAGGGGATCGCCGCCCGCACGTACGTCTGGCTCTCGCTGCTGGGTCAAATGCCCTCTCACCCATACTCCTTCTTCATTGGACTTGGGACGGCAGCGTCCGCCGCGGCGACCGGCATGGAGGGGGAGCTCAACAGCTACCCGCACAACCTGATCATTCAGTTGATCGGGGAGCATGGGCTGGTCGGGGTGCTTTTGTTCGCGGCGATCTGCGTAGGGCTGTATCGTCATTGCCGCACCGCCTGGGGGGTCGTGCGTGAGGACCCGTCCAGGCGCGCCACGCTCGTGGCGCTGTGGGCGTTCTGCGGATATTCGCTGCTGCTGATGCTCAAGCAGGGCTCCTTCGCCCTGATGCCGGAGCCCTTCTGGCTGTTCATGCTGGCGGCGCGCGTGTGCGTGCTGATTCGCCAGCAGGCCAACGCCGAAGCGGACTTGGAGGCCTACAGCGAGGGAACGGCTGTGCAGCCGGCCCTTCAGCCCGCGTAAGCCGGAGTCATCGCGGGGCGGTGAGAACGCGGTCGATCTCGGGGACGATGCTCTGGTTGAAATAGGTCTCGAACTCGCGCGCCTCGGCATCGGTCCGGATCAGTTCAAAGAGGATGACACCGTCCAGACCCATTTCAAAGGGGATCTGGAAACGATTGGTCAGATTGACCTCGTTGAGGAACTGTGAACCGTACGTGGGGTTTGAGGAGTGGTACTTGCCCCAGATGTAGGCGTAGACGGGCTTGCCGTCGGCGACCCGGAGCGCTTCAGCGAGGTTCGCCTCGATGTAGGCGCGGTCTTCGGCTGGTGTGTTCTCACACCCGGACTCGCAGGATTTGTAGAAGCAGTAGATGCTGGGCGCAATGAAGTCCACGACCGGCCAGAGCCACGCCAGGTCGTCGTTGTGCTCGCGCAGCGTGGCGGCCTTCTCTTCGTCGCGGTAGTCCCAATAGGAGCGGAACGGCAGGGCGTAAACGCCCCAGGTGGCCTGGGGGCGGATGCGCTTGCACTCGGCGAGCGTGGCCAGGAAGAACTTCTGGGCCTCGGCCTCGAAAGTCTGCTTGAAAACACGTTCCTGCTCTTCGGGAGTGAGGCCCTCGATCAAGCGGGGACGGTGTTGACGGATGTAGTCGCGCCAGTCGCTCTTGAAGTCCAGATCTGCGGCATCGTGGCCCGCGGAACTGGGCTCATCCTCGTTCCGCTCCCAGACGGGCCACCAGGACTCCCAGTCGAGCACACAGAGGACGGGCGTGTCCTTGGGCACGTGCCAGTCAATGTCGTGGCGCAGCTTGGCCAGGTGCCGACGGGTATAGCTCGGATCCATGGCGATCATGTGCGGGCCGGCCTTGGGGTAGAGGCCGTAGCCGTCGGTGATGAGATAGACATCACGCTGGATGGGGGCATTGCCAAGGTGGACAGGGATGCTGCCGCGCAGTTCATGAACATACGACTGGATGTCAGCATGAACTGTGAACGGCTCCTGGGGCGCCCAGCCGCCAGCGACGACTCTCGGGCGCTCGCCCGGAGGCTGATCGGGAACGGCCGATGCGACAACCCGCTGCCGTGTCGGGGTCGCCGTGGCTGGGATAGGGACGCTGGCGCCACGCTGAGTCGCGGCGCCAGCGCGTGATGGAAGCCTTTGATGAACCCTCAGAGAGGGGAGCCTTGTCGTTCGAGGCCCTGTGACCGGCGACGGGGCTCCGGACGTCAGGGAGCCCTCCGCGGAGTGTAAGAGCCTGGCACTGGCGGGCGCCGTGGTGGCCGGCAGGTGATGCGGCGAAAAGGCGATGGTGATTCGAGGCCGGCCGGGCTGCGAGACGACTGCCACGGGGGCGTTTGACTCATCGGGTTGCGAGCCGGGCGGAGAGGTGTCTGCGCCGGCCACAGCGAGCGTGGCGGCAGCGCAGGCGAGCCAGTTACAGAACATCATCGGGTTCTCCATCCTTCGTGACCCGGTCAATCCTACCGGTTTATCGACACAAAGCCGAGTGTGGTGGGCACGGCTGGCGCGGCGGCCGAATTGGAAGAACGTTGGGACTGGTACAGGTTCTCGCCGGGCGGAGTTCTCGGACGGGCGAGCGTCGCAACGCATCTTGTTGAACGGTCTAGAGTTGCGCGGGGCGGTTTTTGGCCGATGGACACCATGACTCAGGTTTACGTGCAGCAGCCCTCCTTGCCGAAGTACCGCGTGCCCGTGTTCCGCGAACTGGCGAGTCGGACGGCGATCGAGCTGACCGTTCTCTACGGGGAGTTGCCGGAGGTGCCGAATGTCGACCCGGCGGGTTTCACCGGGCGGTTGGTGCCGTTGAAGCGATGTGCAATCGGGGGCCACCCGCTCTACTGGCATCCGGCAATGATGCAGGCGTGCGATGGAAGAGCGGACGTGGCGGTGTTGTCCTGGGACGTGCACTATCTGTCGTTGGTGCCGGCTCTTCGTCGCGCCCGGCGACGGGGAGTACGGACGATCGTCTGGGGGCACGGCTTCTCCAAATCGGATACGGGAGCGAAGACGCGCGTACGGCGATGGGTTGCGAAGCAGGCCGACGGCGTCATGTTGTACAGCTTCCGCGAGGCGAAACGGCTTGTTGAAGCGGGCTTTGATGCAGCACGGGTGTTCGTGGCCCCGAACAGCCTGGACCTTGAACCAGCGCGCGAGGCCGCCGCGGTATGGCGTCAGGACCCAGAGCGCCTGAGTCGGTTTCAGGTCGAGCACGGGTTCGAGCAAGGTCCGGTGTTACTGTTCGTGTCGAGACTGGGGCCGGAGCGGCGTGTAGATCTACTCCTTCGTGCGGCGGCGAAGTTGCGAGCTAACCATCCCGACCTGCGTGTAGCTCTCGTTGGAGCCGGCCCGGATGTGCCGCGTTTGAAGGAGCTTTCACAGGAGCTGGGCCTGGCAGAGCATGTAGAGTTTGCTGGGGCGTTGTACGATGAGGAGGAGCTCGCGCCATACTACCTAAGCGCGACGGCATTCTGCTTTCCAAACTCTGTCGGCCTCAGCGTGCTGCACGCGATGGGGTACGGGCTGCCGGTGGTGACGACGGACGATGCGGCGCGGCAGGGGCCGGAGATTGACGCGGTGGAGGATGGCGTGAACGGTTTGCTTTACGCCGCGGGTGATGCCGACGACCTGGCTCGGAAGATTGGCGCAGTGATCGGCGATGTTGGGGTGCGCGCCCAGCTATCAGATGGAGCACTGCGAACCGTGGCGGAGAAGTACAACGTGCGGGCGATGGTGGACGGGATTGAGGCAGGCATTAGAGCGGTGACGAAGCAGTCCTGAGGAGAGCAACCTAACTTATGGCGCCAGAACTCGACATGTCGCTTCCCGACCCGCGTGCGCCGCACGACGACCTTTCCTTTGAGGAACTGGGGGAGCGGTATAACTTCGAAAAGACATCGCAGGACTGGCGTGTGTTCACGCGCCTGGTGATGAAGGAGTGTCAGAAGCGCGGAGGGCGGGAGGGGGGCGTTGCCGTGCTGGACGTGGGGTGCGGGCACGGGATCGGGCTGCGGCAGGAGTATCAATGGGCGATTCGGGAGTTCGTGTCGGATTACTGGGGGCTTGAGCCGGACCCGAATCAGCACCCTCCGGATGGGCTCTTTGATCATCATCGATGGAGCCTGATGGAAGATGCCGATCTTCCGGCAAACCACTTCGATCTTGTGTATTCAGCGATGGTGATGGAGCACGTGGTGAACCCGGAGCGCTTCATGGCTGCGGTGCATCGGTGTCTCAAGCCGGGTGGGGCGTATGTCTTCCTCACGCCGAATGGTCGCCACTACTTCACACGTATCGGGACGCTGGCAAAGCGGATACGCGTAGATGAACTGTTGTTGCGATTGACCCAGAGCCAGGAAGAGTTGGAGTCGTATCACTACCCGGTTCAGTATCGTTTCAATAGCGAGCGCCGGATCGATGCGTGTGCCAGGAGACTGGGGTTTGACGCACCGCAGTACGTGTACCTGGAGGCGAAGGGACCGATTGGCTATTTCCCCGGACCGACGAAGGTGATCTTCCATGTGCTGGCCGCCAAGCGGCGTCGGATTCGAAATCCGAAGGCGCTGCTGGCGATGGTGTGCCGAATGACAAAGGCCGTACCGAAGGCCGAGTGAGCCTTGTTTAGGGGTTTCCCTGGGTTGACACGTCCAGGCGGCGTGGCACACTTGAAGCAGGAGGAACCCCCATGCTCCGATCCGTCACCATCGCGGCCGCGCTGGCCGCCAGCATCGTCGTCGTCCCATCGGTCCGCGGCGACTCCATTTACCTGATCGGCAACTCCCTTACCTACGACCTGTCGGTCTGGCACCTGGGCAGCCCGGTCGGCTACCACATCGATTGCAACAAGAATCTCCAGTACATCCACGACAACCCTGGCGATCCCTGCGTGCCCAGCCATTGGCCCACCGGCCTGGCGGCGCATACCTATGACTGGCTCAGCGTGCAGCCCTTCTTCGGCACGACGCTGGCGCAGGACGCTGCGGTTATCTCCGAGTGGATGGACATGCAGCCCAGCGCGACTGTCGTCATTCACACCGGCTGGACGCATGCGGCAACGTTTGAGGAGACCTATCACGGCGGCTGGCCGGGCGGGGACTCGCTGATGAATCACTCCCCGGAGTACTTCGAAGCGTTGCGTGCCGAACTGCTCACCCTGCACCCCGGCCGCTCGATCATCATCAACGACGCCATCGGCGTCCTCGACCAAATCTACCACGACATTGAGGCCGGCATCGCTCCGTACTCGGATCTGTCCGATCTGTACCGCGATCCAATCCACATGAGCTACGCCGATGGATACTACCTGGCGAGGGACACCATGCGGCACACGCTCGGCCTGCCGTTCGGCAATCCGCCCCTTGAGCCGGTCCCGCCGGATCGCCTTGTGTACCTGCGCGCCGTTATCGCCAACTGCCCGGCGGACATCAACCGGGATCAGGTCGCCGATGTGATGGATCTGCTTGCGTACCTCGACCAGTGGTTCTCGGCTTCAGCACGAGCCGAGCGCGACGGTGCTGAGGGCGTGGATGTGTTCGACCTGCTTGTGTTCCTCGACGCGTGGTTTGCGGGTTGCTGACGTGGCTACACGACGGGAGCGATGCCGGAAAGGGCTTGCCGGTATGCCTCGAGCGACTGTTCGGCGACGCGTGGCCAGGTGAAGCGCTCGCGTACGAGTGCTGCGCCGGCCTCACCCATCCGGGCGGCCAATGGCGGATCGTTCAGGATTTCGACGAGGGCCGCGGCGATGTCGTCTGGGTTGAGGCTGGTGACGCGGCCAGCGCCCTCGGCGACATCCGGGAAGTGGCAATCGGCGCTGACAACGCAGGGGACGCCGACGGCGAGGGCCTCGGTGATCGCAATTGAGAAGCCTTCGTGCCGGCTGGGGAGGCAGAAGCAGGCAGCGTCGCGGAGGGCGGCGAGCTTATCGGCGCTGTACAGGGGCCCGAGGAGGTGTACGCGTTGCGCGATTTGAAGCTCTTGAAGTTGTCGTTCGAGGGGGGCCCGGGCGCCGTAATCAGGCCCGACGACGACGAGGCGGGCGGTCGGCGTTGACTTAAGAACGGTTGAGAACGCGGAGGCGAGGAGGTCCAGGCCCTTGCCGGGGTGTAGCCGGCTCAGGAAGAGCACGTAGGGATCGCCGCCGAGTTCGGGATGCTTCGCGCGGAACGTCCCGGGGGCGGGAAGGTCGGCGAACTCGTCGAGGAAAATTCCATTGGGGATGACGACGGTGGGCGCGGTGATCGCCAGGGGCGTCATGCCGGCCGCTTCGTCGCGGTTCAAAGCCTGGAGGAACGCGGCGCGGTTGACGATGCGGCGCCAGAGGAGAGAGAGGGCGATGCTCTTCTTGGTGGGCTTCTGGCCGAGGCTCCAGGGTGTGAGCATGCCGTGGGGCGTGATGCAGTAGGGCACTCGGGAGCCGGCGCTGAGGCGGGCGATGTGGGCGAGGACGGGGGTCCAGATGCCGTGGATGTGGACGAAGTCGATCCCGCCGCGGAGGATGGCGCGGGCGGCGGCGGTGGCGGTCCTTGCAGTGAGGCGCTCGATGGGACCTGGGGCGGGGAGCGGGTGGAGCTTGATGCGGTGGCCGCCGGGGGTGTCATCGATCGCCTGGCGCACGCGGTCGTGCGCGCCCGGGCGTTCATAGAAGAGGATGGAGACGTCTGCGCCCGCCGCGGCCTGGGCGGCCGCGAGGCGTTTGACGACGACGGGTGGTCCTCCGTCTGCGGGGTCGAGTGAGGGGATGACGTGGAGGAGCTTCATAGGCGTTGGGCTTCAACGGGAGAGGCGAACGGAGCGCGTTCCTTGAGGGGTTTCGCTGGGTTTCCGCCGTAGATGGTCCAGGGTTCGAGGTCTTTGAACGCCGCGGCGCAGGCGCCGAGGATGGCGCCTTCGTGGACGGTGATGTTGGGCGCAACGAAGGCGTCGGCGCCGATCCAGGCGTGGTCTTCGATGACGATGGGGGGGCGGAGGAGCGGGAAGTCGGGGAGGGTGTAGTCGTGGGTTCCAGCGCAGACGTGTGCGTACTGGGAGATGGAGACGTTTGCGCCGATGGTGACCTTGCCGAGGCAATAGAGGATGGCGTGGTCGCCGATGGTGGTGTTCCCACCGATGGTGAGGTTCCAGGGCTGCTCGATCATGACAGAGGGGCGGATGCGGACCTGGCCGGGGCCGCGGGCGATGTTGGCGCCGAAGAGGCGGAGGAGGGCGTTGCGCGGGGCGTACCAGTTGTGGAAGGTGAGGCGGAAGATAACCTGGCCGAAGTGTGACCACAGGACGCGCGCGATCTTCTGTCGGGTGGTGTAGGGTGAGACGGAGCGGGCGAGGAAGTCGCCTCGATGAGTGGTGGCGGTGTCAGACACGGAGCGGGGGGTTGTGGTCTCGGTTGACACGTGCTTGGAGGGCTGGAGTGCGGTGACGGCGCGCACGGCGGCGGGGTTGTTGCCGGCCTGGCGGAGCTCGGCGAGCTTGAGTGAGATGAGGGTGTCGTAGATGGAGAGGACGATGCAGAAGCGGAGTCCGTTGCGGCCGTCGAGGAAGCCGAGGCGGAGGAGATACATATAGAGGAATCGCCAGAGGCCGGCGAGGGGGAGGCGCGGGAGGACTGTGTGCTTGAGCCAGCGGCGGAGGGCGACGCCTTTTTCGAGTTCGGCGGCGCGAGTTGTGGCGGCGTTGCGGTGCTTGATGAGTTCGCGTGCTTCCAGGGTGCTGTAGCGGTTGTGCTTGGCGATGAAGTGTTCGAGGCCGCGGCGGTCCTCGTGGTGCATGAGGCCCTTGAGTTTGGCGGTGGGGCCGTCGACGACCATGTGTTCGTGGACTTCGCGGGCCTCGTAGAAGGCGCGGCCCTTTTTGAAGAAGCGGAGGTTGTAGGAAGGGAAGTAGCCGCAGTGGCGGATGGGCTTGCCCATGAAGTAGGTGAGGCGGTTGATGTAGAAGCCGGCTTCGGGGATGGAGGTGGGTTCGCGGGCGGCGAGGGGGGCGAGTTCGTCCCAGAGCCTGGGGGTGATGGACTCGTCGGCGTCGAGGATGAAGACCCAGTCCGTCTCGATGGGCAGGTTTTTGAGGGCCCAGTTCTTCTGTTCTGCGTAGCCGAGCCAGGGCTGGACGACGACGGTGGCGCCCATCTCCTCGGCGATCTGGCGGGTGCGGTCGGTGGATTCGGAGTCGACGACGAAAACCTGTCGGGCGCGGCCGATGACGGAGCGGAGGGCGTGGGGGAGGTTCAGTTCTTCGTTGAAGGTGGGGATGATGACGGTGACGTTGGCCGTCGCCGGGGTGCTTGCGGGGTGAGGTGTTCCGTTGGGGCTGGCGGTGTGAGTTGGCTGGGTCATCCCGCTGCTCCTGCCGCGGGTTCGCGCGGAGCGCTCGCGGGGGTTTGGGAGACAGCGAAGGAGCGGGCGGGGCCGGCCGGAACGGCTTCAGGAGTTGGCGCCTCGGGGTTGCTGTCGAGTTCAGGGAGGGTCTGTGCGATGACCGCGTCAAATCTTGGGAGTGTGGCGAGGTCGCAGTATGCGGAGTCGAAGGCGAGGCGAGCGCGGGCGCGGAGTTGAGCCAGGTTGGCGGGGTTGGCCCGCGCGTCGCGGATGAAGTCGATGAGCGCATCGGTGTCGCCATGGCGGAGGCTGACGCCGCAGTCGAAGGTCTGGATGGCTTCGTCGACGTTGCTGGTGCGCGGCCCGATGTAGATGAGGGGGAGGCTCATGGCGAGGTTGGCGTGGATCTTGCTCGGGCTCATGATGCCGAGGGCGTCGTCGCGGAGGGTGACCAGTGCGCAGTCGGCGGCGGACATCACGCTGCCGGTGAGTTCCTTGGGGACGTACTCGTGGAGGATGACGTTTGTAAGGCCGCGGCGGGCGGCCTGGTCTTTCACGGCCTGCCAGTGGCGTCCGCCGCCAACAAACAGGAAGGTGACGGGCTCCTCGCGGAGTTGCTCGGCGGCGTCGAGGACGGTTTTGAAGTCGTGCCCGTATCCCATGTTGCCGAGGTAGAGGATGGTGAGGCGGTCGCCGAGGTTAAGGTCGCGGGCCGGCTGCCAGGGCTTGTAGGCCGCGTCGGGGGGGAAGAAGGAGGCGTCCTCCCAGTTTGGAATGATGGTGACGGGGAGCTCCGGATTTGCGTGCGCGTAGTTTTGGCAAAGGAGTCGTGCCATGGCCTCATCGAGGCAGACAAGGTGATCCAGGCTCCGGAAGACGGCTCGATTGACTGTGTGACAGAGCCGGGCAAGGAGGCCGCGAGGCTTCATCACGCCAGCCCGCTCCGCGACGTCTGGGTAGCAGTCCATGTTCCAGAGGATGAGGCGGGTCGGTTCTCCGCCCCGGTGCAGCCACTTATGGAGCATGGCACACCCCGAAATGAGGGGGGGCGTCGTGAGGGTGATGACCAGGTCCTGGCGCGGAAGGGTGAGGAGGCGGAAGGCGGCGAAGAGGTAGAAGCAGGCGTAGTCGATGAGGCGGGTAAGGTGTGTGGCCTTGCCGAGCCCGGGAGTCCAGACGCGGCGGATCCGCGGATTGGGCGCGTGGGCCTGGGCGGCTTTGTCGGGGTTCGCGGCCGCGTACGCCCCCTTTCCGGCGATGACGGTGACCCGGTCGCCCTTTGCGGCACGGTGTTCCGCGAGCGACGCGGCCAACTGGGCCGTTGGGGCGAGGTCTGGCCGGTAGAACTGGTTTACGATAGTGATTCGCACAGTAGTGGTTCCTGGGCCCTTCATCGGCGATCGGGCGGCGGCCGTTCGGCAGAAGGCGGGGGAGGAGAGATACGAACGGCACGGCTCAAAGGTGCGTAGGGACGAGCCGATCAAAGGGGGGGCGTCTACGCCGGGGGCGAGCAGGGGGGCGGGTTGTCAACGGGCGGTGGCGGGCGGCCGGCGGCACGGTGTGGCCGAGCTGTGTAAGTGGCTCAAGGATAAGGATTTGCGTATGCGGGTTCTCGTGACCGGTTCCAGCGGCCTGATCGGCTCGGAGGCCGTCGAGTATTACGACGAGCGGGGCCACGAGGTCCACGGCATTGACAACAACATGCGGCGCGAGTTCTTTGGCGAGCCGGGTGACACGACTTGGAACCTGGAGCGGCTGCGCGACCGGACGAAGCGCTTTACGCACCACGAGATCGACATCCGCGACCGGGCGGCGTTGGAGGGGCTCTTCAAGGCGCACCGCTTCGACGCGATCATCCACTGCGCGGCCCAGCCGTCGCACGATAAGGCCAAGGACATTCCGCTGGTCGACTTCGACGTGAACGCGACAGGGACGGTAAACCTGCTGGAGATGTACCGGCGGCACTGCCCGGAGGCGCGCTTTTGCCAGATGTCCACGAACAAGGTCTACGGGGATGCGCCCAACGAGCTGCCGCTGAAAGAGTTGGAGACGCGCTGGGAGTACGCGGACGAAGCGGACTACAACGGCATTCGCGAGGACATGCGCATCGACCGGTGCCTGCATTCTCTGTTTGGCGCTTCCAAGGTGGCCGGTGACCTGATGGCGCAGGAGTACGGCAGATACTTCGATTTGCCGGTGGGCGTGTTCCGAGGCGGGTGCCTCACGGGGCCGCGGCATTCAGGCGTCGAGTTGCATGGGTTCCTGTCGTACCTGGCGAAGGTCGGGGTGACGGGGGCGAAGTACACGGTGTTCGGGTACAAGGGCAAGCAGGTACGGGATCAGATCCACTCGCTGGACGTGATTCGCGCCTTTGACGCCTTCATCGAGAGTCCACGCAATGGCGAGGTGTACAACCTGGGCGGCGGGCGAGCCAACGCCGCGAGCCTGCTGGAGTGCATGTCGATGGTCGAGGCGATCACCGGGAAGAAGTTCAACTACACCTACACGGATCAGAACCGGGTAGGTGACCACATCTGCTACATCTCGGACCTCAGCAAGATGCGGGCACACTTCCCGTCGTGGGACATCACGATTCCGCTGACGCAGATTGTGGAGCAGATCGTGACGGGAGAGATGGAGCGGTTATCGAAGTGACGGTCTTCCGGATGCTCGTTGCAGACCGTTAGGAAGAAAGGGAGAGGATCTGGGATGAACGGGGGCCCGCCGGGGGAACCAGCTCCGAGGGAAACAGGAGACAAGGCGCCGGCTGTCGGACCTGGGCGGCCGCGGGCTCGGTGGGCTTGGACGTTGGTGTTTGCGGGGCTGGTTCCGGTGGGGGCGGTGTTGATCGTGGCGGGTGGGCGGGCTGATCCTGTGTTGCGGATTCTGGGTGGGGCGATGCTGGGGGGGGCGGTGGTGATTGTTTTGTGGTTGCTGGCGGGGGGGGAGGATGGAGATGGTGACGAGGTGGGGGGGTGAAGGGCGCGGCCCTTGCGCGCTCGCACTGCTGCGCCGCGGAGTACCGCGTCGAGCAGTGGCACCCGTTTGCGGGAGCGGGCGAGCCAGGCACCGCTTGCCGCTGAGTACAGAGGCCAAGCCGTGGCACCCCAGACTCGCACTGCTGCGCCGCGGAGTACCGCGTCGAGCAGTGGCACCCGTTTGCGGAAGCGGGCGAGCCAGGCACCGCTTGCCGCTAAGTACAGAGGCCAAGCGTGGCACCCCAGACTCGCACTGCTGCGCCGCGGAGTACCGCATCGAGCAGTGGCACCCGGGGGATCTAACGTTGACGTCAGTTCTGGACGCCGCGGCGGTCCTTGCGGATGTGGACGGGGGGTTTGGCGGGGGTTGAGGCGGCGTCGAGATCCTCTGCCTCTTCGTCTTCCTCTTCCTCTTCCTCCTCGTCTTGGTCGTCGTCGAGTTCTTCTTCGTCTTCCTCGTACTCCTCGTCTTCCTCGTCGTCCTCGTACTCCGCGTCCTCATCGCCCTCTTCGTCGTACTCCTCATCCTCCGCCTCTTCGTCGTCGTAAGCGTCTTCGGCGTCATCGAGGTCGACGAGTTCTTCCTCCTCATCGGAGTTGGTCGGTGTGAAGGGGGGCTCGGCCGTGGAGGAGCCGGCGTCCGCATCTTCGTCGAAGAGGGCGCCTTGCTGGCCCTCGGCCGCCGCGGCGTCGGCGGCGGCCTGTTCCTTGAGGGCGCGCCACTCTTCGAGCGACATCGCGACTTCGCGTGCGACGGTGCCCTTGTGCTGGCCGAGGATGCCGGCTTCGCCCATCATTTCAACGAGGCGTGCCGCGCGGGTGTAGCCGATGGCCAGGCGGCGCTGGAGCATGGAGACACTGCCGCGCTTTGTTTCGAGGACGATCTCGACGGCGGCGTCGAAGAGGGGGTCTTCCTGGGCGTTGGCCAAGCCGTCCCGCATCTCTTCTTCGGACTTCGTGCGGAGGCTGACGAGTTGGCGCTCGAAGGAGGGGCTTGCGATGTCGCGCATGAAGCGGACGACGCGGCGGATCTCCTTGTCGTCGACGAGCGTGCCCTGGGCGCGCATGAGCTTGCTCGTGCGCGGCGAGAGGTAGAGCATGTCGCCCTGGCCGAGGAGGAGTTCGCCGCCCTTCTGGTCCATGATGATGCGCGAGTCCATGCCGGAGGCGACCTTGAAGGCGATTCGCGCGGGCATGTTGGATTTGATGAGGCCGGTGACGACGTTGGCCTGCGGGCGCTGGGTAGCGAGGATGAGGTGGATGCCGACGGCGCGGGCCTTCTGCGCGAGGCGGACGATGGACTGCTCGACCTCCTTGTTGGTCATCATGAGGTCGGCGAGCTCGTCGATGATGAAGACCATGTAGGGGAGCTTGCGCGGGATGCGGGCTTCCTCTTCCGGCGTCTGCGGCTGGAAAGCATCCTTGAGGTCTTCCCACTCCAGGCCGTTGTACGCGGCGATGTCGCGGCAGCCGGCTTCGGCAAGGAGGGCGTAGCGCTCTTCCATCTTGCCGACGGCCCACTCGAGGATCGCCGCGGCCTTTGACATCTCCGTGACCACGGGGCACATGAGGTGGGGGATGTCTTTGAACTGGGAGAGCTCGACCATCTTCGGGTCGACGAGGACGAGCTTGAGCTCGTTGGGCTTGCGCGTGTAGAGGAAGGACATGATGACGGCGTTCATGCAGACGCTCTTGCCCGAGCCGGTGGTGCCGGCGATGAGCAGGTGCGGCATGGAGGCGAGATCCTGGATGAGGGGCTCGCCGGAGGCGTCCTTGCCGAGGAACATCGGCAGGGACATGTCGCGGTAGCGATCGGAGTCGGCCATCAACTCGCGGAGGCGGACCTTCTCCTTCTTGGCGTTGGGGACCTCGACGCCGACGGTGTCGCGCCCGGCCATGTTAGAGACTATGCGGATGTTGACGGCCTTGAGGGCGCGGGCAAGGTCGCTGGAGATGGCCTGGACCTGGGCGACCTTCGTGCCCGGTGCGAGGCGCACCTCATAAAGCGTGATGACGGGGCCGGAGTCGATCCCGACGACTTCGCCGTTGATGCGGTACTCCTTGAGGGCCCGCTCCAGGGCTTCGGCCTGCTCGCGGACGAAAACCTCCATCTCCTCGGAGTAGTTGAGCTCCGGCGCTTCGAGCAGTTCGAGCTGGGGGAACTCGTAGCCCTCGAGCTCAAGGTTGTTCTGAACGTCGCGGAGGTCGTCGTCGGTCGCGCTGCGGGCGGACTTGGCGCCGAAGCGGAGGGGGAGCTTCTGGATCTTGGCGCGCAGATCGTCGGGGTCGAAGACCTGCGGCGCGCCGGGAAGTTCTTCATCCTCGTCCGTTTCGCTGTCCTCGGCGTCGAGTGCTTCATCTTCGGAGGCCTCTTCGTCGACATCCTCAAGAGCCGTGTCGGCTTCCTCGACCTCGTCTTCGTGTTCAACGCTGACCGACGACGCCTCAGAGACGGGAACGACGGTCTCCTCGTCCGGATCGAACTCCTCGACGCCGCCGAGGCCGCCGGCCTCTTCGCGGATCTTGTCGGTGGCGGCCGGCTTCCGCTTGCCGCCGCGGCGTTTGGCCGGGGAGCGGGCGGCGTCGCGCGCGGTCCGGCCGGGGACGTCGTCATCGAGATCGTTGAGGCGTGCCTTCGCGCGAGCGCGAGCCGCCTGGCGTTCGGCACGTGCCGCGGCGTGGGCGGCGAGGCGGTCATTGACCCAGCCGATCGTGGCGAGGGTCGCGCGGGTGGTCGCGCGGCTCGCGGCGATGACGGCCTTGCCCGTCCAGATGGCGGCCATCCAGGCCCAAACGTCCAGCGCGACGGTCGCACCGATGGCCAGGAGCAGCGAGAGCCAGAGGGTGCTGCCGAGGGTGTTGAAGCGGGTGATGAGCAGGTCCGCCGCGGTATGGCCGACAAGGCCGCCGCCGAGGTTATTCACGGGCCCTGATTCGGGGAGGGCGACTCCCTGAAGCCCCGCAATGCTGGTCGCGATCAGGACGCCGCCGATGAGGCGGACGGCCGGGTGCGTGACGCGGCGGCCAAGCGCGGTGGCCGTCAGGAAGAGCGCCCAGAGGGCTAGAACGGCCCAAGCGCCCCAGCCGAGCATCTCATAAGCGTGGTAGGCGAGGAGCGCGCCGAAGCGGCCGCAGGGGTTCAGAGTGGGGGAATTGGGCGGATAGACACTCGTTGTGGGGGGGTCGGCGGGGTGGAAGCCGGCCATTGAGATGAGGACGAATACCCACGCGGCAGCGAGGGCGAGCCATGCGATGCGCTTGAAGAGGAAATCGGGGCCGTCAAGCTCAGCAGCGCCAGAGCGCGCGGCAGCAGCCCCCCTCTTCCGGGTTGTTGCAGACGTTGCCATGATCGAGGGTAGATCGGTTGGGGGGGAGAGTGGGCGGTAGAAAGCGAAAGATCAGAAGGCAGGCGATTCTGGCGCCAGTGCCCGGTCGAGCGGTTCCACGGACGCAGGAAGATGCGGCGGAAAGCGAATCACCGGAATCCCCTCAAACGAGGGGCTAGAAAACAGCGATGCGCAAACCGAGCGTTAGGCAGACTTCAGCGTCGCCGTCGGGCGACACCCCATCCGAGCAGCGCGAGGACGCCAGCCACGGAAGGGGCCGGCACTGTGGTCACGAAGATTCCGCCCGTGCCATCTGTGAACCCAAGCATCATGACAAGCTCGCCTCGATCATTGAGAATCTGCTCCCCGGAGAGAGTCAGGCCGGAGACGGTGCGAAAGTCTCCCGGTGCCAGTTCGACGACGTCGCCAGGCGCCATAACCTTGAAGAGCGTTCCATCATGATGAGTGGCAAAGATGGCATTGTCCTGTGGTATTTGGCCGGATGGTGCCGTCCTCGCGGCGAGCACTGCAATCCCATTGCCGTTCGTGATAAGCCGGCCCAGATCCGCAATCACAGTGCCCGGTTCGAATCCGGGCGCGGGCATCTGTTCGTAGGCCAGCAAGTGCAACAGCGCGTCATCAGGCCGATCGACAACAAGTCCGCGCGGAGTGCCTGTGACAGAGTTCAGTTCTGCCATGAAGAAGACAGACCCCTCGTCTGAGATCACCGCAGAACCGCCGAAGATGTTTCGCATGGTGAACGACGCCTCCGTGGCGTGCACCACATCTCCGCTCACGGCCACGAGTTCAACACCGGTGGATGATGCGGTCATTACCGCGGTCCCGCCGCTCATGCCAGGCCGCTCGATACCTCCCGTAAATGCAACCACCCCCTGTTCGTTCATATCCAGCTCGCGGTATATTGACCGGAGCTTTGATCCATCGGGCGCGCCGCCAATCAGTGTGTGGTCGGAACGTGCAAGCAGTTGGAGTTCAGTGTCGGCAGTTCCGGCGATGATCATGCCGTTTCGCGATGTAAACGCAAATCGGCCGTGGTCGTTGAGCACGGTCCGCTCAAACGAGCCGATCTTGTCCGCCGGATTGCCGCCCGGCACCACCATGTCTGAATCCGCGACGAGTTGCCAACTTCCAGCGGTCGGGTCGAACAGGAACAGCCCCTGATCAACCGTCGAGTGGTGATTTGGCCCGCGAAGCCCACGACTCATAACCGCTTGCGCAGCGCTGTTGTAGACGATGCTGGTGCTGCCAATCGTTCGATCGGCCCATGCCGGCAGCGGAATCGGTGTTTGATCGTCATAGAGACGGCGGTCGGTTCCATTGTCACGCAGGAAGACCGCGAATCCGGCCGAGTTGTCAAACTGATCGCGAAAGGTTGTGGTCCAGATAACTCCGCTATCAGCAGCGATTGGCTCAAGGCCCAACTGGTCAAGGGTCAGTCCGCTCTCTGCCGGGTCACCCTCACGTGCGATCAACTCAATTTGTCCTGGCAGCCCGGCCCAGATTGCCCTGTTGGTTCGGTTGTCCGTGCCGCCAAGTTCGCCGACGGCAAAGGCGACACGTCCAAACCTATCAATCGACGGCATTATCCTGGGATTCCCGGGAAGACTCTCAATGAATACGCCGCTCGGCAGCCCGGGCAGATCGGCATTCGCCCACACAACCGGCTCGACGTGCCGGCTCGTCGCGTGGGAACAGGGCGCAATGGAGAACAGGAGGGTACCGGTTGCAGCAGCGCGTACCCATCCCGGACGGGAGAACATTAGTGTCGGCATCATCTCTCTCCTCGTGAACGAGCGACGCAAAGTTGGCCGCCGACGAAGGTTGCGACCACTCCTCTCCAAGAGCGGCTCGCCCGCACCTTAACGCAACGCGGCGGGCGCGTCAAGCGGACGGGAAAGGGCACCCCGCATCGGGGTCGGACCGGCACGCCGCGGGGTTGAGCGGGCCCCGCGGTGCTTGTCGCCTCGAAAGTGCGGGCGACAGGAATCGAACCTGCATGGCCTTTCGGCCACGGGAACCTAAATCCCGCGCGTCTGCCAGTTCCGCCACGCCCGCGTGCTGGAGATCGTATCAGCGGGGTCGAGGGGGAGGTGTACCCCCTGTTGAGGTGGGTCCGCATTGGCATTAGCGGAGCACGGGGTTTATGGTTTCTGGAGTGGGGTGGCGTGCCGCGGGGTTGGCCGCGCGGGCGCGGCGACACGGGTGGGCGGGGACGTGGCACGTGGTCGGGGTGGTTTATAATCGCAGCCTGGAGCCGAAGATGCGCCTGACGTTTCGACAGCGTGTTGGTCTTTCGATGCCGTCGCTGGTGCTGCGCGTGCTGCTGGCGGTGGTCTTCATCTGGGTGGGGCTGGGGATGGTGACCCAACGCGTCGGCGTGAGCGGCCAAGACGCGGCACGGCTTGCGAACATGGGGGTGATCCGGCCCGCGACGGCATCGCCACCACCCGCGCCCGAAGACGGGAGCGTCGACGGCGAGGCGGCCGGGCCGGATGCGGCGAAGGTCGAGCCTGGCTTGGGCGGGGTGGTTCGCGGCGGCGAGCATCGCGTCGGGGTGGGTGTTGCGGGTCTCGGCGGCGGCATGGTCTCCGTGGCGTGGCAGGCCGAAGTCGATGATGGTTCGGGTGAGAAGAAGGCAGCTCCGCCGGAGCCGGCCGTCGTGTACACGGCCGACGACTTTCCCGATGAGGTTCGCGTGCGTCGGATGTGGGAGGTGGCGCTGCTGATTCAGGACGCCGCGATGCCGCCGGACGGCGCCGATGGATCACACGCGCGAGGGATATGGCCGCAGGCGCTGGGAGAGGGTCAGTGGCCCCGGTGGCAGGCGGTGGCGGCAGCGTCGACAGCGCTCGGGGCGGGGCTGCTGCTGGTGATGGGGTTGCTGACACGCCTGGCGGCGCTGGGGTTGATGGCGGTGACGGCGGGAGCGATGTGGCTTCTGGAGCTTGGGCCCGCGGTGCAGTCGGGCGAGACGGTGTTGGGCTTTCTGCCGGACTACGCGGCGTTTGATGCGCAGGCGTGGGGCCCGCTGGTGCTCGGCTTTGCGCTGTTCATGGCGGCGCTGGCGCTGCTTCTGGGAGGACCGGGCCGGCCGTCGGTGGACCACGCACTGTTCCGTCGCCGGACAGTAGAAGATCACGATGGGCTCTGATCGAGTCGGCAGCGCCGAGGAGAGCGCGGCGTACGAAGCGGCGGTGATGGCGGCGCTGTATGCGCAGATCGCGCGGCGACGCCGGCGCGAGCGTTCCGCCTGGCGGCGAATGTTGCCGGTCGCCGTGTCCGTGGCAGCGCACTTGGGGCTGGCCGCGCTGACGGCGGCGGTGGCGTGGCAGGTGGCGCACTCGGGGCCGCGGCGGGAAACCATTGTTTCATTTGATGATCCTGCGTTCGGCGCTCCCGAACGCGCGCGTCCGGCGCAGGTGGAGGCGGTGCGCGAGCCGCCGGCGGGCGTCGAGGGGAGTGCTGCCGCGGGTTCGGCGGCGCGTCCTGACTTGCGCGAACTGGCCGGCGACGGGGTCGAGGCCGCTGGGGCCGGAGAGGCGGACTCATTGGCCGGGGTGGACCCGTTCGCGGCGCGACCCTTGCTGGATGTCGGGGGAGGCGCGGCGGGGGAGTCGGTTGCGCCGGTGCTTGGGGATGTGCGGTTTGTTGGCGTGGGAGCGGCCAACGCGCGGAGCGTGGTGTATGTGGTGGATGCCTCCGGGCCGATGGTGTCGTCGCTGCCGATGGTGAAGGAGCGTCTGCTGGCGAGCGTGGATCGCCTTCGGCCGTCGCAGCGGTTCGGGGTGGTGGCGTTTCGCGCGCCGCGTGCGGCGGCGGGGGTTGGCGGGAGCCCAGGGGCGGGCGAGGGGGTGGAGGTGTTCTCGCCGCGGCTGGTGCGTGCGACCACGGGGGCGAAGACTCGTCTGCGTGAGTGGCTCGACGGGATTGATGCGCGTGGGCGGTCTGCGCCGCTGGATGGGCTGCGCGCGGGGCTGGAACTGAAGGGTGATGCGGTGTTTCTGCTGTCGCGGGGCATTGAGCGGAGCGGCGGGGGCGTGTGGGGGCTGGGGCTCGAGGCGACGCTGGCGGAACTGGACCGGCTGAACCCGGCGGATCGACACCAGCAGCGGGAGGCGACGATCAAGGCGATTCAGTTTCTGGATGAGGACCCGACGGGGATCATGCGCGCGATTGCGGAGCGGCACTCCGGGGGCGCGGCGGATGGCTACACGGTCATTCGGTCGCTCAAGGAGTTGGAGGAGGCGGAGTGAGGCTGGTGCAGTGCGCCCGGTGCAGAGCGCAATCGAAAAGGGTCCGGCGCGAGCGTGGAGGGAGGCGCGTGCGCAGCAGGCGAGTTGTCGCGACGGTGCTGATTGGCGCCTGGCTGGCAAGCAGCGCGGTGATGGCGCAGCCAGGAGATGTGGCGGCGCTGCGGGCGGAACTGGCGCGGGTGGAGGGGGTGGTGCGCGATGCGGGAGCGGATGAAGCGGCGCGCGTGGCGGCGGCACGGGAGGCGCACGAGCTAAGAGCGAAGTTGATTGCGCTTGCGCCGCAAAGTCTCGATGCGCCGACGTGGCTGGCTGACCAGGCGGCCGATGCGCTCGCGAGGGCGATGGCGGGGCACGATGATCTGTCGGTGCTGGCGGGCGTTGCGACGGAGGCGGAGCGGGCCCGCGTGCGCAGCGCGGCGGAGGACGCGGCGGGGCTGCTCACGCGGGCACGCGAGACAGGCGAGCGGCTGGTGGAGCGGCTTGAGGCGGACCTGTTCAAGGAGGATGTGGATGAGGCGCGAGTGGCGGCGATCGAGCGGGCCCTGGCGAAGTTGATCGATGAAGAGTTGGAGGCGCGTGTGCCGCTGCTCTCTGCGCGGGCGTCGGTGCTGCTCGCGGCGAGCGCGCCGGCAGGGGAAGAAGGTGCAGCAGAAGCGCGCGATGCGGCGCGGCGCGTGCTGGAGGCGCTGTCGGAGCTGCGCTTCCGGACAGAGGAGGCGGAGGCGGAGCGGCTGGCACTGACGGGTTCGGCGCTGCTGGCGGCGGCGGGGGGGGACCTGCAGATGCGGTCGCGCGCACGCGAGATGTTTCGGGCGGCGGCGGCGAAGGCGGGGATTGGGAGTGGTGGGGGTTCGAGCGAGGGGAACCACGGCTCAGAGAGCCGTGCCACGTTGCGCGCCCATGTGCAGTTGGGGTTGCTGCGGACGGGCGGGGCGGATCCGGCGCGGCTGGCGGTTGAGCGCGAGGCGTTGCTGGAGCAGGGGCGCGCGTTGATCGCAAGCTGGGCAGGCTCGGAGCTGGAGGGCGTCATCCGCGAGGGCGTGTGCGCGGAGATGCTGGCGCGCGATTCGAAGAATTCTGCGTGGGTGGGGCAGGCGTTGGGGTTGCTCGCAGAAGGGGTGGAGTTTGCGGATGGGCAGGCGGGGGCTGCGGCGCGTGATGCCGGCGCGAAGATCGCCGCGGCGCTGGAGCGCGGCGCCCTGAGCGTGGAGGCGTTGCCGCGGAAAGCGGCACTGGCGGCGGCGCTGGCGCTGGAGGGGCGAGACGATGTTGCAACGCATGGCGAGCGGATTCGGCTGTTGCGCGCCGCCGCGCGCGAAGCGGGCGATGGTGGAGATAATGACGGATCCGTTCGGGCCGAGGCGCTGTGGCGGCTCGCCGCGGTGTTGGCGGACTCTGAACGAACCGCAGAACTGATCGAGGGCGCGGCAGCGCTTGGGGAGGTGGTGCGGCTGGGGCATGCCAACCCGGCGAGGTTCGCCTCCGCGGTGGATGCGGGGCCGGAACTGGCGCGTTTTGCGGTTGCGCGTGCCGCGGCGGGCAAGGATGCCGAACAGGTGGAGCGTGCCAGGCAGGTCCTCGCGCGCGTGCTGTTCGCCGTGGTGCAGAGCGATGAAGCCGGGGTGGTGATGGGGCGTGAGTCGATCCGCGCGGCACGGCTGGAGTTGGTGCGGCTCCTGCTGGCCGAGACGGCGGGCGAGGGCATGAGCGGGCGCGACCGGGCGAGCGTACTCAAGGAAGCGGTGTGGGTGTTGGAGGGCGTGGGGGAAGCGGCGGGCCAGTCGCCGGAGAG
This sequence comes from uncultured Phycisphaeraceae bacterium, assembly GCA_964460345.1. Taxonomy (GTDB): domain Bacteria; phylum Planctomycetota; class Phycisphaerae; order Phycisphaerales; family UBA1924; genus CAYWRO01. The sequence goes on along the minus strand of CAYWRO010000002.1, from coordinate 43,812 downwards.
TGGGCAGGATCAGGATGCGTCAGCACTGATGGCGCGTGCAATGGTGCTGGCCCGGGGTGTTGCCGTTGATGCGCGCGTGGGGCTGACGGGGCGTGCCGCGGCGTGGGCGGAGACGACGGCCGCCCCAGAACGAGCGTGGCTGCGTCTGGAGCATTCGCGCGCGCTGCTTGCAGGGGGCGATGGCCGGGAAGCACTGCGTGCGATCGCACCGCTGCGCGAGCTGCAGTGGGGCGAGGGTGGACAGGCCGGCGTGAGCGTGGCCGAAGTGCGGCTGACTGTGGCGCGTGCGCAGCGTGCGGCGGGTGACGCCGCGGGCGCGTTTGCAACGCTGCGGGAACTGACCGGAGCGCTGGATCAGCCGGTCACGGTAGAGGCCGGTGACGAGCCCGGCGGGGCGCGGCATCCGATTTTCTGGGAGGCGTGGGCGGAGATGCTTGAGATGCTCGCGGCGGAGAACGAGGGCGGGGAGCGGACTGCGGAGATCCGGCTGCAGTTGCGGCGGCTGGAGTTGATCGATGAGGGGCTTGGGGGAGGCGCGGCGGCGGAGAGGATCCGAGCGGTGGGGGCAGGCCTCGGCGGATAGGGCGGCCGCACGCGCGTGGACGAACCCGGCTGGGTTTACACGAGCGAAGGGGATCTCGCTACACTGGCCGTTGTCCGCACAGGATTGTGCATTTGTGGACGAGACAGGGATGGAACGGATGACGACAGTGGCGACGCGTGGGTTGAAGGATGGCGGTGGGGACGACCGAGGCGCGGAGGACCTGTCGTGGGTTCGGGCGCTTGCTGGTCGGTTTGTGGTGTTTGAGGGGCCGGACGGGTCGGGGAAGAGCACCCAGTTTGAGCGGTTGGTCCGGGCGTGCGCGGCGGAGAAGGTCACGCATGTGGCAGTGCGCGAGCCGGGCGGGACGCGCGTGGGGGAGGCGATCCGCGAGGTGCTGCTGGACACAGGCAACACGGGGATGGGGGTGCGGTGCGAGATGCTGTTGTACATGGCCAGCCGGGCGGAACTGGTGGAGCAGTGCATCGTGCCGGCCCTGAAGCGGGGAGAGGCGGTGCTGGCGGATCGGTTCGTGTCATCGACGCTGGCCTACCAGGGGGCGGCCGGGGGGATTCCGATGGCGGACATCGCGGCGGTTGCGCGCGTCGCGACGCGCGGGCTGGTGCCGGACCTGGTGGTCGTGTTTGATATCGACGCAGACGCCGCGGCGAAGCGGCTGAGCCCGCTGCTGGATCGGATGGAGGCCAAGGGGGCGGCGTTTCACAAGCGCGTGCGGGAAGGGTACTTAGATCAGGTCAAGCACGACCCCGGGCGATACGTGAAGGTGGATGCGAGCCGGACTCCGGATGAGGTCTGGGCGGAACTGCGCGAGGTGGTGACGGAGCGATCGGCGTACTTTGGGCCGCGGCGGCGGTTCGAGGACATCCCGCCGCCGGTGGGTGGAGACTGAGGCGGTGGCGTGGTGGGCGCTGTGGATCGCGCTGGGGTACCTGTCCGGGTCGGTGCCGTTCGGGTACCTGATCGCGCGCGGGCGGGGGCTGGACATCCGCGAGCACGGGTCGGGAAACATCGGGGCGACGAACGTGGGGCGCGTGCTGGGGAAGAAGTGGGGGCGGATCTGCCTGGTGCTGGACGTGGTGAAAGGGCTTGGGCCGGTGCTCGCGGCGGGGCTGGTGATGGGGATGGTCGGGAGTGAGGCGGGCGAGCCACAGCACGAAGCAGGAGGCTTGGCGGGGGGCGTGGTTGACTGGCTGTGGCTTGGGGTGGCCGCGGCGACGGTGGTGGGGCACATGTTTCCGGTGTGGCTGCGGCTGAAGGGCGGCAAAGGTGTTGCGACGGGGCTCGGGGCGACGCTGGGGGTGTTTCCGGTGTTGACGGTTGCGGCGGTCGTGGCGGCGATCGTGTGGGTGGTGAGTGCAAAGACGACGCGGTATGTGAGCGTCAGCTCTTGCGTGGCGGCGGTGGCGCTGCCGGTTGTGGTGGGGGTGGAGATGGCTCTGGCCCCTGCGTGGGGCGCGAGCGCCGCGCATCTGGCGGTAGCGGTCGGGCTTGCGGGGCTGGTGGTTTGGCGGCACCGCGGCAACCTGAAGCGGCTGGCGGCGGGGACGGAGCCACGGATCGGAGAGGCGAAGGGTTGAGGGGGCTCGCAAGCCGTTCAGAGGGTCCGGCGGTTGTAAGTCCGGTATCTGCGACAGCTTGGGAAAGGTGTGGGGGGTGGCGCGGGGCTTTCGGGTTCGGCGGGCAAGCGGGGATTGAGTTGGGCACAGATGGGCGTCGATGCTACCTGGGTAGGGCGGCTGTGGTTATCTGCCGCGGCTGGAATGGAGAAGCATGCGATGTCGAAACTGAAGCTCAATCGTGCTGCTGCGCGTGGGGAAGAGGCGGGAGGTGCGAACCCGTACCGGTTTCCCGTCGAGGCGGCACGGCGGCTTGGAGGAGGGAGTGGTACGGTGGAGACCCCCGCGGCGGCGGCGGGGGTCCGGGCGCGGGCGAGAGCCGGACGCGGGGGGGTTGATGTGATCAGCCAGATTGAGGATGCGCTGGACCGGATGCAGGACCGGCTGGAGGACCTGAGCGATCAGATCGGGTCGCTGCGGTTTCCGGGCGTCGAGCGTGGGGAGGATGAGGGGCCGGACGGGGGTCCAAGCGCGGCTTGATGTGCTGGCGGAGCGCATGAGCGTACAATATTCTGTACGTTTCGCAGGGAGGCCCGCTATGGTCCGGAGCACTGACATCACGAGCGTTACGGAGCACCGCCAGAACCTTCGCGAGCATCTGGATCGGGTGAAGCGGACGGGTCGGCCGCTGTTCATCACGACAAACGGTGAGACGGAGGCCGTGGTTTTGAGCCCTGAAGCTTTTGATGAGCTGGTGGAAGTGGTGGAAGTTGCGAAGAGCCTGAAAGTGCTGGACCGCAGCATGGAAGATGTCCGCGCCGGGCGCGGGCGGCCGCTGAAGGAAGTGGTCCGGGAGGTTGCCGCTGAGCTTGGCCTGAAGCTGGGGCGATGACGTACCGGGTCGTCATCACCGCGCCGGCGCTCGAAGCGATCCGCTCGTATGCGAGGTACATCGCGGTTGAGCAGCGTGCGCCTGAATCGGCGGCTCGCTGGCTTGGGCGCGTGCTGGATGCGGCCGACTCTCTTGAAACGATGCCGCGGCGATGCGGGTTGGCGCCGGAAGATGCGCACCGTCCGTATGAGGTGCGCTGGATCGCCGCGGGGGAGTTCATGCTGCTGTTCACGGTCGTGGATGAGAGTGAAACGGTGTGGGTGCTCAACGGCCGGCATGGCCATCGGCAGCCTGCGCGGTTGCCATCGCGCCGGCCGGTGTAGCATCCTTGCATGCGGATCTTCGATGCGCCACTGTGGCTCCTGATCGCCGGCGTGCTGCTTCTGCTCGCGGCCGTCGGGGTGCCGGCGGGTCTGCTGGCGGCGCGACGACACCGAAGCGAAAGCCGCTCAATCTTTGTGCTGGTCCAGGTGATGGCGGTCCAGTTCGCCGTGTGGTATGCGGTAGCGATCGTCCTCGAGCAGGCGAGCTTCCACCAGCGCGTTCGCGAGCTTGAGGCGACGCAAGGGCCATCGGTCGTGCTGCTCGACCGTTCCTTCGGGCCCTTCATGCTGCGCCGCGTGGTCAGTTGGAACCTGAGCCGCTCGGGAACAGGCGCGATTGATTTCACTTGGAATCCGGCCGGCACGGCGCTCGCGGCGGCGGTGTGGACGGCGGCCTCGTCTGTCCTGATGGCGGCTACGTGGTGGGTGCGCCGGCCGCGCGGCAGGAGTGCCCGGAACGCAACGGAATGAAAACGCCCCGGCTCATCGCCGGGGCGGTGTTCAATCGTGATTCTTCTTCGCCGAGCGATCAATCTTCCGGCACGTTGTCGCTGGTGACGATTTCGCGGAAGCGGTTGCGCAGCTTCTTCGTGATCGGCCCTTCGCCGTCGCTGATTCGGGTGTCGTCGATTTCGGTGACGGCGATCATCTCCGCGGCGGAGCCGGTGAGGAAGACTTCGTCGGCCTGGAGGACGTCGTCGATCTTCATCATCTTCTCTTCGACGTCGATGCCCAGTTCCGGGCAGAGGGTTTCAACGACGAAGCGGCGTGTGATGCCTTCGAGGATGCCGGCTTCGGAGGGTGGCGTGTAGACGACACCGTTCTTGACGATGAAGATGTTGTCGCCCGAGCCTTCGGTCACGTAGCCGTCCGTGGAGAGCATGATGACCTCGAAGAGGCCCTGGTCGAGGGCTTCGACCTTGGCGAGGATGTTGTTGAGGTAGTTGAGGCTCTTGATGCGCGGGTCGAGGCAGGCGATGGGGGTCTTGGGGCGCTTGGCGACGATGACCTTCATGCCCTGCTCGTACATCTCCTGCGGGTAGAGGCGGATGGTGTCAGCGATGCAGATGATGCCGGGCTCCGGGCAGGAGGCGGGGTTGAGGCCGAGCGTGCCGACGCCGCGGGTGACGATGAGGCGAATGTAGCCGTCCTTGATGCCGTTCGCCTCGACGCACTTGCGCTGGATGTCGATCATCTCCTGCCGGGAGATGTGGATCTTGAGGCCGATGCCGGCGGCGGACTGCCAGAGGCGGTCCATGTGCTGGCCGAGCTTGAAGATCTTGCCGTTGTAGATTCGGATGCCCTCGAAGACGCCGTCTCCGTAGAGCAGACCGTGGTCGTAGACGCTCACCGTGGCCTGGCTCTTGGGAACCAGGCGTCCATTAACCCAGACGAAGGGGCGATCTTGTGTGGTCATGTCCTTGGTCGTATCGGCGGGTCTGGTGAGGGACTGGGCTGCCGGGCGGGTGACGTGCGTCATTGTTTCGAGGCCTCCTTCCGGGCCGGATCCGGACGGGGGGCCGCGTCCGGGAGTGGGCCGGTGGGTGATGATATGGGCGCGAACTGCAGCGGTCCGGTCCGGGTGAACAGGACCTGAACTTTGGTGAAGTGTCGACTAACGATCGCGAAGAGCGGGCTTTCTGGAGAGATTGTGCGCCGCTGGGGACCGCGGGGCAAGCGTGCGGCGAGATTGATCGCCGCGGATTTCGGGGGCGAGGATGGCGGTAGGATGAGGCGAAGGGAGCATGCCACAATGTTCATGCGGATGATGTACGACGATCGGCTTGCACAGGCGGCGTATCTGATCGGGTGTCAGCGGACGGGCCAGGCGATCGTGATCGACCCGGAGCGGGATGTGGACCGGTACATCGCCGCCGCGGCGGCGGAGGGGTTGCGGATCGTCGCGGCGGCCGAGACGCACATCCACGCGGACTTTCTGTCGGGAGTGCGCGAGCTGGCGGAGCGGACGGGCTGCCGCGTTTACCTGTCGGGGGAAGGGGGACCGGATTGGTCGTACCGGTGGCTGAATCAGCGGAGCGGCGGGCGGGAGTATGACCATGTGCTGCTGAAGGATGGGGACACGTTCAGCATCGGGCTCATCGAGTTCCGGGTGATGCACACGCCGGGGCACACGCCGGAGCACATCAGCTTCGTGGTGACGGACCGTGGGGCGGGGGCGACGGAGCCGATGGCGATCGCGACGGGGGATTTCGTGTTCGTCGGCGACCTGGGGCGGCCGGATCTGCTGGAAACCGCTGCGGGGAGTGTCGGGGCGAAGGATCCCGCCGCGCGGACGCTGTTTCGGTCGACGAAGCGATTTGATGAGTTGCCGGAGTATGTGCAGGTGTGGCCGGGTCACGGCGCCGGCAGCGCCTGTGGCAAGGCGCTCGGGGCGATCCCGCAGAGCACGGTCGGGTATGAGAAGCGGTTCAATCCGGCGATCCGGGCGGCCCGGGATGAAGAGGGGTTCGTGTCGTTCATTCTCTCCGGGCAGCCGGAGCCTCCGTTGTACTTCGCGCGGATGAAGCGGGAGAACCGGGACGGTGTGCCGCTGCTGCCGGGGCTGCCGCGGCCGCGGCGAATGAGCGGTGCTGATCTGGCCAGGGTGGACGGTCGCAAGACGGTGATCGTGGATACGCGTCCGTGGGAGCACTTCCGAATGGGGCACGCGGCGGGCGCAATTTCCGCGCCGTTCGACAAGTCGTTCGTGTCGATTGTCGGGTCGTACGTTGAGCCGGAGGACGAAATCGTGCTCCTGATTGACGCGGATGAGGTGGAGGAGGCGGTGCGGGCGCTGGTGCGGATTGGGCTGGATCAGGTGGTGGGCGTCGTGTCACCGGAGGAAATGGCGGCGTTCGCGGAGGCGGGAGGGCAGGTCGAGCGGACGGAGGAGATGGATGTGGTCGCCGCGGCGGAGCGGCTGGGCGCCGATGGAGACTTCTTCCTGGACGTCCGCCGAGCGGATGAGTTTGAGGGGGGGCACGTTCCGGGCGCAATGAACGTGGCGCACACGCGGATCGCGGAGCGTGTCGGGGAGTTGCCGCGGGACAAGCGGTTGATTGTGAACTGCCAGGGTGGTGTGCGGTCGGCCCGCGCGGTGTCGTACCTGCAGCGGCAGGGGTTTGACGTGGTGAACGTGAAGGGCGGCTTTGGTGCGTGGCGCGCGGCGGGGCAGCCGGAGGAGACGCCCAGGGCTGTTTCTTGAGCGGCCACGCGGACATCTGAAGGGGAGGACGAGAAGTTTCTTGAGGGGAGGTTGGAAGATGGTCGCGTCAGGTTCGATTTCTCGCGTGGAGCCGCGAGTGGCGGAGGGCTGGCTGAACTCCGGCGAGGCTGTCATGGTGGATGTGCGCGAGCCGGATGAGGTGCGGCGCGAAAGGATTGCCGGCGCGCAGCTTGCTCCGATGTCGCGGTTTGATGCCGCGGAAGTGGCGCGCGGGCTGGGCGGCGGGGATCAGAAGCGCATCGTCGTGGTGTGCCGGACCGGCCGCCGCGCGGCGGATGCAGCGGATCGGCTGGCCGAAGCGGGCGTGGCGCCGGTGGTGCTTGAGGGCGGGATTGAGGCGTGGAAACGAGCGGGGCTGCCGGTGGAGCGTGATGCACGGGCGCCGTTGCCGATCATGCGTCAGGTGCAGATCGCGGCGGGCTCGCTTGTCTTTGCAGGAACGGTGCTGGGCGCGACCGTATCGCCGTGGTGGCTGATCGTGCCGGGCTTTGTGGGGGCCGGGTTGGTGTTTGCCGGCGTGACGGGAACCTGCGGCATGGCGACGGTCTTGAGTGCGATGCCGTGGAACCGGCGCGCGGCCGGAAGTGGCAAGCGCGAGATGACGGCGGCACCAAACTGAGGGGGCCGGGCTGCTCACATACAGGGGCCGAGGCCCATGACTCTGCGCCACGTGCTGATCTGGCCAAGGTGCATGAAGGTGTGGCTCAGGAGCATGAAGGCGAGCATCGCGCCGATGGTGGGGAACATCTCGCGGAATCGCTCGTTGGGATGGGGGTTGGGCTGCGTGAAGACGGCCGCGTCGAGCGTGGGAAGCGCCTCCATCAACGCGTTGTGGCGCTCGAAGAAGAGGGTGAGCAGTTCCTCCTTTGGCGGGTAGATCGTGCCTTGGGGGTCATCGCGGCACTCTTTGCCCGCATCGAAGAGTTCGTTGTATCGGGCGAGATCGCGGGCGGGCTTGCCGATCGTGGCGAGCATGCGATCGGGATAGGTGGCCAGATGACCGATGACGAAGGCGGGGCTGCTGGCGTTAATGCCCTGTGGCTGGCGAGCGAACTGGTCGGCGGGGATGTCCTTGGTGAGCAGGTCGGCGTAGCCGATCATGCGGCGGGCGGAGGGCAGGAGGGTTTCGGCGAGGGTGTGGCTTGACATGACGAACTCCAGGATTTGGGAGGATCGGGGGATCGTAGATGCCGCGTGCTGGGCGCAGGTTTCAAATCTTTCGGAGAACCGGTCCGGGGCCGCGGGCCAAAACGGAAGCGGCCGGATCGGGTGATCCGGCCGCGCTGCCTGGTTGCGAGTTGTTTGATCAGGCGTTGGCGATGGCCTGATCGGTGAGGTTCTCGACCTGCCACTGATCGGGCTGCCAGTGGATCCGGATGACGTCGCCGTCGCGGGCGGTGCCGGTCAGGTGGATGCGGTCGCCGGTGGTTTCTCCCTGGAGGCGGCCGACGGGGCGGCCGGGGGCATCGTTGAAGTCTGAAACGATCGGCGTGATGCGCCAGGAATCGAAGCCGGGGACCCACCAGTAGACGACGACGTCGTCATTCTCATCGATGCCGGCGATGTTCAGGCCGCCCCAATCGGTTACATAGCTGGTGATGGTGTCGGAGCGGAGGCGAGCGCCGTTGAACTCCTGGGTGAGGTTGTTGGTGAGCCAGGTGCCGCCGAAGCCGGGGACCCACCAGGTGCTCGTGACGTCGCCGTCTTCGTTGAGGCCGACGAGGTTGATGCCGCCCCAGGGCGTGACGAAGCTCGTGAAGCCGCCGGCGAGGATCGGCGCGCCGGTGCCTTCGGTGAGATTCGTGCTCTCCCACTGCATGTTGAGTTCGGGAGAGGTCCAGACGACGATGATCTCCCCGTTCTCGTCGAGGCCCGCGATGTTGAGACCGCCCCAGGGGGTTACGTACCCGCTGAGGGGTCCCTCAAAGTCGGGCAGGGCATGCCCTGCGGGGGCGAGCTGGTCTTCATACAGGTTGATGAAGGTCCACTCGGCCTGGCCATTCTGAAGCCGGCCGGTCTGGTGGTAGACGAGCAGGTCGCCGTCATCGGCCTGGCCGGCCAGATAGACCGTGCCGTCGACATTGGTGAAGGTGATGAGGTTGTCGGTGATCAGTTCTGCACCGCCGATGGACGAGGCGAGTTCCTGGGTGAGATTGCGGGTCTGCCAGTCGCCGTTCTCATCGCGGCGGAGAACAAGGAGCCCGTCAGCCGTGCCGACGGCAACATGGTTCTCACCGGTGCGCGGGTCGTGGTAGGTAACGGAGTCGGTGAGGCCGGTGGGAACGCCCTGTTCGGTGCGGAGGTCGTCGGCGACCCAGGTGCTTGCGTCGTCGGGGCGGCGGAAGGCGATGATCTCATCGGCCGGGTTGCGCGTGGTGGCGACGAGGTCGCCATCTGAGTCGCGCGAAAGGGTGACGTCGCCCGCGCCGGTGAAGGGTCCGGCCGTGTTGAAGGGTGTCAGCGTGAAGCCGGTGTTGACGTCGTTGAGCGAGCCGACCACCGCACCGGTTTCGGTGACGTTGAGAACGTTGAAGTCGGCGCTGGTGGAGAAGTCGTCGGTCGCGCCGATTGTGGTGGCGGTGCGGATGTCCTGCATGCCTTCGCCCTGCTGCCAGACCCACGCGCCGTCCTGCCCGCCGGTCGTGATGTGCTCGCCGATCACGAGGCGATCATCGTTGACCGCGATTGGGCGGAAGTTCATGCCGTTCGGGAGCGTGCCGAGGTTGACGATGGCGCCATCGTTGGTGCGCAGGGCGGCGAAGCTACCCCCGCCCGCATCGACGGCGGTGCCGACGAGATCGTTGTTGTCGTTGATGTCTTCGGCCGTGAAGTTCTGGATCGTGGTCGCGCCGTTGTCTGGCGTCCACAGGATGGAGGTCGCGCCGGCGGGGTTGTTGTCGAGGCCGACGACAGCGCCGGATTCGTTCATGGCGACGGGGATGCCGTCGAAGCGGTGGCGAAGCGTGCCGTCGTCGAGGACCCACGTGGTCAGCGCGCCATCATCGCGGCGGCGCTCGATGAGGATGTCGCCGCTGTCGGTGATGTCGACGGCGCGGAACGTCGTGTAGACGGCCGCGGGCCCTTCCGTTTCGTTGACGAGGTCCATGACGGGCGTCCGGACGTCGTCCTGCCAGAGGAAGGACTGGCCGCCGGAACTGAGGCCGATCACCTGGCCGTTCGCGTTGACGTCAACGATGCGATCGGAACCGGCCAGGCCGGGCCGGCCCTCAAGAAGGAAGAACTCGTTGTCGAGGATGAGGAACGCGCCGGTTTCTGCGGTGCCCCAGACGTCGTTGTCATTGTTGATGCCCTGCGGAGTGAGGCTGAGCGCCTCAACGCCGGAGAAGACGTAGAAGCGGTTGCGGTCATCTTCGGCTTCCAGGCTCGTGGCCTGGGTTGAGGCGAAGAGGAAATCGGTGACGTTGTCGCCGGTGATGTCGCCGAGGTTGGCGATGGAGCCGCCGATGCGATCAGCTCCGGCGAGCTGTCGGGCTTCAGCGGTGTAGGTGGTCAGGGGCAGCGCGGTCTCACCGGAGATGAGCGCGACGTCGCCGGCGCCGGGCGCGCCGACGAGAATGTCGGGGCTGTTGTCCTGGTTGACGTCCCCTGCCAGCTCGAGCGCAGCACCGAAGTGGGCGTTGTCTCGGCCGCCGTTGATCATGTGGATGAGCGACATGTCTTCGCCGGCGTAGATCCGGACGGTTCCAGCCCGCGTGACGATCGTGCCGTCGGGAAGCTCGACGTTGTGGTACGGCGCGCCCACGGCGAAGTCGACGAGGCTGTCTCCATCGACGTCGCCGGCGCTGGCGACGGCGTGGCCGAACAGATCGCCGTCGTGCGCGCCCGTGAAGGTCGCGGCAATCTCGCCGTCTGCGCCGCTGATGACGTACGCCTGACCGGGGATGGCCAGTTGCGACTCAGTGCGGCCGGGCGCGCCGACGAGGATCTCGCCGAAGTTGTCGCCGTCCATGTCGCCCAGGGCGGCGATGTCGAAGCCGAAGCGGCTGTTGACGGTCTGACCGTCGACGCGGCGGATGATTGAGCCGTCGCCGGAGTAGATGTAAACGCTGCCGCGGGCGCCGTCGGCTCCGGGCGCGCCGACGGCCAGGTCGGCGGCGCCATCGCCGTCGATGTCGCCGGCGTCGGCGAGGGCCGCGCCGAAGCGGTCGCCGGGCATTTCGCCGTCAAGGGTGTGCAGCAGTGTGCCATCCGCGCCGTTGTAGATGTACACGCGGCCGGTGCCGTCGACGTCGTTGGGGGTCGTAGCGCCGTGCCGCGGGGATCCGATCGCAAAGTCGGGGATGTTGTCGCCGGTGATGTCGTCGAGGCCGGTGACGGCGGCGCCGAACTCGCTGAAGCCGTCTTCAAAGCGGAACAGCTCGGTGAGGGTGGCGCCGGAATAGACGACCGCCTCTGCGCCGCCCTGGCCACTGCCGTCAACGTCGGTGGCTTCATCGCCGCCGGCGCCGACGATGAAGTCGGGCGTGTCGTCGCCGTCGAGGTCGCCGATGGACGCGACGGATGATCCGAGCGTGGTGGTCGCATCATCTCCGGTGGGACGGAGAACGGCGATGGGAGCGGGAGAGACAAATGTGGGAGCAAGTTCCTGGTAAAAGAATGTTGTGAGCAGGACGCGGGGTTCGAGCGGATCGAAGAGGCTGGTGCTCGTGGCGTGAGGAAGGCGGCCTGCCCTGGCGGCGATCGAGTTGGCGGCTGGCATCGTGGAGTTCTCCTTGGTGGTCTGCGTGCGCAAGGTGTTGACGTCGCCGCCGCGGACCTGGAGGGCGCCGCGCTTCGGCGGAAAGTTGCAGCGGCACCGCGGCGATATCCCCCCTGGCGGGATGACCGAGCCCGCTCTGTTACGTGAAAGTATCTGCGCAGCGCACGGGTGTACCAGCGAGTGAGCCGGTTGCGGAGGCGCGCAAGTGCAGGTGTATAAAGGGTTCTCTGGGCGCGGCTTTGTACGATCCGCCGGTGAATGGCGAAAACGAGGGCAAGGTGCGAAGAACGACTACCCGGGGTTGCCAGTGGAATCGGAACCAAAGCGGGCGAGTTCCGCTGGTCCGGGGTGGGCCGTGGGGGAACCGCGCAAGGCGCGTATGCTGGCTTGTGGCGGCGCGGGTCTGCGGCCGCCACGATGCCTGCGAAGCGTGCGCGGAGGTGAACGTGGTTCGGATGCTGACGAACGTGGCGATGATGATCGTGTGCCTGGTCGCGGCGGCCTCGGCGAGCGGGCAGGCGGGCCGGGAAGGCGGAGGGCATGTGTACCGGGAATTGACGCTGCCGGACGGCAGAACACTGCGGTACGCGATCGTCGTGCCGGGCGAGTTGGAGGAAGGACGGCCGTACCCGGTTCTGCTCGCCTTGCCGCCGGGCAATCAGGATGAGCGCATGGTGGAGGCGGACTTGGCCCAGTACTGGGAGGACGAGGCGCTGGCGCGCGGTTGGGTGGTGGTGAGCCCGATTGCCCCGGCGGGCCAGGCGCTCTTCCACGATTCCGAGACGTTGATCGGCGCGCTCATGGATCACATCGCCTCGGAGGTGACGGTGGAGGGGGGCAAGTTCCACGTTGCGGGCGCGAGTAACGGTGGCCGGCTGGCGTTTCGGGTCGCGACGCTGCTGCCACAGCGGGTGTCCAGCGTGCTGGTCCTGCCGGGGTATCCGCCGCAGCGGGTGGATGTCGAGCGGCTGGGGGAGCTTTCCGGCAAGCCCGTGACGTTGTTCGTGGGAGAGAAGGATTCGGCGTGGCGCGATGAGAGCGAGCGAACACACCGGCAGTTGCTGGCGGCGGGCGTGCGGTCGACATTGAACGTGCTGCCGGATCAGGAGCACGTCCTGCACGTCAAGCCGGGGGTGCTTTTCGACGTGCTGGAGGGAGCCCGCACGCGGCAGTCGCCGCAGGAGGCCGCGGCGGGGGCGCTGCTGGATGCGTTCCACGAGGCGGCGGCGAAGTCGCAGTTTGATCGGTACTTTGAGTTATTCGCCGAGAACGGCGTGTTCGTGGGAACGGATGCCTCAGAGCGCTGGACGGTGGACCAGTTCAAACGCTACGCGCGGCCGCACTTCGAACGAGGCGAGGGGTGGGTGTACACGCCGGTGGAGCGGAACCTGACCGTCGCCGAGTCGGGGGATGTGGCCTGGTTTGACGAGCTGCTGACGAACGCGAAGCTCGGCACCTGCCGCGGCACGGGCGTGCTGGTACAGGAGGATGGGGCGTGGAAGGTCGCGCAGTACAACCTGTCGATCGCGGTGCCGAACGATGTTGCGGATCGCGTGGTGCGTGTAATTCGGGCGAACACGCCCCGGGAGCAGGGCCCTGGCGCGGCTACACGATGACAAACGGGCTGCGGTCCTTCACGCTTACCGCGAACTGGATGCCGGGCAGGAGACCAGTGAGGCGATCGGCCAGGTGGGGGAGGTAGCCGCGCTCCGTGTTGGTGTGTCCGGCCAGGATCAGTGAGACGCCGGCGTCGAGCATCGCCACGACTTCGTGGTAACGCATCTCGCCCGTGAAGTAGAGCTTGCAACCGTCTTCCTTGGCCGCCTGGGCGAGCTCGGCGCCCGCCCCGGGGCAGACGCCGATGACGTCGATTGGCTCGTCGGTCAGCGCTGCAACTTTGACGCCGTCAACCTTCAGGTACGCCTTGATGCGTTCGGCGATCTGGCGGATCGTGACGGGCTCGTCGAGCATGAGGCGTCGGCCGGCGCCACTCGAGCGAATGGGGCGCGGCTCGAGCGGGTAAACGTCGACGGCGGGCTCCTCATAAGGATGAAATTGTTCGAGCGTCTGCAGGGCGATGGGCAGCGCGCGGCGCGCGCAGACCATCTCCAGGCGAATCTCGTCAACCTGCTCAAAGTTCTCCGCCCGCCCGACGGTCGGGTTTGTTCCTGCGCGGCCGCGGAATGAGCCTGTGCCGGGGATGGCAAAGGAGCAGAGGTCATACTCACCGATGTGTCCTGCGCCGGCGGTGGCCAGGGCGGCCCTGACATCCGCAAGGTTCTCCCGCGGGACGAAGGTGACGATCTTGACCTGTTCGGATTCACGCTGTCGCGGATGCGGCCGCAACGCGCGGCGGTCGGCGGCGGCCTTGTGGGGTCTGGCAGCCGCACCCGGCGGGGTAAGCAGGCCGTCGGCGAGCCAGTCTGTCATGCCGCCGGGCGCGGCGTCAAGCGCGGTGTGCGGGGAGTAAACGGCCAGGCCGGCCTGAATGGCGTGAAGGACCGTACGCTGGCTGCCGATCGTGGTGTTAAGGCGGCGAAGCGGATGGAAGATCGGGGGGTGGTAGGCGATGACGGCGTCGCAGCCCATCGTCGCGGCCTCCTCGATGACGGCGTCGTTCAAGTCGATTGTCAGGAGGACCGGGCCGACGAGTCGCCGCTGCTCGTCTCCGATGAGGAGGCCGACGTTGTCCCACGACTCGGCGTAAGCGGGGGGCGCGATGGATTCCATGGCGCGGCAGAGATCTGCGACGTACATGCTGTGCTCCTTGGGTCGCCGCGGCGTCCCGGGGGTGGCCTGCCGCGGGAGGATCGTAGAAGCTAGGATGGGCGGTCCTGCGCTCGCCCACAGCGGGGGGCATGCGAGAGACCCAGCAATGAGTGTCTGGCAGGCGTTCAAGCAGCGTTCCGCGGCGGTTCTCGGCTCACGATTCGGGGCGTCGGGGATTTTCTGGTTTCATCGTGCGGGGACCTTGCTGGAGCACCGGCTGCGTCTGCGCGGGCGGTACACCCGCGGGGCAGGGGCCGTTCGGTGGCAGCGGGTGAACGGGCTGGTCGACGGGGGCGACAGCGGCCGCGTGGAGGCTGCGGTGAGCGCTGGCCGGAGCGGGGCTGCACGCGCGGGGCGGGTAACGATCACAGAGGCGAAGACGGCATTGACCGCCAACGGCGCGGCCGTGCACGGGGCAGCCCGGAACGGAAGCGCTGCGCTTGTCGAGGCGGAGCCGATGCCGGATGTGAGCGGTGATGGGGGTGAGCCTGCCGCCGCGCTGCGCGTCATGACGCACGTGAGTTCAGGGCGCGTGGAAGACGTGCGACTGCCCGCGCCGCCGCGGGCGCCGTTGTGGAAGCCGGCGCTGGCGGCCGAGCGGCTGGCGTACTTTCCGCGCTGGCACACGGACGGGCACCCCCGCGCGTGGAACTTTCCCAACACACTGAACGACGCGCTGCCGTGGGTGCGGCAGCTCAAGGTGCTTTACGGCAATCCGCTCTCGTTTCCCTCGACGCTTGCGCCGGAGGCGGGGCTGTTGATGCATGCGCTGGTGCGGAACATCCGGCCGCGCATCGTGGTGGAGACCGGGGCGTTCGTGGGTGTGAGCACGATCTGGATCGCCGCGGCGCTGAAGGAGAACGGTGACGGCGGCGTGGTGCACACCTTTGACGATTTCAGCCCCATCAGGAGCATGCCCTGGTGTGATGCAGAGATGCCGGAGGGAAGGCTTGAGTTCGTCACCCAGAGCCTGACCAAGGCGGGTGTTGCGGATTGCGTCGTCGCCCACCAGGGACACAGCGCGGCGGCGCTGCGCGATGAAGGCGAAACGCTGCGGGACGCGGGCGGCGTGCAGTTTGCATTTCTGGATGCGGACCACGGTGTGCGCGGCGTGTGGCACGATCTGTGGGCGCTGGAGCCGGCGCTGGCGACGGGCGGCTTTGTCGTCCTGCACGACACGTTCCCGGAGTACTGCGGCCATCACGGCCCGCGACACCTGCTGGACCACGTCAACAAGTATGCTGTGGGACGGTATGAGAAGGTGGACCTGTACCTGTCGCCGATCAACTACGGGTTGGGGGTACTGCGACGGGTGGGGTAGGGCCGCAGTGCACAGTGCACAGTGCACAGTGGACAGTGGACAGTGAAGAAGCGTGGGGTAGAGCGGGCTGGCGGGGCTGCGGGCGTGCAGAGTGGTGCGATGTTCTCCCGGTGCCGGCCTGTGTCGGCGGCTACCGTCGGCTTTGGCGCACGGTGCGCCTCCGGGAGGGCACGGGCATGTCTGTCGCGAAGGTCATTGAGATTACGGCTGAGTCCACGCAGAGCTTCGAAGACGCCACGCAAAAGGGGATCGCGCGGGCGTGTGAATCGGTCGAGCAGGTGCAGGGGGCATGGGTGAAGGAGATGAAGGTGCGCGTGGAGAACGGCAAGATCACCGCGTATCGCGTGGATCTGAAGGTGACGTTCGTCCTGAAGGGAACGTAAGCGCGGCGCAGCGGTAACGAAGAACTGGCACAGAGGCAACGGGGCAAGGGCAGTTGCCTTCGCAGCCGCTTCTACACCTTCCGATCCAGCAGCCGGTACTGCACCGCCTCCCCCACATCCTCCTCACGAATCTCCTCCCCATCGGCGCGGCCGTTCAGGTCGGCGATGGTTCGCGCGATGCGGCGGATCTTGTCGTAAGCGCGGGCGCTCAGGCCCATCTCCCGCATGGCTTGGCCGAGCATGGTCTTGGCGGCCTGGGAGAAAGGGGCGAACTGATCGAGTTGGCGGCCGGAGAGACGCGCGTTGGGCGTGGTGGGGCCCTGGCGCTGGATCTGGCGGTTCCGCGCCGCGATCACTTTCGCGCGCATCTCGGCGCTGCTCGTGCCGCGGGGAGCGCTGGAAAGCTCCTTCCACGGGACGGCCGGGGCTTCGACGTGGATGTCGATCCGGTCGATGAGCGGGCCGGAGAGGCGTGAAAGGTACCGGTCCATGTCGCGGCGGGAGACCTGGTCGGTGGGCATGTCTCCCTTCGGCGTCGGGTTCATCGCGGCGACCAGCATGAAGCTGGCGGGGAAGGTGAGGGCTGAATGGGCCCGGGCGATGGTGACGACGTGATCTTCGAGCGGTTGGCGGAGCGTCTCGAGGACCATGCGCGGGAACTCGGGGAGTTCATCCAGGAAGAGGACGCCGCGGTGGGCCAGGGAGATTTCGCCGGGGCGCGGGACCATGCCTCCGCCGACGATGGCGGCGCTGGAGGCGGTGTGGTGGGGGGTGCGCACCGGGCGGATGGTGACCAGGCCGCGCGGATGGCCGTTGTCGGTGGTCTCGCCGTCTTCCGTCTCGCCGTTGCGGGCCGCCGCGTTGCCGCCGTCCGGCGCTGCGCCGCTGGCCAGATACCCCGCGGCGGAGTAAATCCGCGTGATCTCGATGGCTTCTTCCGGCGTGAGCGGCGGCAGCACGCCCGGCAGGGCGCGGGCCATCATGGTTTTGCCGGTGCCGGCGGGGCCGAGCATGAGAATGTTGTGCCCGCCCGCCGCGGCGACGACGATGGCTCGCTTGACGGCTTCCTGGCCGCGGACGTCGATGAAGTCGACGGAGGCGCGGCTCTCGGCGATGAGGGCGGCGACGTCGACGCGCGGGTGCGGGCTCGGGTCGATTGCGCCGGTAAGGATCCCGACGAGCTCGGTGAGCGTCGCGACGCCGATCGCGTCGATCCCCTCGACCACGGCGGCCTCCGCGGCGTTGGCGGCGGGGACGATCACGCCCGCCATGCCGAGGCGCCTGGCCAGGGCGGCCATGGCGATGACGCCGCGGATCGGGCGGACGCGGCCGTCGAGGGCGAGCTCGCCCGCAACCATGAACTTGCGCAGGTCGGGGATGGATTCGAGCAGGGCGGTTCCCGGTTGGGGGACGACGCCCTGGCTCATCAGGAGCCCCAGGGCGATCGGCAGGTCGTAGAGGGGGCCTTCCTTGCGGACGTCGGCGGGGGCGAGGTTGATCAGGAGGCGGCCGGAGGGGAAGCCGTAGGCGGAGTTGGCGATCGCGGTCCGGACGCGCTCGTGCGACTCCTTCACGGCGGCGTCGGGAAGGCCGACGACGGTGGCGGAGTCCTTCTCGTCCTTATTGTCGAACTCGACTTCGACCTCGCAGGGGAGGGCATCGATGCCGGCGAGGAGGTACGACTGCACGCGTGAGAGCATGCTCGAGAGGATACCGAACTTTCCCCGATTTGGAAAGGATGAAAGCGGCGTTCCGGGGGGGGCTGGTGTCCAGCCCTCCTGCATTGGTTTCATGAGACCCATAGGACCCATGGGGCCGTGCCCCACCTGCCCGCTTACGGGCAGGGGTTGCCTGCCGAGGCCGGGAACCAGCAATCCAGGTACGCCAGCAGGTCGAAGACGTCGATCACGCTGTTGCCGTCCTGGTCGGCGCCGGAGCCGGCGGGGACGGGTGTAGCCGGGGCGGCGAACCAGTCGTCCAGGAAGGCCAGCAGGTCGAAGACATCCACCTGTTCGTGGATGCCGTCGCGCTCGCAGGGGCAGGGGGAGCACTCATCGGGGATGCCGTTGCCGTCGTTGTCGAAGCTGGTGCCCGCCGCGATGTCGCAGTCGTCGGGGATGCCGTTGCGGTTGCAGTCGAAGTAGGCGGTGCAGGCGTCCAGCACCAGGGCGCTGATGCCATCGGCCAGGTCGCTGTCCGGCACGGCCGACGAGAAGGAGACGCCGCCGGTCTCCGCTGCGAGCTGCTGGGCAAGGGCAATGACTGCGCCTGAGCTGCCGTTGCCGGTGATCGGGCTGACGACGACGTTGTGGGCGTTGGCGACGTCGATGGCGTGCTCGATCGAGGCGTCGTCGGCGGCGGTGACGGGGTCGCCGCACCAGGGGCCCTCATCGGCGATGGGGATGATCAGGCGCAGGGCGCCCGGCGTCCACGGGTGAAGACCCGCGGCGACCGCGACGGCCCGGCCGAAATCCTCCTCGGCGATTTCGTTGCCGCCGGGGCAGTCGCCGAGGATCTGCAGGTCCGGCGGCGGGAAATCGGGGACGGTCGTGCCGTACTCGGCGGCGACGGTCGAGGTGAGGCAGGGGTACCGGCTGCCCGGCGTGCCGGCGATCGCCAGCAGCGTCACGTCGAGATCGACGCCGATCAAGCCGAGTTCGCCGATGATCTGGTTGATCGTGCCGCACAGGGCGCTGCCTTCGTTGTCCATGGAGGCGGAGGTGTCCATGATGAAGACGACGTCCACCGGCGGGCAGGAGGGGCAGTCGTCCGGGATGCCGTTCATGTCACAGTCGCTGGCGATGCCGGCGGCGATCTCGCAGTCGTCGCGGACACCGTTGAGGTTGCAGTCGCTCGCCGCGCCGGAGGCGATGTCGCAATAGTCCCAGACGCCGTTGTTGTCGCAGTCATCATCCGGGCCGGCGGGGACGCAGTCGGCGAAAATGCGGATGAGGCCTGCGCTCGACTCCGTGACGACGATGAGGCGGCCGTCGGGGGAGACGTCGACGCCGGCCCAGTTGGAGGTCGAGAGCGTCAGGCCGGTGATGATCGGCTCGGCGGCTCCGGTGTCAGGGTCGACGCGCAGGACGCGCCCCGCGCCCGCCGCGCCGCCGTTGCGGTCGAGGACGAGCAGGTCCCCCGCCGCGGCGTCCCACGCCAGGCCGAGCGGATCCGGGATCTGGGCGCTGGTGGCAATCGTGGTGAGCGTGCCGTCGGCTTCGAAGCGGACGAGGGTGTTCGCCGCGGCGAAGTCGGCGAGGTAGATGGCCGAGTCGGTCACGGCGACGTCGTTGACGTCGACGAGCAGGCCATCGTCGGCGCGGAGGAGAATCTCATTCTCCGGTGAGTCGGGGAACCACTTCCAGAGCTCATCGGGGCCGCCGTTGCCGCGGTCGGTGACGATCGCCTCGCCCGGGGCCAGGTGCGGCCCGGTGTAGCCGGCCGGCGCGATCGCCATGCCGACGGGGTCGTCGTCGCCGGAGTGGAAGCCGGAAACCCATGCTTCGCGCGTCGGCGCGGCGAAGGGGACGCGGAAGATGATGCCGTCGTAATCCTCGGAGAAGAAGACGTCGCCGTCGGCGTGGTCGATGAACAGTGCTGCCACGTTGGAGGCGGGAGCCAAGCGCGTGTGCGCGATGTTTCGTTCGACGCGGAAGAGGCCGTCGCTGCTTCCCTCACCGCGGCGGCCGAAGTAGATGAGGCCGTTGACCGGGTTGTAGCGTGCGGACTGAACGCCCTGGCCCGCGGTGATGGTTCGGGCGAGCGACCAACCGGGCTCATGGGCGACGGGCTGGGCGGCGGCGAGGGTTGTCAGGCAGGCGAGGGCGATGGCGCTGGCGGCGGATGCGGGCTTGGTGGTCACGATGGGTCCCCTTCTCTTCGTGCTGCTTCCACCGTAACGCAGCGGCGGCGGAGGGGCAAGGGAAACAAATGAAAAGCGGCCCGCGCTGGTGCGCGGGCCGCGGGGGGTGTTACTCAGTGCTGATCAGCCCCGCGTCGAGGCGGATGGGGCCGGCCGTCTGTTACGGGCAGGGGTTGCCGGCGGAGGCCGGGAACCAGCAGTCGAGGTAGGCGAGGAGGTCGAAGACGTCGACCGCGCCGTTGCCGTCGAGTTCAGCGCCGGCGGCGTTGGCGAACCAGAGATCGAGGTAGGAGAGAAGGTCAAAGACATCCACGCCGGCCTGGCCGTTGTACTCGCACGGGCAGGTGGAGCGGATGGAGATGTCGGTGAGGCCGCCGCGGGCGAAGGAGCCGTCTTCGCTGACGGAGACGAGGTAGGTGGTGTTGGCCTCGGCCGTCCAGGTGACGGTATCAATGGCGCCGTTGGAGTTGTTGGCGTCGCAGACAATCTCGGTCCAGGCGCCGCAGGTTCCGGTGTAAACGACCAGGTTGGGGTTGTAGAAGACGGGGTTGACGGTGGCGACGAGTTCCATCGTGGAGGTGGTCGTGACCGAGTACCAGATGGACTTGTTGCCGTTGGGGCTGCTCGTCGCGCAGGAGAAGGAGTCGCCGTCGTCGGTGGCCCCGACGGTGTCCTGGAAGTCGAGGAAGGGGCCGCTGGAGAGGTCAACGACGGTGGCGCTCGCGCACAGGTCGTTGGCCGGGGGTACGGCGAGGTTTACCGTGAAGACGAAGTCGATTTCCTCGAAGGAGCCCTCATCGGAGGCGACGCGGGCGACAATCGGGGTGCCCATCGCATCGGAGATGAAGTCGACGTGGGGGACGACGGAGCCGCCGGTGGCGCAGTCGATCTCGGTTCCACCGCAGGAATCAAAGACGGCCAGGCTCAGTGCGCCGGTGGTGTCCGTGGTGCGGACGCGGTAGGCGGTGTTGGGTTCCGGATCGAAGAAGTACCAGACGTCCAGTTCGTCGCTGCCGCAGGAGGCGGTGCCGTCCTGCGTCGCGCCGATGGTGGTGCCGGCGAGGATCTCGTTGAGCGAGACGACGGTGGCGTTGAAGCAGTCGTCGTTGGCCGGGGGCGGGGGCGGGAAGTCGACGACGATCTGGAAGTCGGTCTCTTCGACAAGGCCCTCATCGGTCGCGACGCGGAACGTGAGGGGAGAACCGAGTGAGTCGGAGGTGAAGTTCACGAGGGGAGGAAGGGCGACGGTGCCGGTGTCGCAGAAGAGTTCCGAGCCGCCGCAGGCGTCGAAGACCGCAAGGCTGGCGGAGGTGGAAATGTTGTTCAGCCGGAGGCGGTAGCTGGTGCTCGGCAGGGGAGTGAAGGTGTACCAGACGTCCCACTCATCTGCGCCGCAGGAGGCGGTGCCGTCCTGGGTCGCACCGGCCGTGGTGCCGTTGGCGGGGACGCCGCGGGTCAGGTCGATGGCGTTGGCGCAGAGGTCGTTGGCGGGCGGCGGGGCGCGCTCATCGACGCGAATGACGAAGTCGGTCTCCTGCTGGAGGCTGCCGTCGGAGGCGACGCGGAAGAGCACCGGGTCTCCGGAGGCGTTGGAGTCGAACTGCAGCATGAAGGGGGCGCTGGAGTCGCACTGCGTCGAAGAGACGTTGCAGGCGCTGAAGAGGCCGATGCTCGGCGTGGCGTCAAAGCCGGTGACGCTGACCTGGTAGGTGGTGGTGGGCTCGGGGTCGAAGACGTACCAGACGTCCCACTCGTCGGAGCCGCAGACGGTGCCGGGGATGCCGGCGTCCTCGGTGGCGAAGAAGGTGGTGCCGGGCGTGTCGACGCCGGTAAAGATCGGCTCGGGCATGTCGCACGAGTCGTTTGCGGGAGCGTTGGCGATCTCGGCGATGAACTCAAAGTCAATGATGTCGCCGGTATTCGAGGCGACGCGGATCCAGACCGGGGCGCCCTCGCCGACGAACTCGACGAAGGCGAGGCTGGTGGCCGAGCCGGTGTCACAGGAGATCTCAGCGGTCTCGCAGCCTGCGAAGGCGGCGATGCTGACGGCGCCCGTGACATTGCGCGCGGTGGCGCGATAGCGGACGCCGTTGGTGGCGGTCAGGGTGTACCAGACGTCCCACTCATCGGCGCCGCAGGAGGCGACGTCGGTGCCGTCAGCGCCGTTGGTGGTGCCGGCGACGGGAACGCCGGGGGTAACGCTGGTGGCGCTGAGACACTCGTTGTTCGGCGGCGGGTTCGGAGCCTCTTCAACGAGGATGTTGAAGGTGGTCTCGTTGGCCAGCGATGTGCCGTACATGATGATGAAGGGGTTGCCGGCGATGTCAGAGGTGAAGTCGATCTGAGGATTCGTAGCGTTCACGCAGAACTGCTCAACGAAGTCGCTGCAGAGGTTGAAGATGGCGAGCGTGCCGCTGGAAGAGGCATCGGAGATGGTGATGAAGTAGCGGGTGTTTGGGGCCGGATCGAAGGAGTACCAGACCTCGCGGATGTTGGAGGAACTGCAGGTGGTGGAGCCGAAGCCGCCGGCGGCGACGGTCGTTCCGGCGGTTGGAACGCCCTCGGTCAGTGCGATCGCATCGCCGCACTCATCGTTGACCGGAATCGGCGGGGCGATCTGGACGTCAATGGTGGCGTCGTTGTTGGTGTCGCTCAGGGGGATAGAGGAGTTGTTGGCGACGACGAAGTAGTAGGTGGCCCCGACCTGGGTCTCGATGTCGATGGTTTCGGGGCCGCCGGTGGCGCAGAAGATCTCGTTGAAGAAGGAGCAGCCGAAGGAGGCCTCAAGGACGGTGAAGGCGCCGGAGAAGCCGGAGCCGTCATCCATGGTGACGCGGATGCGCTGGCCGTCACCATCGAATCGCCACCAGACGGCGTGCGGCATGTACTGGCCGGTGGAGGAGCCGCAGGAGCGGACGTCGACATCGGCGAAGGCGTCCTGGATGCCGACCCACGTGTCGGAGAAGGGGACGCTCGGGATGATGCGGGCATTCTCGCAGTCGGTGGGAATGGTCTCCGCCACGACTTCGATGCTGAAATCAACCGTGCTCGTGTGCGACGAGCCGACCCGCAGGTAGACGGGCAGGCCGGCGGAGGCAACGAAGTCGATTGATGGGTCGTTTGCCGAACGGCAGTTCAGCTCCAGGCCGCCGAACTCGGGGCAGCCGCTGAAGGCCGAGATGCTGGTCGTGCGCGTGGTGTTCGGATCGCTGACGCTGACGCGGAAGGAGCCGCTGGTGGCGGGCGTGAAGGTGTACCAGACGTCGGCCTGGTGCGAGCCGCAGCCGGCGACGCCGGACTGGTTACGCGAAGCGCCCGTGGTGGAGCCGAGTGCGGGTGAGTTGAGGGTGAGCGCCTGAGCGTTGCAGCAGCGGTCATTGACCGGGGCCGGCCCGGCGGCGGAGATGAGCAGGGAGAACTCCGCTTCCTCCGTCTGGTCCGAGGCAACGCGGATCCAGATCGGCGTGCCGTTGCAATCAGCGGTGTAGAGCAGGGATGTGACGCCGCTGGAGGCAGTCGCGCAGCCGACATCCAGGTCTTCCGAGAATGGGCAGAAGCCTTCGTAGACGGAGACGCCGACATCGAGCGAGGTGACGAAGGCGACCGCTTCGATGTTGTAAGTCGCATTGGCGACGGGGGTAAACGTGTACCAGACGTCGCGCTCATCGCTGCCGCAGGAGGCCAGATCGCTGCCGGTCGCGCCGGTGGTGTCTCCCTGGACGGGCGAGTCAAGGTTCACGGCAACGGCGTTGAAGCAGGCGTCATTGGCGGGGCCGACCGGAGCGAAGGAGACGTCGATGGTGGCGTAGTTCCCGATGTCGTGGATCGGGAGCTGCGCATTGTGCATGATGACGAAGTAGTAGGTGCTGCCGGCCGCGGCGAAGAAGTCGATCGTCTGCGCACCGATGCTGGCACAGGCGACCTCTGACAGGGAGCCGCATGAGCCGACGTAGACGCCATACGCGCCAGTGAACTCGAAGTCGTTGAAGGCGACGCGGATGTTGGCGTCGTTGCCCTCGAAGCGCCACCAGACGGCGTTGTTCATCAGGCCGGTGTCATTGGCGGCGTTGCACGAGGCGATGTCCGGGTCGTGGCCGGCGCGTTCAAGATCGAAAGCGGAGTCGAAGAAGGGGACCGACGGAACGAGAATCGCGCTGGAGCAGAGATCGTTGGCGGGCGCTGGGGGAGGCTCGCTGATCAGAATGCTGAAGTCGTGGCCGGTTCCCTGCGATCCCACGCGCACGAGCACCGGATCGCCGGAGGCGGCACTGGTGAAGTCAAAGCCGATGATGTCACCGGCAAACCCGTCGTCGGCGTCGCCGATGCCGATGCCGGAGGGGTTATCCGTGCCGTTGCAGGCGTCCATGACGCTGATGCAGACGTGGCCGGAACCCGTCACGCCGAGCAATTCAACGCGGTATTCGGTATTCGGAGCAGGATCAAAGGTGTACCAGACGTCGAGCGGGTCGCTGCTGCACCAGGTGTTGGAGAGTGCCAACTGCGGATTGTCAACAGCGCCGACGGTCGTGCCGTTCGTCACGATTCCGAAATCGATCGGCAATGGAGCGTTGCAGGAATCGTTTACCGGTTGGGCGGCGGCCAGGCCGGTTATGCCGAGGACGGCGCAACAGGCGGTGGCGAGAGCGTTTCGTCTCATGGTGCTTCTTCCTCTGTGGGTTACCCGAACGTCGAACGTCACCCTTGCCGGGGCCGCGGCGAGGGCTAATGCCAATTGACCGGCGCGCCGGCCGTGATGTGTGGCGCGCGGTCAGGTCTGTAAACGGACTCCGGCGCCCCTGGCCCGAGGGCGCCGCCCGTTCATGTCTGGCGCACCCCCGCCCCGGGATAGCCCCTCCCTGACTCCTTCACCCCGCCCTCACGAGTGGGTGGCATTCCTACCGCCCGCTGCGCCTGGTGGTAAGGCTACTCTACTTTGCCAAAAGGGCCAGTAAATCTCTGGCTGGGCCGTCGTTCTGGATGGCCGCGTTATGAGGAGGCGCAGATGGTTGCATCGAAGGTGTTGTGGGTGCTGGGTTTGAGCGCCGGGGTGTGGTGCGCCGGGTGTGTCTCCGGGACCGGATCGGGGGAGGCCGAGGCAGTTCGGGAGGGAGCCGCCGGCGCAAGGCGTCATGCGGGATCGCCGGAATCGGGGAGTCGAGGTGGGGATACGGGGGAAACGGGGGAAATGGGCAATCGGGGTAGCGGCCACCTCTTTGCCTCCCTCGACCTGCCGGATCCGACGCCGATGCGGCTGGCCTCCGGCACGCCTGGGCCGGGGTACTGGTCGCAACGGGCCGATTACGTGATCGACGTGCGGCTGGACGCCGCGGCGAGGCGGGTGGAGGCCGTGGAGCGGATCACCTACACGAACAACTCGCCGGACGAGTTGGAGTACCTGTGGTTCAACCTGGAGCAGAACCTGTTCCGGGAGGGCAGCCGCGGGGCGTCGATGCGCGGCCGCGTTCAGGACCGGGAGGGTGAGGCGGATCGGGACGGCGGCTTTGACATCGGGGCGGTGCGCGTGATTCGGCCGGTGGAAGTCGCGGGAGGCGCGAGGGACGCGGTCGGCGTTGAAGCGACGCTTCATGTATTCGACACGCTCGGCCGGCTCGATCTTCCGACGCCGCTGCAGGCGGAGGGTGGGCAGGTTGTGATCGAGATTGAGTTCGCGTTCAACTTCGTGGACTGGTCGAACCGGATGGGCTTCGAGGAGGTGAAGGAGGGGGTGATCTTCGAGGCAGCCCAGTGGTTCCCGAACGTCTGCGTGTACGACGATGTGAGCGGCTGGAACACGCTGGGGTACCTGGGCGCCGGGGAGTTCTACACGGATTTCGGGGATTATGAGGTGAACCTGACCGTGCCGCGGAGCCACCTCGTGGCGGCGACGGGGGTGCTGCAGAATCCGGCGGAGGTGCTGACGTCGGCTCAGCGTGAGCGGCTTGATGCGGCGCTGGCGAGCGATGAGACGGTGATGGTGCGCAGCCCTGGGGAGGTCGGGGATCCAACTACGCGGCCCGCGGGCGAGGGCGACCTGACGTGGCGCTTCAAGGCGGAGGATGTGCGGACGTTTGCGTGGGCCAGCAGCGATGCGTTCATCTGGGACGCGTGCGGCGCGGATGCGGGGGGCGGGCGACGGGTGCTGTGCCAGAGCCTGTATCCGGCCGAGGGGATTGAGACGTGGGAGGCATCGACGCAGTATGTGCGCGAGTCAATCGAGCACTACAGCGCGTGGTGGTATCCATATCCGTACCCGGTGTGTTCCAACGTGAACGGACCGGAGTACGGCATGGAGTATCCGATGATCGTTTTCTGCGGCGGGCGCAACAGCGCTGAGTCGTTGTGGGGCGTGACGACGCACGAGGTGGGGCACACCTGGTTTCCGATGGTCGTCAACAACGATGAGCGGCGCCACGCATGGATGGATGAGGGCTTCAACACCTTCATCAACTACTACGCGACGCTGGAGATCCATCCGGAGTTCGAGTCGCGGCGCGGGGATGTGGGCAAGTACGTCGCATCAAACCCGGAAACGATCTGGCAGCCGATCATCACGCGTCCGGACCACATGGCGCGGCGGATGCTTGGGCGGCTGGCATATGGGAAGACGGCGACGGGGCTGATCATCCTTCGGGAGGAGATTCTGGGCCCGGAACGGTTCGATCATGCGTTTCGGACCTACATCCGGCGGTGGGCGTTCAAAAGCCCCCAGCCGGCGGACTTCTTCCGGGTGATGGAGGATGCTTCGGGTGAGGACCTGACCTGGTTCTGGCGCGGGTGGTTCTATGAGCCGGGGGTCGTGGATCAGGCGGTGAAAGACGTGCGCTGGGACGATGATTCACAACGCGGGCGAATTGTCTTCGAGAACCGCGGCGAGGTGGTGATGCCGCTGACGTGGCGTGTGACGTTCAGCGACGGACGCGTGGAAGAGGGGAGCGCGCCGGTGGAGATCTGGGCGGCATCAGATGAATGGTTCACGCCCGTTCGACTTCAGAGCGGCGTGCGCGTGGTGAAGGTCGAGGTTGATCCGGGCGCGGGATTGCCCGATGTGGACCGACAGAACAACGTGTGGAAGGGGAGGTAGCGGAGAGGGACGCGCGCGGCCCTGCTGTGCGAGCCCGCGGTCGGGAGTTGCTTGCTGCCTGCGATTCGGTTTCGCTCGAATCAGTTCCGGCGCGGCTGGCCGGTGCTGATTTCAGCGCCGCCGAAGTCGACTCCCCGGAGGCCGCCGCGTGTCCAGCGGTAGTAGCCGATCACCATTTCAGCGTCCAGCCCGTTCTTTGTCGGCGGTTCGAAGTTCTGGGCGGTGATGGGGCGGTACTGGTAGCGGGTGGGGAAGGGACTGTTCGGGGCGTTGGGCTGGAAGCCCGGGTTCGCCTCGGACGTCTTGCGGGAGCGAACGGAGCCGTCGGCAAAGGCAAGGTTGCACTTGGCCTCGGGGTAGGCGTAGAAGTACTCGCGCTTCTGGTGCCGGTCGTGGAACTCAAACATGAGGACCTTCTGCGACGGGAAGCTGACTTCCGTAATCTTGCGCCGTCCGAGCGGGCTGTCCGTGGTCATAAAGAGGTTGTGGTCGCTGCCGGACTGCTCGTAGGTGCGCATGTTGTTCTGGATCATGTCCGGCGCCCAGGAGGCGGGGACGACCTGGTAGGTCGAGGAGAAGGGCCACAGGCGCGCGTAGCCGGTATCACCGCCGCCGATGCCGGGGTCGACCTCGGGGTTTTTCTGCCACTGCAAAAGCGTTTTGTGCTCGGGGCAGGCGGCGATTTGCTCCGGCATCTGGCGGGAGAGGTAGTCGAGCAGCACGAGGTGCGTGTAGCTGCGGTGGGGGATGCGGTCGGTGATCCTGGGCAGGTTGGTGAGGTTGCTGCGGCGGCGGACGATGTCGACGGCCTGGTTCATCGCCGCGCGTGAATCGGAGTCGGCGGTGGTCAGCTCGGACCACTGGCTGGGTTGCTCGCGGACGGTCCAGGAGTACGAAGCGAGCTTGTCGACGAAATCCGCGGCGTAGGACTGAATAGCGGTCCCGAGCTGGTTGAGGTTTGCCTGGCAGACGGTCACGCGCGCGGCCCTGCGCGCCCCCGCGAGGGCGGGCAGGAGGATCGAAACGAGCAGCGCGATGATCGCGATGACGACGAGGAGCTCAATCAGCGTAAAGCCGCGTTGGCGCAGGGGGTTAGCGCGACGGGTCATGGGGGTGGTCCCTCACCTTGTCTGGATCCGCACGGGAGAGCGGTGCGAATGAAAACACAAAAACCGGGGAGTTCTTGACTGGCATTGTGCCCGGCTTGAGATACTGTACCCCGTTCGTTCACAATTGTTCCAATTTTCGAAAGGAAGCACGAAATGCGAGAACACGGACTGGTTGCCGCGGCGGTCGCCGCGGCGGCGGTGGTGGCTACGCCGGGCCTGGCGGGGGAGTGTGTACCTGACTGGGACCGAACAGTCGGGACGACCGGCGTCGCGCCTGTGCCGGGTGCCAACGGGTACAGCCCGTACGTTGGTTCCTTCGCCACGTTTGACGATGGGAACGGTGCGGCTCTGTACCTCGGTGGCACCTTCGACTCGCTCGGCGGGATCTGCGGCACGAGCGGCGTCGCCAAGTGGGATGGCACGACCTATGTGCCCCTCGACGACGGCGTGTTCAACCCGTTCGGCAACTTTGATGTTTCCGACATGGTTGTGTTTGACGACGGCACCGGCCCGGCCCTGTTCGTGGCGGGCACCTTCACGTCTGCGTCCGGCGTCGCGGACACGGCGAATATCGCCAAGTGGGACGGCACGCAGTGGCACTCTGTGGCGGTCCTGACGAACGACGTTCCCTCAGCGCCGTGGTCGCTCCCGACGGTGAACGCGCTGCAGGTGTGGGACGACGGCAGCGGGCCGGCGCTCTATATGGCCGGCTCCTTTACCTCGGCAAACGGCGTGCAGGCCCTGAACGTCGTGAAGTACGACGGAACCACCTTTTCGCCGCTGCTCGGGGGCGTTGGCGCCGCGGGTCACCGCGCGACGACGCTGGACGTCTTCAACAACAAGCTGATTGTCGGCGGGCAGTTTGCTCAGTTCGACAACGGCGCGATGGGAGGCGTTGAAGCGGCGAAGAACCTCGCCGAGTGGAATGGCACGACCTGGGAGCAGGTCGCCGAGTGGGGCATCGACGGCGGTTCGCTTGCGACGAGCTTCGTCAATGATGTGCAGGTCTTCAACGATGGGAGCGGCGAGAAGCTGTACATCGGCGGCCGCAACCTGCTGAGCCCGAACTTCAACGATCCGCTCGACTTCACGGCGACGCTCGTGTGGGACGGCGGAGACACCTCCGAATCGGTGACGAGCGTGGGCGTGCAACTGCCGTTCACGATTATGGAATTCGCCGTGTTCGACGATGGAAGTGGCGCGAAGCTGTATGCCGGGCGACAGACGACAATCGATGACACAACCACCAACTTCCTGATCCGGTACACCGGTTCCGGCTGGGAGGATGTCGGAGCGGGTTGCAACGGGGCCGTCATCGGCTTGCATGCCTTTGGCGGCGATCTGTATGTGGGTGGTAGCTTCGACCTTGTCGGCGGTCAGCCGGCGGGCGGCGTTGCCGCCTGGACGGGCGGCCCGGTCAACGATCCGGCCGGCTGGGATCGGGCAATCGGCAGCGTGGCCTCTGCGCCGGTGTACGGCATCTCCAACGGCCATGTGAACGCGATGGCGTTCCGCGAGTTTGCCGGTTGGCAGGATTTCGGTTACATCGGCGGATCGTTCTCCAGCATCGGCGGCGTCTGCTCGACGAACGTCGCCTACTGGGATCCGATCGGACAGTCGTTCGGCGCGATGGGCCAGGGCGTCTGGAACCCCAGCGGCAACTCCGAAGTGCTGGCCATTGAGGTCTTCAACGACGGCGTCTACGTCGGCGGCACGTTCCAGACGGCCTCGCATGTTCCGAACACATCCGGCCTGGCGATGTGGAACGGTGGAAGCTGGGAAGCGGTCGCAGAGTTCGGCTTCTTCCTTGACGCCGTTCGCGCGATGACCATCTGGGACGACGGCAGCGGCCCGGCGCTGTACATCGCTGGCCAGTTCACGAGCATCCGCAAGCCCGGTGACGAGGAGTTCATTGCGGCCAATGCCATCGTGAAGTATGACGGAACGACGTTTACGACGCTTGGGACCGGCTTCGGCGCGGGCTCGATCGTCCAGGATCTGGAGGTCTTCCAAGGCAAGCTGTACGCCGCGGGCCGGTTTTTCAACGCCGGCGGTGTCGGCGTGCAGGGCTTCGCGGCGTGGGACGGCACGTCCTGGTCGCGGCCGGACCAGTTCCGCCTCGAGCGGGCGTTCATGGTGAACGATCTGCAGGTCTTTGATGACGGCACCGGCGAGAAGCTCTACCTGGCCGGTCGGAACATGGACGTCATCGAGGATCCTGACAATCCGACAAACCCGAACCTGATTCGGACCTCTGTGGCGTCTTACGACGGCGGCACTGAGCTGGATTCTTTCTCCTATGACGGCGTGCTGCTGCAGGATTTGGAGGCCCGCGCGCTGGCTGTCTACCACGACGAGCTCTACGTCGGCGGCGCATTCAGCACCGCGGCCAGCTACTTCGCGAAGCTGACCGACACCGGCTGGGAGACCGTCGGCGGCGGCACCGATGCTGCCGTGAACACCCTGTTCGTCTGGGACGATGACACCGGCGAGGGCGAGCAGCTCTACGTGGGCGGCTCCTTCGTGAACGCGGGCGGCGAGGCTGCCAGCGGGGTCGCCGCGTGGACGGGTTGCCCGGCGGCAGTGTGCCCGTGCGAGATGGACGGGAACGATGCGCAGGTGGATGTCTTCGACCTGCTGGCGTACCTGGACCTGTGGTTCGCGGCCGATGAGGGCGCGGACATCGATGGCCAGGCGGGCGTCGACGTGTTCGACCTGCTGGCGTACCTGGACTGCTGGTTCCCGGCCAGCGCGGGTGCACCCTGCCCGTAACCTCCTGAGTCTTTCGTGCTCACTTTCGGCCCCGCGGCGTTCTTCGCCGCGGGGCCTTTTCGTTCTGGTCAGAGACGCGCCCGTCAGGAAGCGTCGGGCGCCCTCGTGCGCCCGCGGCCGTGACGAACGAGTTCGAGCGCCTTCTCGCGGCGCCTTGAAACGGCCCCACAACTTGTGCGTCACGGCTGTCACGGTCGCGTCGCTGCTTCCTGACGGGCGCGTCCCTGATCGGTGCGTTGGTACACTTGGGCGCGATGGTGAACCGGTACGCAATGATCATGGCTGGCGGTGCGGGCACGCGGCTGTGGCCGATGAGTCGTGTGGCGCGCCCGAAGCAGCTTCTGCCGCTCATGCCGGGCGCCGGACGCGACTCGGCCGTGTCGTTGCTGGAGATGGCGGCGGCCCGGCTGGAGGGCGTTGTTCCGGCGGATCGGCGTTACATCTGCACCAGTGAGCGCTACCGGGAGCAGATTCGGGCAGCCCTCCCGGAGATCGACGACGGGCAGATTCTCGGCGAGCCGGAGGGCCGCGACACGGTGAACGCCATCGGGCTCGCCGCGGCGGTCTTTGCCAGGCAGGATCCGCACGCGGCGTTCGTCGTCTTGACGGCGGATCACGTCATCCGCCCGCAGGAGGTGTTTCAGCAGCGGGTGGACCTGGCGTTCCGGCTCATCGAGGAGGATGCGAACCGCCTGGTGACGTTTTCGATCACGCCGACGTACGCAGCGACGGGGTACGGGTACGTGGAGCGTGCGCGCGAGGTGGCCGGGTTGGGCCCGGAGGATGCGGGGCTGGCCTACAAGGTGTCGCGCATCGTGGAGAAGCCGCCGCTGCACAAGGCGCAGGCGTACCTGGAATCGGGCGTCTTCGGGTGGAACAGCGGCATGTTCGTCTTCAGTGCGAAGACGTACCTGTCGTGCCTGCAGCGGTACCGGCCCGAGTGCTGGCAGGGGCTGATGCGGATCGCCGAGGCTTGGGGGACCGATGAGCAGGATGCGGTTTTAAAGGCGGTGTATCCGACGCTCGAGAAGATCAGCGTGGACTATGCCGTGATGGAGCCGGCGAGCACGGACCATCGTGTGAGCGTTCTGACGGTGCTGATGGATGTGGAGTGGATGGACGTCGGATCATGGCCGAGCTACGGCCAGACGCTGCGGCCGGATGAAGCGGGCAACCGCCTTGGCGGCGCCGCCGCGGCCGGGAACGCGACCGTTCTTGAAGCGTGCCGCGACAACCTGGTGGTGAGCGAAGACACGAACCACACGATCGCGATGCTGGGGTGTGAGGGCCTGATCGTCGTCCACACGGCGGATGTGACGCTGATCATGCCGGCCGAGCGCGCGGAAGAACTGAAGAAGCTGCACGCACGCGCGCCCGATTCGTTGAAGTAGCACGGGCGGGTGAGCGAGAGGGCGTCAGGCTCTGCGGAAGCCGATCGTCAGGCCCGCCAGCGCTGCGGCCGTGGAGGGGATGTAGCCGGTCACGAAACGCATGAACGATGCCGTCTGGCTGCTGAGCCACGCGGCAGTGGTGTCGTAATGCTGCTCCATGGCAGTCCAGTTGACGTCGATGATGTTGGCGTACTGGAGGCCGAAGAGCGCCAGGAGCATCAGGCCGATGACGGTGAGGGAGATCTTGACGAAGGCGCGCATCGCGTACGCGATGGAGAAGCCGGTGAAGAAGCCGAAGCCGGCGCGGAAGATGGCCGGCGACCAGGTCTCCAGCGCGTGCGAATCGGTGGAGGTTTGTGCCGCCGCGGGGCGGTCTGGAGTGGGGTCGGCGGCGGGGAACTGCGGGTCGCCGGGAAGGAATCCGGCAGGTGGCGGAAGGGCCGGGTCGTGGGTGGTGGTGGATTCGGGCGCGGCGGGTTGGGCCGCTGGGCTTGAGTCGCCGCCGGTCATCCAGCCGGCGAGCATGAGCGCCAGGCCGAGGACCGCGATGGCGGCGGAGGCCGCCAGGAGGAGCTTCTGCCAGCGTGCGAGGGGGCGGCGGTGCTTCGGCCCGCGAGGCTGATCGCGTTTGCCCGAGTCCGCCCCACTTGCCCCGTTTGTCTTTGACATGCCTGATTATTGCGGCGGCGGCGTTGGTGAAGCGGGTGAGGGCTGCATGACAAAAAGGAACGGCACGGACAGGGAGCCTGTCCGTGCCGAGAGGAAAATCATCGCTCAACCGCCGCGGCGAAGCGGAGACGGCTCAGCCGCAGTTCTCGAAGAACGCCTTGGCGTTTTCGGCGATCTCCTGCGGGGTGTAGTCCTTGATGTGCGTGGCGATGCTCCACTCGTGGCCGAAGGGGTCCTTGATCTTGCCGTAGCGATCGCCCCAGAAGGCGTCCATCGGCTCCATCACCGGCGTGGCGCCCGCCTCGACGGCCTTCTTGAAGGAAGCATCCGCATCCTGCACATAAAGATGGAGAGCCACTGGGGTTCCGCCCAGAGTAAGGGGGCCCTTGCAGACGCCCTCCCACTCGCCGCCGAGCATGACGGCCGAGTCACCGATGCGGATCTCGGCGTGCATGACGCTCTTGCCGTCCGGGCCCGGCATGCGGAAGGTCTCTTCAGCGCCGAAGGCCTTCTTGTAGAACTCGATCGCCGCGGCGGGATCGTTAACGACGATGTGGGGCGTGACAGTCCGATAACCCGGAGGGATGGGTGCGGTCATGGAGGGCTCCTTTTACGTGGTGGGCGACCTTGTGCAGCGTACCCGGTTTCGCGGCGGGGGGGAAGAGACATGTGAAAACACGGGAGTTCGCCAGCCTGATTCCGGTGGGCCGGGGGGGCGGGGGGTGGTGGAGGATGGGAGGTTGGGCCGGGGCTGCCGCGGAGCGCGGGGGAGGTGGAGGCAGTCTTACGAGTTCTTATGGCACGGCCGCCGGCGTGGTGAACTCTTTGGGATGTGTGTCGGCATCCCCAACGGATCCCCCCGGAATGGCGGGCGTATGGGGGGAGCCGGCTGATCTGCCGGCGTTTGCCATGGCCCGGGCGGGCCGTCTCTCGTGAGGGTCCCTTCGCCCGGTACGAAATCTCGATTTGGCGTTGACCCGCGGGCGGTGGAGTTCGGTCGCGGCCGCGTCGCTGTTGGAGGCCCACATGCGGAAGGTGATGGTGTCGGTATTCGGCGCGGCGGGCGTTGCCTCGGTCGCGATGGCGGGTCAGGCGTTGTGCGATGGAGGTGCGACGGGCTTGCCAGGCCCGGTGGCCGTCGTCGCGGCGGGGGCGACCGAGCCCGCGGGCGCTTCGCCGACCTGGGCCTGTGGCGGTCTGCTTCCGGCGCATGAGGAAGCTCTGGCGTTCCTGGCGGAGGTCCCGTCAGCAGCGGGGCCGCGGGCATTGTGCTTCGCGCCGGACTCTGATCCGGCGGTGGTCGCGGCGTTTACGGCGGTGCTGGACGGGCACAACGCCCGGGCGAACCCGGTCGACCGGTGGACGAGCACGGCAACCAATGGGGGCGGGCTTCAGCAGGGAGAGCCGATCACGCTGACGTATTCGTTCGTGCCGGACGGGACGTTCGTGCCGAACATCAACGGCTTTCAGGGCAACAGCAATCTGCGCGCATTTCTGAACGGGATCTATGGAACTCAGGCGGTGTGGCAGACGCACTTCGACCAGGTCTTTGCGCGGTGGTCGGCGCTGACCGGGATCAACTATGTGTACGAGCCGAACGATGACGGCGCGACGTTGAACCAGAACTCCGGCGTGCTCGGGGTGCGGGGGGACATCCGCATCGCGGGGATCTTCCTGGACGGGCCGAGCAACATCCTGGCGTACAACGCTTTCCCGAATGACGGGGACATGGTGCTGGACACCGGCGATTCGTTCTTCTCAATCATCGGAGGCAACTCGATCCGGCTGCGGAACGTGGTGGCGCATGAACACGGGCACGGGATGGGGCTCGCGCACGTGTGCCCGATCACGGAGCAGAAGTTGATGGAGCCGTTTCTGACGACGGACTTCAACGGTCCGCAGCACGACGACATCCGGGGCGCGCAGCGGTTGTACGGCGATCCATTTGAGCCCGACAACTCGCCGGGCCAGGCGTTCAACATCGGGCAACTCTCCGATGGAACGGTGGTGGAGGGAACGGTGCCTGCGCCGGCGATCAGCTTCGGCGCGATCCGGAGCATCGATGCATCCGGCGAGCAGGACTGGGTGGAGTTCTCGGTGCCATCCTCGGCGCGGGTGAGTGTGACACTGATGCCGGTGGGGCGGAGTTATGACAGCAGCCAGCAGGCGTGCGGCGGAGCCCCCGGCGCATGCTGCAGTGGCAACATCATCGACAGCCAGACGATGTCGGATCTGAGCGTGGCCGTGGTGGCCGGGAACGGGACCACCGTGCTGGCGAGCGCCAACGGAGGGGGTCCCGGAACGATCGAGAATGTGAGCGACCTCGTGCTGCCGAACGCGGGCAGCTATTACATCCGCGTGGCCGGCACGGGCGGGGGCTCCGATACGCAGCTCTACACGCTGTCGATCACAACGGAGCTGCTGGGGGCGATCCCGCTGGAGCTGTCGCTGCCGGCCGGTGCGCCCGAGGCGGTGGCGGTGGGTGAGGCGACGTCGTTCGACGTGCAGATCGTGGAACACGAGGAGACACTCGTGCCCGGCAGCGCCGTGCTGATGTACCGCTTTGATGGCGGGGCGTTTCAGGCGTCGCCTTTGACGCCGCAGGGCGGAAGCCTGTGGAACGCGACGATCCCCGCTGCTTCCTGCAACGACCAGGTGGAGTTCTTCATTGCTGCGGAGGGGAGCGAGAACGGCGTGCAGACGGTGCCGCTGGCGGGGGCATCCGCCCCCTTTACGGCGGAGGTGGGCACGCCGGCGCTGGTGGCGGCTTTCGACTTTCAGACGGCGGACGGTTGGACGGTCCAGAACGCCCCAAGCGGCATCGGAACGTTTGACGGTGCCTGGGTGCGTGGCGTGCCGATCGACCAGGGGCGCGGCGATCCGGATTCGGACTACGACGGCTCGGGACAGTGCTGGGTGACGGACAACGCTCTCAATGGCGATGTCGACGGCGGGGAGACCATTCTTACGTCGCCGATCTTCGATGTGAGCGGGATGCGCGATGTCCGCGTCAGCTACGCGCGCTGGTACAGCAACATGGCGGGCAATGCGCCGCAGCAGGACACGATGATCGTCGAAATCTCTGACAATGGCGGCGCGACGTGGTCAACGCTGGAAGTGGTCGGTCCGACACTGGCCAGCCCGAACGGACAGGTCAACGGAGGATGGTTCCACCGTTCGTTTGTGATCGACGATCTTGTCGCGCTGACGCCGGGGCTGCGGGTGCGCTTCCGCGTAGCCGATGACGAGCCGGGTTCGGTGGTGGAGGCGGGGGTGGATGCGTTCGAGGTGGCAGGACGGATCTGCGAGGATCCGGCGCCGGCGTGTGCGTGCGAGATGGACGACACGGCTGGGGTCGATGTCTTCGACCTGCTGGCGTACCTGGACCTGTGGTTTGCATCCGATGCGGGCGCAGAGATGGATGAGACGGCCGGCATCGATGTGTTTGACCTGCTGGCTTTCCTGGATTGCTGGTTCCCGGCTTCGGCGGGTGAGTGCTAGGGGCTGCCGAGGCAGCAGACAGCTATTTGCGAAACATGGGCGTTTGCGCTCGCGCGTGGACGCCCATTTTCTTTGCGGCCCGTGGCGATTGCCCCTGGTGGGTCAGGCGTGGCTGCGGGCGCAGGTGCGACGGTTTCGCGAGCTTCCGCTCGCGGCTCTGGTTGGATCAGCGCACGCTGAGGGCGGTGGCGATGAG
Source organism: uncultured Phycisphaeraceae bacterium (assembly GCA_964460345.1). Classification (GTDB taxonomy): domain Bacteria; phylum Planctomycetota; class Phycisphaerae; order Phycisphaerales; family UBA1924; genus CAYWRO01. The sequence goes on along the minus strand of CAYWRO010000002.1, from coordinate 7,479 downwards.
GGCCTCGGTCTGGTCGGTGGGCTCGCGCTGAAGGGCGGTGGCAACTTTGCGCTCGGCCTCGGTGCGTGTCTCACCGAGCGTAATGAGCGCCTCCACAGCGTCACCGGCGAACGCCGGAAGGCGAGCGGAGGAGCGCATGGTTCCACCAGAGCCGCCGCCGCCGATGATGCTGCCCTTTGCCTCGATCTGAGCGCCGGCGAGGAACGGCTCCATCTTCTCCCGCAGGTCGACAACGATGGTCTCCGCGAGGCGCTTGCCAATCTCAGGGAGTCGCTGGAGAGCCTTGAGGTCTTCCTCCGCAATCCAGCGCGCGATGGTGGCGGGTTCCTCGGCCATGGCGCGGAGCGCACGGCGGTTGCCAAGACCCTTGACGGAGGTGATCAACTCGAAGAATCGACGTTCAAGCGGCGAGGCGAACCCGACGAGACGCGGAATGAAGCTGGCGCCCTGATTGACGGACTCAAGGTACTGAATCGTGTGAAGCGTCAGCCGGTCACCTTCGCGGCCGGCAAGGCGTGCGCCAAGGTACGCGGGGAGAAGGACTTCATAGGCCAGGGGGGGCGGGGGGGCCGGCACGCTTGCAGGCTCGGAAGCTCCCGTCGCGGGAGGCGCAAGGACTGCGCGGTGCTCAGCAACCTCTTCAAGCGTGCCGGTGAGTCGAACGAGCATGGGGGCGGGCTCCTTCCCGCGGCGATGATATCGCCGGGGCGGCTGGCGGCCGGCGAGTCCGCCCCATGAGGGGAGGTTGCAATGGTTGCATTGCACGCGCCCGGTGGCCCAACGAGCTTCCGGCACGGGCGGTCTTCCCGCGCAGAACGCCAATGTGGTTACAAGGTGCATCGGGTGTGGCGGTTGTGCCGATGAAGTCGGTTCCCGATGGGCATGACCTCCAGTGACAGAGCGGAGCGGTTGCGTGCGATGGACGCCGGGGATGCCGGCGCGGTGAGCGGTCGGTCGCTGCTGCTGATCGGCACCGGGCGCTCCCTGGGAGCGCTGACCGCTCAGCTCGAGTCGATGGAGCAGCCGCCGACCTCGGTCGGATGCGTGCTTGCGTGGGAGGGAGGCGGCGACGAGACGCGCGAGAGCCTGCCGCGGGGCCTGCCGCTGCTGGGCGGGCTGGGGGATTTGTGGCGGATCGTCGCGCAGCGCAAGCCCGACATGGCGTTGATCTGCCTGCCCGCCCACATGACCGACGCCCTGGAACAGGCGATGCGGACCCTGAAGTCACGCCGCGTGCCCGCTCGGTTCGTGCCGACGCTGACCGACATGCTCCGGACGATGGAGGAGCAGCGAGGGCCGGCGGGAGAAGTTGTCGAGCCCGCCGCGGGCAATGAGGGGGCCGGGGCGCGGACCGCGACCTGGCGCTCGTCGCCGCGGGTGGACCTGGCGAAGCTGATCGGCCGCCCCGCCCGGGAGATTGACGAGGCACGGATTCGGCAGGTCGTGACGGGCAAACGCGTGCTGATTACGGGAGCCGGCGGGAGCATCGGCAGCGAGCTGGCGCGGGTCGCCGCGGCGTTCGAGCCGGAACGGCTCGTGCTGATGGACCGGTCGGAGAACGCGCTTTTTGAGATCGACAGGCAGGTTGGTGAGCGGTTCGGGTCGGTGGCCCGCCGCGCTGTGCTGCACGATGTGACCGATCCCCGAGCCACGCGGCGGCTGGTGAGCGAGGTAAAGCCGCAGGTCGTCTTTCACGCCGCGGCCCACAAGCACGTGCCGCTGATGGAAGACCACCCGGCTCACGCGATTACGAATAACGTGTTCGGGTCGAAATCGATCGCGGACGCAGCCGTGGAGGCCGGGGCGGAGCGGTTCGTGATGATCTCGTCAGACAAAGCGGTGAACCCGACGAGCGTGATGGGGGCAACCAAGCGACTGGCGGAGGTCTACGTTCGCGAGGTGGCGCGGCGCGGGTGTGCGACCAGGCTCAGCATGGTGCGTTTCGGCAACGTGCTCGGGTCGGCGTGCAGCGTGCTGACGATCTGGAGCGCGCAGATCGCCGACGGCGGTCCACTGACGATTACGGATCCGCGCATGACGCGGTACTTCATGACGATTCCTGAGGCGGCGGCGCTGGTGGTGCAGTCTGCGGCGCTGGAGGTCTCACGGGCTGACGGGCTGGAGGGCGTGCGCACAGGGGGCGGGGGTGGCGGGGCGCCGGTGTTTGTGCTGGACATGGGCGACCCGGTGCGCATCGTGGACCTGGCGGCGAGGTTCGTCCGTGCCCACGGCCTGCGGCCGCGGTTCGTGGTGACCGATGAGGCCGAAGGGCGCGAGCCGGGCCTGTCAGCGGTCTTAAGCGCCATGCGCGGCGGGCTTGAGGCGGCCGCTGCCGATGATGAATGCGATGCGGAAGGGATCGACATCGTCTTCACCGGCGCCCGTCCCGGGGAGAAGCTGCACGAGCAGCTTGCCTACGAGGCCGAAGATCTTCGCCCGACAAGTCACGCAGGGATCATGGCCTGGTGCGGCGACTCGCCCGAGGACACGGACGTGGAGGCGATGCTCACCGACCTCGACGAAGCGCGCCACGCGGAAGATCGAGGCCCGGCCCTGGAAACGCTGCGGCGCTACGTCCCGCAAATGCGGCGCGTGGAGGCGGCGGTGACGGCAGGGCGGCGGGAGCGTTTGATCGCGTGAGGCGTGGAGGGTCGCGGCACCCTCTATCATCCCCCATGCACGACCATCGCGATTTGCACATGGACACCCGCGTGATTCACGCCGGGCAGCGGCCGGAGCCTGTGACGGGGGCGGTGATGCCGCCGATTTTCACGTCGTCGACGTACGCCCAGCGGTCACCGGGGGAGCACAGCGGTTTTGAGTATTCGCGGAGCCACAACCCGACGCGGTATGCGCTTGAGCGGATGATCGCGCGGCTGGAGGGGAGCACGATCGCCGAGTCGGACGATGTGACCGGCGGCGGGTTTGCGTTCTCCAGTGGATTGGCCGCGATGGGGACGTGCCTGGAGCTGGTGGATGCCGGGGCGCGGATCATCGCGATGGACGACCTGTACGGCGGCTCGCGCCGCTTGCTGAGCCGGGTGCGCGAGCGCAGCGCCGGGTTGAGGGTCGACTATGTCGATCTGACGGACGCCGCGGCGTTCGAGAAGGCTCTGGTGGATGGCGGCGGCGCGGCGATGGTGTGGGTGGAGACGCCGACGAACCCGACGCTGAAGGTGATCGACTTGAAGGCGATCGCTCAGATTGCCAGGCGGCATGCGCCGGGAGCCATCCTGGTCTGCGACAACACGTTCAGTTCGCCGGTGAACCAGCGGCCGCTGGAGCATGGCTTCGACATTGTGCACCACTCCTCCACGAAGTACCTGGGCGGGCACTCGGATGTGGTGGGGGGCGTTCTCGTGACGAACAAGGTCGAGCTGGCGCAGCGGCTGCGATTCATGCAGAACGCGGTGGGTTCCGTGCCGGGCCCGTTTGATGCGTACCTGACCCTGCGCGGGATCAAGACGCTGGGCCTTCGGATGGCGCGGCACAACGAGAGCGGGTTGCGGATTGCGCAGTTCCTTGAGCAGCATGAGGCCGTGGAGAGGGTCATCTACCCCGGTCTGCTGAGCCACCCGCAGCACGAGCGGGCGAGCCGGCAACTCGCCGCGGGGGGTGGATTCGGCGGGATGGTGACCTTCTTCATCAAGGGGGGCCTGGCCGAAGCGCGGCGATTCCTCGAGAGCGTCCAGCTCTTCACGCTTGCCGAGTCTCTCGGCGGTGTGGAATCGCTGATCGAGCATCCGGCCATCATGACGCACGCGAGCGTGCCGGCGGAGGCGCGCGAGGCGCTCGGCATTTCAGATACGCTCATCCGCGTCAGCGTGGGAATCGAAGACTGCAACGATCTGATCGGGGATCTTGACCAGGCGCTGCGCGCGGCGGTGAAGGCGGGTGTGGCCGCGACGATGGCGTGAGCGCCGAAGGAAGCCCCCTGTTTTGGGGGATTTTCGGCGCGCTCTTGCTGTCGGCCTGCCGGTATAGGATGGGGACATAGGGGATCTCCGGGGTTATTCGGGGCTGGGGTCCGCTTTGTTGGACGTCTGACGGGCATGGATTGCCGATAGTGGTTTGTGGCCGCGGGTGGCCAGTTGGAGACCTGCCCATGCAGATGGAGACATTGCCGCCGCCGTCGCGCGTGCTTGAGGAGACACGACAGACTCGTGCGCGTGCGGTGGAGCTTTTGCAGACGTTGGAGCGGGCGCACGCGGAGTGCGAGCGTCACGTGGACCGGGTGCTGCACCCGGACTCGATGAAGCGCGTCACGGGGCGGTCGGCGATGGAGAACGCGATCGCATCGACGCGGCGGATGATCGAGTCGCTCGACCGGGCGGTGGAGTCGGCGCGGCGCGAGGCCGGGGTGGAGTGATCCCGGCGGGGCGCTGCGGGGGAGGCTGACGCACCGTCGCGGCGTCATCAATCATTCGAGAACGAGCCCGTCGTAGGCCAGGCGAATCCCGTCGGGGAGTTCCGCTTCGGTTTCGGCGTGGGCCAGTTCGTGGGCCATGTGGATGAAGTACGTCTGTTGCGCGCCGATGCGGTCGGCGACGGTGAGCGCTTCATCGAGCGTGAAGTGCGTCGGGTGGCGGCGCTTGCGGAGGGCGTCGAGGACGAGCGTCTTGACGCCGCGGAAGAGGGGCCAGCTTTCGGGGGGAATGCCGGAGACATCCGTGCAATAGGCGAGCGGCCACCACCCCGCCTCCCTCCCGGTGGCATGGCTCTCCGAGCCGTGATTCTCATGACTGCCAGCACGGCCGAGCAACGGCTCGGAGAGCCGTTCCACCTCGGGCTCGATGCGGAAGCCGAGAACGGGCAGGCGGCCGTGCAGCAAAGGTATCGGCGTGAAGCGAAGGCCGTGGAGCGTGATGGCGCCGCGGGCCGGGTCGGGATCGATCTCGTGCGGGATGAGCGTCGCGACGAAGGAGTCGTTGACGTTGTTGCGGGCCTCGAAGATGTGCTTGTAGACGCGGCGGAGGTGGTCGAGCGTGTGCGGGTCGGCGTAGATGTCGATCGGCTGCTTCATGACGGCGTTGAAGCGGCGGACCTCGTCGAGGCCGAAGGTGTGGTCGACGTGGTTGTGCGTGAAGAGAACGGCGTCGCAGCGGCGAAAGCCGGCGGTCAGGGCCTGCGTGCGCAGGTCCGGGCCGGCGTCGAGGAGGACGACCCGCTCCTGGCCGCCGGGGTCAGTGAAGGAGACGGCCGCGGCGGTGCGGAGCCGTTTGTCGCGCGGGTCGTCGCTGGTGCAGACGGGGCAGTCGCAGGCGATGATGGGGATGCCGGCGGAGGTTCCTGTGCCGAGGAAGTGAAAACGCATCTGGGGAAGGTTAGGGGCGGCGAGGGAAAGGAAAGGGATCCTGCTTCGGGTTCGGTGGGCCGACTTGAGGTCCAATAAGAAGAAAATTAATTTTCTTCTCAGCGCAAGAGCCTACGCGCGAGTTGAAAGGGCCTACGCGCTCCGCGCAAGGGCCTACGCGCAAGCTGAAAGGGCTTACGCGCTCCGCGCAAGGGGCTCCGCGCGGGGCGAAGGCGACGGTGCGGTTGTGGGAACGGTGCCGGCGATGTAGCGGGCCCGGCAGAGACGGGGGTCTTCGCTATTGCCGTTGACGTGCAGGCGCATCGGCGTCGGGGCCTGGTGCTACGGCCTCCCAGACCTTCTGGTTGGCGATGTCGACCAATTCGATCCGCGCCGTATCGTCCGGCCAGCAGGCCATCACGATGCGATCGCGTTCCTCAGAATCTTTGATGCTCAGCAGCGACGCGTCTGGAGTCGCTCTCAATGCCAGCCCGTACCGGCCACCTTCGCCCATCATGAACAGGCACGCGCTGGTCTGGTCGATCTCCCGCTGGCCTAGATGCATGGCGATGCCTTGATTCTCGTAGTGGAGGCGAATCCAGGCCGAGTCACCAACGTGCATGCTGAGGCGCTTGTGTTCATCTGCGTCAAACATTTCCAGAACGGCGTCTCCTTGCACCACCGCCCATCTACCCCGCAGCGTGCCGTTTGCGTCCACCAGGTTGAAACTCGTCGCTTCAAGTGATCTCGGTTCGCGGAGTGTGGCGGCTCCGACAGAACCGATCGCGGTGACGACAAGCGCACCGACCGACAGGCCGGAGAGCAGATCCCGGCATCGCTGGCGCCGCGACGAATCCGCAGGTTTATCCTCGCTTGAAAGCGTGCTCATGGTGGGATCCTTTCTGTTCGGGTGGGGGCACGACTCCTGCCGTTTCTAAATGATCTATTTGTCTGTGCGGGCGTACCGGTTACGCCCCGCTGAACGCCTTCCGCAGCATTTCCAGCGACTTCGGGATCGCCGTGCGGCCGTCTTCCTTCCCCTCGAACTCCAGGGAGATGTAGCCGGGATAGTTCACCTTGCGGAGAATCGCCGCGATCTTGTCGTAGTCGAGGTCGAGCGTGTACCAGACGCCGCCGCCGTGGTAGGTCTTGGCCTGCACGAAGGCGGTCTGCGGGGCGATCATCTCCAGCTTGGGGTACGGGTCTTCGAGGAAGTTGCCCGTGTCCATCAGCACGCGCAGCCACGGGGAATCGACGGCGTTGACGATGCGCAGGACACCCTCGGGCGTGCGGCCGAGGCCCCAGTGGTTCTCCAGGCAGAGCGTGACGCCGCGCTTCTCGGCCGTGGGAAGCAGTTTTTCGATCGAGTCGATCACCCACGGAAAGCCGTCGTCGTCGGTGTACCCCTCCAGCGGCGGCTCGATGCCGCGGTCGGCCATGAGCTGGTCGAAGTTGGTGGTCGTCCCCCAGCGGCCGGTGTTGATGCGCATGAAGGGGATGCCAAGGTCGTAGGCGAGCTCGATGCTCGCGAGCGTCCGGTCGATGTTCTCCTGGCGCTTGGCCGCATCGGGGGAGACGAAGCCCTGGTGGGTGGAGAGGCAGCACAGGTCCATGCCCCACATCGCGGCGGCCTGCTTGATCTGCTGCAGGTTCGCGCGGTCGGAGTCCTTCATCTGGATTTCGAGGATGTCGACGGCGTCGAAGCCCATCTCGCCGGCGAGGTTCACGCACTCGAGGATGGTCAGGTCCTCGCCGGCGCCGAAGCGCCAGTAGGAGTAGGTGGCGACGGCGATGGGGTTTGGTCTCATGCGGGGCTCGCGGGCCGGTTCAGAAGAGGCGGACTGGGGCTGGCCTCGGGTGGCGGCCGCCGCGGCGGCGGCGCCGGTCAGGGTTCCGGCGGTGGTGGTGAGGAAGGTTCGGCGGGTCATGGTGGGATCCCTCGCTTGGGTGGGAACGGGTGTCGAAGGGGACTTCGCGAGCAAGCATACCGGGAGTCTGCGCGGCCGGTATGCGGGCGTGCTGCTGATCGCACCGCCGGAATGGGCGGTGCTACGGTTGCGCATGCATGTTCTGCTGACGAATGACGATGGGCTGACCGCGCCGGGAATCCAGGCGATGCACGATGCGCTGACGGCGCGGGGGCCGCTGGCGTCTTTGGCGGTGGGGTGAAGTCGAGCTCGAACGTC
>CAYWRO010000001.1:0-111632 GCA_964460345.1 uncultured Phycisphaeraceae bacterium | reverse complement strand
CAACGTGTAAACTATGTCGCCGAACACCCGTCAACCATCTCCCCGGGCGCTACAGCCCCCCTGATCCAGCGACCAACCGTCACAACCCCACCCCCCCATCCCCTCCGCCCGCTTTTCACCTCTTCACCTCCCCACCTCCCCACCTCCCCACCTCTTCACTCCCCATCCCCTCCCGGCACGCCCTTCGCGTCCCCCTCTCCTGACCGCACAGGAGACCAGCAGGATGCGCAACCTCCACCCAATCATCGCCCTCCTCAGCGCAACCTTTGCGCTTTGCGCCCTCGCCGCCGCGCAACCGGCGCTGAGCACGCCCGTCACCGGGGGGGGTGGGGGGCGCGACCTCGCCGCGATCTCCATCCAGGACCTCGTCCGCATGGAGGGACAGGGCGCCTTTCACCTTCGCGGCGTCGGCATCGTCGTGGGGCTGCCCGGCACGGGCGATTCCGGCTCCGAGCTTGTCCTGGCCCGCCCGCTCGCCGCGGCGTACGCCAACAGCGGCAACCCGCTGCCGGACCTGGAGTCGCTCGGCAAGGCCAAGTCCGCCGCGATCGTGTGGGTGAGTTGCGAAATCCCCGAGACCGGCGCCCGCGCCGATGACCGCTTCACGATCACGGTCTCGGCGATGCACAGCGCGACGAATCTCGACGGGGGAGAGCTGATCATCGCGCCGCTGCGCGGCCCTTTGCCCGGCAGCCCCGTGTACGCCTTCGCCTCCGGACGCATCACCGTCGAGGACCGCGCGGTGCCCACCGTCGGCAAGATCCGCTCCGGCGCGCAGATGGTGCAGGACGTCCTGAACCCGATCAACCGCGCTTCCTTCAACCTGATCCTGCGCGAACCGTTTCGCTCCTGGCAGGTCGCCCAGACGATCGCCACCGAGGTGAACGGCATCTACACCGACCTGGCCGATGAGAGCACGCTGCGCCGGCCCGTCGCCACGGTCATCGACGACAGCATGGTCCGCATCGACGTTCCCGCCGAGGAACGCGGCAACCCGTCCAACTTCATCACGACCATTCTGACGAAGCGCTTCAGCCCCAACCTGCTCGATCTGCCGGCACAGGTCATCGTCAACCGCCGCACAGGGTCCATCGTGATCACCGGCGATGTTGAGATCTCCGCCGTGATGGTCAACCACCGCAACCTGACCATCACGACAACCACGCCCGCGGCCGCAGCGCCCGATCCCGCGCAAGCCCCGCGCATCGCCACGGAGCAGTGGACGCAGTTCGGCTCCACCGCGCGCCCGAGCGAGAGCGCCCGCATCCAGGACCTGCTGGCCGCCTTCAAGCAACTCGACATCCCCGTCGAGGACCAGATTGCGATTCTCGCCCAGATCCACCGCAGCGGCCGCCTCCACGCACGCTTCATCATCGACGATTGACGCCCTCCACCCTGGACCGCCGGCTTCGAGCCGAACCATGTAACCCCCTCGCTCTCACGTCCCGCACCGTCGATCCCGTCCGCCATGTCCATCCACGCCGTCTCAACCTCACCCTTTACACCCTCCAGCGCCCACGACGCCGCCGTGCCGCTCGCCGCGGACCAGGCGTCGTTCTCACAGGTGCTCGCCCAGGCCACGCGCCTGCCTTCCAAAGCCGGCGCTGAGGAGGCGCGCGACGCCGCCCAGCGCTTCGTCGCGTCGACGCTCATCAACCCCATCCTCACGCAACTGCGCGAGAGCAGCGAAGCCGCGCCACCCTTCGCCCCTTCCACGGCGGAGAAGCAGTTTCGTGCGCTTATGGATGCGGAACTTGCGCAGCGCATCACCCGCGCAGCGCACTTTCCGCTCGTTGATCGACTGGCACACGATCTGCTCACTCGCTCCGGCATGAACGCCGCGCCGCAAACGCCCGCGGCACGCGACAGCGCTCCGACCGAGGTCACCCCATGAGCAAGCCGACGCCACAACCCGACCCGGCCGCACTCGTCGACGAACTCACCGCCGTCCTTGCGGCGCTCCTCAAGGAGCACGAAGACCTCCTGCCCATCACGATCCGGCATCGAGAGGCCGTCGCCACCGCCGACATGCTCGCCCTGCAGCAGGTGAATGAACTGCAGCAGCAGGCCGCCGAGCGCATCGGCCGGCTCGAACACCGGCGCGGACAGCTCGCCGCCGCCCTCGCCCCGCACGCCTCGGCGACGCTTCCCTCCCTCGCCGCGGCCTTCCCGCACGCCCGCGAGACGCTCACCACGCTCGCCGAACGCATCCGCGACGTCGCCAGCCGGATCTCCCGCGAACAGCGCGCCGTCCGAATCGCCGCCGACGCACTCGCCGAACACATGCAGGGGCTGATGAAGCAGGTCGCCCGCAAGCTCAGCCACGCCGGCACCTACGGCCGCCGCGGCAGCGTCGACTCACCCGTCCAGGTCACCACCGCCCTCGACCTCGTCACCTGACCCCCCCAACCCCGCTCCCCCACTGTCCACTGTCCACTATCAACTGTAAACTGCCATGGGCCTCACCTCCGCACTCCATCTCGGCCGGTCGGCACTCAACGCCTCGGCGCTGGCGATCGAGGTCACGGGTAACAACTTCGCCAACGCCGCCACGCGCGGGTATTCGCGGCAGACGATCGGCCTCATTCCCGCCACGGGCGCACGCTACGGCAACGCCTACGTCGGCCGCGGCGTTCAGATTCAGGGCATTCACCGCCAGGTCGACACCGCCCTGCAGGCCCGCCTCTGGACGGGCATCTCGCAGGAGGCCTCCGCCTCGGTCGACCTGCAGCTTCTCTCGACCGTTGAGGCCACGCTCAACGAACTGAGCGAGCACGACCTGTCCAGTGAGTTGTCGCGATTCTTCAACTCCTGGAGCGAACTGGCCAACACCCCCGCGGCAACTGGGGCGCGCTCGCTGGTGGTCCAGCAGGGCGCAGCGCTGGCCGACCACATGCGCCAGATGCGCGGCGACCTTACCTCCATGCGCCGCCAGATTGACGATCAACTCGAGGCCACGGTGCAGGCGGCCGACGACCTGCTCGGCCAGATCGCCAACCTCAATACCGCTATTGTCAACGCCGAGGCCGGCACCACGGTCGCCAACTCCCTGCGCGACCAGCGCGACGCCCTCATCACTGAGCTGGCCCAGTACCTCGACGTCACCACGATCGAGCAGCCCTCGGGAACGCTCGACGTGCTTGTCGGCTCCATCCCGGTCGTGCTCGCCGGCGTGTCCCGCGGCCTGGAGGTCGAGCGCACCACCGAGGGAGACCAAGTCAACGTGGCGGTCGCCGTCAAGCAGGACGGGCAGAACCTCAACGTCCGCGCCGGGTCCGTCGGCGCCCTGCTCAACCAGCGCGACACGCTCGTCAACGACACGATCACCCGGCTCGATGACATCGCGGCCCAACTCATCTTCCAGGTGAACCGCATTCACTCGACCGGCTACAGCACCACGCCCCTGACCAGCGTCCGGGGCACGCAGGTCGTCTCCCCGGCCGACGTCAACCGAGCTCTGAACGATCCCACCAACGCCAGCCTCGCCGGCCTGCCCTTTCAGGCAGTCAACGGCGGCTTCCTCGTCACCGTGACCAACCAGACCACCGGCGCCAGCGAGACGGTCCGGATCGACGTCGACCTGGACGGCATGGATTCCAGCGGCGCGCCGGGATACGGCGACGATACCTCGCTGGCGGACATCGCCGCGGCGATCAACGGGGTTTCCAATCTCAACGCCTCGATCAACCCGGACGGCACGCTGTCGATCAACGCCGCCGATGGCTATGCCGTCGGCTTCTCAGAGGACACCTCCGGCGTGCTGGCGGTGCTCGGCGTCAACACGTACTTTACGGGCACGGACGCGCAGACGATCGATGTCCGCCAGGCCCTGCAGGAAACGCCGAACCTGCTGAACACCGGCCGCATTGTTGACGGGAAGCCCTCCGACAGCGGCGCAGCGCTGTCGATCGCGCTGCTGCAGGACGAAGCCAACGCGGCGCTGAACGGCCTGAGCATCCGCGACGCCTGGCTGGAATCCATGCAGTCGCTCGCGGTCCGCACCGACGCCGCGATCACGCGCGCCAGCGCAACCACTCTGGTCCGCGAATCCCTCGACGCCCAGCGCGCCGCCATCAGCGGCGTCAGCATCGATGAAGAAGCGATCAACCTGCTCACCTTCCAGCGCCAGTACCAGGGCGCAGCACGGTACATCTCGGTCGTTGACGAACTCACCCAAACCCTGCTCTCACTTGTCTAGGTAGCCGCATCACGCCGGCAGAACGCTACAGAGAGAAGCATCTCGTTCTCAGAGACACCGGAGCCATCTTTCGTGACCTCCGCGGCCCCAATCCAGACGGCGGGTAACTGACATGAGTGCGATCCCTTCGTCAATCTCGCGCGTTCCAACGATGCTCTCGTCACAGGTTCTCCTGTCGAACATCACGCGCACCAATCTCGCCCTCCTCAATGTCCAGCAGCAGATGGCCACAAACAAGGCCGTCAACCGCCCGAGCGACGACTCTGTCCGCGCCTCCGGCATCTCAATCCTGGAAGATCGTCTTGAACGCCGCGAGCAGCGCCTCCGCAACCTTTCCTCCGCGACGGCGTCTCTCGGCCTGCTCGACTCTTCCCTGGGGGATGCCAATGACCTGCTGCACGAGGCACGCGGCATCGCCTCTTCTCAGATCGGCGTGACCTCCGACGCCACCACTCGCTCCGCCCAGGCCGTCGTGATCGACGCCATGATCCAGTCCCTTCATCAACTCGCCAACCGCGAGACGAATGGGCTGTACATCTTCGGCGGCTCAACGCCTTCACGCCCCCCCATCGAGGAGCTCTATGGCGGGTTCCGCTACGTCGGCCGGGGCTCCGGGCTCATCACTGACCTTGACCTCGGCGGACGAATCCCCGTCACGATCGGCGGCGACAACGCCATCGGCGAAACCTCCGCGCGCCTTCGCTCCACCATCGACCTCGATCCCGAGCTCACGCTCGACACCCGCCTCGACGACGTCAACGGCGCGCGCGGCCTTGGTGTTGCCCGGGGCGTCATCAGCTTTTCCGTCGATGGCGGGCCCGCAGTCGAGATTGATCTGTCCGACGCCGAGACCGTCGGGGACGTCGTTGAGCGCATCGAGGCGGCCATCCAGCGGTACGAAACCGATCACTCGGTCACGCTCCTCAACCCCGGCGGCGTTTCCATCAGCGGCGGCTCGATCTTCATCGACATGGCCGCGGGCGCCCCGGATCCACAGATCACGTTCGCTGACGATGGCCTGGGGACCATGGCCGAAGATCTCGGGCTCACGGCGGCCCCGTTCGAAGCTTCGAACACCCTCGGGGCCTCCACTGACCCGCGGCTCACCATGCTCACCGATCTGGCCGCGATCCCCGGCCTGACCCTTCCGCTCGATTCCATTCGCATCAGCTTCACGCGCGACGGCAACTCCGTCAACCGCGACATCGACCTCTCCAGCGCCCAGACGATTGACGACGTCCGGAACCTGATCGAGACCGGCGCCCCGGGCGTGCGCGTCCAGATCAACGACGATGGCACCGGGCTGGATGTGGTCAGCGAGATCTCCGGGCCCACGATGTCGATCCAGGAGGTCCCCGGCGGCGCGATGACCGCAACCGAACTCGGCATCCGCTCTCTCAGCGCGGGCACACTCCTGACCGACTTCAATCACGGCCGCGGCGTCCAGATCGTCTCCGGAGCAGTGGACCCGGTCACCGGCGCCCCGGATCCGGCCGCGGACGTCGACTTTACGATCACCCTGGGCAACGGCGACTCCTTCGGGGTCGACCTCCGGCCCGAGGACATTGTTTCCGTCCAGACCCTCCTGGCCCGCATTAACGATCAGGCCGCCGCGGCGGAACTCGCCGGCGACATCCCACCCGGCTCCTTCAACGCTGTGCTCACGGATGGAGCGAACGGCATCGCCTTCCAGGACCTTGCCGGCCTCGGCCCGATCACCGTAGCCCAGGAGAACAACTCCCCCGCGGCGGAGCAGCTCGGGCTGCTCGACGGCGCATTTGATGCGCTGACTGGTACGTTCCTTGCGCAGGACCGCGCCACCGTGCGCGTCGACTCGCTCTTCACCCAACTGATGGACCTGCGCGACGCCCTTCTGAACGACGACGTCTCTGGCATCACCCTTGCTGGAGAGGATCTTGAGCAGAGCATCGACCATCTTGCCGGCGCTCGAGCTCTCGTGGGTGTCTACGACAGCCGGGTCCAGCGTGAGGCAACCCGGCAAGAGGATCAATCCTTGCTCGATGAGCAGTTTCGAAGCCAGCTTCAGGACCTCGATTTCGCCGAAGCAGCCGTCCGTTACAACCTGCTGCAGACGCAGCTCACCGCATCGCTCACCGCGGGCGCCCAGGCGCAGACCCGCTCTCTCCTGGACTTCCTGGGCTGACCGGCCCGGAACGGTCCATTGAACTGAACCGACGGAATCCGTCGCGGCCGCGGATTCCGGTCTGACAGGAGGTCACCCGGCGAGGACGCCGGGGCCAATCCGGATGACAGGCCGACCTTTGGAGCGTCCCCATGCAAGTGCGGACCACACGTTTCGGAGACGTCGACATCGCGGAGGACCGCGTTATTACGTTCCCGAAGGGACTACTCGGCTTCAGCAGCCACTGCAGGTTCTGCCTGCTCGAGCCGGCCGACGATGCATGCTTCTTCTGGCTGCAGTCGCTCGACGATCCAAACCTGGCGTTCGTCGTCACCGACCCCTCCTTCTTCGTCCCGGATTACTCCGTGCCGATCCGGTCTGAGCAGATGGAGGAACTCAACCTGGCGAGGCTCGAAGACGCGCAGGTCTTCGTCATCGTCAACAAGGTGGAGACCACCCTCACCGGCAACTTGCAGGGACCGCTCGTCATCAACACGCTCACCCGCACGGGCGAACAGCTCGTCCTGGCCGAGAAGCGGTGGACCACGCGCCATCCGCTTGTCTCCCTCGCCCAGCAGCAGCGTGTGCGCGACAAGGCGATGAGCGCCTGACGCTTCCCTCAACTCCCCCGCGGCATCGCGGTCCCCCCGCAGCCGCGACAACCCACTTCCGCCGTCATGGATGACGGCGCTCCCGCCGTCGGCCCTTGGCCGGGCGCGGAGTCTGACCACGAAGGAAGGAGCCGACCCCATGCTGGTCCTCTCACGTCAGCGCGATGAAACGATCATGATCGGCGACGAAATCGAGATTACCGTCGTCGACATCCGCGGCGACAAGGTCCGCCTCGGCATCACCGCGCCGACCCGCATCGCCGTCCACCGCAAAGAGGTGTACGACGCGATCCGGGCCGAAAACGAAAACGCCGCCAGAATTTCGTCCGGCGACCTCAATGGCCTCCGCCTCTCACCGGGGCCGGCCAAGAGCCCGGGACGGCAGGCACGACCGCAGATCTCTCCCACGCGCATCGCTCCGCCGAAGGGCGGCGCTCCGCATCACCCCCCCCACCAGGCGGGAGGCGCCCAGTCGGCGTAACCCCATGACCAACTCCCGCCCCAAACGACGTCCCTGGTGCCGCACGAAACGACCGGCGCACAACGCCGGGCACGCAGCGGTCGCAAGTCACTTAGCCTCAATCACGGAGGATTGCAATGGCTAGGATCAACTCAAACATCCCCAGCCTCATCGCCCGAGCCAATCTCAATCGTGCCAACGACGACCTGCAGGTCCGGCTCCAGCGGCTCTCCACCGGGCTCCAGATCAACCGCGGAGCCGACAACCCTGCCGGGCTCATCATCTCCGAGCGCCTGCGCTCCGAGATCCGCGGCATCGAACAGGCCGTCGACAACTCCACGCGTGCCAGCGCCGTCATTGCGACCACCGAGGGTTCGCTTGCTGAGGTCAGCGACCTGCTGAACTCCATCAAATCCCTCGTCGTTGAAGCGTCCAACACCGGCGCGATCTCCGACGAGGAGCGGCAGGCCAACCAGCTCCAGATCGATTCGGCCATCGATTCGATCACCCGAATCAGCAACAGCGCTTCGTTCGGCGGGCTTAAGCTTCTCAATGGCGAACTCGCCTACACGCTTTCCGGCCTCGACGTCAACGCCATCGCCAAGGCGGAGATTTACGGGGCGAACTTCGCGGGCCAGCAGAACATCCAGGTCCAGGCTCGCGTCCTGAACTCCGCCCAGACCGGCAGCCTCTACATGCGGGGCGACTACGCCTCCGTCCCCTCCGCAAACGGCACGCTCCTCTCCTCGGTCACGCTCGCCATCGCAGGCAAGCACGGGGTCCAGGAGCTCTCGTTTGTCTCCGGAACGTCCCTGGCGGACGTCGTCGCCGCGGTCAACACCTTTAAGGAAGCCACCGGCGTCTCCGCGGCCCTGATCAACGCCGGCGACGCCAGCTCCGGCGTCGTCTTCAGTTCGACCAGCTTCGGCGACAAGTCCTTCGTCTCCGTCGAGAAGATCGGCAGTGCTGGTGACTTCTTTGAGACCTACAAGCTGCCGGACGAGGCCGCACGCCCGGCTGCCTTCTCCTTCACGGACGTCGACGGCGGCACCCTCACGGTCAGCGCCTCCAAGCGCGACCACGGACGCGACGTCGTCGCCCTGATCAACGGCGTGCTTTCAGACGGTGAGGGACTGACCGTCAACGTCAACAACAGCACGACGATGTCTCTGAAGTTCCAGCTTGCCGAGAACTTCGCCACGACCAACGGCGCAACCACCACCTTCCACGTAACCGGCGGCGGCGCTCTCTTCCAACTCGGCGGCGAGGTCAACACCTCCCAGCAGACCAACATCGCACTGCCGTCGATCGCCGCTTCCCGGCTCGGCGGAACCCTGATCGGCGACGGCCTTGAGTACCTGTCCTCCCTGAAGACGGGCGGCGCCAACGACCTCAGCAGCGGCAACTTCCAGAACGCGTCTCAGATCCTCGAGACTGCCATTGATGAGATCTCCGTTCTCCGCGGCCGCCTCGGCGCCTTTGAGCGAAACACGCTGGACACGAACGTCCGGTCGCTCGAATCCGCCCTGGAGAACCTGACGGCCTCCGAATCGCTCATCCGCGACGCCGATTTCGCCGCGGAAACGAGTTCTCTCACACGCGCCCAGGTGCTCAACCAGGCAAGCACTTCGGTCCTCGCGCTGGCCAATCAGCAGTCGCAGAGCGTTCTCCAACTGCTCGGCTAGGCCCGATAACGCCTCCTCGACAGACTTTTCCCATCAACCTCCCCCCTGATCAAGGCCCCGCTCCGGCGCGGGCCTTTTTCATTTTTGCCTCGGATTGCTCGCGAGAACAAAAAAGTTTGCGGATTGTGCCGGGTGAAGTTAACCCGCCCCCCTAGCCATCCGATCCATCCTCCGCACACCTTGCTGGGGCAGAGGCGTGCACGCCCGGTAGGGACGCCGGGACAGGCGAGTCGAAACCCGCCTGGAGTGAAACACAAGTGGCCGCGTGTGCGGCCGACCCGCCCCGAACACATCACCGGCGTCTCTCAGCGAGGGCGCCCGATCAGGAGCACGGAGGATCGTATGAGCCGCATTAACACGAACGTTCAGAGTCTCATTGCTCAGCGCGTGCTGAATCAGAACAACATTGGTCTGAATCAGTCGCTTGAGCGCCTCAGCACGGGTCTGCGGATCAACCGCGGCAAGGATGACCCGGCGGGTCTCATCGCTTCGGAGAATCTCCGCAGCGAGAAGTCGGCGCTCAACGCCGCGATCGGCAACGCCGAGCGTGCCGACCAGGTCGCCAACATTGCCGAAGGCGGCCTGCAGGAAATCTCGAACCTCATGACGGAGCTGCAGGGCCTCATCACGGCCACCGCGAACACGGCCGGTCTGTCCAAGAGCGAGAAGGAAGCAAACCAGCTCCAGATCGACTCCATCCTGCAGACGATCGACCGCATCGCCGACGCCACCAGCTTCCAGGGCAACAAGCTGCTCAACGGCCGTCTCGACTTCAACGTCACGACCGTCGACACTGGCGTCACCGACTTCGCCGTCAATGGCGCGAAGCTCGCCCAGGGCCAGAACCTGGCTGTGAAGGCGGTGGTCACGACCTCCGCCCAGCAGGCCGGCCTCTACCTGTCAACCAACGGTGCGCTGAACCTCAACGGCGGCACCAACTCTGCCTTCACCTTCGAAATCGCCGGCGCACTCGGCTCCCGTGAGCTGTCCTTCGCTTCCGGCACGCAGATCACGGACATCGTGGCCGCGATCAACACGTTCACCGACGTCACCGGCGTCGAAGCGGTTGCCTCGTCCAACGGGACCGGCTTCGTCGTCCGGAGCACCGAGTTCGGCAATGACGCCTTCGCCTCGGTCAAGGTCGTCAATGCCGCGGACATTCAGGGCACGGGCGTCGGCCTCTACAAGCTCGAGGACGATGACTTCAACACGGCCCAGACCTCCGGCACCGCCTTCTCGGCCGCCACGAACGGCGTCCGCGACGACGGTCAGGACATCGCCGCGACGATCAACGGCATCGCCGCGA
Source organism: uncultured Phycisphaeraceae bacterium (assembly GCA_964460345.1). GTDB lineage: Bacteria > Planctomycetota > Phycisphaerae > Phycisphaerales > UBA1924 > CAYWRO01. The sequence continues at coordinate 101,229 of CAYWRO010000001.1, read as the reverse complement.
CCTCGGATGGCCGCACCGCCCGCATCAACACCGACTTCCTCAATGTCTCGATCACGCTCGACCAGTCCACGGCCCAGACGCTCGGCTCGGTCGACGCCTTCACCATCACCGGCGGCGGCGGCGACTTCCAGCTCGCCGGCAACGTGGACATCGCCGGCAAGGTCTCCATCGGCATCAAGGACGTTTCCACCCGCAAGCTGGGTAACTCCACCGTCGGCTTCCTGGACGACCTGGCCAGCGGCAAGTCCTTCAACGTGGTCGACGGCGACCTCACCTCCGCTCAGAAGGTCGTCGGCGAGGCCATCGACCAGATTTCCTCGCTCCGCGGCCGCCTGGGCGCCTTCCAGAAGAACACGGTCGGCGCCACCATCCGCTCGCTGGGCATCTCCCTCGAGAACACCGCCGCGGCAGAGTCCGTCATCCGCGACGCCGACTTCGCCAGCGAGACCGCATCCATGACGCGCTCGCAGATCCTCAGCCAGGCGGCGACCAACGTCCTCTCGCTGGCCAACAGCCAGCCCCAGTCCGCCCTGGCGCTCCTCGGCTAACCGAGAGCTTGAGAGCAACAGCCTCGTCAGGCACCCAGCCCCGGCCGGAAACGGCCGGGGCTTTTCATTTTGGCCCTACCGTCGTCGGCGCGATGCACTCCACGGCCCGGGGGGTCCTACCCCCGCCGGCTCTCGAGCTTTGACAGGAACGACCGCATCACCGCCATGTACAAGTCGTCCTTCAGGACTCGATCCTCGTACCCCGCGTCGATGCTCGGATTGTCGTTCACTTCAATAACGATTGGTCGCTCGTTCACAACCTTGATGTCGACGCCAAAGAGCCCCTCTCCCATCAGCCCCGCCGCGCGCACGCCGAGGGCCACCACGTCGATCGGCGCTTCCTCCACGGCCATCGTGTCTACCTGGCCGTACCGCGTCTGACGTCCGGATGAGTCGATGATCTGCCAGTGCCGCCGCGCCATGTGATACCGGCAGACGTACAGCGGCCGGCCATCCAGCACGCCCACGCGCCAGTCGTACTCGGTCGGGCAGAACTCCTGCGCCAGCAGCAGGTCCGACTGCTCGAAGCGGCCCGCCGTCTGCGCCAGCAGTTCCCCCTCATTCTCCACCTTCACCACGCCCTGGCTGAAAGCACTGTCCGGTTGTTTCAGGACGAACGGATAACCAAGCTGCTCCGGGGCCTGCTGCACCGTCTCCTTCGAGATGATCAGCGTCCGCGGCCGCGAGATGTTGTGGCGCTCCAATAGCTCGGCCAGGTAGACCTTGTTCACGCACCGCACGATTGCTTCGGGGCTGTCGATCACCACCAGCCCCTCCGCGGCGGCGCGGCGGCTGAACCGATAGCTGTAGTGGTTCACCGCCGTCGTCACCCGGATGAACAGGGCGTCGTACTCGGCGATGTGTCCGTAGGCGTCCTTCTCGATCGTCGCCGTTGAGATCCCCAGTTGTTCGGCCGCCCGCGCGAACTTCCGCAGCGCTTTGCCGTTCGACGGCGGCATGGTCTCCTCGGGATCCACCAGTATGGCCAGATCGTACTTGTACGTCCGCCGCGCCCGCGACCGCCGCGGCCGTGCTGAAAAGTACCGCTGGGCCTGCTCGGTCAGAAACGGCTGGTGTGACTCCGGCACATCGTTTCCGGCGATCGGCCGGATTGACTCCAGGTCCCAGTGGCCATCCTCGCGCACGAACGACGCCCGCAGAAACGGCGCGGGAAACTGGTTAAACAGCGCCATGGAGAGCCGTTCGTACCGTGCCGCCATGTTGCGTCCGAAATAAATGCTCAGCTCGAAAGTGTCGCCCTTGAGCTGCTTGAGCGAGTGCTGCATCAGGTCGTCAAGCTCCGCGGCGGCAATGCGGATGACCGGAGCGAGCTTGAGGTCCTGGATCGTTGCAATCGAGGGCAGCACCCGATGCCCGCGCGCGGCCGCGAGCAGGGAGACGTAGTACCCGGTGCTCTGGTACCGATACGAGCGGCAGAGATTGAAGACCTTCGCGCTTCGCAGCGTCGTGAACCGCGGCTCCGCCAGATAATCCCGCGACAGAACCGTCTCCACCCCCGGAATGTGCAGTGGCCAACGCTTCGGGTTGTCCACTACGACGAGCACGCTCACGTCGCCCGGCCCCCTTTCGCGCTTCCGCGGCTGCTCCGCGACCCTGCCTTCTTCCCCTCTCGGTCCCGACGGCGCGTTTCAGGCTCGCCCTTTGGCTCAATGATCAGCAGATTGGCATCGTACGTGAGCACCCCAAGAAAAATCGCCCCGATAAGGCGGTCGATGTTCACCTGGTACTTGTGGCTCTCAAACCCGGGATTGTCGTGCAGCGGATCCGCCACGGTCACCTCCCGCCGGACCCGATCGTACCCCGCTAGCACGACGAAGTGCCCCATCGGCTCGCCGCGGACGTCGTCATAGTCGCTCCGCGGACCGTACTCCCGCGCGCACCGGTACAGATAGGTCGCGGAGAGTCCAGTGAGAATCGGCACCCCACGCTTGAGATAGCGTCGCAACAGGTTCGTCGTCAGGTCCTCGAACCGCATGCGCCCGCCGAGGGCAAGGAACTCGATGTACCCCTCGGTCGCGGCGCGCCGCTTGGGATCCGGTTTGGCCTCGAGTTGGCGCTCCAACCGCTCGCCGATGTCAACCCCGGGCGTGCTGAACCACGTCGGATCGAACATGGCCAGGTTGTAGGTGTAAATCTTTGCTTTGTAACCGCGCCGCAGGGCATGACACGCCAGGTTCGCCGCGATCGTTCCCCCCTCCTTGAGCATGCGCGTCTCACTGATCACCTGTGTGAGCGGCTGCACGTCGCCGTAATACGCGTACAGCGCATGCAGGCACGTCGGACCACACGTCTGGTCATCCGGCTGCCGCAGAATCTGGAGGTTGAGAGGAGCAGCCAATCAAGTCGCCCGGATGACGCGGGCAAGTACTCCTGCCCGCGACGTGCGTGCCGATTCTGGCGGGCATGAGTACATGCCCGCGCCCCCGTCGTCGTCTCAGGCCGTTCCGACGGTCACACCCACCGGAGTCGGCCGCGGCTCGTGCGTCGGCTGCACCGCCAGGCCGAGGCCTACGCGCTTGCCGCCCTTCACCGGGGGCATGCCTTCCTCGTCGATGAACTTCTGCAGGAGCATGATGCCTTCCAGGAGCTGCTCCGGCCGCGGCGGGCAGCCGGGCACGTACACATCAACCGGAATGAACTGGTCGCACCCCTGCACCGTCGCGTACGTGTCGAACACGCCGCCTGTTGAGGCGCAGGCGCCCATGGAAATGACCCACTTGGGCTCGGTCATCTGCTCGTAGATGCGCTGCAGGACCGGCAGTTCCTTGATCGCCACGCGGCCGGCCACGATCATCATGTCGCTCTGGCGCGGGCTGAAGCGCATGACCTCCGCCCCGAACCGCGCGACGTCATAACGGCTCGCCGTCACTGCCATCAGTTCAATGCCGCAGCACGCCGTGGCGAAGGGCATCGGCCACAGCGAAGACCTCCGCGCCCAGTTGATCACGTGCCTGAGCTGCGTGGTAAGGAAGCCTTCCGCCGGAAGGGCCATCTCGAGACCCATGAGGACTCTCCTTCTCGTATCCGAGGCAATCGTTTCAGTCGGCGATCACGTCGCCTGCAGGATTGTATGAGGCAAGCCGCCGCCGCGGAGCAAGCCGTACATCGCCTGAGAGACGATGCCCGCAACGGTGCTACGGCAGCCTGGATCCGCCGCGGCGAGACTCCGTGCCGTAGAACCAGCGGTCAACACGCGTGTCCTTCTGGTACGGCTCGCTGATCTCGTAGCGATCGGCCCCGATCCCTTTGGCGCCGGTCACGCGGCGGTAGCAGCCGCTCATGCCCCCCACCCCGGCCGTGCCGGCCACGACCAGCACGCACAAAAGAGCCGCCGCGAGCGGCCTGGAGCGCCAGGAATGAGCGGTATCGATCTGGGCAACTGCTTTCACGATCTTCCTCGCAACCGCCCCCCGGTGGGCCAGTGGATCCGGTCGGATGATACGGCCGTCGGCGGTCAGCGGTTGTCGCCTTCGAGGGCATCGGTTCGGCGCACGAGGTCGGCCAGCGTGATGCGCTCGACGGCGCGGACCTGGGCCTCCTCAATCCTCGCCAGCAGGTTGATGTGGCCATCGTCCGGGGCGCCGCCCCGCGAAGGAGCCTGAGGCCCGGCCGCGGCGAGGCCCGCCGCGGTCGGATCGTGGTCAGCCGGCACCCGGGCCGCAACGACGCGCTCCAGGCGGGCAACCGACTGGCCGATCCGCACCAGGTCCGCCACGGCGATCCGATCAGCCGGTCGCGCCAGGGTCCAGCCTTCTGCCTGCTCGCCGGGGGCGACGCCCTCCTCCTCGTCCGGCTCAGCACGGCGAAGGACGTGACGCTCGGCGAGGGCACAGAGCACCTGGTCGAGCACCGGCCCCTCGAGCGAGAGTTCGGCCGCCAGTTCCCCCTCATCCAGCACGCGGCCATCCTCAAAAGCGCGGGCCACGTGTGCCGCGGCGGCGACGAGCACGCTCGGTCCGACGATCGTCTGGCGGGCGCGCGTCTCCATCTCGTCCGGCCGCCATGTGGCGTGCTGGAGCAGATAGCTGACCTTGAGCCCGAAGAGCACGACACCCCACGTGACGTACACCCACAGCAGGAAGAGCGGAATGAGCGCGAGGCTGCCGTACAAAGAGACGAGCGCGGGACCCTGGACATACTCGCGGAACAGGGCCTTGCCGATTTCCCAGCTGACGGCGGCGACGAAGCTGCCGATGAGCGCGGGGCGCAGATGGACCCTCGTGTTGGGAACGAGGCCATAGAGCAGCAGGAGCATCACCCAGGAGATGACGACGGTGACGATGTGGCCGATGACCTTGACGGTCCAGCCACCGGCTCCTGCGCCGTCGTCCCCCTGGCCCTGCTTTGCGCCGGCGATGGCGGCGAACCATTCGCGGAACTGCTCGCCGACATAGAAGCCCGCGACAAGGAGGGCCGGGCCGAGCGTGAGGACGAGCCAGTACTGCGGGATGCGGCGGAACCACGACCGCCCGCGCGGCGCGGAGTAGATCAGGTTGAAGCATTGCTCGACCTCGACCATGAGGGAGAGGGAGCCGTAGACGAGCATGAGGATGCCGACAATACCGATGGCGTTCAGGCTGACGTCGCGAACACGATCGACCAGCGTGGTGATCCATTCCGAGACGGTGCGTGCGCTTTGGGAAGCGATGACGTGCTCGGTCTTCCGATCATCCTCGGTGCCGAAGACACCGTCCGGGCCGGACGTGAGGATAACCACGTTCTCGCCATACGTTCCGGTGACCTCATCGTCCGGCGTGTCGCGCAGGCCGTCGTCGCCGAGATTGAGCCTGAAGGTGTACCCCTCGCGTGTGATGTCCTGGCCGCCGTCGAAGCCTTCATCGGAAGGCAGCGGAATTTCGATGATTTCAGCGGATTCGGATTCGACCTCGATGGCCTGCAGGTTGAGGTAGTCAAGCAGGCGGGCGATCTGCTGCTGGACCATGACGTCCGTGTCCGAAAAGGCGTTCATCACGAGAAAGCCCAGGACGAGGATGGGAATGAGGGAGAAGATGGTGCGATAGGTCAGGGCCGCGGCCATGCGCGGGACATCGTCGCGCAGGAGGGAACGCACGGCCCGGCGCATGGCCTCGATGACCATGCGGATCTGGCGGGCTCGCTCGTCGAGCTGGTTGACGGGATCGCGAATCGCACGGCGAGCGGCGGCCAGCCAGGCGCGCCAGCCGGTCGGGCGCGGATCTGCGTTGTCCTTCTTTCTGGCCATGCGTCCCGTGCGTGAAGGTCCCGAAACACTTCTATCGGATCATCCGGCGCGGGATTCCGCTCCCGTCGGCACGGATGAGGGCTCTGGTAGTGTTGCGTCGAGGGCGGCGCGGGGCGAGGCGGAGCGCACACCGAAAATGGTGGCGTTTGCAGCATTGCCCGCTTTTTGGCTTCCGCCGCAGCGTGCGACGGCTAGCGGCGCTTAGCCGGTCACGCCGGCGGCGGAGTGGCGTTTCGGAGTGAGCAGGTCGGCGGCGGTCCAGCCGTTGGCCTCCATGACCTCCCGCCGCAGGACGGCGTGGGCGCCGACGGTGCCCATGTTGACGAGTTGGGTGATCCGCACATCGACGACCGTGCTGGCCAGGGCGAGGCATTCGGCCCGATCGCCGAGACCCGCACGCTCAAAAAGGTTGACCATCGCCGCGAGGGCGTCCGCGGCGGCGGCTTCAACCGCGGCGGCGAAACCGAGCGTGGCCAGGCCGTGCGGGCCGGCGATGGTTGGGGCCTCAAGCGGCCACCTGTGGGCATGGACTTCCAACTCGATCGCTTCCATCGGACACTCGATCGCTGTGCCGCCGCATTCTCCATCCCCTTGGGCGGCGTGACCGTCGCCGATGTAGAGCAGGCCGCCGGGCACTTCCACGGGCAGATACAGCGTCGCCCCCGCTGTGAGCAGCGGACAATCCATGTTCCCGCCCGTGCGCGTGGGAAGCCAGCCGATGTGGCGGTCCTCCTCGCCTGTCGCAGCGCCGGGGCAGAGGCCGATCGTCCCCGGGAAGGGGTTCAGGGGCACCCTGACGCCCGTACGATCGGTCGCGAGGCCCGCGGCGGGATCGATGTCCCAGAGGCGCAGCGCCGCCTGGTCGCCGATCTCGAGCCGCTCGTTGACGGCGGGAATGCCGAGGCGGTTGCCGACGAAGGTCCACCCCCACGCGCCCGGCACGACCGAAAGCAGCCGAATCTCGAGCGTCATGCCGGGCTCGACGCCGCGGATCGCCACGGGGCCGCACATGGCGGGTCCGCCGCGTTCGCTCTCAAGCGGCTGGATTTTCTCGCGCGGCGTGACGAGGTCCGTGTGGCACGCCACGCCCCACGAGACGTCGACGGGGAGGTGATAGCGGATTCGCTCACCGGGGTCGACAGTGAGGATCGGCTCGTGCGCGGCGGAAAACCAGCCGCGAAGCGTGTCGCGGGAGGCGGTAAGGCGATGAGGGTCGGCGTTCGACATGGGTGCGGGCTGGTCAGGGCGGTGAGGATCGGAGCGTGGGCAGCATTGAAGGCGTGGTGGAGGCGGCGGGCACGACAGTTGGTAATGCCGCCGGTAGGATCGCCGATGCGAGTGGTGATCATCGGGAATGCCGGTTCGGGTAAGACGACGCTGGCGCGGCGGTTGTGCGCACAAAGCGGGGCGGCGCACCTGTCGCTGGACGCCCTGGCGTTTGACGAAGGGGCGGCGCGCAAGCCGCTGGACGAGAGTGCAGCGCTGCTGCGGCGGTTCATCGAGGCGCACGAGCGCTGGGTGGTTGAGGGGTGCTACGCAGACCTGGCGTCGCTGGCGCTTCCCTCGTGTTCAGAGTTGATCTTTCTGAATCCCGGCGTGGAGGCGTGCATCGCCAACTGCCGCGCGCGGAACTGGGAGCCGGACAAGTTCGAATCGGCCGAAGCGCAGAATGCGACGCTCGAGTCGCTGATCGAGTGGGTGGCGCAGTACGAGGCGCGGGACGATGAGTACGGGCTGCAGCGGCACCGGGCACTCTTTGACGCCTTCGAAGGACCGAAGCGCGAGGTGGACGCGGCGGACATCACGTCGCCCAACTCGCCGTGAGCCGGTCAGGCGGAGCCGGCGCCGAGCCGCGCGGCCTTCTGGAGGGCGTTGACCTCGCGCGTGTCGAGTTCCCGCCACGCGCCAAGGGCGACGCCCTTGAGCTTCAAAGGTCCCATTGCGACGCGCGTCAGCTTCTTCACGGGGTGGCCGATCCCCGCAAACATGCGGCGGACCTGGCGATTTCTCCCTTCGCGGAGCGTAATCTCGACGGTCGTGCGCTCGCGCTCACGCTTGATGATTTTCAAATCGACATGCGCCGTACGCTTCGCGCCGACGGTTCTCCCCTCCTTGCGCTCCGCGAGATAGATCCCTCGCTCGAGCTGCGCGACGGCGTCGTCGGGGAGAACGCCCTTGACGACGGCCTCGTAGGTCTTGTGCACGCCGTAGCGCGGGTGGGTGAGCTTGTTGGCCAGTTCGCCGTCGTTCGTCAGCAGGACAAGGCCGCGCGTCGCGTAATCGAGGCGGCCGACGGGAAAGAGGCGAGCCCGAGCCGGGTGATCGACCAGATCCATCACGGTGCGGCGGCCGCCCCCTTCGCCGCCGAACTCGCGCTCGTCGGTGACGGTGGTGAGCGTCCGTTCCGGCTTGTTGAGCATGATGTAAATGTTGCGGTCACCGCCGCCGCGCTTCGGCAGCGGGCGCCCCTCGACAAGGATGCGGTCCTCGCGCGGATCGACGAAAATGGGCAGCTCGGTGACGACCTCGCCGTTGACCTCGACCGCGCCGCGCGCGATGAGCTCCTCACAAGCGCGGCGGGAGGCGACGCCGGCGTCGGCCATGACGCGCTGCAGCCGCTCAAGATGCGGCGGGGCCGTCGAAGGCTGGTGCGGCGCGGAACGCCGGCCCGAGGCCGAGCGCTTTGGGGGGCGCGCGGGGCCGGCAGGGCGAGGCTTCCCCCCCCCACCACCGCTGCGCGGACGCGCGCCGGCGGAGGGCTTTGGGCCGCGGCGGCCGGGCTTGGAGGAGCGATTCTGGCGAGGGTTGGGCATCGACAGATTGTTGGCGCGGGGGAGGCGCTAAACGCGGTGCACGCCGCGGCCGCGGGCAGAACGGCCTCGAGGGGGCGCAAATCTTGCAGGTTCGAGGCGGCCGGGGCCGATGCACCCCCGGGACGGAGTCCCTGCGCGCTGAGCGGCGCGCCGCGGTGAGCACGGAGTGCGGATGGCGGACGTGTGGGATGATGATCTGCTCGATGGACCCGGCGTGGGCGCGCCACCCGGGGAGAGCCAAACGGCGGCGCGGGTGTTCCTGTCGCCGCGAGTCGTCGATAAGGCCGCGTTCGACGACTTCGCGGCCGCGCTGCGGGGACTGATCGACAAGGCGGCGGCAGAAAAGGGGCAACTGGCGACCGCCGCGGCGGGCGCGGAGGCGGTCCGCCGCTCGCTGTCGGAAACGACGAGCGCCAACGAGGAACACCTGGCCTTGGCGGCCAAAGCCTTGGCGACGGCGGAGCAGCGCGACAAGGCCGCGCGGCGTCTGCTGGAGGATGCAACGAGCGCCTACAAGGCGATCGAGCGTTTCGAGAAGGAGACGGGCTCGCTCATTGAGCAGAAGCTGCGCAGCGTCGAGGGACGCCTCGCCGACCTGCACAAACGCGCCGCAACGCAGACGGGTGATGTGGAATCCCGCCTCGAAGGGTTGCTCGCGCGGCTCGAAGAGCGGTACGCCATGCTCGAAGTGGAGGCGGAGGGGCGGATCGAGAAACACGCCGCGGCGGCGCTCAAGCGGCTCGAAGCACTGCCAGAGCCGATCCTGCGGCGGGCGGATGAGATCGAGGCGCGGCTGGAGGGGTTGCTGGCCCGCGTGGATGAGCGACTGGCCGTGCTTGACCATCAGGCAGGCGGGCTGGTCGAAGCGCGGCTGGAAGGGATGCAGTCGCGGCTGGAGGCGATCCAGAAGCCGGCCGCGAACCGCGCAGAGATGCTGGAGAAGCGGCTCGGCCTGGTCCTGGGACAGGTTGACGAACGGCTGCGCGAGCTGGAGCAGGAGATCGATGGCCGCCTTAGGCCAAACCTGGGGGCTCTGACGAAGACGGTGGAGCGGGGTGTGTCGCTGCTGGGCTACGAGCCCGGCGCGGGTGACGACCAGCGGCGGGACGCCAGCGCCGCGGAACCGGCTCAAGGGAGCCTGACGGCCCTGGTTGCACGCACGGAGCGGCTGAGCGAGACGGCCGCCCTGGCGACGAAGCAGCTCGAAGATGTACGCAAGCAGGCGGATGGCGCGAGAGCGATCCTGAGCGAGTCGCTGAGCAACTGGTCGACGCTGATTGATGATGTGGTGGCGCACCAGGAACGCCTGCGCGGGCTGCTGCGCGAGAGCGAAGAGATGGCGGACGAAACGCGCGCCGACATGGAGGCACGCCTCGCCGCGATCCGTGCCGCGGCGGCACAGGCGGTCGCCGACGTTGAGCCGCTCGCGGCAAGACTCCGGACGGACCTGGAGGGGTTGCTTGCGCGGACGGACCGGGCAAGAGACGAGGTGAAGGCGGATCTGCGCGGGGGGCTGGCGTCGTTGGCACGATCGCTTCGCGAGGTGGCGGACCGCGCCGAGTCTCAGACGTAGCGAGGGCGCATTAACGGGTTGTTGTAAACTGAAAAAGGGCCCCGCACCAGGCGGAGCCCTCCTCTCTTTGCTTGCAAGTTTTGGCTTTACGCAAGTGGAATCAGCACCCCGCGAACCACAGATCGAGGTAGGCGAGCAGATCGAAGACGTCCGTGGTGGTGTTCAAGTCGAGGTCGGCGGCCGAACTGCTGGTGAACCAGTCGTCGAGGTAGGCCAGCAGGTCGAAGACATCGACGTTCATGTCCGCGTTCCAGTCGCCGGGGCAGTCGGGAGTCTCGGGGAAGGCGAGGAGGTCGTCGACAGGCGTGTCGGTGTTCCAGCCGGGCGTGCCGTGGATGCGGGCGAGGTAGTTGGAGCGGTCACGGCTGATGTCGAAACTGGAGCCCACTTCGACATTGTTGAAGGGCGCATCCGGATCTTCGACGAAGCCCAGCGGCCCTTCCTTGATGGTGACGGCCAACTGGCGTCCGTCGGTGCCCATGAGGGTGACGACGGCACGGTCGTGATCCGCCCAGACGATGTTCTGGATGGCATTGCCCTGCGGGGCTGTCCAGGTCTTCTCGATGATGAGCGCGCCGGAAGCGTCTTCGCCGATCTGCCAGAGCCGGTCGGCGCCGGCGCTTCCGAGGAGGACGTCGAGGCCGGCGCTGCCTGCGTACGGGCTGGTTGGCCTGATGGCGAGGATGTCGAGCGTCTGCGCGGCGAGCGGCGTCGGCAGGAGGCGCGCGGTCGGGTTGGCCAGGTCGGCGTCAAACTCGACCAGGGCGGGCGGGTTGTTGGCAAGCATGAGGAGTTGATCCTCGGCATCGTCGTAGTCAACCGCCGTGGTGTCGATGTAGGTGTGGAGCGCGATGCCGATCTGGCGGAGGTTGTTGCGGCAGGCGGCGGTGTCGGATGGTTCGGCCTCGTACTGCTTGATCTGCCGCCCGTCGAGCACGTACAGGCGCTCATCGCGGCTGAAGGCAAGGTCCTGCGGATCTGAAAGGTCCGCCTGCCGCTCGGCCGCGCCGGTGATGGGATCGAGCAGGAAGAGCCCGGGCGGAGTGACGTCGTCGCCCAGCGCGAAGTAGGCGCTGAAGGTGCGCGACGGGCTTGTGCCGCAGCCGCCTACGGGCCCACCGGGCGCCTGGAAGGTGACGACCGAGGGCTGATCAGGATCAATGGGATCCGGCGTGATGAGGGAGAGGCCGCCGCTGGGCCAGTTGGTGAGCCCCTGCTTGGGAAAGATCGCGTAGATCTTGTCGATGAGGCGGTGACGGCCATCCTCCGGCACCGGGTTCAACACCATCTTGCTCATGGTGTACATGCCGCCGTCGTAGGTGAAGACCTGATCGGAAAGGTTCTGCGTCGTGACGGCGAATTCGGACTGGGTGAACTCGCTGGCGCCGCCGGAGCCGGGATCGCGGTAGGAGACGGTGTTGATGAACGGTGGAATCTTCTCGGCGCGGGTCGTCGTAACGCAGTGGCCGCCGCCGCGCTCGGTGAGCGTGGAGCCATTGACGTTCTCCCAGCGTCCGTAGCAGAAGACGGTGAGCCCGCCGGCGTGGCCGATCTCAGCGAGATAGCGGGAGGTGGTGGGCTGGTGCTCCAGGGCGAATCGCTGGTAGAGATCGAAGTTCGCGGGGCTGAGCCAGGCGCGAGTGCCGTCGTACCACCCCTGGGCGCCGGTGCCGCCGGTCGCGCTCGTGCTCATGAGGACGCCGAGGGCATCGATGTTGGCGGTGACGTCGCCGTAGACGACAGGATCGCCGCCGCTGTAGTTGTTGATCCCGGGATTGACGCCGGGATAGCCGTGACGAGCGACGTAGGCGAAGAGGTTCATGGTCGAGGTCGGGACGCAGTACATGGAGCCGTTGCCGGGGAGGCCCTCGACCTGGAAGGTCGCCGCCCGCTTTTGATCGAAGTCAGGCATGTTGCTGACGGCCCACATGAAGTCGTTGTTGTTGGTGTAGTGGCCGTAGACGTTGGCGAGCGAGGCGGTCGAACCCGCGGCGAGGATGCTCGCGACGGCAAGACAGGCTACGGGTGTGCACGGTGTCGTCGAGGAAGGCATGGTTGTATCTCCGGGCAAGGGTCTGTTGCATGTACCCCGAGCGACTGCCGCGACGGGGCACCCCACCATGCGAGAACGATGGCCGGGGGGGCCAACGGTAAGGGCAATTTCGGTTTCTGTCGGAGGCTCGGAGAGACGGGCCGCCAGCTCACGGCCGCGGGTGGAACTTGCGGTGGACGTCACGGAGGCGGCCCGGGTCGACGTGCGTGTAGATCTGGGTCGTGGCGATGTCGGCATGGCCGAGGAGTTCCTGGACCACGCGCAGGTCCGCGCCGCCGCCGAGGAGGTGTGTGGCGAAGGAGTGGCGGAGCGTGTGCGGATGAACGTCGTGGAACCCGGCGCGAGCGGCCTGGCGTTTGACGATCTGCCAGATCGCGACGCGCTCCAGTGGACGGCCGGTGCGGGAGAGGAACACGTATCCGGAGTCGGGTTGCCCAGCCGCAGCCCCGCGCCGAGGGCGGGAGGGGGATGCCTCCCCATCAGCGCTGGACATCCCGAGCAGCAGCGGGCGGCACTCGGCGAGGTAAGCGCGCAGCGCTGCGGCGGCAGGCTTGCCGATGGGGACGATCCGCTGCTTGTCGCCCTTGCCCGTGACGATGAGGAGGTCAAACGTCTCGCGAATGTCCCCGACGCGCAGGGTGGCCGCCTCGGAAGCACGCAGGCCGCAGGCGTAGAGGGTCTCAAGCAGGGCGCGATCGCGAAGATGCAGCGGCGGAGGCGGCCGGGCGCCGGCCTTCTGGCGGGCCGGAGGTGGGTAGGGCTGGACGTCGAGCAGCACCTTCATCTGCCGCGGCGAGAGGACGCCGGGAAGGCGCTTCCAGCGGGTTGGCTGGTCGAGGTAGTCGGCAGGGTTCTCGACGAGGCGGCCGAGGGAGGCGGCCCAGCGGAAGAAGACCTTGATGGTGGCAAGGTGGCGCGCGATCGAGGATGTGGCTAGGTCGCGGTCGTTCTTGAGAGAGATAAGGTGGTTGGAGAGGTCGCGGGGGGTGACGTCGGCGAGGGAGGCGCGGCCGGCGGCGGTGAGGTCGGTGAAGAGGTCGTCGATGTCGCGGCGGTACGCCTCGACCGTGTTGGCTGCGAGGCCGCATTCGACGCGGATGTAGGTGAGGAAGGCGCGGCGGGGGTCGGCGAGACCGGGGGGAAGGTCGGGGGAGGTGGCAGGGGCGGGTTTGGGGCGTGCGGAGGGCATGGGATTGGGAAGGAATCGGAGATTGCGGCGGCGGGATCTGAGAGAATCGCGTGCTATCGTGCTGGCCCACAAGGAGTGGGGAAACTCGCATCGCCTTGAAAGGCGATGCCACGGTGGCGCATGGACTATTCGTATCCGAACCGGCTGTTTGACTGCATCGGCGTTGAGCTGGAGTACATGATCGTGGACCGGCGCACGCTGGATGTGCTGCCGGTGACGGATGAACTGCTGAAGCTGGTCGCGGGGGCGTATGAGTCGGAGGTGGAGCCGGATGGGGCGGGGTCGAAGCTGGCGTGGTCGAACGAGTTGACCTTGCACGTGGTGGAACTGAAGACGAATGGGCCGGCGAAGTCGCTTGCCGGGCTCTCTGGGCTCTTTCAGCGGGACGTAGGGCGGATCAATGCGCTGCTGGAGGGGATCGGGGAGGGGGGGGCGCGGCTGATGCCGACGGCGATGCATCCCTGGATGGATCCGTATGCCGAGATGCGGCTGTGGCCGCACGAGCACAACCCGGTGTACGAGGCGTACAACCGGATCTTTGACTGCCGCGGACATGGGTGGGCGAACCTGCAGAGCACGCACATCAACCTGCCGTTCGGGAACGATGAGGAGTTCGGGCGGCTGCACGCGGCGATCCGGCTTGTGCTGCCGATCATTCCGGCGCTGGCGGCCAGCAGCCCGGTGGCGGATGGGCGCGTGACGGGGTGGCTGGACACGCGCATGAACAACTACAAGGGGCACGCGAAGGCGATCCAGTCGGTGATTGGGACCGTTGTGCCGGAGCAGGTGTTCACGCGCGAGGCGTACGAGCGCGACATTCTCGGGCGGATGTACGAGGATGTGAAGCCGTACGACCCGGAGGGGGTTCTGCAGCACGAGTTCCTGAATGCGCGGGCGGCGATGGCGCGGTTTGACCGGGGTGCGATCGAGATTCGCGTGATCGACATCCAGGAGTGCCCCGCGGCGGATGCAGCCGTGTGCGCCGCGGTTGTCGGCGCGGTGCGGGCGCTGGTGGAGGAGCGATGGGCGAGCTATGAGGAGCAGTGCGCGTGGGCGCCGGAGCCGTTGTACGCGATGCTGATGGCAGCGAGCCGGGATGCGGACGAGGCGGTGATTGAGGATGAGGGGTTCCTGCGGCTGTGGGGTGTGAGGGAGAAAAAGATTTGGGCGGGGGCGTTGTGGGGGAAGCTGGTGGAGGAGGTGGTGGAGCCGGGGGAGCATGATGAGGCGCTGGGGGTGATGGTGGAGCGCGGGCCGCTGGCGCGGCGGATGCTGCGGGGGTTAGGGGTGGAGAACACAAGTGCCTCCCCACCACCGTTGCCGCGAGAAAGGCTGCGGGAGGTGTACGGGGAGTTGTGCGAGTGCCTGGCGGAGGGGAGGATGTACCTTGGGCCGGGTTGAAAGGGGCCGGATGGAGGGACGAAACGGGGGCCGAGGTGTCAAGACCTCCATCACCGGCCAGAAACTGGCGCCACGGGGCGGGATGCCGGCGGTCCAGGTGGTGGTGACGTGTGAACACGCGGGCCGCGTCGTGCCGCGGGAGTTTGCGGGGCTGTTTCGGGGCGCTGGAAAGTTATTGCGGTCGCACCGTGGGTACGACCTCGGGGCGGCGGGACTGGCCCGCGAACTGGGGGCCGCACTGGGGGTCGAGCCGCGAATGGCGACGGTGTCGCGGCTCGTGATCGATCTGAACCGGTCGATCGGGAACCCAAGGCTGTTCTCAGAGGTGATGCGTGGGCTGGACGACTCGGAGCGGCAACGCGTAATCGACACGTACTACCGGCCGCACCGGGACGTGGTGGAGCAGGAGATTGCAAGCCATGTGCGAGCCGGGCGGCGCGTGCTCCATATTGGCGTCCACACGTTTACACCGGTGTGGAAGGGACGCGAGCGAACGGTCGATGTCGGCGTGCTGTTCGACCCGGATCGGCGATGGGAACTCACGCTCGGAACGGTGTGGCTTGCGGAGATGAAGCGGCTTGCACCCGAGTTGCGGATCCGGCGAAACCTGCCGTATCGCGGGACAACGGACGGGTTTGTGACGTACCTGCGGACGCGCCTCAGCCCCGCAGCGTACGCAGGGTTCGAACTCGAGGTGAATAACGCGATCGCCGATGGGGACCGCGGAAAACGTCTTCGATCTTCCGCGGTGCGGGCCGTATTGCACGGATTGCAACTGGCGATGAGCCGCCCTGACGAAGCGGGCTCAGTGCCGGTAAAGGCCGTCATCCCAACTTGCGGGGTCTGACATGAAGCTGGCGCCCTTCTGGACGGCATGGCCGTCGAGGAAGGTGCAGACAGCGCCGCCCGTGCCGCCGCCCTGGTGGCGGTCGAAGGCAATCCGAGCTTCGCGGTGGTTGGGAATGATGTGTTCGCGCCGCCAGACGTCGTAGAACTGCGCGATGGAGAGATCCGTGCGGCCCTGGGCTCGCCACTGGTTGTAGAGAACGCCGCCCGGGTCTTCCCCGAAGTCGGTCAGGTAAATCGTCGTGGCCGGCAGCGGAAGGCTGGTGAGAGTCGTGGGGCCGCGGCGGGCGAGGTGGTTGGTGACACCGGCGGGATCGATCAGGCCGGGGCGGATGAACGGCATGCCGTTGGCGACGAAGTGGATGGGGTGACCATCGTTGAGACGCTGGCGCGTCGGGCACCGGTAATACGGCGCATCGGCGAACTTGTCGTCGATGTCGTTGTTGCGATCAGCTCGCTCATCAAGGTAGGGACGCAGGGCGACCGGCCAGGGGAGGCGTGCGCGGCGGGTGTCGGGGGTGTTGCCCTCGGTACCTTCCCGCGGCATCCAGCCGTTGTAGTCGTCGGAATACATCATCAGCGCCATGCCGATCTGGCGCTGGTTTGAGAGGCACTGGGTTGTCCAGGCGGCCTGACGGGCGCTGCCGAGCGCGGGCAGCAGGATCGCGATCAGCGTGGCGATGATGGCCACGACGACAAGCAACTCAATCAGGGTGAAGGCGGCCGCGGGCCGTTTCATACGGGATTCACAAACTCGTTACGGGCCGGAAGAACTCGGCCCTGTATTCCCGAGGCTCAGACAATCAGTTCAACCGCCGACTTCCATGGAGGGTTGCCGGGGCGGGGGCTGGTTGGGCTGGCGTGTCGGACGAGCCGGGCTCTCGGCCGGGCGGTTGCTGCGATCGGTGGAGGCGAGGCCCGGCATCTCGGGAGCAGCGCGAAGGCTCATATCAAGACGCCGGCTGCCGACGTCCGGGACGCTGATGCTCTCGGAGAGGCCGCCGCTCCATTTGCCGGCGTTCATGATGCCGTACTCCATCCTGTCCGGCGTGACGTCGCCTTTGCCCCCGCCGCTCTCAAAGCTGACGACGAGCTGCTGATCAACGGGGATGTCGATGGACCAGACAATCTCCTCGGTGCGGGTGTCGACCAGAGAGATCGTCTTGGGCTGCCAGGAAGTGCTGACGTAGACGTGGGTGTCGTTCGACCAGAGATTGCCACCCTCGCGGTAGCAGCCGGAAGCGGCGAGTGTCGAGAGGGCGAAGGCGGCGAGGAGTGCGTGAGAGGGTTTGAAGCGGGGCATCGACTTCTCCGTCGTCGTGAGGTCGTATCGGATGTTTGTGTCCGGTGCGGCCCTTGCCGCGGTGGGAGCAAGTGTATCGTCAAGTATGACCGCCGGGGCCACAACGGACAAGGTCAAAGGTGGCAAGGAGCGAAGCGTTGGCCGCGAGAGCATCTGGCATTCGGATCGGACATGGGTATGACCTTCATCGGCTCGAGCCGGTTCGGCCCGCCGGTGATGGTCGACCACTTGTTCTGGGGGGCATCTTCATCGAGCATGACCGCGGGCCCGTGGGACACTCCGACGGGGATGCCCTGCTCCACGCGGTGACGGATGCGATCCTGGGCGCTCTGGGGGAGCCGGACATCGGACAGCTCTTTCCCGACAACGCGGCCGAGAACGAGGGCCGGGACTCGGCAGACTTCGTCGCCGCGGCGGTGCAGCGCATGCGCACCCTCGGGTGGGAGGTTGGCAACCTCGACGCGACGGTGATTCTGGAGAGACCCCGAATCGGGGGGATTAAGGAAGGGATTCGTGGGAACCTCGCGAAACTGCTCGGCGTGGAGTTGGGACGGGTGAACGTGAAGGGGAAGAGCCACGAGCGGGTGGATGCAGTCGGGGAGGGGCGGGCGGTGGAGGTGCACGTGGTGGTTGTTCTGGAGAGCGCATAGCCCAGCAGCGCCGACTGAGGATCTGGAAGTCAGAGGGCACGGCTTACCGCGGGCTGCCGCGGTCAAGCCGTGGCACCAATCGCCTTGTCAGATTCTCAATCGCGGGTGTGGATGCGTCCCACGAAGTCGTTGAGCCGGGGGGAGAGGGTGAAGAGAGAGGCGGCGAAGCGTGTGAGCCAGCCCTTGGGGCCGGTCCAGACCTCGGGACACGGGCGGCGGAGGCAACCGACGATGCGTGAGGAGACTGCCTCGGGGGGCTGAACGAACAGGCGCGGCGTGCGGTGGGCCTTGTCGACGTCGACGCCCTTGCGGCGGAGGTGGTCGGAAAACTCGGTGCGCGTGCCGATGGGGTGAACGGTGGTGACGTAGATGCTGTGGGGACGGAGTTCAGCACGCATGGCCGTCCCGATGTGGGCCTGGGCGGCCTTGGTGGCGGTGTACGCGCTCAGGCGGGGCAGCGTGAAGCGGGCGACGCAGGAGGTACAGATGAGGACGTGGCCGCGGAGCGCGCCATCCGGCGGTGCGGGGGCCTTGAGCATTTCGGCGATGGCGGGCTGGATGGTGTTGAGGGTGCCGAAGAAGTTGGTCTCCCAGATGTCGCGCATCTCCTCGTCGCTCATCTCGTGGATGCAGGCCTCTGCGCCGTAGCCCGCGTTGGCGAAGACGGCGTAGATGGAGCCGTACTCGGTGACGGCGGTCTCAATGAGGCGGCGGCACTGGTCGCGGTCGCGGACGTCGACTTCGATGGCGGTGGCGCGGCCGCCGGCGGCGCGGATCTCTTCGACGAGCTTTTCGAGCAGGTGGACGCGGCGGGCAGAGACGACGACGGGCATGCCCGCGCGGGCGCACGCAAGGGCGGTGACGCGGCCGATGCCACTGGAAGCGCCGGTGATGGCGATCGGTTTGCCGGCGAGGGCGGTGGACATGGTGAACCTGGTAAAGGTAGCGAAAGAGGTGAGGAGGCCTGAACCATCTAGCCCTGGGTGGGGCCGGTGTCAGGATTGATGTCGTCCGGGGAGAGGTCGCGCGGGTCGTAATCGATGGTCTCGTCGTTGTCACCGGCGCCCGGCTCAGGTGGCACGCGGCGGCCGGCTTCGGTCCAGGCGCTTGGACCGGGCGGGGTTCGACGCCGCAGCTTGCGAAGCGGCCCGCCGGCGCGGCGGCGCAGAAAGATGAGAATGGCGACGAGAAGGAAGACCAGAAGGAGGATGGACAGGCCGGTCAGAAGAGCCGTCAGTTCTCGCGCCGCCCTGGCCTGCTCTGCCGGCGTGTGCGCGGCGGCGTCCGGGGAGGACTGCGTCTGGGCGAGGAGTGCCGGTGCCTGCGGCATTGCCGCGGACTATACGGCCGGGGCGAGACGAGGGCCGCTCAGCGTCAGCCGCGCGAGTCGGCATACCCGGCAGGTACTGCCAATCAGATCGCCTGTTGGACGGCGGTGCTGCGGGCGGCGCTGTGGCGAACCGCGATGCCCGGGTCGTCGCGGCGTTCGTCACCACGGGAGGATCCGGGTGGCGCCGTCGCGGGCGTGTTGTCGGTCAGGATGACACGATCGTCGGTGCGGATGAGTCCGACATCGTGCCCGTTTGCGCGCAGGATGGCCAGGAGTTCATCGTCGGAGATCATCTGAACGCGCGAGGAGGGATGCGTGACAATTTGGGCGCTTGGGGGTGACTGCACGATCCTGAAGGTCGCGTGATGCATGACAGGTGCGGCGGGCGCGTGCACGTCGGGTTCAGTTCGCCCCGTCGCTTCCGACGGGGGCGTGGGCCCCGGCGGCGTTGGGCGCTGCGCGATCGGCTGCGGTGCGTGGGAAGGGTTGAAAATGAGGAGAGTGATCGCCAGGGCCAGCGCCGGCGCGGCGAGAATCGCACCGGCACGGATGGCGCGGCGACGGCGTGCGGTGTTGACGACGGCGTGCTGCAGGTCTTCAAGCATCGCGTCCCGGCGAGCACGGCCCGCCGCTGAAAGAGGAGCGGACGGCGTGTGCTGGTCGACATGCTCAAACAGGCTCGAAGTCCGTTCGTGCGGCTGATGTGTCATGGGAGCATCTCCCTTGCACTGGTTCGGAGTCGGGCGAGGATTCGGCGCAACCGCCCGTGCGCGGCGTCGCCGGTGAGCCCCGCAGCGCGGCCGGTTTGTTCAAGCGTGTGGTCGCTCGTGAAACGACTCTGGAGGAGGGCGCGGTCCTCGGCATCGAGCGAGGCGAGCGCTCGCGTGAGCCAGTCGATCTGCTCGGCGAGGTCTGCGAGGTGTGCCGGGTCTTGCACGCGCGAGCTCGCGGCATCGCGCCGCGTGGAGCCGGCTCCGTGCGCCGACCTGCCCTCCCACCGCTGCTCACGCTGAACGCGGCGGCGCTCGGCCCGGAGGGCGTCGAGGGCCGTGGTGTGAATGATCCGGACGAGCCAGCGCTCCAGGTCAGGACGCGCCATGGGCTTCATCGCGCGAATGGCGCGGAGCATGGCATCCTGAACGACGTCAAGGCAGAACGACTCATCACGACGCGTGAGGGCGACGGCGATGTTGTAGCAACGGTCGAACCACGCCTCGTAGAACGCGGCAAAGGCGACGGGGTCGCCTGCCGCGATCGCCGCGGTGAGGTGAGGTGTGTGATCGACCGCGTCACCGCGAGGAGGAAGTGAATGGTCCTTGGTCGCAGGGATGGTGTGCTCCCGCAGAAAGGACGCGTGGTGAAGGGCAACGGCGGTCATTCGCGGCGATTATTTCGTTGCTGTCGGTCGGGCGGCGGAGAAGAGGGGGTTCCTGCGGCGGCGTTCATGGCCTGGATGGCGGCGCGGAGGATGGCGTGCTGGGGCTCGGTGGCGGTGATCGTGAGGCCCTGGTCGGTGTTGGCGTTGATGGTGGGAAGGCCGCCGGAGGGCGTTGCCTTCCGAACCGCATCAATGATGGCCATCGTTTCAGGGCGTGCACGAAGAACAATGGGGTCGTGATAGTTCGCGGCGTGAGCCTCGGCCGCGGCCGGCAGCTGCGCCATGCCCTGGCGGGCGGCATCGAGGTCGGAGCGGGCGACTTCCTGTTCGATTTCCTTGAGTTGCAGTTGGCTCTGGAGCGCGGAGATCTGCGCCTGCGTCGAGGCGACCTGCTCTTCGGCGGCGGCAACGTCAAGCGGCGTCGCATCGAACTCAAGGCGATGCCTCAAGAGTTCTGCCTGCTCCTGACGATGCCGAAGAGTCTCCTTGGTCCGGGCGATCTGCTGCTGAATGGCGTCGATCTCCACGCTGGTCCGACGAAGGCGCATTTCAGCATCTGCGATGCGTTCATTGGCCGCCACCGCCGAGCGGCGACGGTGATGAATGTCCTCCTGAACGCTCAGGAGCATCTGGTTGACAGCGTGCAGTTGCTGTTCCGGCGCCGTGACGATGAGCGTGGCGGACTCCGGGTGATAGCGGACGGTCGGCCGCTCAGCGCCTTCGGGGACACTGGCCAGCACGGCGTCCACGGCGGCGAGGAGCGACTCCGAGGAGAGAACGGTGGTTCCATCGAAGCCGGCGCCCTGAGGCGCCTCGATCAAGTCACGAATCATGAAGACGCGCACGCTTGGAGGGCTTACGGGAACACCCACGGGCATGGCTCGTGGAAACGACGGGGCTTGCACCCGGTGGATTCCGTAGATTGGCTCGCCCAGTTCTTCGCCCCGGTCTGTAACCACGATCCTCGCCTGATTGTCCGGCCCTGTGGTCCACTCAAGCGCCTTGAGCACGTTGGCGAGCGAAACATGGCGGAAGTTGAGCGCGGGCACCGGATGCTTCAGCACAGCCGGATCCGGGATCATCACGTTCACGGGCGTCTCCGCCGCTTCGCGCAGGACGACGATGAACTCCTCAAGGGTGCCGCCGGCGAAGTCCAGGTCAATGAGGGGGGAGGGCGCGTTGGCGTACGGGCTCCTCACCGCCCGGGCACTTTCGCGATCGGCCTGCTCGCCCTGCTCCGGCTGGGCCGCGGCAGACGGAATCGAAGAGGTCAGAAAAGTGGAGGCAAGGAGGAGAATTGTGCCATGGCGGAGGGGGTTCTGCATGGGTGGCTCCTGGTCGCTTGAGTGCGTGGAAGTCGGTCCGGAGAGCCCGGCCATCTGGAGAACGCCGCGGCGGCGCGGTTTCGGCGCGGTCGGGCGGAGAAATTTGAACTCCAGCCCTAGGATGTTCTTCAAGCGAGGTTGCACCGGCAGAAGGATGCCCGTGCCACCCGGCTCAGGGGGGGAGAGAACGGATCAGCCATGCACTTTGAAGTTCACCAGACTGTCATCGATGACCTTGAGGCGCGGATTTTGACGATCCGCGACTCTCTTTGACTACGACACCAAGCTGACGAAGCTGGCCGAGCTCGAGGAGCGGATGGGGGCCACGGACTTCTGGGACGATCCGGACAAGGCCAAGGACGTCGTCGCCAGGATGAAGGCGCTCAAGGCGCAGGTGAACCCTCTGAAGGGGGTGATCGCCGCCTTTGAGGATGCGAAGCTGGCCTACGAGATGAGCGAGGAGTCCGGGGATGCCGATCTGCTCAAAGAGGCAGATGAGCAGTTGTACGCCCTGCAGCAGCGGATGGACAAGGTGGAGACGCAGTCGCTGCTCTCCGGCAAGCATGATCACCGCAACTGCTTCGTGACGATCCACGCCGAAGACGGCGGGACGGAGGCCAACGATTGGGCCGAGATCCTGCTGCGGATGTATCTGTACTACTTCGAGCGGATGGGGTGGAAGGTCGAGGAGATCGAGCGCTCGCACGGAACGGAGGTGGGGATTCAGTCCGTGACGCTGCATGTGAAGGGGGAGTTTGCGTACGGCTACATGTCGTGCGAGCGCGGGACGCACCGCCTGGCGCGGGTGAGCCCCTTCAACGCGCAGGGAAAGCGGCAGACGTCGTTCGCCTCGGTCGAAGTGACGCCGGAGTTTGAAGAAACGAGCGTGGAGATCCCGGAAAAGGATCTGGAGATCCAGGCGTTTGCGCGGTCAAGCGGCCCCGGCGGGCAGAACGTCAACAAGGTGGCCAGTGCGATTCGGCTGGTGCACAAGCCGACAGGAATCATGATCGTCGCGAGCAGCTACCGCGATCAGCCGCAGAACAAGCGACAGGCGATGCAGATCCTGCAGGCGCGGCTCGAGCAACTGGAAGAAGAGCGGCGCGAGAAGGAGGTCGCTGAGGCGACCGGCGGCAAGCTCGAACATCGCGGCTGGGGCGGGCAGATCCGCTCGTACGTTTTCTACGACAACCGCGTGAAGGACCACCGGACTGGGTACGAGATCGGCAACCCGCAGGCGGTGCTCGACGGTGATCTGGAAGGCTTCATCGATGCAGAGTTGAAGCGACGGCGCAAGGAACTGGCAGGATCGGGCTCGTAAGAAAGCTCACGCAGCCCTCGGCGGGCATCTCTGCCGGCACATCTTGAGAACGAAAACGCCCCCCGGGTTTGCTCTCCCCGGGGGGCGTCTGTGTTTGAAGCACTAAGGGTGATGCGCGGTTCACTAGGGGCACGGGGCTCCGGCGGATGCCGGGAACCAGCAATCCAGGAAGAAGAGCAGATCGAAGACGTCTACACCCGGCACGGTGTCGATGTTGGCGGCGGGAGCGCTGGCGAACCAGAGATCCAGGTAGGCCAGCAGATCGAAGACATCGACCCCGGCTGAGCCGTCAAACTCACAGCCGCACACGGATCCGCCTTCGGCCCCATCGGCCGTGACTGCGTAAATGGCGACGTTGCCGCGGTCGCTGGTGCGGTTGTCGAAGGTAATCGCGGTGAGGGAACGACCGGCGATGTCGATGCCGAAGTCAAACATGATTCGATCGCGCGTGACGACGGCCTCGACGAGATTGAGGGGTGCGCCGGGGTTGCCCATGTCATGGTCCTGCGTGCCCGGGAAGCCGTCGCCGCCACTCAGGGGACCAGCCAGAACGGCCTGGCTGTCGACGCCGAATCCCGGAAAGTCAGCCACACCGTTGTTGTTGGCAAACCAGTCCGGCCCCTGAAGTGTGAGCGTCACGGAGGAGGCATCCGCAAAGCCAAGGGTCATGTCGAAGAAGCCGCCGCCGTTGGTGTAGTTGTAGAGGACGGCGATGCGAGTGTTCGCGGTCATGGAGAGGGCCGGCATCACATTGGTGGTGACAGAGGTCACAAACGGATCCGTGAGCCAGTTCGGCTGTGTGCCGATGTTGTCAAAGTCCGCGACCGCATCAAAGGGGCAGTTGCAGCCGATTCCGACGACATTGCGGTTGCCAAGGTAGACCAGGTCGTTTGTGAAGGCTGTTTCGACGAACTGGTAGCGGAATCCCGCAGCGCCCAGGGTGAAGGGCGTTCCATCGGCGAAATGCAGCGCCCGATCCGCGATCGAGCGGTAGCCGTCCGGATTGTCCGGATTACCCTGCTCGGCTGTACCGTGGACAATGCCGTTCCAGTTGCAATTCAAGGCGATGGGCATGTCATCGGCGAAGAGGTCCTCGCAGACGACGCTGCCGCAGTCCACCCCTGCGCCGTTGAAGAAGCCTCCCTGGCTCAGGCAGGAGGCGGAAGCAAGCTGAGCGCAGCTTCCGTCGCTGAAGCAGCATGCGCCGGCAGGATCGAGGGTGAGTTCGAAGAAGATCTCGCCAGACACGCCACTGCTGAACGTTCCAATCTGAAGAAGGTAGGTCTCTCCACCGACCACATCGAATGTGATTCTCGACTGAAGACTGCCAAAGTCATCGTTGCAGACCATCGCGGCGCCCGTTGGGCAGGCGCACCCGGCGTAGGCGGCGATGACGGTGTCGAACGCCGAGAACGCGGTGCTCACCGTGGCCGCGCCCGTCTCAGGGGCCGTCCAGCACACCCAGGCGTCATTCTGAATCTGCCTGTTGAACTCGCAGACGCCAGGCTGCTCGAAGCTGGTGGTGTACCCGGTCGTGTCGACGAAGAAAACGCCAACGCCCAGCATTGGAATGGGACTTGTGCACTCATCCTGCGCCATGGCCGAGCCGCCGAGGAGTGCGCCGGCCATCGCACTGAGCGACGCAATAACACCACACCTGCCGGGCTTGCCCGGCAACGTCCGTCCAGTCATCGTGTTCTCCTTTGCTCCTGAGCCTCGAACCGATCGATACCGCACCGACAGAGCCCAAGCCAAGGGCCCGCTGGAAATGTTGCCGCGTTTTGCCTCAACTGTCAACGAAAGGATCGCGGTGTCCCCCGTTTCAGGCCACTCCTGGGGAGTTCCCTGGGGGCGCGGCGGAGGGGCCCTTAGCGACCTCGGGGGAGGTCTCGGGCCCGATGGCGATGTCCGCCGTGGAGAGCGACACCTCCCCCTCCCGGGCCTTGGCCCCGCTGACCCCGGCCGTGAAGGCGAAGCGGAAGCCCTGCTCGACGGTCATGTCCAGCGGCGTCAGGCGCGAGCGCGGAACGTAGACGGTGATGCCGCCGACCTGGTACGACCACGGAAGAAAGACGGCGACATCGTCATCGCCTGCCCCGTCGGCGATGTTTTTGAGGTTCTCCCGCGTGACAAGGCCCACCATGCGCACGCCATCCTGCAACGTGACAAGGACCACGCTGGACGCGGCGGTGGTCTGTGCGCCGCCGACGTAGGTGAGGATCTCCTTCACCGAGTTGTAGAGCAGGCGCACGACGGGAATGGCCTCGATCTGCCGCTCCGTCCAGCGCCACAGGCGTCGGAAGTACCCGGACTGGAGCAGAAAGCCGAGCAGGAAGATGAGGGCGACGCCCGCCGCGAGTCCCATGCCGGGGATGTACCTGAACCAGCCTTCCTTTGGGAGCGCGAGCTTGAGAAGGCCGCCGAGGGCCGCCTCCAAAGCCCGGGCGAGCCAGACGAGAATGTAGATGGTGATGGCCAGCGGCAGGATGAGGATCAGGCCTCGGACGAAGAGGCGCGAGATGTACCGAACAACACTCGTCCAGGCCGTGCCGGGCCAGCGCGGCCGCGGCGGTGAGCCGGCGGGATCCGCCGCGTCGAACGAGGGCTGATCGACAGGCTGGGGGACGGTCGGGTCCATGGGGATGGCAAGCTCAAGGTCCCAGCAGCTGGCGCCGCAGACTACCTGAACAGGGGGGCCAATCGTCCCAGACGTTGCGGTTTCCCCCCGGTCAACCGAGTGTAGCTGATGGGACCGCCATTGAGACCTCATGAAGGGTCGGAAATGGGCCGATAGCGGTGGCAATTGGAAAGGGGACTCCCATGAGGATGTCGATGCGCTGGGTGTGCTGGGTCGGCCTGATCGCGGCGATGGGGCTGACAGGTTGCGGGCCGCGGGTGTGGGTAATGGTTCCGCCGAATGTGGAGCTGCGCGGGTATGAGCGCGTGGGGCTGGTGGAGTTCTCCGGGAACGATGCGGCGCTGAACGAGTTGGCGACGCGGCAGTTCCAGGAGGCGGTCCTGAGCGCGCAGCCGGGCGTGCGGGTGGTGGAGATCACAGACGATGCGATGATGGTCAACGCCGGCGGACGCGGTGCGCCCGATCCTGAGACGATGCACCGCGTGGCCTCGAAGTACGGCGTGGATGCGCTGTTCGTGGGTGATTTCGAAATTTCGAAGGCGACCCCGCGGATCGACTTGTCGACGTCGCTGCTCAAGCTCGGCGGGAGCGTGGAGCAACAGTGCGTGTTGAGCACGCGGCTGATCGAGGGCAACGGCGGGACAGTCTGGTCACGGTCGGCCGGCGGCACGATCGAGATCGGCCGGGCACGCGTCAGCGAGTTCGGCGGACGTGTGAGCGTGGGCGACCCGACGAGCGCCCAGACGCACGTCGTGCGCGACCTGGCGGGCATCGTGACGGGCGACTTCCGGCCACGGTACTACAAGACGCACCCGGAGAAGGTGCCGCCGGGATACGTGCTGATCTACGTGGATGGAGACCCCGTGTATGCCCCTCCGGGACCGGTGGTGACGCAAGCGGAGTGAGAAGCAGGTTCGGACCTACGAACGATGAACTGCAGTTCGCCGTTCGATCCCATCATTCGTCATGCATCATTTCTGCGCGAGCCGACTCGCGTGCGGCATCAAGAATCTGTGTCGCTACCAGGTTCATCTCCAGCGATGACAGGGGATCAACGGGACACTGGTTGCGGATGACCTTGCGCAGGTAGACCCACTCGTTCTCGAGATGGTCGGGCTTGTCGAGCGGGTCGAGCTTGCGTGGGGCCTGGTCCGGATTGCGGACCGCCAGATCGTTCCACTTGCGCGCGTGGATGGAGCCCTTCTCGGTGTAGACGTCCATCTCCTTGACGTCGTGCGTCCAGCACCAGGAGGCCTGGATGACCGCCGTGGCATCGGGGTAGGTCAGGACGATCGTGGCGTCGTCGTCAACGTGCGGGTAGACATCCGGTTTGAAGCGGCCGGTGCTGGCGACGACGCGGTCCGGGGCACGGCCGTCCATCAGCCACGTGGCGAGGATCGCGCCGTAGCAGCCGAAATCGGTGATCGCGCCGCCGCCGTTCTCGTCGGGATCGGTGAGCCAGGCGAGGAACTCTTCGGAGCAGCCGATCTCGCGGGGGCCGCGGTGACCGTGGCGAAAGACCATGCGGCGAACAGGAGCGAGTTCGCCGAGGTGGACGGCGTGATGCGCCGTGCGGACCGACGCGTACCAGCTTGTCTCGTAGTTGGTGAGCAGGAGAACGCCGTGCTGTCGCGCGAGGGCAGCCATCCGCTCGGCGGCCTCACTCTCAAATGCAAGCGGTTTCTCGACAAGGAGGTGGATGCCGCGGGGGGCGCAGGCCTGGACAGCCACGAGGTGCTCCCGGGGCGAGGTCATCACGCTGGCGGCCTCTGGCAGCGTCTCGTCGAGCATGCGATCGAGGTCGTCGTAGCGGAGTGAAGGGTCAAGGCCGTACCACTTGGCGAAACGGTCGAAGCGGACGCGGTCAGGCTCGTAGACGCCGACGATCTGAACCTGCTCCGGGTTCTCGCGCGCGTAGCGAAAGGGGTTGTGGACGTGGTCGTGGGTGGTGCTGATGATGGCGAGGCGGAGGAAGCCGGTCTGGGTGGAGTGGCGGATTGACGACGCGCCCGCTGGCTGGGCGGATGTTGGCGTCGGAGAGGTTGTGTTGGAGGCGCAGCCAGATAGCGCTGCGAGGACGAGAAGTGTGAGCAGGCGTTTCATGCGGCGAGTATACAGAAACGTCGCGACGATTGCTGATCGCCGCGGTTAACGGTGTAGCTGCACGAGAAGGGGAATGCCGGAGGGGGGAGTCGAACCCCCAAGCCCTTGCGGGCAGCGGATTTTGAATCCGCCGCGTCTGCCAATTCCGCCACTCCGGCGTGGTGCGTTATGCTATCCATCGCCGGCTCGGTGTTCGACCGGCGACGGCGAGGAGCGCTCATGGCGATCTTTCGTGTCTGGACCTGGAAAGAGGGGAATGTGTATCGTGGTGAATCCGACGAGCCGCTACTGTCGGTGACGGCTGGAAGCCGGGAAGAGGTGGAGCATCTCCTCCGGGTGCGACTGCTTGCGGCCACGGGCGTCGACCGCGTCGCACTCGATGTCCGGCACACCACCCCGCGTGATCGACGAGTGGCGCAGTTGAACGTGCGCAGTCCGGTGCTGGATCCGGAGGACATCCGCGCCGTCTACGAGGCTTATGGTATCGGGGATCTCGCTGAGGGGGCACTTGCGAGTGCGGAGCCGGCCGTCGCAGTGACAGCCAGGCCGCTGAGGTCCGGTGAAGCGCTCTCCGCCGGGCAATCGCGTCTCGGCGGAGATCCGGACCTGCCGCGGCAGACGACTTGGCCGAATCGCGATGGCGTTCCGCTGTACTTTCTCGGGCAATTTCGCCTCAGCGAACTGCCGTCGTTTCCGGCCGCCGACCGAGAGAAACTGCTGCTGCCTCAGCGCGGCCTGCTCTGGCTCTGGTATGACGCGGCGCGAGAGCCGTGGGGATTCAAACCAAACGACGAGACCGCTTGGCAAGTGTGGTTCGAGGAGGACGAGTCGATTCCCCTCAGCCGCGTGGCCGCGCCCGCCCGGCCGAGTTCGGCGCCGCCGATGTACCGGGCGTGCAGACTTGAAATGAGGCGGATTGTCTCCCTGGCACATGCCGACGGCGCGGCTTCCATCCACGATCTTTCAGATCTGTATGCCCGCGACCTGATCGAAGGCGAACATTGTCACCAGGTTCGTGGCCAGGTCGATCTTGAGGACGTTCCGACAAGGGACAATGAACGGCCGCTGTTGCTGTTCAAGATAGGCACAGACCAGAAGGGGCCGGGCTGGTGCTGGTGTGATGCGGGAGAACTCTACTTCTGGATCAGCCGGGTGGACCTCGCGCGCCGCGACTTCTCACGTGTCTTCGGCACGCTCGACAGCCCCTGAGGCACCTACGCCACGGCCGCCTCGATCACCGCCACCGTCTTCTCCAGCCCCGTCCGGGCGACCGCCGCGTGATCCTGCTCCCAGTAGGTCGGGTTGTACAACTCCAGCGAGATGCAGCCGGTGTACCCGATCTCCACGAGGTCGCGCAGGCATTGCTTGAGGGGCAGGATGCCGTCGCCGGGGTAGACGCGGTGTTCGTCCTTGAGTTGATCGCGTGGCGGGTTGGCGGGGGCGTCGTTGAACTGGAAGATCGCGATGAAGTCGCCGCGGATGTGCTTCAGGCCGTTGAACCCACCCTCTTCACTGCCCCCAGCCCCCCCACTCCCGATGTACATGTGAAAAACGTCGGGGATGATCTTCGCCTTCGGGTGGTCGGCGTCGAGGGCGATCTGGGCGGCCTGACCGATGGTGCGTGCCCCCTCGAGGAACTGGACGAAGATCATCGCGGGGTTGATGTTGTACTCGTTGAGGCCAATCTCGAGGAGTTCGCGGTAGCGAGCGGCGGCCCAGAAGGGGTCGAACTCCTGCCAGGGGCGCTGCGGCTGGGGAATCACCTGGATGTGCTGCGAGCCAATCGCCGCGGCCTGCTTCATGCGGCGCCGCGAATCCACGAGCGACTGGTCGAACGCCTCGCGCGTGGGCGGGATGGCGTTCCACAGGCCGATGACACTCGGCACGAAAAGTCCCACATCAGCAATGCGCTTGCCGAGGTCGGTCAGATCACCGCCCGCACGTTCGTAATCGTTGAGTTCGCCCTCCCACGGCTCGATCGCGTCAAAGCCCGCTTCGGCGGCGATGCGGATTTTGTCTTCGAGGCTGGCGGGCCGGATGGTCGCGGTGTCGAGGCAGATCGGCCAGGGGCTGCGGCCGTTCTGATGCGGGCGCGGGGCGGCGCTTGCGCGAGCGTCCGGCTCCGGCTGAGCGCCGGCGCGGCGCGGGATTGCGGCGAGGGTGAGGCCGGCGGCCGCACCGACGGAGAGGAAGTCGCGGCGTTTGATCAGGCGCTCGGTGGGTTGCGGCATTGTGCGGCTCCTGTGGAACAGGAGCTTACCTGATTTGACCGGTGCGTGCGGGATCCGCACTGCTGCGCCGCGGAGTACCGCGGCGAGCAGTGGCACCACTGGGGGTGTCGCGAACGGGAGATCAGTCGACGGTCGAGGCCTGGCGCGGGCTGCGAAGGTAGTCAAGCAGCCCTTCGCAAGCCCGGTCGAGCATGGCGAACACATTGTCGAAGCCGTCGTCGCCGCCCCAGTAGGGATCGGGTACGTCAAGATCGCCGAGTTTGAGGGCTTCGGGATCGAACGATCTCATAAGTCGGGTTCGGTCCGGCGGGGCGCCCAGCCCGGCGATGTGCTGCAGGTTGGAGCTGTCCATCGCCAGGAGCAGGTGAAAGCGTTCGAAGTCGGTGGAGGGATCGATCTGGCGTGCGCAGCTCGGCAGTTCGACGCCGTTCTTGCGGGCGACCGCCAGGGCGCGCGGATCCGCGCACTCGCCGATGTGCCAGCCACCCGTGCCGCAGGAATCGATGTCGAATCGATCGAGCACGCCGCGGGCCCGGGCCTTGTGAATGAAGATTCCCTCGGCCAGGGGAGAACGGCAGATGTTGCCCATGCAGATGAACAGAACGCCAGTCTTTTCAGTCATGTCTACCGGGCTCCGGCGGCGAGTGCGGCTGGAACAAACCGCGTGTCGCCATCCCCCGCGCCCAAGGGTAGGTTCAGCCGCTCGCGGATGAGCCGGTGGAGCTCGCGTGCGAAGGCGGCGGGGTCGCTGCGGGCGGCGGCGCACCGCAGCGCGGCCTTCTTCGCGGCGGCAATTGACGTCGTCGACTCGCTGAGATGATTCAGGCAGTGGATCATCGTCAGCGCCGTGGCGTTCGGGGCGAAGAGCGTGCGGCGGGCCTCTTCGTCCTGGTGCAGGCGGCGCAGCCACGGGGCCTTGGGCACGACGGCGGCGACGCCGGCGGCCTGGGCGGCGCGGACAATGATGGGGCCGACGGTCGTCGGCTCGGTCGTATCAAGAATCGCCACATCGCACGCGGGCAGAAGGAGCGGCAATGGCAGGTCCACCTCCAGCATGCCCCAGCGCCGCCCGTGGAGTCGCGTGAAGCGGACGCCGCGGCGGAAGCGGTCGTTGGTCGCGCGGTCGCGCGGCACGAGGGCGGCGGCCTGGCGGTCCATGGTGTAGAGCCAGCCGGTGAAGGACGCCAGGCGGCGGGCGTCGCCCGCGGCGGGCGGGTCGGCGAGCGTGGCCAGGACGAGCGTGTCGTCGTCGAGGCCGAGGCCGGCGCGCAGTTCGGCGCGCGAGGGGCCGTCGAAGGACAGCTGCGGCGTGGGCAGGACGCGCGCGTCGTAGATGTCGGCCGCACGCCAGGCGGCGGCGATGTCCGCATCGAAGGTGATGGCGACGTCGTCCTCCAGCGCCAGGCTCACGCGGCGGCCGGCGGAGACCGGCGAAGCGCCATGCGGCGCCCGTGGCAGCGTGGCCAGCATGGGGATCCGCTTCGGCACCGCCATGCGTGCGGCGACGGCGGCCCGCGGGCCGTGGGCGATCAGGATCGGCTCATGGTCGCGGCGTGCAGCGAGGCGGTCCTTCGCGAGCCGGCGGAGGCGAAGCAGCGCAGCGGGCGCAGAGCGGGCCGAGCCGTGCCAGCCGAGTCGATCCGCGGTGATGAGGCCGAGGCTTGCGGCGATGCGTTCATCGCGCGTTGAGCCGATGAGGATGACGTCGTGGCAGCCGGGGACGTCGAGCGCGGCCCGCGCGGTCACGAGCGGCTCGCTCCCATCGCGGGCGTCGACGATGTGCAGCAGGTGGAGCGCCGGCGAGGGCGGGCGCACGTGAGCGACGTCCGGCATCGCTCACTCCCGCCCCGCGCCCGAGACGCGCGAGTCGTCGGGCGGATGGTGGTCGACGAAGGCGTTGGCCAGGATGGTGCCGAGCTGGGTGGCCAGGTCGCGTTGGGCGGCGCGGCGCTGGCCGGAGGTCGTCGGCGCGCTCCCCTGCCGCTTGTTGAGCGTGACGCCGATCGGGTAGAACTCCTGCATGCCGGTGGGGAACGTGCGTTCCTGGCGGGCGACGTCGACGACCTTGACGCGGGCGGCGGCGGTCGGCTCGTACGTGATGCCGTCGCTGGTGAGCGCAAAGCGGTCCATGGTGACGTAGACGACGGTCTCGGCCCCGACGGCCTCGCCGATCTCGACGATGCTCATCGGGCGGGAGAAGGAATCGCCCCCCGTGGCGGCCAGGGCGCTGTCGAAGGAGATGACGTCGATGAGCGCGCCTTCATCCAGCAGGCGCTGCTGGGCGACGGCCGCGATCTCGCGGCGGACGGCCCGGTCGGGCAGGACCGAGCCGCGGTCGTCGATGAAGATGAGCGTCGGGCGTTCCTTGGGCAGCGTGTGGGCGCGCCGGATCTTGTCCGGCCCGTGCACGAAGTAGTACGCCGGGCCGAGGATGTTGCACGCCGGCAGGAGCGCCAGGGCCAGGCCCGCCAGCAGCAGCGCGGTCGCGGTGAGGGAGCGCTTCATGCCGCGGTCAATACTCGGGGTAGTACGGTTCTTCATGCTGGTAAAACGGCCACGTGGCGCGATCGATGAAGCGTGAGGCGAGCATCGTGTACACGGCGTCGGCGGGGATGTTGTGCGGGCCGAGCCCGCTCTTGTCCGGGTACGTGACGCTCACATCGCGGGTGAAGGTGTATTCCTCGGGAATCGGCGCGTCCTTTGCAAGGACGCCGACGAGGCCGGACGCGACGCCCGCCCACAGGTACGGGTTGCCGCGCTCGGTCAGCGTGAACTCCTGCAGGTCCACGTAGATCAGGCGGTCGACGTCGTCGAGCGCCTGGCGCAGCTCCGCGGGGTGCAGGGCGACCCAGCGCGGGTTGTCGTACTGATACGCCAGCACGCGCCGGGCGGGGATGTAGCCGCTCGCCCCCGCGTGCTCGCGGAGGCGCTCGGTGATGCGGTGCGTCAGGTCGTTGACGACGTTGGGAAACTCCGTGCGCACGGCGCGGTGGGCGGCGACGACGACGGCGAAGGACTTCCCCTCGAGCCCCGTGTACTCCGCTTCGACGGTGCGCGTGCTCGTGCGTTTGTACGAGTCTGCCATGCCGCCGGCGAGCTTGCCGATGGCGCAGCCGGAGAGCAGCAGGCCCCCGGCCGCCAGCGGCATCGCGCGGAGCAGGTCGCGGCGGGTGAGGTCGCCCGCCCGGGCCTTGCGGGGGTCGTGCTTCATGCCGCAGCTCCCGTCCCCTCAACCCCCGTGAAGGTCAGGATCTTGTAAACCCACGCCGCGGCGGCCAGCGCGGCGAAGATCCACAGCGCCCGCGGGCGCGTGAAGCGGGCCGCGATCGCGCCCATGCGCGAGCCGAAGAGGGCGACGTGGGCCGCTCCCCAGAAGACCGTCGCCGTGCCGATCGCCAGGACCGCCCCCATCGGCTGGATGAGGAACGCCTCAAGCGGGCGGCGTCCCGCCGCGGCGGCGAAGGCCGTGGTCATGCCGCACGTCGGGCAGGGCGCATCCAGGACGTACACCCAGCCGCACGGCGGCAGGCCAAGCTGCTCGTGCGTGCCGTGCCCCGCGGCGTCGGGCGTCAGCGACGCCGCGACGACAAGCACGCCCAGGCACCCCGCGGCCAGCAGGCAGGCGAGGATTCGCTCCGTTCGGCGACCTGGTTGGTGCGGGCGGGGGGCCATCGGTGAGTTCGTACGGCGGCCAACGGGCGGGGGATGCGTGGCATCGCCTTTCAAGGCGAGGCGAGATCAGCCGGACGCGGGAGGCGCCTTCCCCCCGCGCCCCCGATGCGCGTTCGCATCGCCTTGAAAGGCGATCCCACTAGTCAAACCGGAAGACGCCCTTCCTGATCCCATAGAGGTACGCGACCACCGTGGTGAAGAGGAAGAACAGGATGCGGCCGAGCCAGACGAGCGCTTCGGAGCCGGTCTGATCGATGTTGGGGTACGTCGTCGCCCACGGGTAGAGGAAGATGATCTCGATATCAAAGACCAGGAAGACCATCGCGATCAGGTAAAACCGCACGTTGAAACGCTTGCGGGCGGTCCCGATCGGCTTCATGCCGGACTCGTAACTCTCCCCCTTGCGGTCCCCCTGCCGGGAGGGGCCGAGCACGAGCGACGCGATGATGTTGACCGCCGCGAAGGTGATCGCCATCAGGATCAGGATGAGGATCGGCATGTAACTGCCGACATCGACCGCGGCGAGCACAGTTGACAGTGGAGAGTGGACAGTGGTCAGTGATTCGGGGAGGGGGGGCATGGGGGCGATGGTAGGAGGGGACAATGACGAATGATGAATTGCGAATGACGAATGAGGAGGGTCGTGGGTGGCATCCCCACGGTGGACTCCGCTCTGGGCTGTCTGGCGGGTGGCATCCCCACAGGGGACTCCGCTCTGGGCTGTCTGGCGGGTGGCATCCCCACAGGGGACTCCGCTCTGGGCTGTCTGGCGGGTGGCATGCCCACGCGGTACTCCGCGCGGGCATGTCTGAGCGGAAAGGCCGCCCCGGCGCTCTGCCGCCGCCCGAAGGTGGTCCGCGCCCACGCGCCCGTGCTCTGGAGACGCGCGCTCCCGCCCCGGGGATGCGCGCCGGTGCGCCGGGAACGCGCGCCGGTGCTTCGGAAGCGCGCGCCCGTGCTCCGGACACGCGCGCTCGTGCTCTGAAAACGCGCGCTGGCGCTCCAAAAGCGAGTGTCGGCGCAGCGCCGACACACGTCCGCAGTCCGTTATTGCGCGTTCCCGCCCCAAATCCCCACCTGTTCAGGGTGCCTCAAAGCCCCCCGACACCCTCCCCACACCCCCTCTTCACCTCTTCACCTCCTCACCTGTTCATCCCCCCTCCCCACCTCTTCACCCCCCCTCCCTGTTCACCTCTCCACCTCTTCACCTCCCCATCCCCCCCATCCCCCGCCCCGCCCTGCCAAAAGGGCAGCGTGGAGACGGGAGCGGGCGGGGGCTGACAGGCGGCCGGCGGGGCGGAGGAGGCCCGCGGGAGGCCGGCACCGCCCTCCCGGCCGCTCTCCGGGCGGTGCGGCGGGAACGGGGGGCCACGCGGCCCGGCGGCCCGAGGGTGGCACCGAACTTGCCTTGGGTGATGCGGACACGCTGCCCCCCCACCTCCCAGCCACCTCGCCCCTCGCGCGGTCCGCTGCGGCGATGCGGGGGGCGAACATCTGCACGAAGCACCAAGATCTGGAGCAGCAATCAATGGCAACCAAGGAACTGACCTTCGACGTCGAGGCCCGGCAGGCGCTGCTGGCCGGTGTGGAGAAGCTGGCCCGTGCCGTCAAGAGCACGCTGGGGCCGCGGGGACGCAACGCCGTGCTCGACAAGAGCTGGGGCGGCCCCACCGTCACCAAGGACGGCGTGAGCGTGGCCGAGGAGATCGAGCTGCGCGACAAGGCCGAGAACATGGGCGCGCTGCTCGTCAAGCAGGCGGCCAGCAAGACCAGCGACGACGCCGGCGACGGCACGACGACGGCGACCGTGCTCGCCGAAGCGCTTTTCAAGGAAGGCCTGCGCTACATCGCCTCCGGCGTGGACGCCAACGCCCTCATCCGCGGCATGAAGCAGGCGGTCGAGGCCGCCAGCAGCGAGATCCGCGACCTGGCCAAGCCGGTGGCGGGCAAGGCGGACATCCAGAACATCGCGACCATCAGCGCGAACAACGACCCCGAGGTCGGCAAGATCATGGCCGACGCCTTCGAGAAGGTCGGCAAGGACGGCGTGATCACCGTCGAAGAGGGCAAGAGCCTGGAGACCGAGGTCACCGTCGTCGAGGGCATGCAGTTCGACCGCGGCTACCTCAGCCCGAACTTCGTGACCAACGTCGATGAGATGAAGGTCGAGTTCGAGAAGGCCCTCGTGCTCGTCCACGAAGACAAGATCGAGAGCGTGCAGAAGCTCATCCCGCTGCTCGAGAAGGTGATGGCGGCGAAGAAGCCGCTCGTCATCATCGCCGAGGACGTCACCGGCGAAGCGCTCTCCACGCTCGTCATCAACAAGCTCCGCGGCACGCTCCAGGTCGCGGCCGTCAAGGCGCCGGGGTACGGCGACCGCCGCAAGGCGATGCTCCAGGACATCGCGGTGCTGTGCGGCGGCGAGGCGGTGATGAAGGATTTGGGCGTGGAGCTCGACAAGATCGAGATCTCCCAGCTCGGCCTCGCCAAGAAGATCGAGATCGACGCCGACAACACGACGATCATCGAGGGGGCCGGCTCCACCAAGGACATCCAGGCCCGCATCGAGCAGATCCGCAATGAGATCGACGCCGCGACGAGCGACTACGACCGCGAGAAGCTGCAGGAGCGGCTCGCCAAGCTCTCCGGCGGCGTCGCGCAGATCCGCGTCGGCGCGGCGAGCGAAGCCGAACTGAAGGAGAAGAAGGCCCGCGTCGAAGACGCCCTGCACGCGACGCGCGCGGCGGTCGCCGAGGGCGTCGTCCCCGGCGGCGGCGTCGCGCTGATCCGCGCCCGCCGCGGCATCGAGAAGCTCAAGGAGTGGAAGCAGGTCTTCGGCAAAGACCAGGATGTGACGGCCGAGGACATCGGGCATGTCAAGTACGATGTCGCGGCCGGCATGGAGATCGTGCACAAGGCCCTGGCCGTCCCGCTGCGGACGATCGCAGAGAACGCGGGCGTCAAGGGCACGGTCGTCGTCGCCAAGGTCGAGCAGGGCGACAGCAAGCTCGGCGATAACTTCGGTTACAACGCCCTGACGGGCAAGTACGTCGACATGGTCAAGGACGGCGTGTTGACGCCGGCGAAGGTGGACCTCTCGGCCCTCCAGAACGCATCCAGCGTGGCGACCGTGCTGCTGGCCGCCGACTGCATCGTGACCGACGCCCCGCAGGACAAGGACGACGACCACCACGGCCACGGCCACGGCGGCGGCGGCATGCCGGGCATGGGCGGCATGGGTGGCATGGGCGGCATGGGCGGCATGCCGGGCATGGGTGGGATGGGGTTCTAACGGAGTATGGAGATCGGCGCCGACGAGCAGGATTCGACCTGGCCAACGTGGCTTGAAGTCTGCGGGCGCCGATTGGATGTGCGATACGTGGTCCGGGAGCCGAGCTCCGGAGAAATGCACGGAAGCGGACTTACATCCCACGTCTGGCAAGCCACGACGGAGTTGGATGGTGCGCAGGTCATCGCCGGAGGAACGACAGCACTCGAAGCCGTTCGCGGACTGGCTGAAGAAATCGTCCGACGCATCGGATCGCCCGACACCAGGTTCAGCACAGAGCTACCAATCGGTCGACTCAAAATGGAAAGAGCGGTTCGACACCACTGGAATCGTTGAGCCGAAGGAGAAACAACTATGGCCGTCAAGCCACTCGAAGATCGCATTCTCGTCAAGCCCATTGAGGCCGAAACCATGACCGCCTCCGGCATCTACCTGCCGGAGACCGCCAAGGAGCGCCCGATCCAGGGGACGGTGGTCGCCGTCGGGCCGGGGGCCCGCCTGGAGAACGGCAAGCGCGCCGCCATGAGCGTCAGCAAGGGCGACACCGTCGTCTACTCGCGCTACGCCGGGTCGGAAATCGAGCTCAAGGGCGAGAAGCACCTGCTCCTGCGCGAGTCGGAGCTGCTGGGGATCATCGGGTAGGAAGGCAACAGGCATTGGGCATCCGGCATCAGGAGGAGCCCTATGGGCGATATCCGATCGTTCCGAGACTTGATCGCTTGGCAGAAGGCATTTGCCCTCGGGCTGGAGATCTATCACCTCACGCAGGATTTTCCCGACTCGGAGCGGTTTGGATTGACGAGCCAGTTGCGCCGCGGAGCCGTCTCGATCGCAAGCAACATCGCTGAGGGCTATGGCCGTGGTTCCACGGCCGACTACCTGCGATTTCTTCGCGTCTCGCGCGGCGCTCTGTACGAAATCGATACACAACTTCTCTTTGCAGCGAAGTTGGCGTTTATGTCGGACCAGAACCACACCAACGTAGCCGCGCAGGTCGACGAAGTCGGTCGTCTGCTCGCCGGCCTGATCAAGAGCATTGAGTCGCACGGCGCCAGTGCCTAATGCCTGGTGCCTAGTGCCCAAGAGGATTCAACAATGGCAACAAAGCAGATCATGTTCGACACCAACGCCCTGGTGGAGATGAAGAAGGGCGTGGCGGACCTGGCCCGGGCGGTCAAGGTCACCATGGGCCCCACCGGGCGCAACGTCATTTTGCAGAAGTCCTACGGCGGTCCGAGCGTCACCAAGGACGGCGTGAGCGTCTCAAAGGAAGTCTCGCTGCCCGATCCCTTCCGCTCCATGGGCGCGAAGATGGTCAACGAGGTGGCCAAGAAGACCAACGACAAGGCGGGCGACGGCACCACCGCCGCGACCGTGCTGGCCGAGGCGATCTTCACCGAGGGCCTGCGGCACCTGTCCACCGGCGTGAACCCGGTGCAGCTCCAGCGCGGGATCAACGCCGCGGCGGCCGCGGCCAGCGAGGCCATTGAGAAGATGGCGATCAAGTGCAAGGGCAAGGCGGACTATAAGAAGGTCGCGACGGTCAGCGCGAACCACGATGCGCAGATCGGCGAGCTGATCGCCGAGGCGATCGACCGCGTCGGCGCTGAGGGCGTCGTCGAGGTCGAGGACGGCAAGAGCGCCGAGACCACGCTCGAGTACGTCGAGGGGATGCAGTTCGACAAGGGATACATCTCGCCGTACTTCATGACGGACCCGAAGACGGGCGAGGCGGTGCTGGAAGACTGCCTGATCCTGATTCATGAGAAGAAGATCAGCAATCTGACGGATTTCCTGCCGCTGCTCAACCGCGTGGCCGCGTCCGACAAGCCGCTGCTGATCATCGCGGAAGACATCGAGAACGAGGCCCTGGCGGCGCTCGTCGTCAACCGTCTCCGCGGCACGCTGAAGATCTGCGCCGTCAAGGCGCCTGGCTTCGGCGACCGCCGCAAGGCGATGCTCGGCGACATCGGCGTGCTCACGGGCGGGACGTTCTTCTCTGAGGACATCGGCCGCTCGCTGGAGTCGATCGAACTGAACGAGCTAGGCCGCGCTAAGAAAGTCGTCGTCACGAAGGACGACACGACGATCATTGAGGGCGCCGGCAAGAAGGCGGACATCAAGGCCCGTGCAGAGCAGATCAAGGCCCAGCACGACAAGTCCACCAGCGACTACGACCGCGAGAAGCTGATGGAGCGCTACGCGAAGCTGACCAGCGGCGTGGCGATCATCAACGTCGGCGCGGCAACCGAGATCGAGGCCAAGGAGAAGAAGGACCGCGTCGACGACGCCCTGCACGCCACCCGCGCGGCGGCCAAGGAGGGGTACGTGGTCGGCGGCGGCGTGGCGCTCCTGCGCACCCAGCCGGCGATTGAGGCCGCCAGGAAGGACGCTAAGGGCGATGAGAAGCTGGGCTTCGA
The DNA here is from genome assembly GCA_964460345.1 of uncultured Phycisphaeraceae bacterium. GTDB lineage: Bacteria > Planctomycetota > Phycisphaerae > Phycisphaerales > UBA1924 > CAYWRO01. Next base: position 61,904 of record CAYWRO010000001.1, on the reverse strand, counting down.
CATCGTCTCCAAGGCGGTTGAGGCGTGCGCCTGGCAGATCGCCCACAACAGCGGCTACGACGGCGACCTGGCCGTCGAGACGATCAAGGAAGGCAAGGGCGGCTACGGCCTGAACGCCTCCACGGGCGAGTACGAGGACCTGATCGCGGCGGGGATCATCGATCCAGCCCTGGTCGCGCGAACTGCACTGGTGAACGCGGCGTCTGTGGCGGGGCTGATGCTGACGACCGACGTGCTGATCACGGACCTCAAGGAGGACAAGGAAGCGGCCGTCGGGGCCGTGAACTGACGCCGCGGCGGCGCGGCCGCCGATATCGTTGTGTACTGCGAGCCCCGGATGGGAACGTCCGCGGGCTCGATTCTTGATCGGGAATCGAGTTTCTTCATGCCGACGACACGCGACTACTACGAAATTCTCAGCGTCGAGAAGACCGCGGACGGCGAGGAGATCAAGCGCGCGTATCGGCGGCTGGCGATGAAGTACCACCCGGATCGCAACCCCGACGATCCGGAGGCGGAGCAGAAGTTCAAGGAGTGCGCCGAGGCGTACGAGGTGCTTTCCGATCCGCAGAAGCGGGCGCGGTACGACCGTTTCGGACACGAGGGCGTGCGCGGGGCTGGCGCGGCGGGGCATGATTTCTCGCGCATGAACGTCGAGGACATCTTCTCGATGTTCTCGGAGATCTTCGGCGGCGCGGGGATGGGCGGCGGACGGGGAGGGCGCGGGCCGGGGATGGCGCGCGGGTACGACCTTGAAACGGAAGTCGTCATCGAACTCAAGGACGTGCTCACCGGGTGCGAACGCGAGGTCGAGTTCACGCGGATGGATATCTGCGACGGCTGCGGCGGATCGGGCGCCAAGCCGGGGACGGTGCCGGAAAAGTGCCGCACGTGCGGCGGCCAGGGCCGCGTGCAACAGGCGGGGCTTGGCGGAATGTTCCGGATTGTGACCGCCTGCCCGGCGTGCGCGGGACGCGGCGTGGTCGTGACCGACTTCTGCCCGACGTGCCGCGGCAAGGGACGGATGCCCAAGCAGCGTGCGCTGTCGGTGCGGATTCCGGCGGGGATCCACGACGGCCAGGCAGTGCGTGTCCGGGGCGAGGGCGAGCCGCCAGCGCTGGAGGCAGCGGCGAACGGGAGCGGCGTGCGGGGCGACCTGCACGTTGTGGTGCGTGTGAAACCGCACGATCTCTTCCGGCGCGAGGGGGATCACCTCGTCTTGGAGATGCCGATCTCGTTCACGCAGGCGGCCCTCGGGGCGAACGTGGAGGTGCCGACGCTGGAAGGCAGTGAGCAACTCACGATCCCGCGTGCGACGCAGCACGGCAAGGTCTTCAAGGTGCCGGGCAAGGGAATGCCGGTGCTGGGCGCGCAGAGGCGCGGCGACCTTGTGATTGTCACGAAGATTGAGATTCCGAAGAAGATGAGCCAGGAGCAGGAACGGCTGCTGCGGGAGTTTGCGAAGACGGAAAACCACGATGTTCTGCCGGAGTCGCAGGGGTTCTGGAAGAAGATCAAGGACGTACTCTCGTAAGGGATAGTCATGAGCAAGAACACACGGGCGGACGAGCGGGACGAAGCACGCCGCCACGAGGGCGGGGATTCTCTCCAGGATCGCGAAGAGCTGTCCATCGACACCTCCGAGCAGGAGATGATCGATGCGCTGCAGGGCGAGTTGAACGCGCTGCAGGAGCGGCTCAACGAGGCACAGGAGCGCTGGAAGCGCGCCGCCGCGGACCTGGAGAATTTCCGCCGGCGGGCGGTGCAGAGCGAGCAGGAGGCGAAGCGCCAGGGCGCCGCCTCCGTGCTGATGAGCATCGTGCCGGTGCTGGACAACTTCGACATGGCCCTGGCCGTGGAGACGCCGGATGAGGCCTCTCGTCAGGTGATGGAGGGCGTGAAGGTAATCCACGCATCCCTCCTGCGGGCGTTGGAAACACAAGGGGTCGGCTTGATCGCGCCGAAGCCAGGCGATGACTTTGACCCGAATGTGCACGAGGCGATGATGAAGCACGCCGCGGAAGGCGTGCCGCCCGGGCACATCTCAATGGTTATGCAGTCCGGTTACACGCTGGACAATCGTGTTGTTCGCCCGGCGAAGGTTGCGGTGGCGCCGGGCAAGGAGGATTGATCTGTGCCGACGTACGAGTACCGGTGCAAGTCGTGCGGGAAGCAGACGGACATTTTCCATTCGATGACCGAAGCGCCGAGGCGCAAGTGCCCGGCGTGCGGCAAGAATGCGCTGGAGCGGATGATCGGAACCGGTGGGGCCGTCATCTTCAAGGGAAGCGGGTTCTACCAGACGGACTACCGCTCTGAGAGCTACAAGAAGGCGGCAGCGGCCGACAAGAACGGCTCAAGCTCCGGCAGCGAGACGAAGTCTGCTGGCAGCGGGTCGGATAGGAGCAGCAGCGAGAAGAGCTCGAAAGACTCCGGGGCGAAGAAGGCCAGCGGGGCCGCGGCAGGCGCGTGAAGGCGCAGGCACCGGGCTGGTCCTGGTTCAGCGCTTGCGGCGATAGGCGACTGCAGCGGCTCCAAAGACGGCCAGCAGCGCGCTGCCCGGTGCGGGGATGAAGGGAACCGTTTCGGGCGGTGACGCCGCGGCAAGATTCAGGTCGAGCCGCATGGCGTCGTCCCCTGCGCCGGCTGCGTTCAGCGCTGGTGTGAAGATGCCGTCCGCTTCGCTTGGCGTCCGCGCCGCGACCGTGAACAGGTCGCCGGGCGTCGCGCCATAAATGGCGATCGTATCGATCGGCTGTTCGAGTTCGAATGTGCAGGTGAAGCCCGCGGCGTCGATGAGCGTAATGACGGCAGGGCCGGGCTGCTCTGGATCGACCAGGCTGATCCGTTGTGGGTCAAAGCCTTCCCCGAAGTCGAATCGTGGTGAGCGCTGCGCCAAGGGGCGACCGGCGGCGTCGAAGATGTCAGCTCGCGCCTGTGACTGCAGGCAGTCGCGATGCGGATTGCCGGATCGGCCGGCCAGGCCGGCTGGGGCGGCGAACGCAGCGATGAGAACGACGGCGCATGCGAATGAATGCCTCATGGTTTGCTCCGCACAGACTCGACTTTGAAGCGCTTGTCCCTCCATTTGGAGCGTAAAGCACAGGCGGTAAGGGACCATGAGAACAGGGCAAATAGGGATTCACTCCGCACGTCCATGCGACTCAATCCCGGCTGAGTGGGCGCAATGGACACCGCGAGTGCTGCGGGTGCGTGCGCGTGCTATGGGTGCTTCGGCGCGGGGAGCACCAATGCGATCGGAATCGCGAGGCGTTTTGTGAACCAACGAGAACGGGCGGCGTCTGAAGACGCCGCCCGCGTGAGGATGCTTGCGATGGTCTCGTGTAGGTCACCGGCGCCGGCGTGCGGCGAAGAGGCCGCCGGCGGCAATGAGCAGCGCTGCGTTCGGCGCGGGCACGAAGACCAGATTGTCCATGCCTCCCGAACCTGAGAAGTCGACTTCGAGACGCACGACGTTGAAGGGGTTGAAGCCCGCGTCCTCGGCTGCGGTGGCGGTGCCGCCGCCCTCGCCGGTTTGCGGCAACAGGGACGTGAAGTCGAGCGTGTCGTAACCGTTGGGGCTGACGGTCGGATCAAACGTCCAGTGCTTCGGAACGTGGTACGTCCGCTGCAGACCGGCGCCGTCGATGAGGAGCAGGTCCACCGGACCGTTGCCGTTGACGTCGACAAGGTCGACGGAGAGCAGTTGGATCGGCGAAGTGAAGTCGAAGACGATCGTGCCGCCCAGATTGGCGTCGTCCGGACGATCGAAGAAGCCAGGCACCGTCTGGGCCGGGCGCGAGTCATCCTGCATGATCAGAATGTTGCCGAGATTGACAAGCAGGTCGGGATCGGGACCGCCGGCGTTCGGGCCAGTCGGCGATGAATCGAAAACCAGGGCGCCGAGTTGCCGTGACCCGATGGTCGAGATCGTGAAGTGCGTGCCGAAGGCCGCCCCACCGGACACGATCTGGCCGTTGGCCAAAGGCGTGACCATGTCATCATCGGTCTCGAAATCGATGACGATGGATCCAAGGGCAGACGAGGCAAGCATGCCAGCCGCGGCGAAACTCAACAGATAACGCATTTTTACTCTCTCTTGGGCTAGAGGGGTGGGCCCGTGTTGCAGGCCAAGTGTAAGCCCTTCTTTCGGCGGGGCAACCCGTTTGTGCCCACTTCAGGTGGTTTTCCCGGCGAGCGATCGGTTTGGCGCGAACAGTTCTCGGACCCACATTCTGCTAAACTGGCCGCCTATGGCCAGACTGCATGAGTACGAAGGAAAGCGGCTGCTCCGGGAACGTGGGCTGGCTTCGCCGCGGGGTCGCGTCGCGGGTTCGCCCGAGGAGGCCCGGGCTGCCGCGGCTGAGATCGTTGGGCCGGCGGGCGGGGTGGTCCTGAAGATCCAGGCATGGACGACGGGGCGGGCGGCGATCGGGGGGGTTGCGTTTGCGGACACGCCGGAGGAGGCGGCGGGACACGCGGCCCGGCTGCTGGGGATGCGGGTCGGGGCGTTTCCGGTCGAGCAGGTGCTGGTGGAGGAGAAGATCGCGATCGCGCGCGAGATGTTCGTGTCGCTGTTCATTGACGACCGGGCTCGCGCGCCGGCGATGCTGGTGTCGCTTGCCGGGGGCTCGGGGATCGAGGAGCGCGCGGGGGCGGTGGCGCGCGTGGCGTGCGATGTGAAGGAGGGGCCGGATGAAGGGGAGCTGGCGCGGCTGATCGGGGAGGCGGGGCTGGAGGAGGGGGTGCGGGGGAAGGTGCTGGAGGCGATCCGGGCGATCTTCCGGACCGCGCGCGAGTGCGAGGCGCGGTCGCTGGAGGTGAACCCGCTGGTCGTGACCAAGGGGGGCGAGGTGCTGGCCGCGGACTGCCGCGTGACGATCGATGACTACGCGGTGTTCCGGCATCCGGAGTTGGGGATCGAGATCGCGCGGGAGCTGGACCACCCCCCCACTCGCCTTGAGCGGATCGCCTACCAGGTGGAGCAGGCGGACCATCGTGGCACGTTCTACTTTGCCCAGCTTCACACGGAGGCGGAACCGGGGTCGCTCGGGCTGATCGGGTTTCACGGGGCGGGCGGGGGCGGGTCCATGATGTCGATGGATGCGATTACGGACTTGGGTGGCGGCAAAGGCGGATTTACGATCGCGAACTTCACGGACACGAGCGGGAACCCGTCCGCCGCGAAGGTGTACCGGGCGGCGCGGATCATCCTGAGCCAGCCGGGGCTTATCGGGTATTTCGGGTCGGGCTCGGGCGTGGCGAGCCAGGAGCAGTTCTGGTCGGCGTACGGGCTGGCGAAGGCGTTTCGCGAACTGCGATTGGATGTTCCGGCGGTCATCCGACTTGGGGGCAACAGCGAGGACCGGGCGGTGGACATTATCCAGCGGGCGTGCGCGGGGCTGCCGGGGAGGGTCGAGGGGTACAAGAAGGATGACCCGCCGCGGAAGATCGCGGCGAGGTTTGCGGAGCTCGTGGAGGGAGCGGGCGGGAAGGTGTGGACGCCGCGGCAGGTGAAGAAGCCGAGGTTCGTGGGGGCGGAGGGGGCGTGCTCGTTCGAGATCAACGGCGGGCGGTGCTGGATCGATGTTTCGCGGTGGGCGGAGGCGCGCGATGTGGTGCTTGCCAACGGGTATGGGCTCATTGCGGATGAGGGGGGACGGCCTGTGCTGACGGTCACGGATGAGGAGGTGAAAGGGAAGGACAGCGAGTTGATCGCTTGCGAGATCGAATGTGCGCTGGCGGGTCAGGCGGTCCTATTCGTTGAACTGAACGTGCCCGGGCTGGATGAAGCGCACCGCGGAGATCGCTGAGAGCGCGGAGGAGAACATGGCGATCATCATTGATGAAACGAAGAAGGTGATCATTCAGGGGATCACCGGGCGCGAGGGGCAGGCGCGGGCGGCGCTGATGGTGGGGTATGGGACGCGCGTGGTGGGCGGGGTGACGCCGGGGAAGGCCGGGCAGGAGGTACTGGGGGTGCCCGTGTATGACTCGGTGAAAGATGTCGTCGCGGCGCAGGGGGCGGACGGGGGGGTGGATATCTCGGTGATTCTCGTGCCAGCGCGGTTTGTGAAGTCCGCGGCGATCGAGGCGATCGAGGCGGGGGTGAGGATGCTGGTGCTGGTGCCGGACCGGGTGCCGGTGTGGGACGCGATGGAGATCGCCGCGGCGGCGGGGAGCGCGGGGGCGACGTTCGTGGGGCCGAACACGCTGGGGGTGCTGTCGCCGGGGCGGGCGGTGGTGGGGATGATGGGCGGGCGGGCGGAGTCGGCGAAGGCGTGGTTCAAGCAGGGGCCGGTGGGCGTGATCAGCCGGTCGGGCGGGATGTCGTCGTCGACGGCGTACTACCTCGGGAAGGAAGGGATCGGGATCAGCACGATCTGCCACGTGGGCGGGGATTCCGTGCTGGGGCTGCGGATTCCGGATGTGGCGCTGATGTTCGAGGCGGATGCAAAGACGGAGGCGATCGTGATTTTCGGGGAGATCGGGGGGTCGATGGAGGAAGACCTGGCGGCGCTGATGCGCGAGGGGCGCGTGACGAAGCCGGTGGTGGCGTACATCGGGGGGAAGGCGGCGAAGGAGGGGACTCGCTTCAGCCACGCGGGGGCGATCATCGAGGGCGGCCGCGGGACGCACGCGGGGAAGGTGACGGCGCTGCGCGAGGCGGGGGCGGTGGTGGTGGAGTCGTTTGGGGATCTGCCGGGGGCGGTGAGGGAGGTGCTGGGGTGAGTCGGTCTACTCCGTCGGATTTCTCAAGCGGAGGCGCAGAGGCGCGGAGAAGAGGGCTGCAAGGCGCTGTGTGGAAGTCGATGGGGTTCACCGCGGCCGTGCTCGTCATCGCGGTGGCCCTCATGGTGCTGGTCGAGCGGTCCACGTTCCCGGGTCCACGGGAGATTCGCGGCCCTCTTTCGGCCTCGGACCAGATGCTCGTGCAGCGCTCGCTCGGGAGCGACCTTCCTTCGTCCTTTGCGGTTGAACGCGCTTTTCTCAGACAGGGCAAGGATCACACCGTGTACATTCTGGCCACTGTGACCGCCGCAGACGCTGAGCGGTGGCAAACGCGACTGGTTCAGGAGGGCTTTGCGCCGAGCGATCGTCCTGTGGTGCTGCAAGGGCTCGAGTCCCCGTCGTGGATGAACGCTGAAGTGGCGGAGGTGGGCGCTGCTCTGGCGAAGTCGGGATCTGAGATCGCGTTCGAAGCGGAGGGGCGTGACCCGATCAGGATATGGATCACGTGGGGCAGTGCGCGAGGCGGGAGTTCGGTCATCTTCCGGGTGTTTGACTGAAGAGCAGCCCTGGTTGTGAGGTGTACGCGCCCTGCCCGTTTCGAGCCGGCTGGAAGCCGGCGGTCCAGTCGGACGGCGTCGATCGGAAGGGATCGTCTCATTCGATGGCTTCTGCCATCTCCAGCAGTTTCGTTATGGTCCGCAAGTTCCGGCCGGTGGTCTGCTGTCCGAGTGCGCGCTCGGCTCCGGCGGCGAGCTTCGATCTGCCGATGCCGTCCGGCGCGTGCAGATAGAGCACGCCTGAGGCCAGTTGGAACGCTTCTGATCCGCTGCGCAGCGCTTCCAGCTTCGGACGTGCGCCTGGGGCAGGCTTGCCGGCGAGCAGCCACAGGTGCAGTGACTTCGGCTCGGCCTCGGCCTCCGGGTACGGGTTTGCCTCAGCGATGCGGCGGAGCGTTGCGGCCTCGAGGACGTACACACTCGGCTGAAAACCGTGCTCGGCCGCGATGGCCTCGCCGATCGCCTTGCCGAGCGCGCCGGTGGAGCGGTGGCGGCTCCGGAAGACGGCGTTGCCGCTCTGGATGTACGTCTTGACGTCCTCGCAGCCGAGGCCATCGAGGATGGCGACGAGCGACTTCATCGGCAACGGGTTGTTGCCGCCGACGTTGATGCCGCGGAGGAGGGCGATGCGGGTGGGCATGGGTGAATCCTCTGACTGGGGTGCGGAGGCGGGGGCGTGGCACTGCGCACTCGGCAGGTCTCCGGGTATGTTCCACCCGATGCGGATGCGGCAAGCACCGGAAGATCACGCCCTGCTCGGGGCGGAGGCTACCGTAGTGGAGTCAGCTTGAGATCTGCATGGAGCGGCGCGCGGGGTGCTTGGCGGAGCAGGCATGGCAAAAATCAGCATGACACAAGCCGTCGAAGATCTTGAGGCGTCCCATCCCATCCTCGCTGCCTGTGGTCGGGCGTTTCGCGACGAGTATGGCGACGAGCAGTTGTTTGTCGTTCTGTTCGGCCGCTACGGATCGACTGTCGTGGAGCACTGGGCCGAGTTAGACATGGAAAGGCGATTGGACTTTTTCAACCTGATCGACCGTCTGATGGTGAACGGCGACGAGCAGGTAACTGCCGCCGTCGCGACCGGATTCCTCGAAGCAATCCAGCATCGGGCAACTGATTTCCCCTTTCGAGAAGCGGCCGCGCTCTTGGGGCCTGAGTCGCGTCGATATTGTGAGGCGTACGACCGGGCGAGCGGATCCGAGACGCCGGGTCTCAATCCGGACTGAGGCTCTTTCGAGGTGACTATGCCTGACCCTTGGAAAACCGCTATCACCCAGATCCAGCCCAACCGCGTCGCCGTTCGCGGCCGGGACATCGCCTCGCTCATGGGCAGCGTCTCCTTTGGCGCGGCGGTCTACCTGATTCTCCGCGGCGAGCTTCCCGACGAGCCGACCGGCAAGCTCATGGACGCCATTTTCGTCTCCTCGATCGATCACGGGGCGACGCCGCCGAGCTGCCTGGCGGCGCGAACGGTGGCGAGCACGGGGGCTTCGTTGAGCAGCGCGGTGGCGGCTGGGATCCTGTCGATCAACCGGTACCACGGGGGGGCGATCGAGGATTGTGCGCGGGCGCTGACGGGGATCGTGCAGCGATGCGAAAAGCATCACGAGTCGCCGGACTGTGTGGCCGAGGCGCTGGTGGCGGAGATGAAGCAGACGGGGCAGCGTCTGAGCGGATTCGGGCACCGCGTGCACACGGATGATCCGCGGACGAAGCGGCTCTTCGAACTCGCCGCGGAGGCGGGGCTGGCGGGCCCCAGGGGGCGGCACATTGAGGCGGCGCTCGCCGTGGAGCAGGTGTTCTCGCAGGCGGGCAAGAAGCTGCCGATTAACGTGGATGGGGCGATCGCCGCAATCCTGGCGGATCTGGGCTTCGAGCCGGCGGTGATGAACGGGATCTTCATGATCGCGCGCGTGCCGGGGCTGGTGGCGCACGTGGTGGAAGAGCAGACGCGCGAGAAGCCGATGCGGCGGATCGATCCCGTGAATCACGAGTACGACGGACCGGCGGGTGGATGAAGAGGTGAGCAGGCGAAGAGGTGATGGGTGCGCGAGGTGATGCTTGAAACCGAGCGGTTGGTGCTGCGCCCTTTCGATGAGGGCGATCTCGATGACATTGTCGAGGCAATCAACCACCGGGAAGTGTGGGCGACGACGCTGATGATTCCGCATCCGTACACGCGGCGGGATGCGGAGGAGTGGGTGAAAATCGCGGCCGAGGGGTGGGAGTCCGGGCGGGCGGCGAACTGGGCGATTGTGCCGCGGACGGGGGAGCGGGCGGGGCGAGTGTCCGGCGGGATCGGGCTTTCCAGCATCAACCCGGCGCACCGGAAGGCGGAGTTGGGGTTCTGGCTGACGCCGCCCTTGTGGGGGCGCTGCATCATGACGGAGGCGGCGCGGGCCGTGGTTCGGTTCGGGTTCGAACGGCTGGACCTGAATCGCATTTACGCAGGGCACATGCCGGGCAATGAGGCGTCGCGGCGGGTGCAGGAGAAGATCGGGCTTCGCTACGAGGGACTGCTGCGACAGGACGTCTTCAAGGACGGCCGGCCCGTGGACCACGCAGTCATGGCAATTTTGCGAAAAGAGTTTCCCGGCTGAATGAGGGCCTGCGGGGAGCTATCCTCCGGGCCGCATGAGCGAACTGTCCGGCTTCATCCCGCGCCTGTGCACGCAACGGCTCGTTCTCCGGGCTCCCGAGTTAGCAGATGTGGACGCGATCCACGAAGTTCACCGGCACGCGGAGGTCGCCGCGGGGGTCCTGTCGATCGCACACCCGCACAGGCCGGCGGACGCCCGGGCATGGCTGGAGCGGTTTCGGCAGTCGCTGGCCGCCGCGGATCCGATCCGCCGCAACGTGATCTGGCTGATCTGCCTCGCTGACACCGGGGAGGTCGTCGGCGACTGCGGTTTGAGCTGCAACACGATCCACCGCCGCGGCACATTGGGGTATTTGGTGCGCCCGGACCACTGGAACCGGGGTGTGGTGACTGAGGCGCTGGCCTGCGTGCTGGCGTGGGCGTTCGAGGTCATGGATCCACCGCTGCGGCGGGTCCAAGCGGACCACTTTCCGGAGAACCCCGCCTCGGGACGCGTCCTGGAGAAGCTGGGGTTCACGCGCGAGGGGTTGATGAGGGGATTCCTGCTGAAGAACGGCGAGCCGCGGGACGTCGTACGGTGGGCTGTGCTGCGCGAGGAGTACGCTGGACAGGAGCTTGCCCCGCGCGCTGTTGAACCATGCCGGAACGAGCCGTGACTTTCGCTACACCCCACGCGCCAACGCTCCCTAACCCCCCCACTGTCCTGCTGACGGGCTTTGAGCCGTTCGGCGGGCGCGCGATCAATACGACCGAGCGGCTTGTGCGACGGCTGGAGGCCGAGCCGCCGCGGGGTGTGCGGCTGGTGACGGCCGTGCTGCCGGTGGATGGACGGCGGGTGGGGCCGATGCTGACCGGGCTTCTGCGGGAGCATGGGCCGGATGTCGCGATCTGCCTCGGCGAGTCGCACCGGCCGGAGGTGTTCGCCGTGGAGCGGGTGGCGGTGAACCTGGCGGATTACCGCATCGCCGACAACGGCGGTTGGCTTGCGCGGGAGGAGCAGATCGCGGCAGATGGCCCCGCGGCGTACTTCGCAACGCTGCCAGTTCGCGAGATCGTGGATGCGGTGCGTGAGGGCGGGTGCGATGCGTCCGTGTCGCTCACGGCGGGGGCGTTCCTGTGCAACCAGGCGTTCTACGTCGTTATGCACGAACTGGCGCGGGTGGGACGGGCGATTCCGGCGGGGTTCATTCACGTGGTGCGACTGCCGGGGGAGGGGGAACGGCCGGACCGGGAGGGGCTGCCGAGCGAGGAGATGCTGGCCAGGGCGGTGCGGGTGGCGGTTGAGGTTTCGGCGCACAGGCACGGCTCGCCCTGAAGGGCCAAGCCGCGGCACCTTCGTACATCGACATCCCGGCCTCGGGGCGGGCCGTAGACTTGGCCATGCCGTACACCGTCAACGAGATCTCCGAGCTGTTTCCCGACCTTGGCCGCATCGAATCGAAGGCGCTGCGCGAGAAGGTCGCCGCGGTGTGGTCGGAAGCGATCGAGACGGGCGCGGGCGGGAAGGGTTGGACGTTTGACGAGTTGCGGTCCATCCCCTTCACGCTGCTGGCGGGTGACATCGACCTGACGTACATCGAGCACCTGAACTCGTGCGTGAAGCAGTGCATCGTGATCGCGGGAGTGCTGCACCAGGTGTTCGGCGAGCGCGTGCCGATTAACCGGGATTACCTCATTGCCGGCGCCCTGCTGGCGGACGTCGGCAAGCCGCTGGAGTTCGACCGGGACAAGGACGGCAAGCTCATTAAGGGTCACTTCGGGGACATGCTGCGGCACCCCTTCAGCGGCGTGGCGCTGTGCTACAAGCACGGGATCCCACCGGAGGTGATGCACATCGTGGCGACGCACTCGCATGAAGGCGACAAGGTGCAGCGCTCGATCGAGTCGATCATCTTCCACCACGCGGACTTTGTCGATTTCGACATCGCCAAGTACCTGGGGAAGATCGCTGCGGCAGCGCAGAGCGAGGTCGCGACTGGAGCGAAGAAGTAATCGTGTTTGGTTCGCACCTGTCGATCGCCGGGAACATGTCCAACGCGCTGCGTGAGGCGGAGTCGCTGAAGATGGACACCGTCCAGGTGTTCACAAAGAACCAGCAGCAATGGCGCGTGCGGCCGCTGGACCCTGGCGTGGTGAACGAGTGGACGAGCGAAGTCGCGCGGCTGGGATGGACCGGCCGCACGGTCGCCCACGCGTCCTACCTGATCAACCTCGCCTCGCCGGATGAGGAACTGTGGCGCAAGAGCGTCGACCTGATGACGGTTGAGATCGAGCGGTGCGAGACGCTTGGCATCCCGTTTCTGGTCCACCATCCCGGAGCCTTCACCACGACCGATCTGCAGACGGGGCTTCGGCGGATCGCCGCGGCCTACTGCGAGCTCTTTAAGCGGACTGCAGGTTACCGGACCATCTCGTGCCTGGAGAACACGGCCGGGGCGGGGTCAACGATCGGACGGACGTTCGAGGAACTCGCGCTCCTGCGTGAGCTCATCCTCGAGGCGACCGGCGATCCTGGAGACCTCAAGACCACCAGAGTCGGGTACTGCTTCGACACCTGCCACGCCCACGCGGCGGGGTACGACCTGTCAACCGAGGCGTCTGCCGCGGCGGCCATGACGTCGCTGAACCGGGTGTGTGGGATCCGGAACGTGCGGGTGGTGCACCTGAATGACAGCAAAGGCGCGTGCGGATCCCGGCTGGATCGACACCAGCACATCGGGCAGGGGACGATCGGGCTCCCCGGGTTTCGGGTGGTCGTAAACCGCCGGGAATGGCGGAAGACCCCCAAGATTCTGGAGACGCCGAAGGGAATGGACGAAAAGGGGGTCCCCTGGGATACGGTGAACCTCCGGCGGCTCCGCCGGATGCTGCCCTCTGGAAGGGCTCGAACCGCGGCATCGGCCCGGTAAGGGCTGTAGACTTGCCGCTTTCCCGCCGATGCAATGTGAACAGAAGGGGCGTCGGTAGCGTTGTGTAGCCCCAGCCCCCCGGAATGAGTGAATGAGCCTCAGAATCGGACTCTCACCCTTGGCTTCGCCTCTTTCGCTGTTGTTCATGGTCGCCGCGTGCGCAGTGGCGGCGGGCTGCGGGGGTGGCGGCGAGCGCGAGCGACGCGCGGCGGTGGATGCAGCCGCGGTGACTGAGGCGCGCACGCGGGCGGAGCAGGCGGAAGATCGCGTACGGCACGGGGACCTTCAAGGAGCACTTGCGGAGTTTTCGCGTGCGATCTCGGAGAACCCGAACTTCGTGCGGGCCCGGGCGGGGATGGGCGACATCTATCGCATCCAGTCCGATTGGGCACGGGCAGCGCTGCAGTACGAGACGGCGGCAAGCCTGCAGCCGGATAACGCGGTGCTGCACTACTACGTCGGTCTGATGCTCCACCTGCAGGACCGTGTGTCGGAGGCGGTCGGGGCGTATCTGCGGGCGGTGCGCATTGCGCCGAACCACTTCGAAACGAATCTGAATCTGGCGAACGCGTATTACCAGCTTGACGATCTGGAGTTGGCGCGGCAGCACGCGCGGCGCGCGGTGGCGCTGCAGCCGGATGATGGCAACGCGCGATTCACGCTCGGTGAAATCTACGCGACGCAAGGGCTGCACGAGGAAGCCGTCACGGAGTTCCAGCAGGCGGCCGAACTGCTGGAGATTTCGCCGCGGCTGCTGAGAAGTTGGGCGGGGAGCCTGCTGGAACTGGAGCGGTACGCGGAGGCGAAGAACGTTTTAGAGCGACTGGTTAGGGAAACGGGCCGGGGGGCCGGCGCAGCATGGGCGCACGAGCGGCTGGGGTATGCAGAGTTCAAGCTGAGCAACCTGGAGGAGGCCGAGGAGGCCTTCGAGGCTGCGCTGGCGATCGACGCTGAGTATGTGCCGGCAATCAACGGGATCGCGGTGATTGAACTGAACCGGTACGTGCTGAGCGACAAGCAGGATCGCGAGGCGCACACACGGGCGATCGAGCGGCTGCGCGAGTCGCTGCAGTTGAATCCTGACCAGGCGGCGATCAAGGAACTGCTGTTCCGGTACCGGCGGTGAAGTGCCCTACCAGCGGGCTTCCTCGCGAAGCGGCCGGACATCGTCCGGCGGCTCGTGGCACGGCAGGATCTGGCCACGGAACCGGCGAAGCGATCGCTGATGGATCGCCCATCCTTCAGGACCCTGCGACGCGCCACTCGCGCCCGTTGCGCTCCACCGGGCGGTAGAGGGTGTCGCGTTCGACGGGTGTGAAGCCGGCGTCGCGGATGGCCTTGCGCAGGTCTTCGACGCTGGTCTCCTGGTGCGTGCTCGAGCCTCCGACCTTGGTGATGTCGTACCAGACGACGGTGCCGTCGATGTCGTCCGCGCCGGCCTGAAGCATGAGGTGCGCCATGGGGAGCGTCTGCATGATCCAGAAGGCCTTGACGTGGGGGAAGTTGTCAAGCATGAGACGCGCGACGGCGAGTGTGCGGAGGTTCTCCAGGCCGGTTGGGCCGGGGAGGTGCTCGAGTTCGCTGCCGTCGGGGATGAAGGGGAGGGGGATGATGGTCTGGAAGTAGCCGTGGGGCAGGTCTCCAGGTGTCGAGGTGTCGAGGTGTCGAGTGGGGAGCGGCGTGTTCGGGCGGGTGAGCGTGACCACGGGCGCCCCCCCCGCGGACGCCCCCCCACCGCCACCACGCTCAACACTTTCCCCCGCATATCCCATCCTCACCAGCGCTTCATCCTGAGCGCGGCGGAGCATGTCCATGTGGACCAGGCGTTCGCGGCGGTCCTCGATGTGACCGTAAAGGATGGTGGCGTTGGTGCAGAGGCCGAGTTCGTGGGCGATGCGGTGGACGTCGAGCCAGACGTCGGAGCGGATCTTGCCCTTGAAGGCCTCATCGTGGACGCGGTCGTCGAAGACTTCCGCGCCGCCGCCGGGTAGCGAGCCGAGGCCGGCCTCCTTGAGACGCTCGAGGACCCAACGGATGCCGGTGCGCGGATCATCGCGCTTGTGCACCTTCGCGATCTTGGCAAGGTGGACGATCTCGACGGCGGTGAACGCCTTCAGGTGCAGGGCGGGAGCCACCTCGCGGATCGCGCGGAGCATGTCGGTGTAGTAGTCGAATGGCAAATAGGGCTGGAGGCCGCCGACAATGTGCATCTCGGTCGCGCCGGACTCAATGGCCTTGCGGGCCTCTCCGCGAATGTCGTCGAGGGAGCGCGTGTACGCGCCGTCGTCGCCCTTCTTCCGGTAAAACTCGCAGAACTTGCACGATAAGGCGCAGACGTTCGAGTAGTTGAGGTGGCGGTTGATGTTGTAGTAGGCGATGTCGCCATGGAGGCGGCGTCGGACCGTGTCGGCCAACTCGCATAGGGTCCAGATATCCGGGGTGTCGTAGAGAACCTGGCCCTCATCGAGGGTGAGCCGCTCGCCGGCAAGAACCTTGGCGGCGATCGGCTCAAGGCGCACATCGCCAGGGAGGGCCCGGCCCAGGATGGTCTTCTCGGTGTCGATGAATGCCGTGGCTGTCACTGCTCCGCCCAACTTTCAGTCTGGATTGAAAATTCGTACGATACTAGCCATCAAAGATGCGATCGTCAGGCAACTGCAGAGGCTTCCGGCGAAAGAGACCGCGCAACCCTGGGGAGACGCCCGGTGGAGCGGAGAGTCGCACACCCTTCTGACGGCCGCGTCCCTGTCAATGCCCACCGGTGGGCACGAACATCACCAGAATCGACACCGCGATGAGGATGATGATGATCCACTCGAGGATCTCCATCCGCTGCGCGGCCTGGTGTTCCCGGATCTTGGAGTAGATGCTCTCGACCGTGCTGAGTTTGCGGAGGATGCTGCCATCCCAGTCGGCCAGTCGCATGCGCTCCGCGGCGAGGCGATAGACGCGGGCCAGGTACTGATCGCCCACGAGCTTCAGGGCGTTGTTGACGCCTTCGAAGAGCAGCGCGCTGTCGGTCTGGAGCGTGGCGAGACGCGCCAGGTGGCGTGCGGACAGTGCGCCTCGGAAGACACCCATGCGCCGCTGGCTCATCGCGGCGTAAAACGCTTCCAGCACGCTGTCGAGACGATCATCCAGCACCCGCATTTCCAGCAGTTCGACATTGACAAACTCAAGGATGCTGATGACGTCCTGGGCGTCGTCGTCAAAGACCATCGCCGCGTGCCAGTCGATGAGGGCGATGTCATCGGGGCTGAAGCTGATGCGGCAGGCCAGAGCATCGCGGATTTCGTCTTCAGAAAGCTCGCTCGTGTCGGCGCGGAGGATCTGGGCCAGCGTGGCACGCTGGCTGGCGAGCATCGCCGCGGGCGCCGCGATGGGGCGTTGAAGGTGGAAGATGACGTAATCCTCCACGGCCGGATGCACGGCCGACAGCGGGCTGGGCCGCGAGAGGGCGTCACCGAGGATCTGCATAATTTCGACGGCCCGACGGCGGGCGTCTTCGACGAGACGCTGGTTGTCGTAGGTTCGTTCGCTGAGCGCGCGCAGGTCTTCAAGCGGGCAGTCGACGGGAACGCGGTAGGCAATCGAGACTGCGCCGAAGTCGAAGAGCGTGCATTCGGCCACCGGGTCGGCGCTGAAGCCGTTCAGATCAATGGCGTCGCCACGGTGAGCAGCGCGGAGGGGTGCGGGGCGGTATTCAAAGTGAGATGGGGCCTTGCGACGACGGGCCAGCGAGATCCGGCCGGGCGCCCCAACCCCGGTGGACTCCGCTGCTGGCGATGCGGTGGCGGCCAGCGGCCGAATCTGGGCGATGCGGCGCTCCGCGGCGTCCAGGTCAATCGCGAAGGCGATATCGAATGCGAAGAAGATGAAGCAGACGCCGGTGACCGGGCCCGACTCTGAGCCGGTGGGCTGTGGCCCGGATGTCATCGCAGAGGTCATAGATGCCCCAAGACGCCCCGCGGGGTGCCGCGTCAAATCATTGCCGGGTCGGGGAGCGCACGCCGACGCTGCGGGCGAGATCGGGGCCACCAAAAACCGGGGGCGTGGAGACGTTGGAAAGGGACCCGCCGCGGCCCTACCGTAGCGGTCCCCGGGGCTGGGGGCGGGGTTGAACGCCGGGACAGGGCGGGGCGGGGGATGCAATCACACGCCCACCACGCACTTTTTGAAAGGCGATTGACCATGGCCGAAACCCCCGATCAGCAGCAGCGTCAGGTCCAACTCCGGATTGACGAGTCGAAGATGAACACGACCTATGCCAACACCATCCGGACGTCGACGACGGCGGAGGAAGTGGTGCTGGACTTCGGCATGAACCTGCCGGTGCCCGGACAGGACAACCAGCCGGCGATCCTGTTCAGCGTGGGCAGCCGCGTCGTGCTGAACTGGCGTGGTGCCAAGCGTCTGGCGATCAGCCTGGGGCAGATCATCCGTCAGTACGAGGAGCGGAACGGCGAGATTCAGCTCCAGCCCGCCGCGACACCCCCCGCCGGGGCCGGTCCGAAGCTGGCCGACTGAGGCCGCTGCACGCTTCTGAATGACCATTTCGCCACCCCTGGGGGGCAACCCGCAGGGGTGGCTGTGCGTACAGACGCCCGCCCCGCGCCCCCAAGTGGGTTATCCTGCTGAAGCCGGGCGTCACGCTGAACGGAGCCCCGAGCGCCCCAGCCCTGGCGTTGTCGGCCGGCAAGCCGATACCTGCCCCGCCCACCCTGTTGGCTCAGTGAGCCGACCTACCAGAAATGAACGGCGACGCATCGCCCTCTCAACAGGTGACCGACGCAAAGGCATCCCGAGCCGGCGCCATCACTGCGCACGCGGGCGGCGGGGGCCGGGTGAGCAGCGAAGCCGCGGCGGCGGAAGTCAGCGCGTTTTTTGCGGGGCTTCTGGAGCGGCAGTGCGGGTTGGTGGGCGGCGTGGCCGGCGTCGTCTACCTGGCCGGCTCCGAGGCGCGGGGGGGCGGCGTCGCGGCCGTGTGGGAGCGGGGGCATTCGGGGACGAATGGCAACGGCAAGGCCAACGGGCACGCCAACGGTGTTCGCAGCGGGCCGGGGGTGCTCAGCGAGGGGCTGGTCAAGCGGCTCGCTCGTCTGGGGGCGGAGGTCTCGTCGAGCGGCCAGGGGCGGGCCGAGGGGCTGACGCTGGATCCCGCAGAGGGACGAACGGCAGCGCTCTATCAGGTTGAGGCAACGCACACGGCGCTGGCCCAACCGCTGATCGGGGCGGGCCAGACGCATGGGGCGAGCGTAATCCTCGCGCCGCGGAATGTCGTGGGGGTAGGACAGGAGCGCGGGCTGCTGGCCACGCTGGCGTTGACGGTCAGCGAGTACGAGGCGTTTCTCTGGCGTCAGCACAGCCTGGCGGAGGCGCACGCGAAGACGCGGCTGCGCGAAACGCTGGAACTGCTCGATGCGGCGCAGAAGGGCGGGGACACGGATGCGATGGGCGGCATCTTCTGCCACGAGCTGGCGCGGCGCTTCGGCTGCACGCGTGTGAGCGTGGGGCTGGTGCGCGGCCGCAGCGGGCGGATCCGGCTCGCCGCGGTGAGCGGGGCCGATGCGCTGCACAGCGCCGGAGGCGCGGCCGAAGCGTTGGAAAACGCGATGGAGGAGTGCGCCGATCAGGACATTGAGATTGTGTACCCCCCACTGCCGCTGGCAGAAAACGATCCATCGCAGCGGCGCGTGACGCGGGCACACGAGGAACTCAGCCGGCGCTTCGGCCCGAGCGCGATCCTGTCGCTGCCGCTGCGCGTCGAGGGGGACCTGGTGGGCGTCGTGACGATGGAGCGCGATGCGGCGGACCCTTTCCCGACCGGCGCGGTGCCGCTGCTGCGACTGGCGGCCGAATACATGGGACCGGCGCTGTGGACGCGGCGGATGGCCGATCGCGGGGTGCTCGCGGTGGCCCGGGACAGAGCGATCGACCTGGCGGTGGCGACGGTCGGGCCGCGGCACACGGGCGCCAAGGCGATCGCGACGGTGATCCTGCTGGCGCTTCTGGCGATTACCATCGTGCCGATTCCCGGTCGTGTGAGCGGGGAAGGCGAAGTCACGCCGGCGCGGTTCCGCATCATCCCTGCGCCGTATCAGGGCCGGCTTGCGGAGGTGCTGGTCAGGCCGGGCGATTCGGTCAGCGAGGGCGATGTGCTGGCGCTGATGGATGTGCGCGACCTGCGGCTGGAACTGGCCCAGGCGCGGAACGAGCGTGCGCGGCTGCAGGCGGAGTACAACGCGTACATGAGCGGGCGCGACATGGCCCGGGCAGCGATTACGTCGGCGCGCATCGATGAGCTTGACCCGCAGATCGAACTGCTGGAATACCAGATCGCCGATGCGACGATCGTCTCGCCGCTCTCGGGTCACGTCAGCCGCGGCGACAATGAGTCGCTTCTGGGCGCGGTCGTGGACCCGACGACGCCGCTCTTCGAAGTCGTGGGGCTTGACGAAAGCATCGTCGTGGTGCAGGTGAACGAGCGGGACATTGCTATTCTGGCGGGCGCGCTGGCCAAACGCCGCGAGGCGGAAGCCGATGCAACAGGATCGGCGCGACCGGATGGATGGTTCGCGCCGGCGTCCGATCCGGGCCTGCGGCTGCCGATGAGCATCGAAACGATTCGGCCGCGAGCCGAGGCGGTTCGCGGCGCGAACGTCTACCTGGTCGAGGCACGTGTGACGGAAGTCCCACCGGATGTGACGCTCCTGCCGGGGGAAACGGGGAAGGTCCGGCTCCGCACCGGGACGACGACGATCATGGCGACGGTGCTGCGTCCGTTGATCGACGAGGCGCGATTGCGCCTGTGGTGGTGAAATGCTTCGCCGGCGCGATGAGGTCAGTTCGACGTTCAGCGACGTGTGGTATCGCGTCGCCGATCTGCGGCCTCGAGTGAGCCCCCACGCGAACTTCATTCGCCAGGAGCGGGCGGCCAGCGCCGCGGCGGCAACGTACATCATCGAGGAACCCGCCAGCGGGAACTTCTACCGGCTGACCGAGTCGGCGTACTTTTTCATCGCGCTGCTGGATGGACGACGGACGGTCGGCGAGGCGTGGGACGCCTGCAACGCGCAGCTCGGTGACGATGCGCCGACGCAGAAGGAGTGCATCGATCTGCTGAGCCAGTTGCAGTTCTTCGGGCTGCTGGCCGGCGACGGGCCGCTGACGCCGGACATGGTGCTGGAGCGCAAGCGGCAGGCGCGGAAGAAGAAACTCGACCAGCGAACGGGCAAGTGGATGTTCTTCAACATCCCGCTGTACAACCCCGAACCGCTGCTGGAGAGGTACAAAAACGTTTGCCGCTTCCTGTTTTCGCGCTGGGGGCTTGCGATCTGGACGGCGGCCGTGGTGGCAGGGCTGTGGATGGTGCTGCTGCGATGGGGCGACCTGGCCGAAGCGCTCGATCTGGCGTCGCTGCTGAGCCCCGACTCGCTGATCCTGCTGGCGGTGATGTTCATGATCATCCGCATCGTGCACGAGTTCGGGCACGCCGCGGCGTGCAAGGCGTTCGGCGGGCGGGTGACGGAGTTGGGGGTGATCCTGATCGCGTACGTGCTGCCGCTGCCCTATTGCGATGCGACGGCGGCGTGGCGCTTCCCAAGCGTACGGCAGCGCGTCATCGTGTCGATGGGCGGGATCTACTTCGAAGTCTTCCTGGCGGCGCTGGCGGCGATCCTCTGGAGCGTAACGGACGGCGACACGTATCCGACCGTTAAGACGCTGACATACAACGTCATGTTGATCTCGGGTGTTTCGACGTTCGTTTTCAACCTGAACCCGCTGCTGCGTTACGACGGCTACTACGTGCTCTCTGACGTGATGGCCGCGCCGAACCTGGCGCAGCGTGCGCGTGAGTCGTGGGTTTACCTGCTGGTGCGGTACGTCTTCGGCTCGCGGGTGATCCGCCCCCCGGTGATTCGGGACGGCCGCGAGGCGGCGCTGCTGATTGCGTTCGGGGCGTTGTCGACGCCGTACCGGCTGTTCGTCATGCTGGCCATCGTGCTCATCGTGACGCAGAAGTATCCGGGGCTCGGCCTCGTGATCGGCGCGGTGATGCTGTGCATCTGGGCAGGCTGGCCGCTTCTGAAGGGGATCGGTGGATTGGCGGCTTCACCGTTGCTGGTGGGGCACCGCTTCCGAGCGGTGATGACAGTGGTCGGTGCTGTGGTGGTTGCGGGCATTCTGCTCGGGATTGTTCCAGCGCCCGCCGGCGCCTACGCCGACGGCGTGGTCATGCCTGCATCGCGGCAGCCGATCCGCGTCGAGCAACCCGGCTTTCTCGGCCCGCTGCTGGTCCAACCGGGGGACGCGGTCGAGGCTGGGCAGGTCATCGTACGTTTGTCGAATCCGAAGCTGGAGGCGGACCTGCGATCCGTCCAGGCCAGGGTCGAGGCCGCACGCGCAGAGGTGGAACTCACCGCGGCGGAGGGCAAGCCGGACGCTGAAGCGATCGCGGTGATTGCCCTGGAGAACGAGTTGGCGGAACTCGAGCACCTGCGCGACAAGGTCGAGGGGCTGAACGTGCGCGCGCCCGCGGCGGGCCGCTTCGTGGTGGCGGACGGGGCGGCCGTGGATCTTCGCAACAGTGAGGGACGCTTCGCCCGAAGCGGGTTGATGCTTGGAGAGGTCGCGTCGCTGGATGATCTGGTGGTGCGCATCGCCGTACCGGACAGGCAGGCGAGCCACATCTTCGGGCGTGGCCGGCGCGACGATCAGATCAGGGTGGGCGTGCGCGTGCGGGGGGATGCGGGGCGTCTGGTGAAGACGAGCATCACCCGCCGCGTGGAGCGGGCGACGCATGACCTGCTGGCCGAGTCGCTGGCCACGACGGCCGGCGGCGGCATTGCGCCGGACCCGACGGCGCGCGAGGGGGGACGATCCCTCGAACCTCACATGCTCGTGGAGGTCTCTCCGCAGTTGACGCCGCGGACCTGGCAACCGGGTTTGCGGTCCCGTGCACGCTTTGCCCTACCTGCCCAACCGCTGCTGATCCAGTGGGAGCGCAAGGTGCGTCAGTATCTCGAGGGGCGGCTGGGATGAATGCGGCGGGCGCCCTTTCGGAGCTCTTGCCGAGCGCGCCAGCGGGCGGGGAGCGGCTCTGGTCGGCGCTGGGGCGCCCCTTTGTGCGCCGGCTACCGCCGCGGGGCTTTGATGTCGCGGGCGAGTACATCGCGGGGGTCGCTGCGCGGCGGATTCCGGTCAAGCGTCTGCGGCGGCGCGCGGAGGGGATCGTTGAACGGGCCGAGTCGCTCCGTCAAACTTCGGATGCAGCGCTGAAGGCGGGGATTGAGCAGGCGGCAGACGGCGTGCGGCTGCGGCGCGACGATCCGGCGTGCATTGACGAGGCCTTCGCCCTCGGGCACGAAGCGATCCGGCGCGTGCTGTCGCTGTCGCTGTATGTCGAACAGGTGATGGGCGGGCTGGCCATGGCCATG
The DNA here is from genome assembly GCA_964460345.1 of uncultured Phycisphaeraceae bacterium. Lineage (GTDB taxonomy): Bacteria > Planctomycetota > Phycisphaerae > Phycisphaerales > UBA1924 > CAYWRO01. Next base: position 39,667 of record CAYWRO010000001.1, on the reverse strand, counting down.
GGATGCTGCACCGAGATGGCCACGGGCGAGGGCAAGACGGTGACCGCAATCCTGCCGGCGGCCATCGACGGTTGGCGCGGGCGGGGCGTGCACGTCATCACGGTGAACGACTATCTCTCGAAACGCGATGCGGAGATCACGCGCCCCGCGTACCGCTTCCTGGGATTGAGTGTCGGGGTGCTCCAGGACGAGACGCCGCCGCCGGAGCGCCAGAAGGCGTACTCGCAGGCGGTCACGTATGGCGCGGACAAACAGTTCATCTTCGACTTTCTGCGCGATCGGCTGATGATCCCCTTAGGAGTGACGCTGACGAGCCATTTGCTGGAGAGTCTCGCAACAGCCCAAGCGGGACTGCGCCACGGACCGCGGGCGAACTCCGAGACATCGTCGCCCGAGTGGAGCCAGCGCATCATGCAGCGCGGGCTGCACGCGGCGATCGTTGACGAGGCGGACAGCGTACTCATCGACGAGGCCGTCACGCCTGCGATCATCGCGCTGGAAAGCAAGGAAAATCACGCGTGGGCGGGCCAGGAGCACTACCGCATCGCGGCGGACGTGGCGCGGCAACTGGAGTGCGACCAGGATTATCGCGTTCTGTTGCGTGAGCGACGGGTGCTGCTGACAGAGCGCGGCCGGCGGCGCGTCACCGAAATGGCGGGCGGCCTGCCGCCGTTCTGGTCTGGCCCGCGACGGCGCGAAGAACTGGTGCAGCAGGCATTGGCAGCCAAGGAGCTCTACCGGCGCGACGATGACTACATCGTGCGGGAGGGGAAGAACGGACCCGAAGTGGTGATTGTCGACCGCTCGACCGGACGAATCCTTGAAGGTCGGCAGTGGCAGCTTGGTGTGCATCAGGCCGTGGAAGCGAAGGAGGGAATCGAGATTGCGTCGACGCGCGTGGTGAGCGCACGGACGAGCTATCAGCGGTTCTTTCAGCGGTACGAACGGCTGAGCGGGATGACCGGAACGGCCGCGGAGGTGCGACACGAGCTGTATCGCGACTACCGGCTGCCGATCGTGCGCATCCCGACGCACCGGAAGGTGATACGCAAGCATCTGCCAGACCAGGTGTTTGTCAAGAAGGAGCAAAAGTTCGAGGGCGTGGCCCGGCATGTCGCCACGCTGCATCAACAGCGCCGGCCGGTGCTGGTGGGGACACGGTCGGTGGCCGATTCCGAACTGCTGGGAGAACTGCTCGCCGCGCGAGGGATTCACTGCCGGATTCTGAATGCGCGCCGTGAGAAGGAAGAAGCCCAGATCATCGCCGAGGCCGGTCAGCCCGGCGCGGTGACGGTGGCGACGAACATGGCCGGCCGCGGGACGGACATCCTGCTCACCGAGGAGAGCCGCGCATCGGGCGGACTGGTGGTGATTGCCACGGAACGGCACGCGGAAACGCGCGTGGACCGGCAGCTTTTCGGCCGATCCGGGCGACAGGGAGATCCCGGGGTGGCGCAGGCGTTCGTCGCGCTGGATGACCCGGTGATCATCGAGTTTGGGTTATCGCCGCTGGCTTGGGCGGCTCGCAGTGCGCCGGGGCCGCTGAGGCGATTCGCTGCACGTCTGCTGTGGAAGCAGGCGCAGCAGACGGCCGGACGCCGCGCGGCCCTCACGCGGCGTGAGACGGCCCGGCGCGAGGCCTTCCTCGAGATGGCGATGCCTGAAGAGACGCGCTGAGGGCGGTGAATTCGGTTACGATGGGCTCCCTGATGAAGGAGGCTCGTGTGATTCGATCCATGCTTGTGGCCATGGGCGCGGGATCAGTAATGGCGTTGGCGGCGTGCAGCGCCCCGCAGCAGCCGACCGCCGCCGCCCAGGATCCACCCGCGATCGGCGTGACGCTTGAGCGAGCGATTCGCATGGATGGACAGTTTGACGACTGGCCGGCAGATGCCGCGGCCGCCGCGACCGGGGAGTACCTGTACTTCCGCCTGCAGACGCCGGAACTCGTGACACTGCAGGCGGCGGAGCAGACCTACGCGCTGCAGGTGGACCTGGACGCCAGCGCGGCGACGGGAAGGGCGGTTCACGTCGACGCAGCGGACCAAGCGCTGCTGGGGGTTGACCTGGAGGTGCAGTTTTCGCCGTTTGCGGAGCGGCGTGGTCGCCAACCAGAGCGGGGGCAGGCAGTGCGTGTGCTGGTCGCCGCCGCCGGGGCCGACATGGCGCCTGTGAGCCACGCCGCGGCAGGGCTGCTCGTTGCACCGACGCACTCGTCAGACGAGTTTGAGATTCGGCTGAGCCGCGAGGCGCTTGCGGGGCTGCTCCCCCACTTGAAGGCGGACGCCGCCGCGGCGCGGTTCATCGCGCTTGACCGGCGTGGACGACAGACCGCCGCGTGGCCCACGGTGAAACTGGCCCTGCCGACGCTGGAGAACGGCTCCGCAACGATCGGGGGAGCGCTCCCTCGCCGCGGCGTGGATGAACTGCGCATCGTCACGCTCAACGTCGAATACGCGGCGACGATGACGAACCCCGCGCCATTTGGACGCATTCTGCGGGCGCTGAACCCGGACATCGTGCTCATTCAGGAATGGGACAAGGGCGACGAGTATGAGATCTCAAGTTGGTTCCGCGAGCATGTACCGCCCGCGTCCGGCTGGCAGTGCATGCGTTCCGAAGGATGGGGCGTCGCGATCGTTTCGCGGCACCCGATGCGTCGGCTGGGACCGGAACTGCTGACCCGCCCAGACGATGCGCCGCCGGATACCCACATCCCGGATCGGGCGATCCGCTTCGTCGGAGCCCTGGTGAACACACCTCTCGGGGACGTCGCGACGGCATCGGTTCACCTCAAATGTTGCGGCCATGACGGCAGCGAAGAAGATCTCGCCCGGCTGGCCGAAGCACGGCTGATCAATGAGGTCTTCGCGGCGGGAATTCACGAGGTCTGCCCGAACGGGCCGACGCCACTCCGCGTGATCGGGGGAGACCTGAACCTGGTCGGTTCGCGTGATCCACTGGGGCTGATTGGAGCCGGCCTCGACGCCGACGGGTCCGATCTGGAGGCGGTGGAGCCCTGGGTGACGGGCGATGCGGCGCAGTACACCTGGATGAACAGCGAATCGAGCTTCACACCCGGCCGGCTGGATTACGTGCTGGTCGGAGACGCAGGGCTGGAGGTCTCACGCTCGTTCGTTCTGGACACGGCGCGGCTGTCCGAGGCGGCTCTGGCGGCACATGGGTTGGAGCGGGCGGACTCGGCGGCGTCGGACCACCGGCCGATCGTCGTGGACGTACGTAACCGTCACCAGAACCAGCATTTACAAAGCGACGGATCCGATGCCGGCCGTCGGGTTGGCGAGCGACAGCCTCGCTGAAAAGGTGGCAGAATTTCCACCTGCCTGACGCTTAGACCTGTGTTTATCGGCCGAGTTGCTGTACACTCAGCCATGGGTCCGGGCCGGCATGCCCACGCCGGCCCGGATGAGGTGACCGCTTGTCTGTCGAAATCGGGATGCCGAGGCTCAGCACGAGCGAACTCTGCACCGGGGCTGGGGAGAGCAGGGTCTTCCGACGCGGCTTTACACTCATCGAGCTGCTGGTTGTGCTTGCGCTGGTAGCGGTCCTGATCGCCCTGCTGCTGCCGGCCGTGGCGGGAACGATGGCCTCCGGGCGGGCGTTCAAGTGCCAGATCAACCAGCGCAGCGTCGGGTTCGCGTTTTCGATCTTCTCCGACGACACGATGCAGCCGGATCGCGGTCACGATGACATTGAGATGCCCGGCCTGTTCCGTTTGGAAACGTTCCAGGAGAGCCAGTACGGCATCGATGAGTTCTGGTGCTGGGACAATCCTCTGCGGGCCGTGCGCTCGGCGAAGGATCCCGGCGACCCAATGCGCTGCCCGGACGTAACCGAGGATCTGGTTCTGCGTCGCAACGCGCCGTGTTCAGGCGGCGGCGTGGGCCCGTCGGCGGCGGTGTCGTTCGGGTTCAATATCCGGTACCACCTGTCGCCGCCGCGGATCGGGTCGGTGTGGTCCGCCCCTGGCCGGATGGCGTTGAGCAGCACGTCGATCATGCATCCTTCGCAGACTCCACTGTTCTGGGATGTCGATGGGGAGGCCGCCCGGATGAATGGCGTGTCTCCAGTCTTCTCAGGGCCGGCGATGGGCAGCCCGCTTCTGGCCGGCGACCGCTACTGGTTCCCAGGGCTGCGGCACGGCGGGGCGGGCAACTTCGGCTTCGCGGATGGACACGTTGTTTCGTCGCGGCGGCCGCTGGAGGAGGGGTCGTGGCTGTGGGACACGTGGCCGAAGCGTTGACGGTCGCGACATGTCGCTTCAGAGCAAGTTTCTTGTGTTGGTCGGGCTCATCGGGCTGACTGTTCTGGTCAGCACGGGCGCTGCCCTGTGGTCCGCGCGCATGGTGCAGCGAGAACTCGTCGACCCGCTGGCAAGCACCGCCCGCGTCCTGGACAACCTGACGCATGCGCGAACCAATCTGATCCGCCTGCGGGACACGCTTTCCGAAAGGCCAACCTCACCCGAGCCGGCGGCCCAGGCGCGCGTCTTCGCCGAAGAAGCAGACCTGGCGCTGGGTCGTCTGGGTGAGGAACGCTGGCACCCGCTGCAGGCGCAGGGACTCCGCCAACGGCTCGGAATGGCCATGGAGTCGGCGGAACAATGGTTCGCCGAGCAGGTTGAAAGCGAGCGAGCCCTGGCAGTGTCTGAGATCAGCCAGATGCTCGAATGGATGGAGCGTCGCGAGCGCCGCGTACTGGATGATGCGGCGCTGGCGATGCACTACGGACGCCGCACCTGGCATGAGTTGATCGTGGTCCTCGGCGCATCCCTGGCCGCGGCGGGGTTGCTGAGCGTGCTCGGGATGAGCCTGCTGCGGCGATGGGTGTCCGCGCCGGTAGCGTCGCTGCGCGAGGCGACCGCCCGCATCGGCGCAGGGGACTTCGACCACCGCATCCCCGTCTACGGCGCAGATGAGTTGGCAAGGCTCAGCACGGAGGTGAACCAGATGGCGGCCATGGTGCGGGCCATGCAGGACGAGCGCGTCGAGCGTGAACGGCTGGCCGCGGCCGGACAACTCCTGCGGCGTTTGGTGCACAACCTCCGCAACCCGCTCGCCGGCATCCGGGGTCTGGCGGAGATTACGAAGGCGGACGTCGAGCCGCACTCGGACCTCGCCGAGAATCAGGAGCGCATCATCGCGGCCGTGGATCGGTTTGAGCGATGGCTGAGCGACCTGATGCACGCGACCAGCCCACTGGCGGTCACCCCCTCCCCGTGCCGGCTGGAGCCGTGGCTGAGCGGCCTGATCGACGCCCATCGGGGGCAGGCGCGGATGAAGCGGGTCGAACTGCGCGTCGACATGAACGGCGCCCCCGATGAGGTGATGATCGATCCGCGACACATGGAACAGGCCGTGGTCGCCCTGATCTCCAACGCGATCGAGGCGTCTCCGGCCGGCGGCGTGGTGCGGATCGAGACCGGCATGGACAACGGGGCCTGCTGGCGGCTGGCCGTATCTGACCAGGGGGCAGGGGTGCCGGAGAACCTTCGCGGTTCGATTTTCAAGCCGTACTTCACCACGAAGGCGGACGGCAATGGCATTGGACTTGCAGTGGCACAGCAGGTCGCCAAGGCCCATGGGGGCCAACTTGACCTGGATGATCCACCCGCACGCCGTTCCGAGGACCAGTTCCCCGGTTCCGGCGGATGGGGAGCAACGTTTGTATTGCGGTTGCCGCGGCGGCTGCCCGCGGCAACCGGCCGCCTGTCATTTGACGAATAGTCGCCCGGGAGCGAACGTTGGCCAAAATTCTCACCATCGAAGATGAGGACAATCTGCGGTTCTCGATCCGCCGGACGCTGGCCAGATCGGGCCATACGGTCAGCGAGGCGGCGTGCCTGTGCGATGCCAGGGCTCTGCTGGAGACCACAGCGTTCGATCTGATCCTGACGGACGTGATCCTCGGCAGCGAGAACGGGCTGGACCTGGTCCAGAGCCTGCGGGCCGAGGGGAATGACGCGGTCATCGTGGTGATGACCGCCTTCGGCACGGTCGAGAGCGCGGTCGCGGCGATGAAGGCCGGAGCGGACGACTACCTCCAGAAACCGCTGAGCCTCGAGGAACTCTCACTGCAGGTCGACCGCTGGCTGAAGCACCAGCGGGTGGCGCGACGGGCATCGCTGTACGAACGGCTGGAGCGGGTGCGGGAGGAGAACCACGACCTGGTCGGCGAGAGCCCCGCCTGGCGGGAAACGGTCGATGTGGCCAGGCGTTTGGCCGCGATTCCGCTTGCCGACGACGGCGTGGAGGGAAGCCTGCCGACAACCCTGCTGGTGGGTGAAACGGGGACGGGCAAGGGGGTGCTTGCGCGATTCATCCATGCCGCGGCGACAGGGGAAGCGGCCCGGAACAATGGCGGCGCCCCGCCGTTCGTGCATGTGAACTGCTCGGCCTTGCCGGCCGCGCTGGTTGAAGGTGAACTGTTCGGCCACGAGAAGGGCGCGTTCACCGATGCGCGTGAAGCCCGGCCCGGCCTGTTTGAGATGGCCGACGGCGGGACGATTTTCCTGGATGAGATCAGCGAGATGCCGCTTGAGCTCCAGGCGAAACTGCTGCTGGTGGTGGAGCATGGCACGTTCCGGCGGGTCGGGGGAACGAAAGAGCGACAGGTCCGCGCGCGGGTGATCGCTGCGTCAAACCAGGATCTGCACGAGCGTGTGGATGCGGGACGCTTCCGGCGCGACCTGCTGTACCGACTGAACACGTTTACGGTGACGATTCCGCCGCTGCGCGAACGGGGCGGCGATGCGCGGCTGCTCGCCGAGACGATGCTGGAGCGGATGGGCCGTCGGTACGGGCGGACGGACATGGCCTTTTCCGATGCCGCCCTCGCGGCAATCGAGTCTCACTCCTGGCCGGGCAACGTGCGTGAACTGGTCAACGCGGTGCAGCGTGCCGCGATGCTCGCGCCGGGGCGCGTGGTCGAGCCTGCCGATCTGGCGCTGACGGCGGCCCGCAGTGTACCGGCCGTTTCGGTGCGTCCGGCGCCCCCGAGCAACGGTACGCTGCGCTTCGACTTTGAATCGGGCGAGCACACGGCCGAGGCCGTGGAGCGCATGCTGATCATGCAGGCACTGGAGGAGACGCGCGGAAACGTGTCGCGCGCGGCCAAACTGATCGGCATGCAGCGAAGCAGCTTCCGCTATCGGATCGAGCGGTATCGTCTTGAGGAGTTCGTGACGGAGGTAGCGAAGCGATGAGCCGAGCGTCTCTGCCAGCAACAGTCGGACGGCTGTGCGCCGCGGCGGTGCTGCTGCACGGCGGAGGCACGCTCGGACAGGCTGCGCACTGGACGGATTCTGCGGGTGACGCCGTGCTGCGGCCGACCGATGCGGCTGGGGCGGTGGTGACGACCTCCACGTTGCCGGATCTTCTATCGCTGACATTGCAGGGCTGGGAGCCCTCGGAGGTGTCGCCGTACGAAGGCCACCAGGTCGGACCGGGGGGCATCGCGCCGACGCTTCGGCTTGATGTGGTGTTTGCCGGGCTGGTGAACCCGCCGGGCGAACTGGGGCTGATCGGGACGTACTCGGCCTTCTCGTACGGGCCGAACCCGGTGTACGGGTTCTTTGAGATCGACGTGGACGGCGATGCCAATACCGGAGGTGAACTGCCCGGCGCAGCGGGGTTTCGCTATCTGGCCAACGTGGGGCGATTCGGCACGACGCCGCCGGGCTTTTCCCATCGTTCGGCGCGGAGCATCGATGACCTGGACGACTCTCACCAGTCTTCACCGCACTACGAGCGCAGCGGGGCGGACTTTGCGCTCGTGCTGTGCGGTTGTTATGAAGTGCAGGTCGTCGAGGCGGAGGGGGACGATCTTGTTTTCAGCGCCGGGGAGACGTGGGTGGTGCGCAGCCGATTCTTTCAGCGAGCCGGCGGTTACGCACCCGTGAGCGCGGTGGTCGGCGGCAGCAACTTCGGAGAGTACGACCCTCTGGTGGATCTCCGCTTCCAGCATGATGCAATTGCCGACACGACGACGATCACGCTCGTGTTTCCGCTTAACGAGATGGGCGCTTCGCTCCTGACCGGCGAGCCGGTGCAGCCGACCGATCCGTGGATCGGGTTCGGCTCGCACGCCAGCGTCGTCGAGGCGCTGCAGGATCTGGTGTACGCGGCCGAGTGGCCAAACTACGGGCATCCGATCACCATGGACATGATCGCCCGCTGGGAGGGGCGTAATCCCCGCAACTATCTGGACCCGACGCAGTGGACCGTGCGAGCGATCGTCGGCACGGCGTACGATGCGCCGAGCGATGGATTGTACGTCTGGACGGATGTCGGCTTCGGTGAGGTGCGCGGCGACGTGAATGGCGACGGATCAGCCGACGCAGTGGACAACGAACTCATCGAGACGTTCATCGCGGCGGAGGATGGCGGGCCGAACGACGCGGATGGCGTCATCAACGGCCAGGTGCAGATCGCCGAGTTCGGGTACAACTTCAGCGTCTACGACGTGAACGGCGACGGGCTGGTGAACTCAGACGACCTGAACGCCGTGCGCGAAGCAGAGTGCCGAGCGGACTGGGATCGCAATGGTCGCGTCGAGGTGCAGGACCTGCTGGCGTACCTGGACGAGTGGTTCGCCTTGCGGGGAGATCTGAACGCGGATGATCGCACCAGCGTGCAGGACCTGCTGATCTTCCTCGATGCGTTCTTCCAGGGGTGCTGAAAAGTCCACCGCAGGCTTACCTCAGGGTGCGGCACTGCTCGCAGTCGTGGAATCTGACTCCGCGGATGCGACGCGATCGATAGCGTTGAGCACAAGGTCAGGGGTGTAGGCGTTGTAGACGATCGGTTTGTCCATCGACGGCCCGTAAATGGCCAGCGTCGGAACGCCCGTCTGTCCGAGCTGCTGGAGGTACTCCCAGCCGGGCGCCTTCGTTGAGGTCAGGTCGACCTCAAGGAGGAGGACATCGTCGGCAAGGAGGCGGGTCCGCACCGGTTCGCGATCGAGAACTGTTGCTTTAAGAGCCTTGCAGTTGATGCACCAGTCCGCCGTGAAGTCGACAACGACCACCTTGCCGGAGTCACGTGCCTTCTGAAGCATTGCAGGCGTGAACTCGAGCCAAGCGCCTCGAGTCATGCCGTTTGCAAAGGCGAACAGCCCGACAACCGAAACCAGCCCCAGAACCGGCAGAATAAGCCTCGGCATCACCCTCTTCGTAATCTGGAAGATCCGAAGTGTCATCCACCCGACAGCCACCGCAACGAAGATGGCCACAATCCACCACCCGATCGATTCCTCCAGATGGGGCATGTCGTTCAGCAGGCCCTTGATGCCAGCGGTAACAAAGAATGCCGCTGCGGCCAGAAGGAGGAGGCCCATCACCTGCTTGACCAGTTCGCTGGCCGGTCCGGTGCGCGGAATGCGATTCACCAGGGCCGGGTACGCGGACAGGACGAGGTACGGCGCGGCCATGCCGATGCCAAGCCCGAGGAAGATGACCATGATCTTGGTCGCGCCGAGCACGGCGGCGCCGGCGAGCAATCCGCCGGCGACAAAGCCGAAGCAGGGCAAACCGAGCACGGCCGTCATCACCCCGAAGGCGAAGGAGCCCCACGCGGTGTCGGCTTTCGGATTCACGCTGTAGACAGCCTGCGGCAGCCGGAGCTCAAAGAGACCCATGATGCCGATGCCCATGACGGCGATCACCAGGCCGATGCCGAGGACGATGTACCAGTTGCCGAAAATGAGCCGGGAGGGATCGAGCGTCGAGCTGATGAAGGCCATCGGGACGCCGATCGCGGCCCAGAAGGCCACGACACCAACCGCCATCCACAGGCCGAGCGCTATCCGGCGTCCCGGCTCCGCCGCGTGCTGGCTGAGGGTGAGAATCTTAATGGGGATCACCGGCAGCACACAGGGCGTGAGGTTCAGCACCGCGCCGCCGAGGGCACTGATCAGCAGCAACATGACCAGTCCCACAGGTCCGGCGAAGTCCGGCATCTCGTAGCCGAACAGGCTGGGGCGCGTGGCGGGAGCAGCCGCCGCGGCGGGCGCCTTCGCCGCACCGGGTGTCGTGGTCGCCGCGACGGTTCCATCAGGCGCATCGCCGAGTGTGGCCAGAATCCGCGCATCAAAGCCGCTGAAGAGGGCCGCATCAGTCCCCGAAGCGGCCGCCGCGGCAGCGTCTTCGACCACTTCAAACGTGACCGGAATCGTGCGATCCTCCGGCATCAGGCACGATGTGTCGTCGCAGACCTGGTAGGAGACGGTCACATCCAGCGTGAACGAGCCGGAGGAGGCGTCGTCCGCGATGGCGATCGGAAGGTAAGCAATCGCGCGCCCGGAGAAGACCTGGGCGTTGATTGTCGCCTGCATGCCCGTGGGGTCGGCGACCTTCTCTTCATGCAGTTCGGGCCACTGGACAGATCCGATCGTGCTGACCGGTCCTGCACGCTCGGCAGTGACGGCCGTGTAAAAGACCTCCAGTCCACTTGCCTTGATCTCAGGTGGCAAGGCGTCCTGCTCCTGAGCCGGCCAGGCGTGGAACCCGTCCTTGAACTCCATGACAATGGCCACCGCGAGGCGGTCGCCCGCGGTCACCTTGGTCCGCTCAGGCGTGGCCGCGACCGTGACAACCTGCGGCTGGGCGAGAGCCGGTCCCGTGATCAGCACCGCCGCGGCCATGATGAAACCGATGAGTCGATTCATGTCTCGTCCTTCTGCCTTGCCTTTTTGAGCCGCCGATGGCGGTCGCTCTGGTGTGAAGTAAAGCCCTGAGCAGATCGGATTGTTTCCGGCCTGCCGGGTTTGTGACACCGAAACCGCCCCTTTGCGAGCCGCGGCGGCCACTCTGAAGTGTCAGGCCCCAAGCGTCCGATAGCCAGATTGCCCCCACCCCCCACCCTCGGGGTCTCCTGGAGCGATGCTGTGCCCGACGTGCTGGACCAAAGTGAGATCGACGCCCTGCTCGCGGCCGTGGACGCGGGGGAAGTCGAAGAGGAGGAGAATCCAGCCCAGATCTTCTCCCGTCACCGGCGGGACCAGGATCACGTCGAGGTCCGCTACTACGACTTCAAGCGCCCGGAGCGCGTCAGCAAGGACCAGATGCGAGCCCTGCAGACGCTGCACGAGGGATTCGCGCGAAACTTCGGGGCGGCCCTATCCGGCTTTCTACGCACAATTGTGGAGGTAAAGGTCGCCAACTGCGAGCAGATGACGTACGCGGAGTTCATCTCCGGCCTGCCCAATCCGACCTCCTTCAACCTGATCGAAGCGGCGCCACTGGAAGGGCAGATGTGCCTGGAGATCAGTCCGCTGATCATCTACCCCATCATCGATCGCCTCCTGGGTGGGACGAATCAGGAGCTCTTCATCCCGCAGAGGCCCATGACCCTGATCGAGACCCGTCTGATCAGCAAGGTCACCGGCCGCGGCCTTGCCGCACTCGGCGAAGCCTGGTCGGGGGTGAAGCAGCTCGACTTTGCGATCACCGCGACGGAGAGCAATCCACAACTTGTGCAGATTGTCCCCCCTAATGAGGTGGTCGTTGTAGTCGGCTTCGAACTGAAGATGGCCAATCGCGCGGGGACGATGAACCTGTGCATCCCCTACAACGTGATCGAGCCCGTCGTGGAGGACTTGGCGGCCCAGTCGTGGTTCAACACGTCGCGGCGGGACCGGTCGCCGGAAATGGAGCGCCGCATCACCGGCAACTTGTCGGGGGCGGTGCTGACCGTGGGCGGTCTTCTCGCGGAGACGACGATCACCCTCCATGACCTGATGCACATGGCGGTCGGCGACCTGATCGTGACCGAGCGGCCCGCCAGCAGCCATGTGGTGCTTACCGTCGAGGATGAGCGACGGTTCCTTGCCAATATTGGCCAGCATCGGGGACAGCGGGCGCTGAAGGTGGTGCGGCCAGTGCAGGCGGCCGACCGGATCTGAGCCAAGCCTAACTCAGCCCCCCCACTTCAAGGGATGTCACTACCCCGTCCACGGAGTCGTGGAGGTCGAAGCGCCTGTCCAGACGGAGTTGCGCCAGCAGCGTGCGGGTCGCCTCGGGCAGCGCGGCGATGGCCATGGCGGCCTGTTGGGTACGGCAGCGATCCTGGATCTGGAGGAGGCAGGTGATGCCGAGTGAGTTGATCAGGGTGACCTGAGAGGCATCCAGGATGAGGGCGGCGCCGTCGGCGCGGGGGAGCCCTGCCTGAACCGCCTCCTGCACCTCGTCGATGGTCTCATCGACAAGCTTTTCCGGCAGTTCCAGAATGAGGATCTGGCCGGCGGCACCGGCATGGCGGGATCTCAGGGGCATGCCGCGAAGGATAGTCCGGAACCTTCGAGGGGCGGGTTCACACCGGCGAGCGGGGTGTTTGACGCGAGTGTTGGGCATCCGTAAGATAATGGTGACGTCGGGAGTATTGACGTGACCCAGGAACTACGCGCCATGAGAGTGGTTTGCGACCATGTCGGGTGATGCGAGGCAACGAGCGGTGGCGCTGTGCGCTGCCGGGCCTGCGCTTCGCGGGATCCGTGCCCAAGGTGGGGCGCGGATTCGGCGGGACCGTCGCCGGGTCGTTCTGGCAAGGAGCCGGACGATGACCTGAGCGGGGTTCGATCCCGGTTTCCCTCCGGTTTGAGCCGGTGGGAGTTCGCAGACCACGAGCGTGCCCGGCACGGTCGTGGTTTTTGGTTTTTGCGGTTGGGGGTTGGGACGGTGACAGTTTCTTGGACGGCGGGGGCAGAGAGATTCACAATCCGGCAAGCAGGACAACTCGGAGCACAGCAGGGATGAACACACAGGAAATGATGCGGATTCTGGACTCGATCGCGCGTGACCGGAAGGTCGACAAGCAGTTGCTTGTGCGCGATCTTGAGCAGGCGATGGTGTCGGCGGCGCGCAAGTTCTACAGCACGCTGGACACGGAAGAGTTCGCGTGCACGCTTGATCCGATCACCGGGGAAATGAAGCTTTACCGGCATGGCGAGCCGCTGGAGATCGCGCCGGCGGACCTCGGGCGCATCGCGGCGCAGACCTTCAAGCAGGTGATGATTCAGCGCTTCCGCGATGATGAGCGGGCGAGCGTGTACGACGAGTTCTCAAAGCGGATCGGGGAGATCGTCACCGGCACCGTGCAGCGCTACGAGGGCGGGGCAATGGTCGTGACAATCGACCGGGCCGAGGCGTTTATGCCGCGGAGCGAGCAGATCCCGGGCGAACAGTTTCAGCCTGGTGACCGGGTGCGGTGCATGATTCTGGACGTTCGCGATGCGGGCAGCCAGGTGAAGATCGTGCTGTCGCGCTCGCATCCGGACTTCATCAAGCGCCTCTTCGAGGTTGAAGTCCCGGAGGTCGCCGAGCGCATCATTGAGATCAAGGCGATGGCGCGCGAGGCGGGGTACCGGACGAAAGTCGCCGTGTCCTCGATCGACTCGAAGGTGGACGCGGTCGGCGCGTGCGTTGGCATCCGCGGGTCCCGCATCAAGAACATCGTCGATGAGCTTAACGGCGAGAAGATCGACATTGTCCGCTGGAACGAGTCCTCCCAGATCCTGATTCAGAACGCGCTGAAGCCGGCAGAAGTAGCGGAGATCAGCTTGTGCTTCGAGCTTGGGCGTGCGACCGTCGTGGTGCGTGACGACCAGCTCTCCCTGGCGATCGGCAAGCGCGGCCAGAACGTGCGCCTGGCTGCGCGGCTGACGGGCTGGGACGTGGACATCCTGACGCCGGACGAGTTCAACAAGGGTCTGGAGATCATGTCCCAGACGCTACTGAGCGTGGAAGGCGTCGATGAGCAGATGGTCGATCGCCTGGCGGCGCTGGGCATGGTGAGCGTCTTCGACATCGAGGAGGTCGGGGCCGAGGTGCTTGCGACGGAGCTTGAACTCGAGGCTGCCACGGCGCAGCAGATCGTGGACGCCGCGGCGGCCCGGGCCAAGGTGGTCGCCGAGGAGCAGGCTCGCGAGAAGGAAGAAGCGGAGCGTCGCCGCCGCGAAGAGGAAGAGGCGGCGCGGAAGCTGCTGGAGTCCGGCGAGGTGCCGGACGCGGATGCAGATCTGGCCGCGGCGGCCATTCTTGGAGCGGCGTCCATGCCTGCCCCGGAGCAGGATGGCGGCGATGCGCAGGCGGACGAAGGCGAATCAGAGCAGAAGGCGGAATGAGAACTGCGCCCGCGGCGGGCGCCCGGTTGGAGTGACTCTTGTCTACACGAGTGTTCGAACTTGCAAAAGAGCTTGGCGTCAAGTCCAAGGCGATCGTGGAGAAGTGCTGGGCTGAGGGAATTCCCCAGGACAGTGTGAAGAACCACATGTCCACGATTTCTCCCGGACTGGCGGCGAGCATCCGCGAGTGGTTCAGCGCTGGAGCTGACGGTGAGGCCTCCTCCGGCACGGCGGTGGAGACGTCGGCGCACGTTGATCTCGAGCAGGTGAAGGCCGCGCCCAAGCGTGCACGCGCCAAGGCGAAGGCCAGGCGCACGGAGTCTGTTGAAGAGGACTCCGGCGTCGCCACGGCGGTGCAGGAGCCGCCGGCAGCCCCGCGGGCTCGAGCAGCGCCTGCCGCGGCGCCCGAGCCGGAGCCGGAATCCGAGCCGGAACCGCAGCCAACACCCGTGGAAGCGCCCAAGCAGGAACCTCATGTCGAGACGGAGCCTGCGCCGTCCGAGGGTGAGCTTCGGCCGGCCGCGCGAGCGCCATCTGCAGATACGGATCAGGATGATGGGGGCAACGGCCGGGCGAGCACGGCCGCGCCGTCGCGTCCCGAGCCGCCGCGAGTACGGCCGGAGCGGATCGCCCCTGCACCGCAGAACGTGCCGGAGCGCCCGAAGGTGGTTACGCCGGCGGGTCCGCGTCTGGAAACCAAGACGCCGGTGAAGCTGTCTGGACCGAAGGTTGTTCGGATCGAGGCGCCGGAACCGCTGCCGCAGCCGCGGCCGCGGCGTGAAGGCGGTGGTCGTGGTCCCGTCGGCGGAGGCGGGGCCGGCGCCGGGGCGGTGCCGTTCGGCCCGGCGGACGATCAGGATCGTGGCCGCAGCCCGCGCCGATCTGCTCGCCGCGGAGGCCCGGCCGGCGACGGCGGCCGTGGCCGGCGTGGCGGCGGAACGCCGGATCGCGGAGAGGGGCTCGGGACGGGCATTTTCCGCGAGCAGGATCTGCTGGAGCGTGAGGCGCGGTTGCAGCGCGCACCGGGCTACCTCAAGCAGCGCCGCCGGCAGCAGAAGGCCCGGCAGTCGACCGGTATGGAGCGTGCGCCGACGCCCGCCCAGAGCGGCGGCGCGGTGAGGATTGCGGCGCCCTTTACGATCAAGGATCTGTCGGCGGCGACGGGCGTCAAGGTGCCGGAGATCGTCAAGAAACTCTTCCTGCAAGGCGTACAGGCAACGCCCAACTCCGTGATCGAGTCGGAGATGGCGCAGGAAATCATGATCGATTACAACATTGAGTTGGAGGTCACGAGCCAGAAGACTGCTGAAGAGCGTGTGTCTTCCGACTTCGAAGACCGCGAGGTCGTGGACGAGCGCGCCCGCAGCCCGGTGGTCACAATCCTCGGTCACGTGGACCACGGCAAGACGTCACTGCTGGACTACATCCGCAAGACGGAGGTCGCCGCGGGCGAAGCCGGCGGGATCACGCAGGCGACGAGCGCGTTCCGCGTGCCGGTGGAAGTCGGCGGGGAGACGAAGCACGTCGTCTTCCTGGACACGCCGGGGCACCAGGCCTTTACCGAAATGCGTTCGCGCGGCGCGACGATGACGGACATCGTGGTGCTGGTGATCGCGGCCGACGACGGCGTGATGCCGCAGACGGTCGAGTCGATTTCGCACGCCAAGGCGGCGGAGGTGCCGATCGTGGTCGCCCTGAACAAGTGCGACAAGCCGGAGGCGACGGACGCGAAGATCAACGAGATCTACGGCCAGCTTGCG
Source organism: uncultured Phycisphaeraceae bacterium (assembly GCA_964460345.1). Lineage (GTDB taxonomy): Bacteria > Planctomycetota > Phycisphaerae > Phycisphaerales > UBA1924 > CAYWRO01. Next base: position 23,768 of record CAYWRO010000001.1, on the reverse strand, counting down.
GAGCACGGCCTGAACCCGGTGCCCTGGGGCGGCGACATCGAAGTCGTCAAGACCAGTGCAGTCACGGGCGAGGGCGTCGACGCGCTGCTGGAAACGCTCGACCTCCAGGGCCAGCTTCTGGAACTGAAGGCCGACTTCGGCGGCCCGGCCCGCGGCACGGTGATCGAGGCGCGCATGGAAGAAGGGCGCGGCGCCGTGGCCAACGTGCTGGTGCAGGATGGCCAGTTGCGCATCGGAGACTTCATCGTTGTCGGGCGCGGCTTCGGGCGCGTGCGCGACATCATTGATGATCGTGGGCAGCGTTTGCGCGAGGTCGGGCCGGCCCATCCGGTGCAGATCTCGGGCTTTGACGAACTGCCGGACGCCGGGGACAAGTTCTACATCGTCGACTCGCTGCGCAAGGCGCAGGCGGCGGCCGAGCAGCGCCGCGAGCGCGACCGCCAGACGCAGCTTGCCCAGCCGAAGATGACGCTGGACACGCTCTTCAGCCAGATGGCCGAAAGCGAGACGAAGGAGATCCGCGTCGTCGTGAAGGCGGACGTGCAGGGCTCGGTGGACGTTCTGAAGAACGAGATCGAGAAGATCACGACCGAGGACGTCAAGGTGCGCGTGCTGCACGCGGCGGTTGGCGGTATCACGGAATCCGATGTGCTGCTGGCGCAGGCGTCGGGCGCGATCATCATCGGCTTCAACGTTCTCGCCTCCGGCGCGACGCGCCGGGTGGCCGAAGACAAGAACGTCGAGATCCGCACGTACCAGGTGCTCTATCACATCACCGACGACATCCGCAAGGCGGCCGAAGGCCTGCTGGAGCCGGAGCTGCGCGAAGAGGTCATCGGTCATGCCGAGGTCCGGGCCGTGTTCCGCATCTCGCGCGTCGGCGCGGTGGCGGGCTGCTACGTCACGGATGGCGTTGTGCAGCGCGATGCGTTCATCCGCGTGACGCGCGGCGGCGTCGTGATCGAGAACGATCGCGTGCTCGAGCAGCTCAAGCGCGTGAAGGACGACGTGAAGGAGGTTCGGGCCAACACCGAGTGCGGCATGAAGATCGCCGGATACGACGACATCAAGGAAGGCGACGTGCTGGAGTGCTACAAGCGGATCGAGGTGAAGCGTACGTTGGGCGCTTCGACTTCTACGAAGTAAGCGGAGCAGCAAGGCGTTGCAGATCGGCGTTCTGCAGTTTGAGGTCCTGGTGGACGACAGTCGGTCGCTGAAAGACAAGCGACGGGTGATCCGTTCGCTCAAGGACCGCCTGCGGCGCAAGTACAACGTTTCCGTGGCGGAGGTCGGCTCGCTCGACAAGTGGAACATCGCGGACCTCGCCCTGGTAACGGTGTCGCGCGACGGTGCGCACCTCGGGGCCGTTCTGAACCGCGTGACCGAGGATCTGCACTCGCTTCGCGATGGTCGGCTGGGGGAACTGTCGCGCCAGGTGCTCTCCGACGCGACGGTCGAAGAGCCTGCCGACGAGGCGTTGTGGACCGAAGCGGAACGGCGCGAGGCCGCGGGAGAGGTTGAATGAGTCGCCGCACCGACCAGGTCGCTTCAACGCTGCAGCGAGCTGCTCAGCAGGTTCTGACGCGGGGGCTGCAGGACCCGCGCATCCGCGGTCTGATCACGGTGACGCGGGTGGTCGTGTCGGAAGATCTCAAGTCGGCCACGGTGTACGTCTCGGTGCTGCCGAAGGACAAGCAGGAGTTGACGCTGCACGGGCTGATCGCGGCCGGAGCGCACATCCGGCGACGGATAGGCGATCTGGTGGCGCTCAAGCAGATGCCGAAGCTCTTGTTCAAGGTCGATCAGGCGGTGCAGACGCAAGCGCAGGTGTATGAGGCGCTCGGGCAGGTGCGGGCCGAGCGCGATGATGAGCCCGCACTCGATCGCGAGGGGGAAAAGGAGGGCGACGAGTCGTGAGCGGGCCTGACGAGGCGGCGCAGGTTGAAGCGCTGCTGGAGTGTCTGGAGCGGAACGGGGGGTCGGTGGAGAGCCTGGCGTCCGCCTTGCCCACGGCGCCGCCCACGCTTGTTGAGCCTGTCCTCGGCGAACTGCTGATGGCGTTTCTCACATGGGAGACGACATCCAGCCGGGCGGCAGGGGCAATTCGGCGGATTACGAACTCGGTCGTGGATCTTAATGAACTCCGCGTGTGCCTTCCGGACGAGATCGTCGCGATCATTGGCGAGCGATACGCGATGGCGGCGGAACGCGCCGAGCGGCTGCGCGTTGCGCTGAATGAAGTCTACAGACGGGAACACAACCTGACGTTGGCGGGCCTCAATGAGATGTCCAAGCGCGATGCGCGCGCGTACCTGGAGAGCATCGCTGGCATGCCGCCGTACGTCGCAGCGCGGGTGCTGCTGCTTTCTCTTGGAGCGCACGCCGCGCCGGTCGACAGCCGCATTGGTCGGGCTTTGACGACGGCAGGATTGATCAAGTCGCCCAACCAGACCGTTGAGGGGGCGCTGGTCCTGGAACGGCGAATCCGCGCGGGTTCGCTCCGCGAGGCGTATCTGCGCCTGCAAGCCTGGGTGGACAGCGGCGCCGACCGAAACGCCGTTGCCCCGCAAACAGAGGCGGAGGGCGAGCGTGCCTGAGTCGACTTCGCTGAAGCTGCTGATCCTGCTGGCCGTTGCAGGCCTGGGCGGGTGCACTTCGGACGGGTCGAGTCGGAACGCCACTGTCGGCGACGCGGCCCGCTGGCAGGCAGAACTCAACACGGCGCATCACCGTTCGTTCCGGCCCGACCGAGCGGCAAGAGAAGCCCCGCCTCCGGCGGGCGCGACCTTACCGCCGCTCACGATGGCGGACTCCGCCCTCGCAACACGCGCGGACGCGATCGAGCACTTTGCGCGGCCGGTCATCAATGAAGCGACGGCTCCGGTCGAGGCCGTTCGCCGGTACGTCGCCGGGCGGTCCGCCCTGGTGCGCGGCAACGCCGCGGCGGCCGTGCGCGAGCTTGAGCGCGCGGTGGAGTTGGACCCGGTCTCGGCGGACGTCCTGACGGCCCTGGGCGAGGCCCGTCTGGCTTCAGGAGACCGGCTGGCCGCGCTGACGGCGTTTCGCAATGCCTTTGACGCCGGAAGCAGGGCTCCGGGCATGCTGCTGCTGCTTGGGTTGCAGGCGCAGCGAGAGAGCGATCAGCAGAGCAGTGCAGAGTATCTGGCGACGCTGCTGAGCCTGCCTGACCAGGGCAACGATCCGGCGCTGAGGCCGCTGGCGAATGTCTCGCTTGGCGAGGCCTTGCTGGCGCTTGGCCATCCACACGCCGCGCGTGAGACGATCGCGGCGGGGCTTGACCTTCCGGAGACGTGGACGGAGCGGACGCGGTTCTCGTCGGAAATGACGGCTCTGTATCGCTCGCGCCCGATCCTCTGGCGTGTCGTGGGTGACGTTTCGATCCGACTGGGCGACCACGAGGGGGCGCTCACTGCGTACGCCCGAGCCGCCTCGATTCTGCCCAGCGAAGCATGGGTGCTCCTCGAACGACGCGTGCTGGCTGCAATGCGGATGGGCGATCCGGTCGCCGCGACGCTCGTGGTGCTTGAGGACGTAGCGGAGGATCCAACGCGGCTGCGCGATCGCCACGTGCGGCTCATGCGTTACATCACCGTCAACAGGAGCGGCGGCGATGCAGCGTTGGTCCGTGCCGCAGCAGAGGCGGCACGGGAGAAGGTGGGCGAGGGACTAACGCCAACCTTGGCCTCCAGGCTGGTTCGGCTGGAGGCCAGCGCAACGAATGATCGCGCGGCGGTCGAACTGCTGACGGCGCACCTGGAACGCATGCCCCTGGACTGGGAGGCGATGGTTGACTTGTCGGCGCGCTTGCCCGGACGCGCGTCGGAGATCTTGCGGCGGTGCGGTCCGATCGCCGCGGCGGAGCCGGGCGCTGCGGCGATGCTGTCGGGGGCGCTCATCGAGCGGTTTGGCGCTCCGGACCCGCGCGTGCGAGTGAGATCGGTGGGGTCGCGAATCCTGCTGGCGGCCTGGCTGAAGGAAGCGGACGAACTGCAGGCGGCACAACAAGTCGCAGCGCCCCTGCGGAATGAAGTGAACAATGCTGCGGCGATCGAGACTTACGGGCTTGTCGCCGCGGCCTGCGCCGATTGGGGGAGCGTGCAGGAGGCCCTCCGGCTGCTGGCCGGACCGGAACCCGATCAGGCCTTCGCGCGGGGGAGCCTGCTTTCAGCCCTGCAACGCTTCGACGAGGCCGTCGATGATGTGATGCGAGTTCCGGCCGAAGCCGTGTCGCCGCATCGGGCACTGCGCATGACGCGGATGGCGGCGCAAGCCGGGCGCGCGGACGCGATGCGCGATGTGCTGGTCCGGTCGCTGGAGCAGGACCGGTACATGGAGCCGACGTATGCTGCGCTGGTCGAGGCGTACCGCGCGATGGGCGAGGCCTCGTCGGAGTTGCGGCGCCAGACGGGCGCTCGCCTGCAGATGCTTGCGCCGGATGGTGCTTCGCTGTACCTGCTGCGTTCTCGTGAACTGCTGATGGGCGGCCAAACGGCCCACGCGTTCTCCCAGGTGATGGAGTTGCTGCGCCTCTTCCCGCGCGATCCGGAGGCAAGGGACCTGGCGTTGCAGATCGCTGAAGCGCTGGTCAGGTCGGATCCGAGCCAACTTGAGAGCGCCCTGGCCTGGGTGGGTGGAGCGCACCATTGGGACGAGTCGTGGAAAGTGGCGGCCGAGGCCCATCTGCGACTTGTAGCGGGTGATGCGGAAGAGGCCGAGCGGCAGCTACGTGCAGCGTTCGATGCCAAACCTTCCGCACGGCTGGCCCGCGCGCTGGAAATTGTGCTGCGTGAGACGGACCGGCACGCGGAGGCCGAAGAGGCCGCGCTGGCCAGGCTTGCTGTGGAACCCGCTTCGTTCGACAACGTCGCATTCCGGGCAGCGCTGCTGGCCAGGAGGGGAGCGATCCAGGAAGCGGTGGACGCATTGGGCTCGCTGCCGGAAGGATCGCGTCTGCTGGAGAACCAGGGTCTGACGCTGCTATCAGGCGTTCAGCCAGCGGTGTATGCGGCGATGCGCTCGGGCCTGCCGGATGAAATGCGGGGGGCGCTTGAGTTGATTCGTGCGGCCAAGCGTCGCGCGGAGGCCACCGGCCCGATTCACGTCCTGCACGTGCAGTTGGCGCTGGCGCTGATGGATGCGCAAGCCACCGGCGAGGCGATCAAGGGCCTGGAGTCGGCCGGCCTGCTGCGGCAGTTCGCACAAAGTATCGGTCTCGCGCACGAGGAGTTCAGCGAGACCGAACTGGCCGCGCAGTTGTGCTATGAGCTTGCAGGACTGTTTTCGCAGCGCGATCGGCAGACCGAGGCCGAGTGGCTGTACCGGCTGGCGCTTACGTACGAACCGGAGCACGCGTGGACCTGCAATAACCTGGGCTACGGGCTCGTCGAGCGCGGCGAACAGATTGAAGAGGCCGAGCGGCTGCTGCAGATCGCGTATCGCCAGCTTGACACGGAGCCAAGCGTCATCGACTCGCTTGGCTGGCTGCGTTACCGCCAGGGTATGCTGGAGGACGCCGTCGATGAAGCAACCGGCGAGCGGGTTGCAGGCGCGGTCTCGCTGCTGGGCGATGCAGTGTCCAAGCCGGAGGGGGCGAACAGTTCGACGCTGCGGGATCACTACGGTGATGCGCTGTGGCGGGCGGGCCGCACACGCGAAGCGAGGAACCAGTGGATGCTGGCCCTCGACATCGCTTCGCAGGAGCTCCGGCAGACGTCGCAAGCGGATTCTCGCGAGTTGTCGGAGCGCGTGCGGCAGCTTCATCAGAAGGTCGTGGCGGCTGCGACGGAGCAGTCGCCGGCAGTGGCGCCGCTGTTTCCGGGGGTCTCTCCGGAGTCGCGGGCTTCAACTGAAAACAGCATCGGCCGAAACCGGCAGGAGTAGACAGCAGTGGCAGGTCATAGCAAATGGGCCAACATCAAGCATCGCAAGGCCGCCGTTGATGCGAAGCGCGGCAAGCTGTGGTCGAAGTGCTCCAAGGCAATCATGGTGGCGGCGAAGAACGGCGGTTCCGATCCGACGACGAACCTGGCGCTGCGATACGCGATCGACGAGGCGCGGTATGCGAACATGCCGCGCGACACGATCGAGCGTGCTGTGAAGAAAGGCGCCGGTGAACTCGGCGCCGAGAACTACGAAGAAGTCCGTTACGAGGCGTACGGCCCCGCGGGAGTGGCGATCATCGTCGATGCCCTGACGAACAACCGCACGCGGACGGCCGCCGACCTTCGGTCGATCTTTTCCAAGCACGGTGGAAACCTGGGGCAATCGGGCAGCGTCGCCTTCCAGTTCGAAAGCCGAGGGCAGATCGCGATCTCGGGCGCGGGATTGGACGCCGATCGCGTCATGGAAGTGGCGATCGAGGCCGGAGCGGAGGACATCCGCGAGCCCGAGGGCGCTGACCTGCCCTGGATGATCTACACGGAGCCGACGCAGTTTCAGGCCGTGAAGGAGGCGGTGGAAGCGGCCGGGCTCAAGATTGAGGAAGCGTCGCTGACCATGCTGCCGAGTGTCACGGTAAGCGTCGCCGGTGATGACGCGGCGAAGAACCTTCGGCTGATCGATGCGCTTGAAGACAACGACGATGTGCAGAAGGTCTACGCCAACTTCGAGATTCCCGACGATGAGCTGGCGGCGTTGGCGGATTGACAAATCTCTGATCCGCGGCTGTGAGCAGGCGGGCGCGATCTTCAATGCCGACGAGACGTACCGCTACCTGCTGTGGCGGCGCTGGCGCAGCGAAGGGCCCATCGTGCTCTTCGTCATGCTCAACCCGAGCACGGCCGATGAACAGCGGGAAGACCCGACGGTCCGATCCTGCATCCGGCAGGCGCGGCGGCGCTACGCCGCGGCGATGTTGACCGTGAACCTCTACGCGCTCCGGTCGACCGATCCGCGTCGACTGCGCGAACACCCCGAGCCCGTCGGCCCTGCGACCGACGCCTACCTCGCCCGCGCAGCCGCGGCGGCCGATCGCGTCATCGTTGCCTGGGGGAATGCCGGACCGGCGGGGCTGGACGACCGGGCCTTGGAGGTTTGCGCTGGTCCGCTTGCGGGGAGGCGGCTGGCGTGCCTGGGCCTCACCAAAGCGGGGCGGCCGCGGCACCCGCTTTACCTGCCGACGAGCACGCGGCTGCGCGGCTACAACCCGGGCAGGGCGGTCGCCTGCGACCAGGCCCGGACAATGCGCGGCAGCGTCTCCCGTTGAAGCGGAACGCCGCTGAGGTCGAGCACGACGCGGCGTGGATAACCAGTCGCGATGAGTGCCGCGGCGTAGGCGGTCAGGTCGAGCTCCCCTGCGCCGGGCTCCGTGCGTGTCGCATCGCGTGAATCGGAGAGCCGAGCGCATTCCACGCGCGGCGCAGCCGCGGCCGCACTGGCGGGATCTGCACCGGTGGCGAGGAGCCCCGCGGGATCCAGGTCAAGGCCGAAGCCATCAGGCAGCGGTGAGCCCGGACTGAGGCGCATGGCAATGGCAACGCCGACAGTCTCCGCGCGAGCGCGAAGCTCATCGAGCACGGCGCTGTCACCGCCAACCGGCCAGCGGATGGATACCGTCGCGTCCCGCATGCCATCGGCGAGACGTGCCAAGTCGGCGCACAGTTCGATCGCGCCAAGCGTGGCGGCGAGCGCCCGGGCTACGTGAGCGGCGTCGGCGAAATGAGCGGGCGGAATCCAGAGATCAAGCCCACCGAAGGCGACCTCAAGCCGGCGGAGGAGCGAAGCCAGGTCTCGTCGTGCGGAGCGATCCAGATCGCGAGCGCGAAGGCCAGGCTCCGTGCCATCCAACCGCACGGCCTCAAAGCCCAGGCCGGCGGCCCATTCAAGTCGGGCGCGCGCCGCGGCGGGCGGGGCATGGCCGCCTTCCCCCCCCACTCCTTCCGTGACCGCCGCTGCACGCAAGCTGGCCATCGCAAGATTCAGTCCTGCACATCGCATCGCAACGGTTTTAGGCGCGCTGCGGCGGAGTTCTCCCGGACGCGCCGAACGCCTCCGGCCCTAGGATTCTGCCCATGAACCGGTGGCGAGCCTTTCTGGAAGCGATTCACCTGACCGCGGCTGGTATCTGCACCGGCGCGCTCCTGATGACGGGCGTGACCGCGGCGATCCTGTTCCCCGCTGTGAAGAAGCTGGACCCTGAGCTTCCGGGCTTCGCGGCCTATGACGGCGAACACTGGCGGATCGTCGGCGGTCACATCGGTGACCCGATGTTCTTCTCCGTCGACCTCGTGCAGTTCGTCGCATTGCTGCTGACGTTCGGAACGCTGACGGCCATCGCCTTTTCGCGGCACGAGTCAACCCGGCGGCTCTCGTTCGCGGTGCGCTCGCTGGCGCTGCTCGTGGCTTTCGTGACATTCTGCTGGCGGTTCTTTATCGTGACGCCGCCGATGAACGTCGCTTTGAAGGCGTACTGGCAGGCGGCGGCCGCCGGTGACAACGACGCCGCGGCGGCCCATCAGGGCGTGTTCGATGCCGGGCACGGGAGTTCATCGACGCTGATGCAGATCACGCTTGTGGCGATGCTGGTGGCGACCTTTGCGGGGATCTGGAACGCGGTTGCGGCCTCGAACCAGGGAGGCGCGGGGGGTAGGCACGTGCGTGGCGATGCGCTGAGCGATCGTCTTGAAGAGCCGCAGCTTGCGAGAGGACGGTAGATGGCGGCACGTAGGACAGAGGGAAGACCTCCAGCGAAACGCAAGGCGACAACGCTTCCGGCCGGAGGAACCCGCGATGGCCGAAAGGCGTCTGGCCGCACCCAGGCGAAGGAGACGGCAGACTTGCCATTCGCGCTCCCGCAGGTCAGCGCTGCGGAGAGGCGCCGGGCCCTGCGCCTGGCCGATGCGTTGAAGGAGCACTATCCGGAGGCTCACTGCGAGCTTGATTTCCGAAACCCGCACGAGCTTCTGGTCGCGACAATTCTCTCCGCTCAAAGCACGGATGCGGGCGTCAACAAGGCGACACCCGCCCTGTTTAAGCGGTTTCCAACGCCGGCGGATTACGCCGCCTCAACGCCGGAAGAGATCGAACAGTACATCAAGACGATCGGCCTCTACCGCAACAAGGCCAAGGCGGTGCATGCGGCGATGACAGCGATTGTGGAACAGTTCGGCGGGCAGGTGCCGCGGACGATGGCGGAGTTGCTGACGCTGCGCGGCGTGGCACGAAAGACGGCCAACGTGGTTCTGGGGAACGCGTTCGCGACCAACGTCGGCTTCGTGGTCGACACACACATCCAGCGTCTGGCGACCCGATTCGGGCTGGTGGAGCCTGGAGAATCGGTCGCCATGATCGAGAAGCGGTTGATGGCGCTCTTTCCGCGCGAGCGGTGGTGCGAACTGTCGCACCAGTTGATCTGGCACGGGCGGCGGGTCTGCACCGCGCGACGCCGGGATTGTGCCGATCATCCGATCTGCCGCAAGTTCGGGATCAGTTGCGAGTGCCGCCGCTGAAAGCCGCGATGCAGGTCTCTTCCTGATCCGCGACCGAATCGGCGATGGCCGAGCGCGGGCTCACGGAGGACATCCCGCTGACCCGCAAACCCCAGAGCACCATCACGCTCACTACGAGCATGCTTACCGTGAGCGACAGGAGGCCGAACATCACGATGGCCTCCTGTACACTTGTCCCCTTCTGCTCGGCCCCCGCAAGGGGCATCATCGTGCCCCCCGCGCCCCAGAATGCAGCGAGCAGCGTCGTCAGCCAGTTGGCATACGCGCCAAAGACCGCCAGGCTGAACAGGAGCACGCGCGAGCACGCGCCGAGTCGCAGCTTCGGCCAGAGCAGCCCGAGTCCGACCAGGATAATGCCGTTCAGGACGCCCTCGAGGTGGCTGGAGAGCCCGAGCCGCGGGCTGGCATACAGCGGCATGCCCAGCCCCGTAAGCAGGCCGCCCAGAAACAGGCCGACTCCCAATTGCAACAATCGATGCTCAACCCCGCGGCGGTCAGTCTGGCGCATGAAGGTACAGGCGCGGTGAACCGTGCCGGAGTGCCATTCTGTCTGTTACGGCCGGACCAAGACCCTACTTCAGAGCCGCAATGAAGTCACCCACGCGCTGCATGCCCTGTTCGATCTGCTCCTCGGAGCAGGCAAAGGAGATGCGGATGTGGTTGTGACCCACGCCGCCGAAGTCTTCGCCGGGAACGAGCGCGACTTCTGCCTCGTCGAGCACCGCCTCGGCGAAATCGAGGGCGGAACTGATCGGTCTGCCGCGAGGCGTGGTCTTGCCGAAGTGCGCGCTGATGTCCGGGAAGACATAGAACGCGCCGGTGGGCCGGGGACAGACCACGCCCGGCATGGCCGAGACGAGGCCGTGGATCAGGTCGGCCCGGCGGGCAAAGGCCTGGCGGAACCGCTCAACTTCGCCGGCGCACTGCGTAAGTGCGACGCGAATGGCCGGGTAGCAGAAGCTTGTGATGTTCGTCGTCATCTGGCCCTGGAGCGTCCCCATGGCCTTGATGAACTTCTGACCGCCGGCGCCGCTGGCAGCGGTGTAGCCGATGCGCCAGCCGGTCATGGAGTACGCCTTGGAGAGCCCGTTGAGCGTGATGGTGCGCTCCGCCACTTCGGGAATGCAGCCGATCGAGAAGTGTGCGGTGTCACCGTACACGATCTTCTCATAGATCTCGTCGGTGAAGATGACCAGATTCGGCGCGATTTCGCGGGTCTCATGCACGACGGCAGCGATCTCGCGCAGCTCGCGCTCAGAGTACATGGTGCCGCAAGGGTTTGATGGCGAGTTGAGGATCAACACGCGCGAGTTCGGCGTGATGGCGCTGCGAAGCTGGCCCGCGTTAATCTTGAACTCTGTTTCTACGGTGGTCGGAAGCTCAACCACGCGGCCACCTGCCATCTCCACAATGGGCGCGTAGGACACCCACGCCGGCACGGGCAGAATGGCTTCCTGCGCCGGCTGACCCGGTTCGGGCGGGTCGAAGAGGCATTGCATGGCCACGTACAGCCCGTGCTTGCCGCCCGCGTTGATGGCGATGTGATCGGCCGTGACTCCAGGCAGGTTGTTCTCACTGGTGAGCTTTGCCGCGATCACCGTCCGCGTCTCGGCGTCACCAAGGGTGGGCATGTACTTGGTCTGGCCGGCGTTGAGTGCGGCGATGGCCGCATCCTTGATCGACTGCGGCGTGTCGAAGTCCGGCTCACCCGCTGCGAAGGAGAGGATGTCGATCCCCTGGCGCTTGAGTTCCTTGGCACGATTGGCGACGGCGACGGTGGCGGAGGGCTTGAGCGTCTGGACGCGCTTGGAGAGTTGCATGGTGAAGCGTAGCCGAAACTTTTGTGTTTCCAACCGCGGCAAGTCCCACGGACGCCAGCGCCACCATTGCTTGGGGGTCACCTCTCTGCAAACACAATGACTGGAGCGCCGGTGAGGGGCACTGCTCGTGAACCCCTAAGTCCCACTTCAGTTACAACGTGCAGGACGCACGTGAGACCTCCCGATGAACGGCCCTGCTGAGTGGAACCGATCCCCATTTCACGAGGCGACCCGGCGTACATGGATGTCGTCGGCACAATTGCAGATGGAGCAAACCATGCACGAATCCACCCGTCCCGGTGTCGAACCGGAGATCGTCGTGACAGCAACCCGGCCGTCGGAGAACGGAGCCCGCGGCTCCTCTCGCGATGAACTCGTCGATCGCATCATCCGAATTAACCGCTCGGCCACAACCGAGTTCCTGAATCGGTTTGCGGAGCCGGAGTTGTCGGAGTACCTGGAGCATCTGCTCTCGGCCCAGCGGCCGCGGGGCCGGCGGGCGGTCCGCGTGCGGGCGCCCGGTCGGCCCGGGATCGTGACCGGCGGCGAGTAGGCCCCGCAATCGGCGGTCACTCCCCCACTTTCAGGATTTTGCGCGTGTGCGACCCCGGCTGCCGGTCAGTCGGGGTCGCGCCCTTTTTGCCTCAGGAGCCATTTCCCAGGCTGGCTGACTTATCTGCCCCTTCCAACGAGCCGATTATCGGGAAGGTGCGTTTCGGACGTGGGCTCAAGGTGGGGCCCGAGGGCGTCCGATAAGAGCATCTTCCGGGGACCGAGTCAGGTCCCCGCCGCGGCTGGCGGAGGCCAGCACGGCGCGGATGCTCGCACCGTCAGGTCGCGCGGGTGGAGCCCAACGACCATCGTGATTTGTGCCCCCCAATTTGGAGGGGTGACGTACGCGCGGCGCATACCGCGCGGGATGGTCCCACGACCCCGTGGAGCTTGGACATGCACGAGAGACAAGCGAGCATCAGATTCTGTCTTGCGGCGGCCACCGTCCTGCTGTTGTGCGCGGGCGGCTGCTCGTCGGCGCAGGAGGCGAGTGCACGGACGCCGGTGCGACGCGTCGTTATCCAGCCCGCTACGGCAACCGGACCAGCGGCAAAGGCAACAAGCAAGCCGGTCATCGACGACCTTGACCCATTCCTGCTGGCCGTCACCGCGGAGGCGGAGCAGTTGGCCGAGCCGAGCCCGCCCATCTTTACGGATGCAGCGGAACCGAACCGGCCCCTCGCGCGGCGCCCGGCCCAACGACCGGAATCGGCGGACGGGCGGCTCTTCATCGACTCCGCGGTCTTGCTGTACGGGGAGACTGCCTCAACCTCAGGCCCAGGAGTCCAGCCGCCGGCAGTGACGAGCGTTCTGGACGGACTCGAAAGCCTGCAGCAGGTGAGCTTCAGCGTGGAAGGCGCGGACTTCGATCCGTGCATCGCGCGCAATGGGCAGGTGATGGTGTATGCCAGCACCCAGCACCGCCGCACGGCCGACATCTATATGAAGCGGCTTGATGGCCGCTCGGTGACACAGCTCACGGCGGATCCCGCACACGATGTGATGCCGGCGATCAGCCCTGACGGGTCGCGCATCGCCTTCTGCTCCAATCGGGCGGGCTCGTGGGACGTGTTCATGATGTCCTCCGAGGGCGGGCAGGCGGTGCAGCTGACGATGACATCCGCGCACGAACTGCACCCATCGTGGTCACCGGACGGCACCAAGCTGGTCTTCTCCCGCCTGGGCGAGCGCAGCGGTCGGTGGGAGATGTGGGTGATGGATGTCGATCAGCCGGTGGTGAGTGAGTTCATCGGCTATGGGCTGTTCCCGGAATGGTGCCCTGTCGCCGGAACAGGCCTGAACGGACGTGACAAGATCCTCTTTCAGCGGAGCCTGGAGCGCGGGGACCGGCGTTTCAGCGTCTGGACCATCGACTACCGGGAGGGAGACGTCTCCAGTCCGACGGAGCTGGCGGCAAGCCAGATCGCAGCGGTGATCAACCCCTCCTGGAGCCCGGATGGAAAGCGGATTGCTTTCGCGACGGTTTCGGATCCCGATCGCACGGGGTGGGGAACCGGCGCGCGGCCGGCGGCGGCGGACGTCTGGATGATGGACGTTGACGGCGGCGCGCGGGTGAACCTGACCAAGGGACGATTCGTGAACCTGATGCCCGTGTGGGGGCCGCAAGGGCGAGTGTACTTCGTTTCTGACCGCGAGGGCGCGGACAACATCTGGTCGATCGGCACGGACAAGGCCATTCAGGCGGCCACGGGCCGGCCGCCGGCGAGCCGAACCGACATTGCGACGGTGCCCGACACAGCGCCGACGCCCTGAAAGAGCTTTGGAGAACCCGGCGCGGCGGCCTGACGGCCGGCGTGCCGATTACGAACTCGCGTGGAACGCGACTTGCGGGATCAGCCCCGCAATGAACCGGCAGGACGCCATGACAACCGTACAGACCATGCTCGCACGCTATCGCCGCGCAGAAACAGCGCGGCGGGAGGCCGGGCGCCGCGCAAGAAGCGCTGCGCCGGGCAGGGGCCGGGGAACAGTGCGGCTTCACCTGGCCAGAGTCGCCCGGTGGGGCCTCCTCCTGCTGGCCGGCGTGGCCGCGCCGGTGATCACCGGCTGCGCCACGGACCCGGACAGCCTTCGACCGCCGCACGTCCTAGTGGCGCCGTATGACGCCACCGAGGGAAACGTGCTGTGGGCGGTCGTCCCGCTCATCAACGAGTCCGGAACGACGAACGCCGATTCCTTTGCGATTTCCGATGCGCTGGTGGCGAGGATCACCGAGACGCGCGGCCTCTCGGCCGTGCCGGTGAACCGGACCATTGGCGCCATGCGCAGCCTGGGGCTGACCCAGGTGGCCACGGTGGCCGATGCGAGAGTCCTTGCCCAGGCGCTGGGCGCCGATGGCGTGATCGTCGGATCGATCACGGCGTGGGACCCGTACGACCCGCCGAAGATCGGAATCTCAGTAGCGCTGTTTGCTCGAGAAGGACGCCTTCGCACGGGGGATGACTGGCTGGATCCGGTCGCGCTGGAAATGGCCTACACGGACTATGGACTGGCGCCCGCGACGGCCTCGGCAGTCTCGCAGGCGCCGGCGTCGGTGGTGGCGGGGCACCTTGACGGAGCGAACCACGAGACGCTGATGGAGGTTCGCCGTTACGCGGAAGGGCGACACGACTATGACGCAGCGCTGGGCTGGCGCCGATATCTGGCGAGCATGGATTTGTACACGGATTTCGCCGCGTATTGGGCGGTCCGGGGCCTGCTCGACAAGGAGCAACTGCGCCTCGCCCGCCTGGTGCGCCAGACAACGCAGGCTTCCCGCCCGTAACCGTCGGCTCGTTGCCGCCGATGCGGGCGGACGAGGGAACGACGGTCATGGACGACCTTGCACAGCACAATGAGGCCGGGGCGAAGCCGGCCGCGGCCAGCAGCCAACCAGCGCCAGTAACCCTGGTGAAGGGACGGCACCGGTGGACCTTCGCCTGTGATGCGGGATCGGAGGCACTGCTGCTGCGTCACCTGAGCGAACTGGCACGATGTGAAGAAGTTCCCTTTGACTACTTCGATGCAGCGCTTGTCAGCCACCAGATCAGCCGACGGCTAAAGCCGGGGCTGTTCCGGATCGAAATGGAGGAAGTCGAACCTCGACCGGTGGCGTAATCCCCCACTCCTTTCCTGGCTGCCCGCACCTGACTGACTTGCCCTACGCCCGCTCGACGGGCCCGGAGATACACGATGGCAGACATCCCCCTGATCGCGACCTTCACGGCGTACCTTGCCGATGAGCGTCACTTCAGTGAATACACAGCCCGCTGCTACACGGCGGATCTGCGCCAGTACTGCGAGTTTCTGGCCGATGAACTCGGCATTGAGGTCGAAGAGCAACACGAGACGGCGACGTTCGAACAGGTCCGCAACGGCGGGCCGGCCGCGTCGAGCCCCGACGTTGCGGGGGCCATCACCCCCCAGACCGTGACGAACGCGATCTGCACCGCCACGGCGGACTCCGTGCGCGAGTTCCTCGAGTTTCTGGCCAGCCGCGACTACTCCCCCGCCACGACGGCCCGGAAGATCGCGACCCTGCGCTCGTTCTACAAATGGGCAGTCCGGCAGAAGTTCGTCCCCCTCAACCCGATGGTGTCGATCCGCACGCCGCGGCAGGGCAAGCGACTGCCGAAGGCGATCACGGTTGAGCAGGTCGAGCGGCTGCTGTGCACCCCGTCGGATCGTGACGTGCTCGGGTTGCGTGACCGTGCGATGCTCGAGACGCTGTACTCGACCGGCCTGCGCGTGAGCGAACTGGTCGGGCTGGAAGTCAGTGATCTTGACATCGCCGGCGAAGCCCTGCGAGTCCGCGGCAAGGGCCGCAAGGAGCGAATGGTTCCGCTCGGCACGCATGCCCTGGCTGCGATTCAGCGGTACATGCAGACGATGCGGGTGGACGCCCGCTTTGCATCGGTCTGGTCGGAGGACCGGCCGAAGCGGCCGCTGTTCATCAACAAGCACGGGGCGCGGCTCAGTTCGAGGTCCGTGCGGCGCAAGCTGGACAAGTACCTCACCGAGGCCGGACTGGATGCGCACATCAGCCCGCACACGCTGCGCCACTCCTTCGCCACGCACCTGCTTGACAACGGGGCCGACCTGCGGCACGTGCAGGAGATGCTGGGCCACCAGTCGCTCAGCACGACCCAAATCTACACGCACCTGACCGCGCGGCGCCTGCAGCAGGCGTACGACGATGCCCACCCGCGGGCCGAGGCGGGCTGAACGTCCGCGAAATGCGACTGAGACAGGGCGGGTCTTCCAGACCCGCCCTTTTTCATTCCGACTCGCCGCACTGCAGGCTCGGCCGCAGGCGCGAGGGGATGTCAACCGCCTCACCCTCGGCGGCGGCTTCCCCCAGAATCGCCAGAATGCGGCGCTGGGCGTCGATCACGAGCGTCGCAGGATGCCCGGGTTCAATGCCGTCCAGCCGCGGCATCTCCATGGGCGTCCAGACGATGCGCTCCGCTGGCGCTTCCCAGGCGGCGGCCGCGGCCTCAACGGCCTCTCCCTCGAACCCGCCGGTCCGTGCGAACACAACCAGGTAGGCGGCGAAAGGGCACAGTTCGCCCTCGCCGGCATCAGCCTCCTCGACCAGTTCTCCAACGGCGGCGAGCATGGCGCGAACGAACGCCTCGGGGTCGGCGGCGTTCTCCCGTGGCGAGCTGCCGAGCGGGGCGAGGATGAGGATGAGGCGGCGGTTAGGGGCTTCGACCCACTCCTCCGGGCCAAGCCGAATCAAGCTCGAGAGTGGGCGCAGGCGACTCTCGGCGTTGAGCATCGCCAGATCCGGCACCGCATCACCGATCACCAGCGAGCGGGCCTGCTCTGTTAGAGCGCTCAGTCGCGCGACTTGCTGTCGGCCGGTGGTATCGATGGTCCACGTCGCGACCGGCTCCGCATCTATTGGCTCGGCAATGAGTTCGAGCTGCCCCGCATCGGTTTCCGCCGCCAGCCGTCGAAGCCGCCCGGAGTGACGATCCAGCTCAAGGGTGACCGCGCCCTGCGCGGCCTGGCCGTTAAGCCGCACGGTTCCTGCGACATCGTCCCATGCCGCGGCGGTCCAGCGCACGTCGGTGGTGTAGGGCGTGAGCGTCTGTCCATTTCGAAAGCCTCGGGCGAGCACGATCTGCGGGAGCGGAACGGGTGGAAGCACGGGCTCAAGAGACGCGTATGAGAGTTCAACAGGCTTCGACTGGAAGTACACATCCGGCGCCCGCGTGCTGGCCGCGGTGAGCACGCCGCCGGCGACGTGGACACGAAGATCGCCCAGTTCAAGCGCCGCCGTAGCCTCCGAGAGGTCGGCGGCCTTGCCGGCATCGAGCCGGAGCGTGATCCAGGAACGTGCGCCGTTCAAGCGGATCTGAATTCGCTCGGCGACCGGGCCCGCGGTGTACGCCTGCTGCGCGGCGAGAAGCGCGAGGTCGGGCGTGATCGGAGGGGGATCGCCGAGGTCCTGCGCTCGGGCAGGCGGAGAGAGCGCGGCTCCCAGGAAGAGCCAGAGCACGCACACGCTTGCGACAAGGCGGCTCACGCCGAGCACCCCTGCTGCAGGTCGGCCAGAAGCTGCGCGACGGTCCGCCCGCCGTGCACGCCCGGCACCGGCAGGCCGGGCGCTACTTCCGCTAAGGGAACCAGGACGAACGCTCGCTCGTGAAGGCGTGGATGCGGGACGGTGAGCCCTTCCTCGTTGATGACGCAGTCACCGTAGACCAGCAGGTCCAGATCGAGCGTCCGCGGGGCCCACCGTGCGGACGCCTCGCCGCGGGTTCGCCCGGCGTCGCGTTCGATCGCCAGCAGCGCCTCCAGGATCGAACGGGCGGACAGACGGGTACGCAGAATCGCCGCGGCGTTCAGATAGGGCCCGCCCGGATCGCCGCCGTCGGGCCGCGCGAGCGGTTCTGTCTCGACGAAGCGCGATACGGCGAGCAACTCCGTCTCCGGCAGCAGTCGAAGGCTGTCCAGTGCGCCCTGGAGATGCGACGGACGGTCGCCGAGATTGGACCCGAGCGCGATCGCAACCGTGACTGATTCAGGGCGGCCTGCCACGCAGAAGCGTAGGAGGCCACATGCTGAAGGCGGCAAAAACAAGCATGCTCAAGCCGTGCGGCTTGAGCATGCGATGGTCCGTGCCTTCGCCCCCACTCTGCATCGATCGGATCAGTCCTCAGCCGGCTCCAGCTCCGGCTCCCGGTTCTGCATCTGGGCCTTGAGCCGGGCGAGAATCGAGGAGTGCATCTGGCTGACGCGGGACTCGGAAAGGTCCAGCGTCGCGCCGATCTCCTTCATCGTCATTTCCTCGTAGTAATAAAGGATGACGATCAGACGCTCGGCGCGAGAGAGCCCCTTGGTCATCAACTCCTTGACGTCGCGGCGCTGGATGTCAATGAAGGGGTTGCCCTGGCCCTGGTCCTTGATCAGGTCGATCTCGCAGACGTCCTTGCTGCCATCGGACTGGTAGCACCGGCGGGAGAGCGATCGCGTCGAGACGCTGACGCTGTCCCGGATGATCTTGTCGAACTCCTCCTGGTCAACCTCGAGCTCTTCGGCGAGTTCGACGTCGGTCGGAGCGCGGCCGTGCTCCTTTTCGAAGCGCTGACGCGCGGTCTCCACCTTGCCGGATCGATGACGGACCAGCCTCGGGACCCAGTCCATGGCGCGGAGTTCGTCCAGTATCGCGCCGCGGATGCGCGGGGCGCAGTAGGTCTCGAACTTCACGCCGCGACCGAGGTCGTAGGCATCGATGGCGTCCATGAGGCCGAAGAGCCCGGCGCTCATGAGGTCCTGGATATCGACCTCGTCGGGCAGGCGCTGGTAGATCTTCTCGGCGTTGTAGCGGACCAGCGGGAGGAACTTCTCGACGAGGAAATTGCGGATCTCCTGCGAGCGGGTCCGCTGATACTCCAGCCAGACCTCCCGGATGGGCATGTCATCGTACGGAGTTGGAAGATTTGATGGTTCGGCGTGCTCGACGTGACGTGAGCCGCGTGACAGACCGACCGTGGCCGCCCTCATCCGTGACATGGTCCTCTCCTTGACCAACCGATGGTACTTGGGCCACTCGAGCGAGCGAGCCCTCCTTCACCTGCACCGCATCCCTGGTGCGCCTCCAGTATAACAATGACCATGGGGGTCTTGTCAAGTGGAGTGTCAAAGTTTGCGCGTTCAGGCTGCGATGATTCCATCGTTGGCATCCGCAGAACCGGCAGAATCGGCGCGTTCGATGCTTCCGACCGGGTTGGCCTGCTTGTGTTTCGAGACATGATCCTGGACGACACGTTCACCCACGGCCCCGATCACCAGGCCGATGAGGTTGCAGACGATGAGCGCAGCGAGCGCACGCAGGATCGTGGCGCCGGCTTCATTTCCGGCGGCCATGCCCGCGAGGATGGCAACGATGAAACCGGCGAGTCCGAGAAGGGCGCCGATGGTTCTTGTGGGGATCCCGCTTGACACCAACGCTCCGGCAGCCCCCCGTTGACGACTAACGGATTATCGGCGCATCCGCTACCCCACTTGACTCGCAAGGCCCGTGCCGGGTTATCCGGCCGACGCCGGGCGCAAACGGGCGGGCTCGTTCCTCCACCGCCTCACCAGCGCGAGCAGCCCGCGGGCACGCCGCGGCTGCTCCGGCAACGATCGCACCTGCGCTACCTGTTGGGTGATGCGTGCCGCAACACCCCGTATCTGGCGGCTCGCCCGCGTTGATGGAGCGCCGAGCAGAACAGGACGTCGCGACCGGACTGCCTCCGCCACGCGCAAATCATGCGCGACCCAGCCGAGAAGGCCGGGACGGAAGCCGAGGAAGCGATGACAGACCGCCGCCATGCGGGTATAGACGGATTGCGCTTCGGCGTGGTCCACGGCCTGATTCACCAGCAACGCGGGGGCGCGCCAAAGGTCGGCCCCAGCGCCTGACCGCGCACACTTGATCAACGCGTAGGCATCGGCGATGGAGGTGGGTTCGGGCGTCACCACGATCAACCCGAGGTCCGAGGCGTTCAGAAGCGTCGTGACCATACCGCCGACACCCGCCGCGGCGTCGACCACAATGATGTCGGACTCGCGTTCGAGCTCGGCCATGCTGTCGAGCAGGCGGCTTCGCTGGTGTTCATTCAGGTCAGCCAGACGAGCGATGCCGGAAGCGCCGGGGATAAGGCGGAAGCCGCCGGGAGCCGGAACAGCGACATCAAGAATGGAACGCCGTGCGCCATCGTGGACCGGAAGGTCGGTCAGAACGTGCTCCAGCCGCGCTGCGGGATTCAGCCCGCACAGGACATCGGCATTGGCCGTGCCCAGGTCGGCGTCGAGGAGCGAGACGCGCCATCGCTGCTCGGCGAGGGCCACGGCAAGGTTGACGGCCATCGACGTCTTGCCGACACCGCCCTTGCCCGATGCGACGGCGATGACAAACGCATCTCGCCGGCGCGGCTCGGGCGGAGCGGACGGCCGACGGTGGTCCTCTCGCCGCGGGTCCGAGACCAACCCACGAAAGCGGTTCTGGTTTTCGGCGCTTCGCTCGCCACTGTTTACCAGCGCGCGAAGCCGGGAGGCCTGATCGTGGGCTGTGTCGGTCTCATCCTGCCGGTCGTCGAGCCAGTCGTCGGCGGACCAGGCTCGGCCCGCGAGGCAGTTCTCCAACTCGTCGTCGATCTGCGCCAGCGAGGCCACGTCCGTTTCGAATCGCTCAGTCACGCTGCACCTCCCCGCCTGCCCAATTGGCGCCATCAAGGATCAGGCGCGCCAGCCGTTCCGGCTGGCCGGGCTCGATGTGGTCGGGGACCTCCTGGCCTGTCGTCACGAAGCTGAGCTTTGTGTTCACCTTGCGGATGATGTTCACAAGCACACCGAAGCTGACTGCCTCATCAAGCTTGGTAAAGATGAGCCGGTTCGGTTGGACCGCTCCGAACTGCTCGGCGGTGCTGGCAAGCACGGTCTCGCTCGCGGTGCTGGAGAGCACCAGATGCGTCTCGTGCGGATTGGCGGCCTGCAGAAACTCCTTGAGCTCGGCGATGCGGCCGTGGTTGTTCTGGCTGCGACCGGCGGTGTCGATGAGAATCACATCGCAGGTGCTCAGCGCCTCGCAGGCGGCACGCATTTCGCCGGGCGTCATTACCACTTTCAGCGGAAGCCCGATGATGTTGGCATAGGTGCGAAGCTGATCGACGGCAGCGATGCGGTAGGTGTCAGATGTAATCAGGCCGACCTTGCGACCCTGCCGGAGCTTGTAGGACGCGGCCAGCTTCGCGGCCGTCGTGGTCTTGCCGACACCTGTGGGGCCGACGAGCGCGATGGTGAGCGGCCGTCCGTCTTCCGGGCGGCCGCGGCCGGCGGCCGGGCTGCCGGCCGCCAGCGAGACCTGGTCAGTGACGTTGATGTAGCGGGCGATGTGACGCAGGACCGTCTGTCGAACGATTGATTCGTCCGCGAGCTCCTCGGGGGTCAACTCGTCACGAACGCGGCCCATAACTTCGTCGGCCACATCGCGCGCCATCTCAGATTCAAGAAGGCGCAGGTAGTGGTTGAAGAGGTGCTCCGGAAGGGCGCCGGCCGTCGGCGCGGCATTGGAGGTTGAGAGCACCTGGCTGACCATGCGCTTGATGCTGGCAAGCTCCTGATGGAGATCGGCTTGCGCACGATCATCGATGGGCGCAAGCCTTGCAGGTGTGGCGAGGCGATCGATGCCGCTGCGCCTCTGTCGCACGGGCATGACTTCGACGGAGGGTTCGGCCGGGGGCTCTGCAACCGCAGCGGCAACGTGCGCCGCGGTGGGTTCGGGAGCCTCGTCCTCGGCGTGCCCGATCGCCGCGACCCGGGCCGCTCCGCCCTGTCCGTAGGCACGCTGGGCAAGTGCGGCGGCGACCTTGGCCCCGGAGAGCTCGCGCTGGGGCGCTTGCCGCGGCGACGCGGGTGTACGCAGACGCTCACGCCGTGCCGAGCGATCGACGGACCGGGCCGAGAGAGGCGCCTCGTCGGAGGCGACGATCTCCACCACGTTTCGGGGGATCAAGCCGAAAAGAGTCCGCGCCTGGGTTGTCTTCGTATGGACGATGACAGCCTGCGGCCCCAGATCCTTCTTAACGGCGGCCAGGGCGTCCGCCATCGTTCGAGCGCGGTAGGTCTTCAGTCGCATGCGGCGCCATCCTGGCTGAGTAGGTCGGGCATCCTGCCCTCGGTTATGCGGGTCGCACGATGAGTCCGTGCGGCCAGTGTAGATCGACCGGATCGGGCCGGCGGCCGCAAAACCCGCGACGGGTTTCGAGCGTGGCTTCTAAGTCACGCCGCGGAAACGGTTTGGGCGTTCTGCTGCGGCAGGCTGACCAGAGCCAGCGATTCGACCTCGATTCCCTGCACGATCTCGTTGAACCCGAGCACCACGATGCCGGCGATGTGCGGCTCCATAATCTGGCGGACCACCGCCCGAACTGGGGGGGACGCAAGGACGATCGGCTGATGCCCCGCGGCGGTAAGACGCTCAAGCCCCTTGGTGATCTCACGTGCGATCCGGTTGGCAACCGGGGCGGGCATGTTCAGGACGGTCGCGCCTGCGGAGCGATCCACGAAGCCGCTGATCTGGTCCTCCAGCGCGGGATCCAGTGTGATGCAGACGATGCGGTTCCCTTCTCCGCCGGCCGCGCCGCCTGACTCATCCGGCACAGCGTACTGGCGGCAGATTGTGCGGCGCAGGCTGTTGCGCACATATTCGGTGAGCACATCGAGATCCTTGGTCCGCGGCGACCAGTCGGCGAGCGTCTCGAGAATGCTCTCCATGTCGCGGATCGGGACGCGCTCACGAAGGAGATTCTGGAGAATCTTCTGGAGTTCGCCCGGCTTGACCGGGTCGGGGACAAGATCGCTGACGAGCTTGGGGGATTTCTCTTTGAGTTGCTCAAGCAGATTCGTGACTTCCTCGCGGGTGAGCAGCTCGTCGGCATGCTGCTTGACGACCTCCGTCAAGTGTGTAGCCAGCACGCTGGTCGGATCAACCACCGTGTAGTTCATGGTCTCCGCTCGGCCCTTCAACGAAGGTTCGATCCACCAGGCATCCAGCCCGAACGCGGGTTCGCGCGTCGGTTCGCCCTCGATCGGGCCCGAGGCGATGCCGGAGTCCATCGCCATGAGCCGGCCGGGCCGGGTTTGTCCGGTGGCGACGGTGTTGCCGCGGATCTTGATGCGATACTCGTGCGGCGGGATCTGCATGTTGTCGCGGATTCGGACGGGCGGCATGATGAAGCCCATTTCGGCCGCGAGTTGGCGTCGAATGGCGGCGATGCGGTCGAGGAGGTCGCCACCCTGCCCGGCGTCAACAAGGGAGACCAGGCCGTAGCCGACTTCGAGTTCCAGCGCGTCGAGCTTGAGGAGCGACTCTGGCGAGGGCGCTTCGCCGCGGGCTGCTCCTTCTGATGCGGCCTTGGTCTCCTGCTCCTTCTGCCGGGCGCTCCCGGCCGAGCGCCGCAGCGCCCAAGCGATGGTGCCGAGAGCCGCGGCGCTGACCAGAAGCGGGAAGGTGGGCAGCGGAGTGACGGAGAGCAGCACAAGGAATCCCGCCGTGAGCAGGAGACCGGTGGGCTGGCTGGTGACCTGGCTGGTCAGTTCCTGCCCGAGCTGCGCCTTGGAGCCGGAGCGCGTGACGATCAGGGCTGAGGCAATGGCGATCACGAACGAGGGGATCTGGCTCGTAAGGCCATCGCCGATGGTGAGCTTCGTGAAGACCGCGGCGGTCTGGCCGATCTCCCAGCCGCGAGCCATGACGCCGATCGCGAAGCCGCCGAGAATATTGATGCCGGTAATGATGAGGCCGGCGACGGCATCGCCCTTGACGAACTTGCTGGCGCCGTCCATGGCACCGAAGAAGTCCGCTTCGTTGCTGATGCGTTCTCGGCGACGCCGGGCTTCCTGTTCATCGATGAGCCCGGCGTTGAGGTCGGCG